>NZ_JBVHFT010000002.1:251276-650270 GCF_055562215.1 Kribbella sp. NPDC020701 | reverse complement strand
AGGGACAACAATTTTATTGGCGCGGCGGGGGGAAAGACCCCCGAGGGAAGAGGGGAAGCGGAGGACCCCTTCCCCCCCCCCCCCCCCCCCCCTTCCCCCCCCCCCCCCCCCCGGGGCTGTTTTAGATTGGGCCGATGCGACTGCATGTGGGGTGTGCGCAGTGGACCCACCCTGGCTGGCCGCAACCGTCCCGCTCGAGGTTGCAGTGGTACGCCTCGTGGTGCAACGCGGTCGAGAGCAACACCACCTTCTACGCGACACCGTCCCGCTCGACCGTCGAGAAGTGGGCCGGGCAGACGCCGACGGACTTCCGCTTCGTGGTGAAGCTGCCACAACTCATCAGCCACGAACGCCGCCTTTCGGGCGTCGAGGTTGAGCTGCGGGCTTTCCTGTCCGCGATCGAGCCGCTGGCCGAGCGCAACCATGCGCTGTGGATCCAGCTCCCGGCGTCCTTCGCGCCGACCGACCTCGGGACGCTCGCCGGGTTCCTGCACCACGCGCCGCGCGACTATCGGTACGCCGTCGAGGTCCGGCACCCGGCGTTCTTCGACGATGCCCGGTCGGCCGGTTTGCTCGAACAGGTCCTGGGCCGGATCGGCGCCGAGTGGATTCCGTTCGACACCGGCACGCTCTTCGAGCATCGCCCGACCAGCTATGCCGAACGCGACGCGTGGATGAAGAAGCCTCGCGTCGCCCGCCGCACGCGAGCGCTGACTGCGCATCCGATCGTCCGCTACATCGGCCGCGATTCCGTGGCTGAGACTGTCGACGGGTGGGGTTATCTGGTCGAGCTGGTCGTGAGCTGGCTGGCCGAGGGCCGCTCACCGACGATCTTTCTGCACACTCCCGACAATGTGGAGGCGCTGAACCTCGCCCGCCGGTTCCACGCCGAGGTCCGTGCACTCCTTCCCGGCGTCGAACCGCTGCCTGAGCCGGTCGAGGTTGAGCCGCCGACGTTGTTCTAGTTGTCCACAGGTTGGTTATCCACAGCTGAAAAGTTCGTCGCCGGGACTGGGGCGAATCTCCATATGTTCTCCGCCGAGACCACACCTCGGGAGGACTGACCATGGAGCACTTGAATTCGGCGGACGTGTCTTCGAGCGACTCGACGCGGGCGGAGCGGCAGGCTCGGGCCGACTGGCTCGTCAACGAACTGGCCCGGCGCGCGGCCTCGGCCGACGATCCCCAGGAGCAAGCACGACTGCGACGTACGGCGGACTCGCTCGTCCGCCTCGCGATCGCCTTCCGCTCATGACCGCCGAGCCACCGGCGTCGCTGGACGAACTGTTGGCCCGGAGCGGGCAGGTGGCGCTGGAGCTCTCTGGGGCGGGCCAGTCCGCGTGGAACGGTGAAGTGATCAAGACCGACGGCAGCATCCTCGGGCTCGCGCACTGGGACGGCACGCTGTATCTCGACCGCGAGTGCATCCTCGATCCCCTGCAACGGATGTACGAGCACTCCGGGGAGAAGCAGCCGGTCCAGACGCTCGTCAGCTACCGCGAATCGCTCGCCACCCTGTTGCACGAGCAGGCCCACTTCCTCGGTCCGGCCGGCTCGTCACAGGAGGCTGCGCAGGAGGCGTTCACCCAACCCGGCGCCCGCCAATTGGAGGAAGGTGTCGCGGAGGCCTGGGCACAGGACCACCTCGACGAGTACCTGACCCGCCTCGGCATCGACAAAGTTGCCCCAGGCATCAAAGACGTCCAGGCCGGTGGGTACTACGCCGCCTTTGTCCCCGCCGTCCGGCGGCTCACCACCGACCTCGAGGACCGCAACGACCTCGATCCCGGCCAGGTCCTCAATGCCCTGAACCGCGAAACTGCCGCCGGCCAGTTTCCTCTCCTGGTCAGCGTCGTCTACAACTCCACCCGCCTACCCGACCTGGAGCCCAGCGGCGCCGATACCCGCCACCGCCTCGAAGCCATCCTCCGCAGCGGCCTGGCCCACCTGGACTCCTTCGACCTCCACCCACCCGGCTATGCCGCCGCCAAGTCCCACTCCACCGCCGGCCAAGTCCTGGACCACCTCCACCACGAGGTCCACTCCGCCGAGTCCTCGTACCACTCGCACGCCAGCGCCTGTGCCCTCCCACCACCTTCGCCTGACCAAACCACCGCGCAGGTCGCCACCCACCTCAGCCCGCGAGACCCCGCCAACGCAGAGGCTCGCCTGGCCCCGCATCCACTGCAGACGGCTTTGGCCGGGGTTTCGCCACCCACACACAAACCCATCGGAACGCCTGCAACTGCTGCGCCACGGCGGTCCGGCAGGCTCTCGATCAACTCCCGGGACTGGTGTAGTAGCGCATCATCCTGGTGAAGAACAGATAGCCCAGCACGAACCACACCAGTCCGACCAGCGGCGAGCAATAACTCAGCCACAGCGGCAACGGCGTCTCGTCGGCGCGGTCCAGGAGAACGGTCGCTGGGAGGAAGGCAATGAAAGCCATCGGGAAGAGGAAGGTGAGTGAATACAGACCCCATCGCCCGAAGATCGTCAGCGGGTAGCCGGAGAACTGAGTGATGGTGTTGTCGGCGAAGATTCGCAATGAGCTCGTCGACGTCATGATGAACGACAGGCCGCACAGCGTGGTCTGGATGCCTGCCTCGACCAGCCCGCCGGCGATGACCGCCGCCACGAGGAAGACCACCTTGCCCGGGCTCCAGTCGATGGGCGCCGAGATCGAGAAGATGACCAGGGCAGCGAAGCCGAGCAGTGCATCGCCCAGCGCCATGAGCGGGAAGTGGCGGGTGATGAGCTGGATGAACGGGTTGACCGGACGGAGCAGGTAGCGGTCGAAGTCGCCCTCTTGCACGGCCACATCGGTGTGCAGGAGGGCGCCGAACGGGACGACGTAGAACGAGTGTGCCGCCAGGCGGACCGCGAAGACGAAGGCCACCTCGGTGAAGTCCCAACCGGCAATCACCTTGAACTTGGCCAGCAGGACTCCGAGGAACAACAACTGGATCCCCTGCAGCGTGACGCCACCCAGGATGACGGTCAGGAAGTTGGAGCGGTACTGCAACTGGGCTCGCCACGCCATTCGCAGAAGCAGCCGGTAGTGCCGGAGACCGTCCGCGAACTGTCCCCGGGTCCGCGGGGCGCGCGAGACGCCCGCAGCCGTTCTGTTCGCGTCGGCCGTTCTGCTCGCGTCACCGCTCCCCTTCGCGTCAGCGCTCTCCCTCGCCTCAGCCCTCCTGTTCGCGTCAGCCACCCTGGACCACCACCCGCGGGAGGGCTCGGCTCCAGACCAAACGCAGCAGGCCGATCACGATGACGATCCAGGACGCCTGTACTCCGATGGCGACAGCTAGATCGATTCCGGCGAGCTTGCCGGAGTAGATGCTCAGGGGTGTGAACGTCTGGGCCTGGAACGGGAGCCACCGGAGGATGTCCGCGAGCCAGGAAGGCATGAACCACAAGGGGATGAGCGCGCCGGAGAAGAACGCCGAGCCGATGCGGTAGACCATCATCGGCCCGCCGATCTCCATCGTCCAGAACGCCACCATCGACACGGTCAGGTTGAGCAGCAGGGCAATGGTCACAGCCAGAGCGGTCGAGCACAGCCAGGCAAGGAGGTAGCCGACATTCGGCGGGGGCAGTATGGCACCGAGGAGCAGCGCCCAGATCACTCCGGCCGCCCCGATCGGCAGTCGCGCCAGCATGGTGCCCGCGTTCCGCGCCAGGGTGGTGGCGATCAGACCGTGCGGCCGGATCAGGTCGACGCCGATCTGTCCCTGCCGGATGCGTTGCGGGATGGATGAAAAGTTCCACGGCATGACGATTGTCTGGAAGCAGGCGGCGAGGATCGCGTAGCTGATCATCTGGTTCCGGCTGACACCGGAGACTTGGTCGGCGTCGCCGTACACCCTGTCCCAGACGATCATCACCAGCGTCACCTGGACGAGCATCGAGGCGATACCGAGCAGCAGGTCGCCGCGATAGACCAGCACCGACCGGGCACCGACGCGGACGAGGCCCCACAGACCCGACAAGTGTGGGCGCCCCGGTGCCGACAAGTGGGCGAACCGATCACCGGTGTCCACGTGGTCGCCGGGGTGTCCCGATCCGATGGGCGACGTCATCCGGCACCTTCGCCGTAGAGCCGGTGAATGACGTCCTCGAGGTCGGGCTCGCGAACGGTCAGGTCCACGATCCCGTGCGCCGAGGTGACCTCGCTGATCAGCTTGGGGCTCGGGATCTCTGCCGGGTCGAAGCGCAGCAGGGCCCGCCCTTGATCGTCGATACGGGTCTGGGCCAAGGGCATCCTGATGGTGGACGGATCGACGCCGGCCGCGGGCGTGACGACCAGGTCTCGATAGGGGACGTAACGCGCCTTCAGGGTGTCCAGATCGCCGTCGTAGAGCACCCGCCCAGAGTCGATGATGATGATCCGGCGGCAGAGCTGCTCCACATCGTCCATGTCGTGGGTCGTCAGCATGATCGTCGTACCGGAACTGGTGTTGCTCTCGGCCACGAACTCACGGATCCTCGCCTTGGCCACAACGTCGAGCCCGACCGTGGGCTCGTCCAGGTAGACGATCGGCGGGGCGTGCAGCATCGCGGCGACCAGATCGCCGCGCATTCGCTGCCCCAGGGACAGTGAGCGGACCGGCGTATCGATGAACTCGTCCAGGCCGAGCATCTCGGTGAACGTGCCCATCCGCTGGAGGTAGGTCGCGGCATCGATCTCATACAGGTCTCGGAGGGCCTCGAACGAGTCCCGCAGCGGCAGGTCGTACCAGAGCTGGGTGCGCTGCCCGAAGACCACACCGATGTTGCGCGAGCTGGACCGCCGGTCCTGCCACGGCACCTGCCCGGCGACCACCAGCCGCCCGGAGGTGGGGACCAGGATGCCGGTCAGCATCTTGATCGTGGTCGACTTCCCCGCGCCGTTCGGACCGAGGTAGCCGACCAGCTCGCCCGGCTCGATGTCGAAGGACAGGCCGTCGACGGCTCTGGTCACGGTCCGCTCGGTCGTGAACAGGGACCGAAGGCCGGCGAAACGACCTCGCTGCACGGCAGGGCGGGAGAACTCCTTGACGAGGTCCTGCACCTGAATCATCACCATTTCGCCCCATCCTGCCGCACGGCCGGTCGACCGCGCAGACCTTTTCGCGCGTCCGCTCACCGCGTGGCCCGCGGCTGGTGCGGGTACGGTGACGGCGGGATCGTCGATCGAGGGAGTTGTCGTGGAGCTGGTCGCGGAGGGTGCGGGGATTGCGCCTGGGTTGGTGACGTTGCGGCGGGAGTTGCATCAGATTCCCGAGGTGGGACTGCAGTTGCCGAAGACGCAGGCGATGGTGCTCGACGCGCTCGCGGGGCTGCCGTTGGAGATCAGTACGGGCAAGGAGCTGACCTCGGTGGTCGGCGTGCTGCGGGGCGGGCAGCCGGGGCCGACGGTGTTGCTGCGAGGTGACATGGACGCCCTGCCGGTGGTCGAGGAGACCGCACTCGAGTACGCGTCCGAGAACGGCAACATGCATGCCTGCGGCCACGACCTGCACACCGCCGGGCTGGTGGGTGCGGCGCAGTTGCTGAGCGCGCATCGCGAGGAGCTGCACGGGAACGTGCTGTTCATGTTCCAGCCGGGCGAGGAAGGTCTGGGCGGCGCCGGGTACATGCTCCGGGAAGGTCTGCTGGCGGCGACGGGTGACAAGCCGGTCGCGGCGTACGCGGTCCATGTCTGGTCGCAGGAGGCCAAGGGGATCTTCCAGACGCGGCCCGGAACGATCATGGCCGGCTCGAACCAGCTGCACATCACGGTTCATGGGAAGGGCGGGCACGGCTCGTCGCCGGACAGGACGATCGATCCGGTGCCGGTGGTGGCCGAGCTCGTACTGGCGTTGCAGACGTACGCGACCCGGCGGGTCGACGTGTTCGACCCGGTGGTGATCACCGTGACGCAACTCGAGGCCGGGATCGCGATCAATGTCATCCCGAACACGGCGCGGCTCGGTGCGACCGTGCGTACGCTCTCGAACGAGACGTTCGAGCAACTGTCTCGCGAGCTGCCGGCGTTGGCGGAGAAGATCGCGGCGGCGCACGGGTGCACGGTCGACGCGACATTCGCCAAGCAGTATCCGGTGACCGTCAACGACGCCGGGCGTACGGCGGAGACCTCGAGCGTGCTGCAGCAACTGTTCGGCGTGGATCGGGCGCAACCGCTGGACAACCCGTTGATGGGGTCCGAGGACTTCTCGATGGTGCTGGCCGAGGTGCCCGGGACGTTCATCATGCTGGGCGCGCGGCCCGACGATGTCGACGCGGACGACGCGCCGTCGAACCACTCGAGCGTGGTCCGCTTCGACGACGCAGTACTCGGCGACGAGGCCGCGGCCCTGGCTCAGTTGGCAACGACTCACCTGATCCCCGCCTGACCGACGCGCTGGGGCCTGTGGCTGGCCGGCCCGCCAGAGACCGGCCAGCCACAGGGTTCAGGAGGGCGAAATGCCAAGGGTGTAGGCGCCGCGGCTGCCGTACGTCGAGTAGCCGGTGTTGAGCGGGTCGCCGCAGCCCACGTTGTCGATCCGCAGGTAGTACCTACCCGGCTGCAGTGTGCTGCTAACACTCGCTCCGAGGCCCGTCGGCGTACCCGCGTCGCTCCGGCCGGACACCGGATCGGCCGAGGCAACGCCCGCGCCGGAGCTGTCCAGCAGGTCCAGCTTGATGTCGAGGTTGCCGCCGGACGCGGCCTCGGCCAGAGTCTTCGCCCCGGTGCCCACACCCTTCGTGAACACGAGCGCCGGCGGTATCCCCCAAAATGCCCGGGGCCGTCGATCTCGGTGGGAACGACGGCCCCGGGCAGCTCAGGTGTGGCGGGGAAACCTCAGCCGGCGGTGACGCGGACCGTGTAGGCGCCGCGGCTGCCGTACGTCGAGTAGCCGGTGTTCAGCGGGTTGCCGTAGCCGGTGTTCTCGACGCGCAGGTAGTAGCGGCCGGCGGCGACCTGGCGGCTGATGCTCGCGCTCAGGCCGGTCGGTGTGGCGGAGTTCGTCTGCCCGGCGGCCGGGTCGGCAGTGGCGACGACGGTGCCGGCCGAGTTCAGCAACTGGAGCTTGATGTCCAGGTCCGCGCCGGACGCGGCGGACGACGCCGCGAAGGTGAAGGTGCCGGCCGACACGTCGATCCGGAACGTGTCGACATCGGAGTCGTTGGCGTAGATGCCCTTCACGCTGGTGCCGACGGTGAGCGCGGTGGCGTCGGTCGTGCCGTTGCCGTGGTCATCGGCCCGCAGCGCCAGGCCGTTCTGGCCGATCACCGCGAAGTCGTCTTCCTTGTTGTTGGCACCGGAGTACTCGCCCTTGCTCCACTGGCTGATCGCCTTGGAGTAGCCGACACCCATGATCGGGGCCCACGCGCCGTGACCCGCGTAGTACCCGACGGACGCCGTACCGTCGTGGCTCAGTCCGACGTTGTGACCGGCCTCGTGGGACGCGGCCTCGGCGATGTTCTTCGCGCCGGTGCCAACGCCCTTCGTGAAGACGAGGGCCGGTTGGTAGTACGAGTGCTGGCTGGTGTTGTCGTACACGCCGACGTACGCGACCCCGCCGCAGCCACAGCCGGACTGGTACCAGGTGGTCGGGTCGATCAGGACGCGAGTGCCGTACTGCTGGTCGGACGAACCGGACCGGGTGATGGCCGCGGCCGCCGGCTCCTGCGTGGTCACATCCACGTCGAACGGCGCGTAGTCCTCGGCCACCCGGGCCCAGACATCGCGTACGACGTCCTGCTCGGCGGTGCTCCAGTTGTTCGTGTTCCCGTCGGTGTCGTACGCCGTGACGTTCACGGTGGCCGGTTTGCCGTTCGTGTTCCACGCCGTACCCGAGATCGTGTGGCCGTCGAAGTCGAGGTAGATCACCCGGTTGGATCCGGGCTTGCTGTGCAGCTCGAAGGCCGGCCCGGTGGCGGCCGCGACGGCACGGGTGGCCCAGCGCGGGGACGGTGCGGCGGCGGCCTGCCGGGAGGCGGCGCCGGCGACCGGCTCGCGGTAGAAGAGCTTGCCGTCGCGGTCCAGCCAGCTGGTCTTGTCGGTGGCCAGGATCCGCTCCAGCTGGGCGGCCGGCATCCCGTTGCGGCCGGACAACTCGGCGAGTCGGGACTGGACCCTCCCGAGGGCGGTCTTACCCTGCAGCTCCTGTCCTAGCAGTTGGTCGATCGGGGTCGGGGCGGATTGCTGGGCGTCGGCCTGGTTTCCGGCCACTACGGCCAGGGCACCGAAGACGACTGCGCCGGCGCCGACGAGGGCGCCGATGCGGCGGGGGCGGGTTTGCATCGCGGGGGTCCTCCTCAGGGACTCCGTACTGCCTCACATCTCGTGCGCGGGCACGCACTTTCCGTAGCCTGCCCGACCGGCCCTCGCGCTGTATAGATTCAGCTCGGGATTTAACGCCTACTTGCGGAGGTTCCGATGCGCTTCATGATGGTGTTCAAGGCCAGCGAGGAATCCGAGGCCGGAGCGATGCCGAGTGAGAAGAGCCTGACCGAGATGGGTCTGGTGATGGCCGAAATGGCCGAGAAGGGCGTCCTGCTGGCCGGCGACGGGCTGCTGCCCAGCTCGCACGGCGTCCGGCTCCAGCTGGACGGCGGCAAGCGCCGGGTGGTCGACGGCCCGTTCGCTGAAACCAAGGAGCTGATCGCCGGGTTCTGCCTGATCGAGGTGGCCTCCCGCGAGGAGGCACTCGAGTGGGGCTGGCGCTGCATGGCCGCCGACGAGGGCCCAGCGGGCACCGGTCGGGGCACCGGACTGGAGATCCGGCAGGTCGCGACCCCGGGCGACTTCGGCGCCGAGTTCACGCCAGAGGCGCGGGCCCGCAACGAGCAGACCTTCCACCAGGCCGCCGAGAACCTTCAGAACAGCAACACCTGACGGATCAACGTGCCGGCGGCCAGGTCGTCGAAGGCCGGGTTGAGGTCGTCGAGACCGACAGTCGCGGTGAGCAGCCGGTCGACCGGGAGCCGGCCGGCCCGGTACAGCGCGATGTATCGCGGGATGTCCCGCGAAGGCACCGACGAGCCGAGATACGACCCCTTCACCGTGCGCTCCTCGGCGACCAGGCTGACCGCGGGCACGCTGAACGACTGCGACGGATGTGGCAGCCCAACCGTGATCGTCGTCCCGCCTCGACGCGTGGCGGCGTACGCCTGCTCGAGCACCTGCGCACTCCCGACCGTTTCGAAGGCGTAGTCCGCTCCGCCCGCAGTTGCCGCCCGTACCTCCTCGACCGCTGAAGGATCCCGGGCGTCGACAACGACGGAAGCGCCCAGGGACCGGGCCAGCGCGAGCTTCTCCGGTACGACGTCAACCGCGACGACCGGATACGCGCCGACCAGCACCGCACCGAGCAGCGCTGACAAACCGACGCCGCCCAGGCCGAACACGACGGCACTCCGGCCCGCTCTGACCTGCGCGGTGTTCACGACCGCGCCGACCCCGGTCATCACCGCGCAGCCGAAGAGCGCCGCGATCTCTGGTGGGAGCGACGGATCGATCTTGACCGCCGAACGCGCGGACAGAACGGCATGATCCGCGAACCCGGACACCCCCAGGTGGTGGTGGAAGCCGTTCAGTCTTCGGGTGCCGCCGAGGAGGGTGCCGGCGGTGTTTGCGGCGGCGCCTGCCTCGCAGAGGGCGGCTCGGCCTTCGGCGCAGGGGCCGCAGGCCCCGCAGGCGGGGACGAAGGCGCAGGCGACCACGTCACCCGGCACGAACCCGGGCGCCGCCGACTCGAGCACCTCGCCAGTGGCCTCGTGGCCGAGGAGCATCGGCATTACGCGCGGGCGGGAGCCGTCGATCACGGACAGATCTGAGTGGCACAGGCCGGCCGCGCGGATCCGGACCAGCAGCTCCCCCGGACCGGGCGGGGCCAGCTCGACCTCTTCCACGCGCAGTGGCCGCGTCTCGGCGTACGGGCGGGGCAGGCCCATCTCCCGCAGTACGGCGCCGCGCACGATCATCCGGTGATCCCTTCGAGTGCGATGCGGATCCGGTCCGGGACCGGCACCGGGCGGCGGTCCTCCCGGCCGACGAACACGTGCACGAACCGCCCGGTCGCGGCCGGCTCGTCCGAACCCTCACGGAACAGGCCGATCTCGTACCGCACGCTGGAGTTACCCAGCTGCCCGGCTCGCAACCCGGCGTCGACCACGCCCGGGAACTCCAGGGACTGCTTGAAGGTGCACTGTGAGTCCACACACAGTCCGATCACCTCGCCGCCGTGGATGTCGAGCCCGCCCTGCCGGATCAGGAAGTCGTTGATCACGGTGTCGAAGAAGCTGTAGTACTCGACGTTGTTCACGTGCCCGTAGACGTCGTTGTCCTTCCACCGCAGCGTGATCGCCAGGAAGTGCGGGAAGGCGCTCCGATCCATTGCCCAACCATAGAAGGGTCTACAACCTACGGTTGCGTAACTTACGGTGCCGTAGGGTGGGGGAACTGCCGACGAAGGAGACCCTGGTGGACGACAAGCTGGTGACCAACCTGCTGCACGAGCTGGAACCCGTCGTGGAGCAGAATCTCGAGCGCCACCTGGCCATCACCAAGGACTGGAACCCGCACGACTACGTGCCCTGGAGCGAGGGTCGCGACTTCGCCTTCCTCGGCGGCGAGGACTGGGCGCCGGAGCAGTCCCGGCTGGACCCGGTCGCCAAGGTCGCGATGATCACCAACCTGCTGACCGAGGACAACCTGCCCTCGTACCACCGGGAGATCGCGACCCAGTTCGGCCTCGACGGCGCGTGGGGTACCTGGGTCGGCCGCTGGACCGCCGAGGAGGGCCGGCACGGGATCGCGCTGCGCGACTACCTCGTGGTCACTCGCGGCGTCGACCCGGTCGAGCTCGAGGTGGCCCGGATGGCGCACATGACGGCCGGTCACGAGGTCGACAAGAACATGCTCGAGGCGATCGCCTACGTCAGCTTCCAGGAGCTGGCCACCCGGGTCTCGCACCGCAACACCGGCAAGGCCACCGGCTGCGAGATCGCGGACCAGCTGCTGGCCCGGATCGCTACCGACGAGAACCTGCACATGATCTTCTACCGGAACCTGGTCGCCGCGGCGTTCGAGACGGCGCCGAACGAGACCATGCGAGCGGTCACCAACGAGGTGACGGACTTCTCGATGCCGGGCGCCACGATGGACGGGTTCGCCCGCAACTCGGTGACGATCGCCAAGGCCGGCATCTACGACCTGCGCCTGCACCATGACGAGGTGGTCGCGCCGATCCTGCGGATGTGGAAGGTCTTCGACCGCGAGGACCTCAGCGGCGACGGCGCCAAGGCTCGTGACGAGCTCGCCGAGTTCATGGCCGGCCTGGACGCCCAGGCCACCCGGTTCGTCGAGCAACGCGACCGCCTCCGCGCCCGCCAGGCCGCCCGCGCGACGGCGTGAGGCAGCAAGGCGACGGCGTAAGGCAGCAAGCCGGCTGACGACCTGCTCGTTGTCCATGCTGTACCTCGACAGGCTTGACCAGGAGAGGTGGGGCGGATGAGCGTGGTGGAAGGTCGGCACACGGCCGCGTACGACGGGGACGTCGTGGTGTTCCTGATCGGCATGCGGATCAACTCGCTGCGCCGGTTCAAGGCGTGGTTGCCGGTCGCGAAGGCGATGGGGCCGATGCTGCGTGAGCCGTCGAAGGATCCGGACAGCGGCCTGCTCGGGTTCCGGACGCTGCCGACCTGGCGCGGCATCACCCTGATCCAGTACTGGGAGTCGATCGAGAAGCTGCAGAGCTTCGCGAACGACAGCAACCGGACGCACCGCCCGGCCTGGCTCGATTACTTCAAACAGTCGTACAAGAGCGGCGCCGCCGGCATCTGGCACGAGACGTACATCGTCCCGGCGGGGAACACCGAGACCATCTACGGCAACATGCCGCTGCTCGGTCTCGGCAAGGTCGCCGGCGTCGTCCCGGTTGGCACCAAGGGCGAGACCGCCGCCGAACGGCTGCACACCGGGGAGTAGCAGGCCGCAGGGCCGGACATCCGCGGCGGCTACAGTGCAGGCGTGCGGTTCATCCGGGACCTGGGAACGCTGCTCAAGCGCCGAGACTTCCGGCGGTTGTTCGCGGTGCGGTTGACGTCGCAGTTCGGGGACGGCGTGTTCCAGGTCGCGCTGGCGTCGTACGTGCTGTTCTCGCCGGAGCGGGCGCCGGACGCGGCCGCGATCGCGGGACTGTTCGCGGTCGCACTGCTGCCGTACTCGATCCTCGGACCGTTCACCGGGGTGCTGCTGGACCGGTGGTCACGGCGGCAGATCCTGTTCGGCGCGAACCTGACCCGCGCCGCGCTCGTGATCGGTGTCGGCGCCATCGTCGCGATCGGCAACGCGGGCGTGCCGTTCTACCTCGCCGTACTGCTCACCCTCGGAGTGAACCGCTTCCTGCTGTCCGGACTGTCGGCCGGTCTCCCGCATGTGGTCGAGCGCGACGAACTCGTGATGGCCAACGCCGTCACCCCGACATCCGGTACGGCGGCCTTCCTCATCGGCGGTGGGGTCGGCGCCGGAGTGAAGCTGATCGTCGACTCGGATCTCGCCGTACTCGCGCTCACCGGTGTCATCTACACCGCGGCGGCCCTGCTCGCGCTGAGACTGCGGCGCGACCAGCTCGGCCCGGATCTGAACGGCGACGAGCCGGGCATCGTCGAGGCGCTCCGGACGATCGCGTCCGGCCTGATCGACGGGGCCCGGCACCTGAAGGAACGCAAGCAGGCGGCTCTCGGCCTGGCCGCGATCGGCTCGCTGCGGTTCTTCTTCGGCCTGATGACCGTCATGATGATCTTGCTCTACCGCAACTACTTCTACGGCCCGGACCGGCTGGACGAGGCCTTCGGTGCCTTGGCCATCGCGACCGGCGCGGTCGGCGCCGGCCTCTTCCTGGCAGCCCTCGTCACGCCATGGGGCACGCGCGTGATGACGCTGCGGCAGTGGATCACCTGGCTGTTCGTGGCCGCCGCGGTGGTGACCGCCGTACCGATCGGCCTGTTCACCCAGCCCGCGCTGATCGTCGGCGGCTTCCTCACCGGCTTCTGCGCGCAGGGCGTGAAGATCAGCGTCGACACCCTCGTCCAGACGGGTGTCGACGATGTCTACCGCGGCCGGGTGTTCTCGCTGTACGACATGATCTTCAACGTCGGGCAGGTCTCCGCGGCCGCACTCGGCGCGTGGATCCTGCCCGACGACGGGAAGTCGTACGCGGTCCTGGCCTTCATCGTTCTCGGCTTCGCCGTCACCGCGGTGGTGTACGCACGGCTCAGCCGGGACGGATCAGGTTCCCCGGAGCGCGGTGATGGGCTGGATGGCGGAGGCCTTCCACGCGGGGTACGTACCGGCGACCAAGCCGATGAACGCACCTAGCAGGGGTGACCCGAACGCGAGCCGGTTGTCCAGGATCGGAGTCCAGTCCCGGACCCACGACACTCCGACGGTGAGCAGTACGCCGACCGCCGTACCGAGTAATCCACCGAGGAAACCGACGATCACGCTCTCCACCAGGAACTGCACAGCGATATGTCTTCGGGCGGCCCCGAGTGCTCGACGCAGTCCAATCTCGGAGATGCGTTCGAGCACCGACAGCAGCGTGACGTTCGCGATCCCGAGTCCGCCGACCAGCAGCGCGACCGCACCCAGCAGCAGGAACAGGGCGTTCAGGTCGGACTCCACACCCTTGCGTACGGCGCCCTGCTTCGGCGGGGCGTCGACCCGCAGCGTGCTCGGGTTGTTCGGCTCGATCGCGATCGGTGCCTGCTCGGCGATCAACTGCGCCGCACCGACCTGGGTCCGGATCTCGACCGCGTCCGGCGATTCCAGGTCGTACGCCGTCCGGGCCGCCCCGTTCGGCATGATCACGGCGTCGTTGAGCTCGGCCCGCCCGGTGACGGACTCGAGGATGCCGATCACCGTGTAGGCCTCGTCGCCGATGAACACCGCGGGCTGCGAGTCGACCCGGTTGATGCCCAGCCGCTCGGCGGCGTGCTTGCCGAGGACAACGACCTTGTCACCGTGCTTGTCGTGCCCGGTGTCGAAGAACCGCCCGGTCGCGAGCACCGCGCGGACCGCGTCCCACAAGCCGGCCGAGCCGGCCATCACCTGCAGGGCGTGACCGTTGCGCTGATCGTCCAGCGCCTCGACGCTGCGGACCAGGTCGTCACCGACGTCGAGGGTGCTGACCGTGCCGGCCGCCTCGACGCCGTTCAGCCGCTGGATCCGGGCCGGTGCGTCCCACGGCAACTGCGTTGCCGCTTCGCCTTCCTGCCCACCTTTGTCATCAGGTTGTACGACGACGCGCGTGGCAGCCGCGAGATCGAACCGCTGGGTGATCTGCCCCGACGCGGTCTGCCCAAGACCCACAGTGCCGACCAGAGCCGCGATTCCGAGCACGGTGCCGAGTGTTGTCAGGATCAGTCGGGTCGGGCGGGCCGCGACACCCGCCAGCGCCTCATCCAGCAGATCCCGGACTGCTGGTCTGGATCTGAGACGCCGGCGGGATCGCCGGGACGTGGACAGCCCGCCGGCGGGATCCGGGGGGCCTGCTGTGGGGGTTACCACTGGAGGGTTCCGTCGACGATGCGGACCTGACGCTGCGCCCGGCGGCTGACGTGGTCGTCGTGGGTGATGACGGCCAGCGTCATCCCGTCGGCGTGCAACTCGTCGAACACTTCGAGGATCGCCTCCGCGTTGGCGCTGTCCAGGTTGCCGGTCGGCTCGTCGGCGAGCAGCAGACTCGGTTCGGCGACCAGCGCCCGCGCGATCGCCACCCGCTGCCGCTCCCCACCGGAGAGCGTGGTCGGCCCGAACTCCATCCGGTGCGCCAACCCGACCCGCTCCAGCGCGACCCGCGCTCGGGCCATGCGCTCGCGTCGCGGCACCCCGACGTACACCATCGACAGCGCGACGTTCTCCAGCACAGTCCGGTGGTCGAGCAGGTGGAACGACTGGAACACGAACCCGATCCGCTCACCCCGCAGTACGGCGCGCCGCCGCTCCCGCAAGCTCATCGTGTCCACACCGTCGAGCCGGTAGACACCGCCGGTCGGGTTGTCGAGCAACCCGAGTAAATGCAGCAATGTCGATTTCCCCGACCCGGACGGCCCGACGATCGACAGGTACTCCCCCTGCCCGATCGACAGGTCGACCTCCCGGATCGCCTGGACTTCGGGCGGCCCGGGGAAGAACCGTCGTACGCCGATCATCTCGACGACCGGCGCCGGCAGGGCAACCGCTGTGGCGCTCATCCACGTCCTCGCTTCGCTCCGGGCGCGGATGAGACACGAGACGCGCTGTGCTTGATGATGAACTCGCTTCGCTCGTTCATCGCCCGACCACCACCTGATCGCCCTCGGACAGCTTGGCGTCGCCGGCCGGCGTGACCTGGGCGAACCCGTCGGCGGACAGCCCGACCGTCACCGGCACGAGGTCGACCTTGCCGTTCCGCAGCACCTCGACGCGCGATCCGCCGTCCGACCCCGACGACAGCGCCGCCACCGGTACGGCGAGCACCTTTCCGCTGGTGCTCTTCACGGGGATCGTCACCCGTACGTTCGCATCCCGGAGCAGCGCGAGCTGGCTCGCCGTCAGTGCGTTGGGCCCGACCACGACGTCGTACTGGTTGCCGTTCTTGGTGATCCGGCGGACCTTCGCGGCGACCGCCGTACCTTCGCCGAGGTCGAGGGTCGCGGCCATACCGGCCTTCAGGCGCTGGGCGGTCTCGGCGTCGACCTTGACCGTGACCACCAGGGACGCGCCGCTGGCGGACATGACCACGCCGTTGACCGTGCCGCCGCGTTCGACCTTCACATCGTCGACCCGGCGCGGCAGCGTCTTCACGTAGACGATCTCGGACACCGGGAGCGGGGTGCCGGCCTTGAAGTCGGCCTCGTTCTTGGCTTCCTGCGCGTCGGCGAGGTTGTCCTCCGCATCGTCGACCGCGCCCTGCTGGATCGACGTGTCTGTGTTTCCGCCGGCCTTCGCAGCGCTTTTGGCTTGCTTCAGCTGGGCCTTCGCTTGCCGGAGCTGGTTCTTCGCTGCGTCGACCTGCTTCTTGGCGGCGTCGACGGCCTGGGTGAGGCGCTCCTCCGGCTCGGGAGCGTCGTACCCGGCCTTCTCGTAGAGGCGCTCGACCGCTTGCGACGTGTCGGTGTCGTACTCGTCGTCGACCGTGCCCGGGTCGAGGCCGAGCCGGTCCAGCGTCTGCTCGAGCTGCAGCACGTCGGGGCCCATACTGCCGGGCGACAGCGTCCGGTACATCGGGAGTACGCCGGCCAGACCGATGACCGGACGGCCGGTGATCTCCAGCAGGGCTTTGCCCTCGGTGATGGTCGAGCCGACCGTCGGGACCTTGCCGGTCACGATGGCCGGAGTGGTCAGGCCACTCGTCTCGACCCGGATGTTCACCGCGCCGTCGAACGAGGCGTCACCCCGGCCGACCACCTTGCTCGACAGCGCCTTCTTCTCCACCGGCACGGTGATCTGGGAGGCCTTCGGGGCCGCGGTCTTGGCGGCGGCGTCCTCCGGTGAGGTGATCCGGCTGCCCGCGGCCACGCCCACCCCGAGCGAAACCGCGGCCACCGCGGACACGCTGACGAGGACCCGGCGCCGGGACTTGGGCGAAGTGGTCACCGGTCCGCCATCGCGTCGCGGTATGCCTCGAGTTCGGCCTTGTGCTGCGTGACGAACTCCTTCTCCTGCTCGTACTGGACCTTCTTGTACGGCTCGTCGTACACCTTGGCCTTGCACTTCTGGTCGGCCACCGCGAGGTCGATCTCGAACTTGCGCAGGTCGGCCAGCTTGGTGGCGTCGACCTTGTCGAACGACGGCGGGCCCTGCAGCGTCTTGCCCTGGCCGTTCTTCGGCGGTGCCTGGTTGCCGGTCAGCGCGTCCAGCTTCTGCTGGACCTTCTCGCGCGGCTCGTCGACCTTCTTGTAGCCGGCCTGCCCGGCGTCGGCGAGGCAGTCGGACCAGGCGGTGGTCGCGTCCACGACTCGCTGGTCGGCCTCGATCCGCTTCGACAGCGCCTGGATGTCCTTGAACAGGCTGTCGAACTTCTTGAAGTCGGCCGTCCGGTCCTGGCCCTTGCCGTAGACCTGCTCGACCGCCTTGCCCCGGCACCCGAGATCCAGCTTTCCGCTCGAGGTCGGGCCGTCGCCTTCCTTCGGGGCGACCACGACGTTGCCGTTGCCGAGCGCGTTCGGGCCGTTCAGTGCCTTGTCGTAGGCCTTCTTCGCGTTCGCGGAGAGGGCGTTGCGGATCTTGGTGTTCGGGTTGGTGTCGTCGTCGCCGGCCTTGGACCAGTCGATCGTGCTGATGCCGTAGCCGTACTGCTCGGCGAACTTGTCCGCCGGAAGGTTGAACGCGTCGCTGAACTTGCTCTTCGGATTCGATTCGGGCGGGACCGCGACGTACTCGAACCCGGCCGCCTTCATACAGGCGGCGGTGGCGTCCTCGACCTTGCGCTGCTTGGCCAGCTCCTCCTCCGACGGCTGCTGACCGCCGCCGGCCCGGACCGCGATCCGCATCCCGCCGCCGGACGAGCTGACGAAGCCGTCGCCCATGTACTCCGCGAGGGGGCTCTTGTCGCTCTTCTCGTCCCCGGAGGCCGCCGGATTCTGGTTGTTGCCACACCCGGCCAACGCCAGGACCGCCACCAGGGCGAGGGCTTGTCTCGCGATCCCGTGCAGTCGCGAGCAGGTGCTCGGCGCGGTAGCTCGGCGTGCTGGAGCGAAGGGCTCGATGCGGAGCATCGTGACCTTTGCGCCAGTGCGCCGAGATACCGTGCCGAGTGCCGCGCAGCACGCACGGGATCGCGAGACAAGCCCTGATGCTTTCCGTGAGGTCTTCATGGTGGTGGAGCGTGCCTGCGCGGCGGTGAAGAACCTGTGAAGGACCGATTTGCACCCGATGCTCTCAGCCGATCTTCATAGGATTCTCATCAATCTCGGCGAGTCTGATGGGTATGCCAGCGCGGATTCTCGTCGCCGAAGACGATCTGAAGCAGGCGGAGCTGATCCGGCGGTATCTCGAGCGGGAGGGGCATCTGACCGTCGTCGTGCACGACGGCCGGGCCGCGATCGACGAGGCGCGCCGGCGCAGCCCGGACCTGCTGGTGCTCGACGTGATGATGCCGAAGGTCGACGGCCTGGACGTCTGCCGGGTACTGCGCGCGGACGGCGAGGTGCCGATCATCATGCTGACCGCCCGCGCGACCGAGGACGACCTGCTGCTCGGTCTCGACCTGGGCGCGGACGACTACCTGACCAAGCCGTACAACCCGCGCGAGCTCGTCGCCCGCGTCCGTACGGTGCTGCGCCGGACCCGGAGCCGGGCCGAGGGCGAGGTGTACCGGGTCGGCGAGCTGGAGATCGATCCGGGCCGGCACGAGATCCGGCTGGCCGGCCGGCTGGTCGAGGTGACGCCGGCAGAGTTCAAGATCCTCGCCTGCCTGGCCGCCTCCCCCGGGCGGGCTTTCTCCCGGCAGCAGTTGCTCGAGCACGCGTTCGGCTTCGACCACTACGTGTTCGACCGGACGATCGACGTCCATGTGATGAACCTGCGGAAGAAGATCGAGCCGTCCCCGGGCCCACCGGCGTACCTGAAGACCGTGTACGGCGTGGGCTACAAGCTGGCCGACAAGGCGGTGACCGTCGATGCGTCGTAGCGTGCTGATCAGGTTCCTCGGACTGTCCCTCGCCGTGGCACTCGGTGCGGTGATCGCGACGGCGGTGCTCGCGACGTACAGCACGTCCGAGAAGCTGCAGGGCGAGATCGACGCGAACACCGGCCAGCTCCAGGTCGACGGGCAGATCTACGCCGAGCTGTCGAAGTACGCCTCGGACCACCCGACCTGGAACGGCGTGGACAAGCTGGTGCACGACCTGGCCGGCAAGCTCGGCCGCCGGATCGCCGTCACGGACCCGGACGGCACGATGATCGCCGACTCGGCCCGGATGCTCGGCGCCGGTCCCGAGCTCCCGTCGGTGCCGGCGGCAACCATCGACGCCCGGAGCGAGGGGTTCGGCAAGATGTCCGGTGCCTTGACCGTGTACGCCGCTCGCAAGACCGTTGCCACGGGCAAGGTGAACGACCTGGTCGCAACGCCCGGGCTGGTGCCGGCGGCGGCGATCTCCCCGGTCTGGGGCCTGACCGACGAGGAACGGCGTCGGCTCGAGAAGCTCGCCCAGCAGGCGGTGGACTGCTACCGCGCGGACGGCAAGAACGCGAGCGTGGCCACCGTCGGTGCCGGCGTCCCGCAGGTGATGATCGAGTCGAGCCGGTCGGCCGCGGGCGTCAGCGTGATGCAGAAGACCGGCGTCGCGCCGGACGACACCTGCATGCCGCCGGGGCTGAACGCGCCGAGCGCCAAGGCCAAGATCGTCAACGACGACGAGATCCGGCGCGCCATCGCCTGCCTCGACGCCGCGGGTCTGAAGTACTCGATCAACGACATCGAAGGCCTGAAGACTGTTGAGCCGAGGAGCAAGGCCGAGTTCACGGACCAGTTCGTCACGTGTACCTCGGACGCCCGGTCGCAGGCGTTGACGCCGTACGTCGCTCCGCCCGCGAAGCTGTACCTGGGTGCGAAGAGCACGTTCAACGTGTTCTCCGGTGAGGGCATGCTGCGGACCGCGGCGACCGCGCTCGGCGTACTGCTGATCGCGGCGCTGGTGATGGTGTTCGCCGGGCGCCGGCTGGTCCGGCCGATCGTGGCGCTCACCGGTGCGGCCCAGCGGATGCGGAACGGCGATCACGCCGCCCGGGTCCCGGTGACCGGCAGGGACGAGGTGTCCCGGCTCGGGCACGCGTTCAACGACATGGCCGAGGCGATCCAGCGGCACGACTTCCAGCGCAAGGCGATGGTCAGCGACGTCGCGCATGAGCTCCGGACGCCGCTGGCCAACATCAAGGGGTATCTGGTCGCGTCCGAGGACGGCGTCGTACCGCTGGATCGGGAGCTGGTGACGTCGCTGCTGGAGGAGACCGAGCTGCTCGAGCACCTCGTGGCCGATCTGCAGGACCTTGCGCTCGCGGATGCCGGGATGCTCCGGATGCACCCCGCGCCGCGTGATCTGTCCGAGCTCGCGCACCAGGTGGTGCTGGCGCATCGGCCGGCCGCCGAGACGGCCGGGGTGTCACTGACGGCCGAGGTCCAGGGGCCCGCGACGGTGTCCGTCGACAGTGCCCGGATCCGTCAGGCGCTGGGCAACCTGGTCTCGAACGCGATCCGCTTCACGCCACCCGGCGGGAATGTCGTGGTCGGCGTACGGCGGGTCGACGACGGCTACAACCTGACCGTGACGGACAACGGCACCGGCATCGCGGACGAGCATCTGCCGCATCTGTTCGACCGGTTCTACCGCGCCGAGCAGTCCCGCAGCCGGAGCACCGGCGGGAGCGGACTCGGCCTCGCGATCACCAAGCACCTCGCCGAGGCGCACGGGGGCCGGATCGCCGTCACCAGCCGCCTCGGGTCCGGATCGGTCTTCACGATCTGGATCCCGGCTGGTTAATCTCGGCGGGTGGCCGGACGGAAAGCTCGCGTGGCGGATGTGCACGAGATCGCCCAGGCGATGCCGCACGTCACAGTCTGGAAGCGGGACGACGGCACCGATCGCCCGGTCTACCAGGTCGGCGGGAAGTCGTTCGTGTTCTTCCGGACCGCGCGGCCGGACGCCTTCGACCCCGAGACCGGTGAGCGGTACGACGACGTGATCGTGATCTGGGTCGAGTCCCAGATCGAGAAACTGGCCCTGGTGTCGGACGAGTCCACCCCGTTCTTCAGCACCCCGCACTTCGACGGCCATCCCTCGGTCCTGGTCCGCGGCAGCCGCCTCGGCGAACTGACCAAGCAGGAGCTCACCGAGGTGATCCAGGACGCGTGGTTGTCCCGGGCATCCGACCGCCGCGCCAAGACCTGGCTCGAGGAACACCGGCTGAGCTGAATCAGGCGGCGGGATGCACCTCTCGCTGCCACACTGAACAGCGTGAGCTATCCACCGCCCGTCTCCGCGGCGCCCAACTACGATCGGCCGCCCCGGAAGAACCGGGCCGGGCTGATCATCGTTCTGCTGGTCGTGCTCCTGATCTGCGTACTGAGCGTCGGCGGCGTCCTCACCTACCGCCTGATCTCCGACAAGCTGCACAATTCCCCGGCACCCAGCCCAGGCACCTCAGCCGCGCCACCCGTGAGCTCGCCGACCCCGAAGCGCTCAGTGCCGGCGCCACGTCCCACCAAGACAGCCCAGCCGCGTCCCATCAAGACGGTCGTGCCGCCGACTACCAAGCCGCCGGCGCCCACACGGCCGCGCAGTGCTGCCGAGCTGGCCCGCCGCTTCGTTGCCCAACTCAACGCGAACAACCCGACTGCCGCGGCCGCCTTCGCCTGCCAGGACTCGAAGCAACTGATCCCCATCCTCATGGGCCAGTACCTCCAGCCCCCGACCAAACTCACCCCCGGCACCTCGATCGGCGGTCAGCCCACCTACGCCGTCCACCTCACCGGCACCACGAAAGGCTCACCGGTCACCGGCGTCATCATCATCCAGCAACTCACCCCAGAACCCCTCTGCGTCCGCATCTTCTCCATCACCCCGGGCTGAGGGCGCGGGCGGTGTCCAGGAGGTCTGTGCCGGTCGGGAGGGTGGCGATGATCGGGGTGTCGAGGCCGTTGTCGACATAGCGATTGATGTGCTCTCGACACTGCTCGGCGGTTCCGTGAACGATCAGGTCGTCGAGGACCTCGAGCGGTACGGCGGCCATCGCGGCGTTGCGGTCGCCGGCGGCCCACGCCTCGCGCATCTCCTTCATCGCGGCGCCACGGCCGAGCCAGTCGTGGAAGGCGGCGTACCCGGGAACGGTCAGGTAGGTCGCGATCAGGAAGCGGCCGATGTTGCGGGCCATCTCCGCGTCCTCGGTGACGCAGACGAAGATGCGCGCGGCAAGCTCCTTGTCCGGACCCAGTTCGTCACGGACCCGGCGTACGTCGTCCGCCGACAGCCAGTTCGTGATCGCGCCATCCGCCTCGCGCGCCGCCAGCTTGAGCATCTGCGGCCGGAGCGCGGCGAGCATGATCGACGGCGGTACGTCGGGCGCCTTCTCCAGCCGGAATCGCTGGATGGTGAAGCTGTCGAACTCCCCGTCCACCTTCTCCCCCGCGAACGCCTGCCGCAGGAACCGCAGTACGTCGCGGGTCCGGGCCAGCGGCGGGTCGTACGCGATCCCGTTCCACCCGGTCACGATCGTCTCCGACGACGCCCCGATCCCGAGCACGAACCGTCCCGGAGCGAGGTCCGCGAGCGCCGCGGCACTCATCGCGAGCGCGGCCGGTCCGCGCGTGTGCACCGGCACGACGGCCGTCCCCAGCCTCAACCGGTCGTCCCACTCGGACGCGAGTACGAGCGGAGTGAACGCATCGGCACCGGCGACCTCGGCGGACCACAGGTCGGTGTAACCCAGCAAGGCCAGATCTTTGATCAGCTCACGGTGGTCCCGCAGCGGCACCCCGGTCAGCGGAACGGTGAGACCCCAGCGCATCAGATCATCCTCTTCAGCAGCGGCAGTGGTGCGAACCGCAGCACCCGGGCGAGCGGGATCCACGGCCACGGCGGTACGTACGCCTTCGCCTTCTCGGCCTCGATCGCGGCGACGATCGCACGGACTCCGGGAACAGTGTCGACGATCAGCGGGGTGTTCGCGACGTGCTCGTTCATCTCGGACCGGATGTAGCCGGGGAAGATCGTGCTGACCTTGATCGGCTTACCGAGCAGCTCCAGCTGCAGCCCCTCCGCCAGCGACGCGAGCGCGGCCTTGGTCGCGGCGTACGTCGTGACCGTCTTCGGCAACCCGCGCAGCGCGGAGATCGACGAGATGAAGACGAGATGCCCGGCGTTGCGCGCCCGGAACAACTCCATCGCGGCCTCGGCCTGGGCGAGCGCGCCGACGAAGTTCGTCAGCGCGGTCTCCCGGTTGGCGTCGAACCGGCCGGTGCCCAGCGGAGCGCCCTTGCCCAGGCCGGCGTTCACGATCACCCGGTCCAGCTGACCCAGTTCCGCGTCGGCCTTGCGGAACACCTCGAACACCTGGTCGTGATCGGTCACATCCAGCCTGTGGATGACGACCTGAACCTGTGGATGCCGCTCGGTCAGCTCGGCCCGCAGCGCCTCCAGCCGGTCCTCCCGGCGGGCGGTCAGCGCCAGGTTGTGGCCCTTGGCAGCGAACTGCCGGGCCATCTCCGCGCCGAGACCGGCGCTGGCACCAGTGATCAAGATGTTCCGTCGCATCGGAGGCCTTATCTATAGGAGAGCAGGTCGCTGCCGTCGAGGTGTCCGTGCTCGTTGTAGGTGACCATGGTCAGCCCACTCCGGCCGGACACGACCTTGGTGATCGCTGTGTTGATCGTGACCGGGTTCAGCTTCGCCCACAGCCCGTCGCCGCCGGACAGCAGCCGGCTCACCACGACGGAGATCGGGCCGCCGGAGGTGAAGACGAGCGCGGTCTCACCTTTCCCCAGTCGTTCGGCAGTACGGCGTACTGCCGCATCGGACCGTTCGCAGAAGGCCTGGAAGGACTCGGTGTAGCCGTCACCGCCATCGATCCACCGCTGGGTCGCGGCGGTGAACATCTCCTGGAACGCGTGCCGCGGGTTCCCTTTGCGGGCCATGTCCGCGAGCAGCACCGCGCGGACCCGGTACGCCGGTTTGTGGCTCACGATCAGCTCGTCGTGGTCGAACTCGTCGAAACCCTTGTCGACTTCGGCAGTGAACCCAGCCAGCGATGCGGTCTGGGCATGTCGGCACATCGAGCCGGAGACGACGAGATCCGGCCGCACTCCTCGCGCCGCCAATGCCTCGCCGAGGCGCGCCGCCTGCTGCTCACCCTGCGGCGAAAGCTTGTCGTAGTCACTCGCGCCGAACGACGCCTGAGCGTGCCGGATCAGGTAGACGACGGCCATGCTGTTCTCCTTCCCCGCCCCGCCGCCCCGGTCAGGTCACGCCTGCCGGATGATCCGGCGGCAGCGCCGCTCGAGCAGGTTGACCGGGAGCCAGAAGTTCTTGAACCGCGGGTTCCGCGTCTGCTTGTGGTGGTAGCGGTAGTAGATCTGCTGCGCGATCACCGCCAGGCGGAACAGCCCGAACACCTCGTAGAACGCCCAGTTCTCCGGCTTCAGCCCGGACCGCTCGGTGTAGTAGGCAACGATCTCGTCCCGCGTGATCATGCCGGGCACGTCCGAGGGCTGCAGCCGAAAGCGGCGGAACGCCCAGTCGTCGTCGGCCTGCACCCAATACGCGAGCGCACTGCCCAGATCCATCAGCGGATCACCCAGCGTGGCAAGCTCCCAGTCGAGTACGCCGACCACGCGCAGCGGATCGTCCGGCGCGAGTACGACGTTGTCGAGCCGGAAGTCGTTGTGGATAACGCAGGTCCGGACATCGGCCGGCTGGTTCTCGGCCAGCCACGCCATCACGCGCTCGTAGCTCGGCACGTTCCACGTCTTCGCCTTGCGATAGCGCTCCGACCAGCCGGTCACCTGGCGACCGACGTACCCCTCGCCGCGACCGAGATCAGTCAGGCCGGCCCGCCCGGGGTCGACTTGGTGCAGGTCGACAAGTGTGTCGACCAGGGTGAAGCCGAGCTGCCGGGTCTGCTCGGGCGTCAGGTCGACACCCAGCTGGTGATGGCCCGGGATCGTCCCCACGACGCGCTCCATCACGTAGAACTCGGAGCCGATCACCGCGTCATCGCCGCAGTGGGCAACCATCGGGGGGACGTAGGGGAAGACGGGCTTGAGGCCCGCCTGGATCCGGTACTCGCGGCCCATGTCGTGCGCGCCCTTGGCCTTGGTCCCGGCCGGCGGGCGACGCAGGATCAGGTCGTGATCGCCGTACCGCAACAGATAGGTCAGGTTCGACGAGCCGCCGGAGAACTGCTTGACCTCGGGCAGACCTGCCGGCAGGTCCGTCTGTTGCCGCAGCCAACCGTCGACCGCGGGCACGTCGAAGGCGTCCTCGTCCCGGACCGGGCGGGCACCGTCCGTCGCACTTGTCACGACTCGCCCGGGGTCCGGCTGTCTTCCCCTCCGCCGGCCGGCTCGCCCGACTCCGCACGCTGGCGAGCTCGAGCCGCGATCTTGCGCATCTGGCGGTTGTACAGCGGACGGGCGAATTGCTTGGTCCGCCAGGCCATCAGCGCCGGCCGATCGGGGATGATCAGGAACTGCTGCTTCTTGATCCCCGCGATCACCGCGGTCGCGATGTCGTCGGCCGACCGCGGCGACTTCTCGATCAGCTGCCGCGCGGTCGCGCCCATCGCGGTGTCCTGGCCGCGGATCGAGTCGGCCAGGTTGGTCCGGAAGAACGACGGGCAGACCACCGACACGGTCACGCCGTACGGATGCAACTCATGTGACAGCGTCTCCGAGAGCGCGACGACTCCGGCCTTGACCGTGTTGTAGGAGCTCATCATCGGCGGGTGCACGAGCCCCGCCGCGGACGCCGTGTTGACGATGTGACCGGACCGCTGCCGTTTGAAGAGCGGTGTGAACGCACGGCAGCCACGGACGACACCCATCAGGTTGATGTCGACGACCCGGTCCCACTCGTCGAGCGACTCGACGTCGATCCGGCCGCCGGTCGCGATGCCGGCGTTGTTCACCAGGATGTCCAAGCCACCCCAGTTCTGCTCGACCCACTCGGCCGCCGCGGCCCAGTCCTCCGGGCTGCGAACATCGAGCTGCCGGTACGACGCTCCGTCGTCCGGACCGTCCGCCGCGACATCGGTGCTGAGCACTTGGTGGCCTTCAGCAATGAACTTGGCGACCAGCGCGGCCCCGAGACCGCTGGCGCCGCCGGTGACGAGAATGCGGCTCACTTCGCCTCCTGAGCAGTAGCCAGGTACGACGCCAGTTCGATCCGGGCGATCACGCCACGATGCACCTCGTCCGGCCCGTCCGCGAGCCGGAGTGCCCGAGCACTCGTCCACGCGGCAGCGAGCGGGAAGTCGTCGGACAGCCCACCACCGCCGTGCAACTGCATCGCCATGTCGATGACGTCCTGCGCCATCCGCGGCACGGCAACCTTGATCTGGCTCACCTCGCTCAACGCACCCGTCAACCCCTTGGTGTCCAGCAGGTACGCCGTCTGCAGCACGAGCAACCGCGCTTGGTTGATCGCGATCCGGGCGTCGGCGATCCGCTCCCGGTTGCCGCCGAGGTTGACCAGCGGCTTGCCGAACGCGGTCCGGCTGGTGCCGCGCTCGATTGCGAGCTCGAGTGCCTTCTCGGCCAGGCCGACCAGTCGCATGCAGTGGTGCACGCGTCCGGGTCCGAGGCGGCCCTGGGCAATCTCGAACGCCTTGCCCGGTCCGACCAGGATGTTCGACGCGGGCACGCGCACCTCGGTGAACGACACCTCGCCATGTCCGTGCGGCTCGTCGTACCGATGCATCGCCGGGAGGAGACGCTCGACCTTCACACCCGGGGTGTCGCGGGGGACGAGCACCATCGTGTGCCGCGCGTACCGATGGGCGTCCGGGTCGGTGAGGCCCATGAAGATGAGCAACTCGCAGTCCGGGTGACCGACGCCGGTGCTCCACCACTTGCGGCCGTTGATAACGACCTCGTCGCCGTCGACGATCGCGGTCGCGGCCATGTTGGTGGCGTCGGACGACGCGACGTCGGGCTCGGTCATGCAGAACGCGGACCGGATCGTGCCGTCGAGCAACGGCTCCAGCCACTGCTTCTTCTGCTCCGGGCTGCCGTAGCGCAGCAGGACTTCCATGTTGCCGGTGTCCGGTGCGTTGCAGTTGAAGATGTACGGCGCGATGAACGAGCGACCGGTGAGCTCGGCGATCGGGGCGTAGTCGAGGTTCGGCAACCCCTCGCCGTACTGCTCGTTGCCCGGCTCGGACACCGGGAGGAAGAGGTTCCACAGACCGCGGTCCCGCGCCTTCGCCTGCAGCTCCTTCATCACGGGCTGCGGCTGCCAGGGGTCACCGGCCGTCTTGATCGCGGCATGCAACTCGGCCTCGACGGGCTCGATCTCGGTGCGGAGGAACTCCTCCACAGCTACGATCAGCTCCTGTGCGCGGGCCGAAGGTTCGAACCCCATCAAGACTCCCTCCGGTTTTCTTGACCGTAGCGCAGCGTCTAAGCAATGCTCAATAGCGTGAGTGAGCGATGGACGTCCGACGACCGGCGCAAGCAGCTGATCAGGATCGGGCTGATGATGCTGAGGACCCAACCGATCCATGAGCTGTCGATCGACGCCGTTGCAGGCCAGGCCGGGATCTCCCGTGGCCTGCTTTTTCATTACTTCCCGAGCAAGCGGGACTACTACGTCGCCGTGATCTCCGCCGCCGGGCGCCGGCTGTTGCGGGTCACCAAGCCGGACGAGTCACTCCCACCGGATCAGCAGCTGCGGGAGATGCTGACCCAGTTCGTGGCGTTCATCACCCGGCGGCGAACGGCGTACATCTCGTTCGTCCGGGGTGCGGCCGGCGGCGACGACTTCGCGGTCGAGGTGTACGACGAGACTCGGGCCGGCCTCACCAAGCGCATCCTCACCTACCTCGGTACGCCGGAAGTCGCCGACGAGCCCGCGTCCCGTGAGTACATGCGGGTGCATGCCTGGCTCGCCTACACCGAGGACCTGGCCATCGAGTGGTCCGGCCTCCCCGAGGAAGACCGCCCGTACTCCGACAAGTTCCTGGTCGACCACGCGATCGACGCACTCCAGACCTTGCGCAAGCTCTAGCTCCGGGTGGTTCGGTAGCGGCCCGGGGTGGTGCCGATGAGGGCGGTGAAGGCGGCGATGAAGCCGCTGGGGTTCGCCCAGCCGCAGGCGGTGGCGACGTGGGTTGTGTCGTGGCCGTCGGCGAGCAGGACGAGTGCGTGATAGATGCGGACCTGGGTGCGCCACTGATAGAAGGTCATGCCGAGTTCGTCGTGGAAGAGCCGGCTGAGAGTGCGGCCGCTGGCCCCGATCGTCTGCCCGAGCTCGGCCAGTGGGGTGTTGTCGGCGGGCTGCTCGTACAGGATCCGGGCGATGGCTTGTAGCCGATCGTCCTGCGGTTCCGGCAATTGCAGCGGCTGCTCTTGTGCTTCCTGGAGTTCGTCGACGAGGACTCTCCTGAGGCGGGCGCTCACGGCGCGATCGTGGGTGGTCGCCGCGCGCTCGTAGTTGCGTGGACCCGTGAGCGTCAGCAGGAGCTCGCGGGCGAGGTCGGAGGCGAGGAAGACGGCCGGATGGCCCGCGATGAGCCGAGCTAGGGATGGCGGCAGGAAGACGATCCGCATGTCGGTGTGACCGTGCGCACGGTGGTAGTGAGTGAACCCGGCGGGAGTCCAGGCGACCCGGTTGGCCGGAACGATCGACGTACCGCGCTCGGTGTGCACAGACAGGACGCCACGGGCCGCGTACACCAGATGTCCCCGTGGATGGGTCTGCACTTCGCTCGTTCCCCCGGGCTGCCAGAGGTGAACCCCGCCGGACGGCCATAGCTGTGATTGCGGGATTTGGCGGCTAACGGGCATAAGTTGGCATTCTATCGGCGGTCCGCCGCAGTGTGCGCCGGCGACGATGAACGCATGAGTACGACGATGCGAGCGGCGGTCTGTGTCAGGTGAAGACGTTGACTGCGCGGGCTACCACGAGGCCTACGACGGCCAGGGAGATCAGGGACTGGAGGCCCATGGACATCTTGGCCCAGAGGGCGAGGGGCATCACGTCGGTCGGGCTGAAGGCCGTCGAGGTGGTCATCGCCAGGTAAAAGTAGTCGCCGAACCCGGGTCGCCAGTCCGGTCGGGCGATCTCAGGGCTGAGCTGCTGCGTAAAGGCGAGGTCGAGGTACTGCGGCATCCGGTGAGCCCGGTTCGCGGCACCACCGGCGTCCAGTTCCCAGTACAGCAAGGCGAACCCGATCAGGTTCGACAACCACACGATGCCGCCGGCCGCGAGCAGCGCCTCGGGTGAGTTCGTCATGGATCCGCCGCGGATCAGCGCCGTGATGAGCCGCACCGTCGCCAGCATCGCGTCCAGTACCAGCAACGCCACGACCGCGATCGATACGCCGCGCAGTAACGACGACCGCTTGTCGATCCGTCCCGGATCCCGCAGGATCAGCACCGCCAGCAACACGACCTCGACCGCCGGCAGCACGTACGCCGGCGCGACCCGCATGTCCTTCGGTCGCGCGAGCGTCAACACCATGGCCACCAGCACGGCCGCCACACTCGGCCACCGAGCCTCTCCCCGAACCGGCCGCCCTAGTTCCCCGTCGCCACCAGCACCCATGGCACCCCCGCCTGCCAGCGTACGTCGGCCGGAGCCCGTGGTCGGTCCCAGGTCAGATCGACAGGACGTATACGCCCACTACCCGGCGACCGCACGCCTGCGCCCGCGAGGACGCCAACTCGATCACCGGATACGTCCTGTCGAACTGCACCGCTTCGCGCGTTACTGGGACGGCGGGAGGAGTTCTGGGGTGAGGTTGGGATCGGCCATAGTGGGGTCGAAGGGGAAGAGCGGGCGGAGCACGCCGTGGTGGCCTAGGCGGAGGAGGTCTTGGTCTACGCCGCCGGGGGTGAGGGCCAGGAGCCAGTCCTTGGCGAGGTTGTAGAGCTCCGGCTCGAGGTAGCCGATCTTGACGATGACGAGGTCGGTGCCGGCCGGGTCGAGGCCGAGGAGGGTGAAGTCGGCGATGTGGTGGTACGGCTTGCGGCGTGAGGTGAGGATCGAGTGCAGGCCGCCGGCCTTGATCACCGCGACCGTCCCGCCGACCGGGTCCTCCGACAGGGAGAACACGGTGCCCTCGAGGTCGACCGGACCCGACGGACCGGGGTCGACCTTGCCGCCCGCGGACACCCGGACCGGGTTGCCGACACCGGCCGCGACACAGGCGGCCACCGCGTCGGGGTCGGTGATGCTCGCGTGGATCGCGGTCGCGTTGCCCTTGGTCAGCTCGTCGACCGTGAGCAGTTGCCCGAGCGTCCACGCGACATCCCCGGCTCCACCGGCGGTCGGGTTGTCACCGGAATCGCTGATCAGGAACGGCCGCGCCGTACTCGCGAGACCGGCGCTCACACACTCCTGCAGCGTCCCCGTCGGAGCGACGAACGCGAAGTCGTCCCGCGCACCCCAATAGGCCTGAGCCAACTCGGTCGCACGGGCGGTGATCAACTCCTGGTCGTCGCCCGTGACAACCACTGCCGCACGGCACCGCGGCTCGTCGGCCCACGCGTAACCGACCCAGACAGCAGCATCGAGTACGCCGGGCTCGTCGGCGATCTCCGCGACCCGGTGGTAGATCGACGCGGCCGGCTCGATGCGAGTCGACGTCTTCTCTCCGGGCAGCAGCACCGGCACCTGGACCCATGCCTTACCCGGCTTACCCAAGCCGGACTGGATCCGCTCGACCAGATTGCGAGCCGCGCGTTCGCGGCTCTCCATCGCGTCCTCGTGCGGCGCCATCCGGTAGCAGGTGATCAGGTCGACGGCCGTACCCAGCTCGCGGGACACGTTCCCGTGCAGGTCCATCGATGTCGACACCAGGACGTCAGGCCCGAGTGCGGCCCGAACCCGGGTGGCCAGATCGGCCTCGGCGTCCTGCCGGCCGACCACGCTCATCGCCCCGTGGATGTCGAAGAAGAACCCGTCCAGCTCACCGGCTGTCCCGATCAGTTCGATGATCTCGGCGGACAGATCGTCGTACACCTCCGGCAGCACGGCGCCGCCCGGCAGGGAGCGCGCATGCAGCAGCGGCACCCACTCGATGCCCTGCGCCCACTCCTTGTCGAGGAAGTCGTACCGCCGCAGCAGGTCCTCACCACGGCGTACGTCGAAGTCCGCCAGGCCGGCCCGGTGCGGCGAGAACGTGCTGGACTCGATAGCGATCCCGGCAATGCCGATCCGAAGGTTCATGACTAGAACTTGCCACAACCGAACCGTTTCGCGCACTGCCTAGCTCCGGATTGTGGACACCCTCTGCCCGGTGGTCCCGCGGACGATCAGCTCGGTCGCGAGCTCGACGTGCAGCGCCTCGAGCTCGTGGCGGTCGAGCAGACGGATCAACAGACTGACGGCCATCCGGCCCATCTCCTGCAAGGGCTGGCGGACGGTCGTGAGCTGTGGAGTGGTCGCGCGGCTCAGATCGATGTCGTCGAATCCCGCTATCGACAAATCTCCAGGGACGGAGAGTCCGCGCTCGGTGGCGGCCTGCAGCGCACCGATCGCGGCTTTGTCGTTGAAGGCGACCAGCGCGGTCGGCCGGGGATCGAGGTCGAGGAGCTCGGCGGCGGCCCGGTGCCCCTGGGCGACGGTCGGCTCGACGTGCCGGGTGAGCGACGGATCGCGAAGGATGCCGGCCTCGGCGAGCGCGGCCGCATGACCGCTCAGCCGGGCATCCGCGGCGAGCCACTCGTTCGGACCCGCGATGACGCCGATGCGGGTGTGGCCAAGTGAGGTCAGATGAGCTGTCACCTGCCGGGCGCCGGAGTGGTGGGCGGCGGAGACCGACGGGATGTCTCGCGGCAGGGTCGTCCGTGGATCGACCACGACGAACGGGAACCGACGCGCGCGGAGCTGAACCAGCTCCTGGCTCGGCTCCGGCGGCAGGATCAGGATCGCGCCGCCGACGTCGCGCTGGGCCGGCAGCCGGGACAGCACCTGCTCGTGCTGCGCCGCCTCACCCGCGTTGAGGACCAGCTGCCGTCCGTGCCGGTCGAGCGTCTCCGCGATCGACGACACGATCAGCCCGAAGTAGTCCGTGAGTACATAAGGACAGCGCACGTACACGGCTCCGGCGACGGGTTTCGCCGTACCGCCACGAGGGCTGGGAGCGCGCAGGCCGAGCTCCTCGACCGCGCGCTCGACCAATTGGCGGGTCTCCGGGGCGACGCTGCCCTGCTGGTTGAGGACCCGGGACACGGTCGCGATCGAGACGCCGGTCGCCGCCGCGACCTCGCGGACGGTGGCCCGATCCCTAGGCATTTGTTACATCGCCTTGTTTCACGCTCAGCACTCTAAGGCACCGCTCCCAGACCTTGACAGGGGTGGCGGGCGCGCGTTTCCTGTGGCCGTTTGTTTCATTCGAGGAGCTGCGATGAAAGCACAGGCATTCGGCGTCGCCCTGGCACTGGCCACCGCCTCGCTCACCGTTCCCGCCGCCCAAGCCCATCCCCCGTCGCCGGCTCAGGTCCGCGTGTGGGTCACGACCCCCGACCGGGCCGAGCTGTTGCACGAACGGACGCCGGTCACGTTCCAGAGCGGAGCGAGCGACCGTACGACGATCACGGTCGACCCGAGGACGTCGTACCAGACGATGGACGGCTTCGGCGCCTCGATCACCGACTCGTCGGCGAGCGTCCTGTACCGACTCAGCCCGGCAGACCGCGAACAGACGCTGCGCAAGCTCTTCGACCCGAAGCAGGGCATCGGGGTGAGCTTCCTGCGGCAGCCGGTCGGTTCGTCCGACTTCACCGCCGAGGCCGAGCACTACACGTACGACGACGTACCGGCCGGGCAGACCGACTTCGGCCTGAAGCACTTCAGCATCGCGCACGACCAGCAGCAGGTCCTGCCGCTGCTGCGCCGAGCCAAGCAGCTCAATCCGGCGGTCAAGGTGATGGCGACGCCGTGGAGTCCGCCGGCCTGGATGAAGACCGGCGACTCGCTGGTCGGCGGCCGGCTCAAGGACGACCCGAAGGTGTACGACGCCTACGCGCGCTATCTGGTGAAGTTCGTGCAGGCCTACGCGAAGGCCGGCGTACCCATTGACTTCCTCTCGGTCCAGAACGAGCCGCAGAACCGCAAGCCGAGCGCGTACCCAGGCACCGACGTACCGGTGCGCCAGGAGGCCGCGGTGATCTCGGCGCTCGGCCCGCTGCTGCACAAGGCGAGCCCGCGGACGAAGATCCTCGGCTACGACCACAACTGGACCACGCACCCCGGCGACATCGCCTCCACGCCGCCCGGCGAGGACCCGGAGACCGACTACCCGTACAAGCTGCTCCAGACGTCAGCGGCCAAGTGGATCGCGGGTACGGCGTACCACTGCTACTCCGGTGATCCGTCGAAGCAGACCGATCTGCACAACGCCTTCCCGACGAAGGGCATCTGGTTCACCGAGTGCTCGGGGTCGCACGGACCGACCGACACTCCGCCGCAGATCTTCCGCGGCACGCTCACCTGGCATGCCCGGACCCTGATGCTCGGCACCACGCGGAACTGGGCGAAGTCGGTGGTCAACTGGAACATCGCGCTCGACTCCACCGGCGGCCCGCACCTCGGTGGCTGCGACACCTGCACCGGTCTGGTCACGCTGCAGCCGGACGGAACGGTCAGCACCGATGCCGAGTACTACACGATCGGGCACCTGTCGAAGTTCGTGAAACCGGGTGCGGTCCGGATCGGGAGTACGTCGTACGGGACGACCGGGTGGAACGGGCAATTGATGTCCGCGGCCTTCCGCAACCCCGACGGTTCGACGGCGCTCCTCGTCCACAACGAGAACGACGACCCGCGGAGCTTCGCGGTGGCGGTCGGCGACAAGTCCTTCGAGTACGAGCTTCCGGGCGGCTCGATCGCGACCTTCACCTGGGACCGCGTGACCGCGGACGTGCCGCAGCCGGTCTCGCTGGAAGGCGCAACGGCGACCGCGTCGGCGAACGGTGCCGAGGCGGGCATGGCGATCGATGCCGACGGGTCGACGGTGTGGACGAGCAAGGAAGCACAGGCTCCCGGTCAGTGGGTGCAGGTGGATCTCGGTCGCGAGCGGACGTTCCGGCAGATCGCACTGGACAGCGGCGGGAACATCGGCGACTACGCCCGCGGCAGGGAAGTTGCTGTCAGCAATGACGGCGTTCACTGGCGGACCGTCGCGAGCGGTACGTCGACCGGCCAGCTGACCACGATCGACGTGCGGCCCGTGTCCGCGCGGTACCTGCGGATCACCTCGACCGGCAGTGCCGGCAACTGGTGGAGCCTGGCCGACCTCCGGCTCTACCGCTGATTCTCGATCCACCCCGCGACCGCCGCGGCCTTGTCGTTGCTAGCAGCAATGACCTGCAGCCCGACGGGAAGGCCGTCAGCCGGAATCGGCAGGCTGACGGCCGGGTGCCTGGTCAGGTTGGCCAGGCGGGTGTTGCGGAGCAGTTGGGCTCGTACGGCGAGCGCGGAGTCCTCGGTGTCCGCTGCCGTGATGAGCGGCGCCGTGGTGAGAACGGTCGGCATCAGGACGGCGTCGACTCGCGCGAACAGGTCGTCCAGCTCGGCCGTGATCGCGGCAGCTCTGGCCCGGGCCACGTCGTACTCCTCGGGTGAGACCTGCGCCGCCTCGCGGAGGCGTTGCCGCACATCAGGCTGGTAGTGCTCGGTGGATCGCCCGGCGTGGTTGGCCACCGCCTCAGGTCCTTGGATGTCCGCGGCGGTGCGGAAGCTGTCGGCCCAGTCTGGAAGCTGCACGTCGACCAGGACGGCACCGGCCGCGGCGAGACCGTCCAGTGCGGCCGACCACGCAGCACTGACTTCCGGAGTAGCCTCGAGGTACTCCGGATTGGTGACCACCCCGAGTCGTGGGGCCGTGGTCTGGACGTACGCGTGAACGTCGGCGAGGGCATCAAGTGCGTAGGCAGCGTCCGCGACAGTCGGCGTCAGTACGCCGACGTGGTCGAGGCTCTGCGACAGCGGAAAGACTCCATCGGCAGACAGCGTGCCGTACGACGGCTTGAAGCCGACCACACCACACAGCGCGGCCGGGATCCGCACCGACCCGGCCGTATCCGTCCCGATCGCCAACGGCACCACACCGGCCGCCACCGCGACCGCGGCGCCCGAACTCGAGCCGCCCGTCATCCGCGCCGGGTCATGCGGATTGCGGCACGGCCCGACGCGGTTCGACGTACCCGTGCATCCGTAGGCGAACTCATGGCTGTAGCTGAGCCCGATGATGATCGCGCCGGCCGCGCGGAGACGTCGTACGACGTCAGCGTCACGGCGAGCGACATCGTCCATGGCGGCGGATCCACAGCGGTACGGCAGACCCTCAACCTCGACGATCTCCTTGACCAGCACCGGCACACCCGCGAGCGGCCCGCTCCGGTCGTGGCCGGCCGCGGCCTTCCGGGCACCTTCGGCGTCCAGGTGCACGACCGCGTTCAACGCAGCGGTCTCGTCCGCCCGCGCCAGCGCCTGCTCGACCAGCTCAGCGGGATCGAGGGTGCCCGCACGAACCCCTGCGGCGATTTCCTCCAGCGACGTCACCGGCTCATCAGACCACGTCGACCTCACGGCTGTCCGGAAAGCGCGAGAGGAAATGGAAACAGGAGCGTCACGCCGTCTTGCTACCGTCGCAGGCATGACGGCGGAGTTGATCGAAGGAACAGAGCTCCGGTCGGTGCCGGGCACCGACCCCGCAGTGCTGGCCCTCACGACCGCGCAGCAGGCCGAACTGGCCGCGATGTACGGCGAGGACCAGCCACTCGTCGCCCTCCACCCGGACATCGCGTTCACGCTGCTCCTGCTCGACGGCACGCCCGTCGGCTGCGTCGGCCTGCAACCCGTCTCCCCCGGTCTCGGCGAGATCAAGCGCATGTACGTCGACCCGTCCGCCCGCGGCTGGGGTCTGTCCCGAGTCCTCCTGACTGCCGTCGAGACCCAGGCCCGCGCCACCGGCCTGACCCGCCTCCGCCTCGAAACCGGCACCCACCAAACCGAAGCCATAGCCCTCTACACCAACCACGGCTACACCCCCACCCCGCCGTACCCGCCCTTCGAAACCGAACCCGCCTCCCTCTGCTACGCGAAGGACTTGTAGAGCACGTCGAGTCCGATGGTCAGCACCTTCGGGTCGAGACCGGGCTCGAAGCCGGCTCCGCTGTAGCAGGCCAGCACCGTGTCCGACGTGTCGTAGTCCCTCGACAACAACTGCCGCGCCCGCTCGAGCCGCTCGACATGCCGCCGCCCCATCACCTCACCCCACTTCACTTCACCGAGCGACAAAAGCTTGCGTCGCTGACCCGGAACTGTTGGTGCGAGGACGACGACGTCGATCTCGATCTGCGTGCGGCGACCGTGATCCGGAACTACTCCGGCGCCGATCTGCCCCGGCAGCTCACCGAACAGCTCCGCCGGCGCGGCGAGCGCGAAGTCCCGGCAGAGTTGTTCGAAGTGCGGGCCGACGACCTGCGAGGAGAACCGCGCTCTGGCCGCTTCCCAGACGTTCTGCGCTCGGCCGCTCTCCAAGAGCCCCCATTGCGGCCGCATCACCACGTGGTAGAAGACGACGAGCGGCTCGGCGACCTGATAGGTCGAACGACGCGAGCGGAAGACGTCGTCCTGCCGTCGCACCAGGCCGCTGTCCTCGAGGACGGTCAGATGGTGTCCGATGTCGGTCGACTTCCGGCCGACATAGTTCGCGATGCCGCCTCTCGTGCCGTTGCCGGCAGCAACTGCCGCGAGGACCGAGTGGTAGAGGGCGCTGTCGCGGACGTCCATCTCCTCGTCGAGCAGATACCGCGCCTCCCGGAAGAGTGGATTCACCGGGCTGAGCACAGTCCGCAGGACCCAGTCGTCGAAATCGCCGACCGACTCCGGAACGTCGTCGTCGACGAAGCGCCGGTACGCCGGGGTCCCGCCGGCCACCGCATGCACGAGAGCGGCCAGCCGCGGATCCGTCAGGCCCCAGAACTTCGCTGCCAAGGGGTAGTCGAAGGGCCGAACGATCAGCTCCAGACTCGCTCGGCCGCGCAGCGGAGCGCTGCCTGTCAGCAGTCCACCCATCACCGACATCGCGGAACCGCACAGCAAGAGACTGGTTCGGCGCCCGGCCGACGCGGCTTGATCGATCTCTCGCTGCAGGATCGAAGGGAGCGCCGGCGAGACCTTGCTCAGGTACGGGAACTCGTCGATGACGAACGGACCACTGGCCGGATCGAGCGAGAACACGAAACGGACAGCCTCGTCCCAACTCTCGAACCGAGGCGGTGAGGCCAGACCGAGATGGACTCCCACCGCCATCGCGAAGAGGCCGAGCGACTCGGTCTCGGTCGCCTCGGTCGCGCCGAAGTACAGGCCGCCGGTCTGCTCGGCCAGCGCCTGCACCAGATACGTCTTTCCCTGACGCCGGCGGCCACTCACCACACCCAATTGAGGGCGGTTCGCGGTCCGGCTCGCGAACCGCTCCAGGTAGCTCCACTCGTCGTCACGCGCGAAGATCCGCTCTGGCTTCCGCATGTGTGATAACTATACTTATAATAAGTGAACTTCTCCAACTTCACCCGCCAGCTCTAGGGCAGGTCCAGGACGACGTGGTCGCCGGTGCGGTGGAAGCCGAGTTTGGTGAGGTAGGGGGTGGCTTCGCGCATCCGGGGGGAGGCGATGACCTGGTGGAAGCCGCGGTCGGTGAAGACGTCGCTGCGGCGGTAGACGAACTCGCCGGGGGTGAAGTCGCGGTACTTCGGCAGGACGTAGTCGAGATCGATCTGGGCCCGGCCGTCGCCGGCGTCGTGGGCCAGGACGACGCCGACGGTGCGGTCGCCGTGCTGGACCAGGAACGCGTACGGGCTGGCGCTGGGCGTGAAGCCGGGATTGAACCGGCTGATGTCCTTCTCGTGCCGGGTCAGGACGTGACCCAGGTACGCGTCGGCCTCGTTGACCGGAAGCACTGTGTACTCGGCCTCGTCGTGCCGGTGCCCGAGCAGCCGCCACAGGTGTACGACGTTGATCACGGCCAGGACCGCGTTCATGCCAACCATCGGCCAGACACCGATCGCGAGGTTGAAGCCGACCAGGATCACGCAGCCGATCAGGTTCAGCAGCCGCAACCGCAGGATCCGGGTCTGCAGCAGCGACAGCACGACCAGCGCGGATCCGCCCCACCCGATGATGCTCAAGACGTCCACAGCGCGAGGGTAGACCAGCCGATCGGGTGGACTGCTCACGGAACACTGTGCATATGACGGAGTCGCTGCTGCTCGACGGTGAACCCCTGCGGATTGTCGATCCAGGCTTGCTGAGAGCAACCGGCTACGGCCACTTCAGCTCGATGCAGGTCCGCGGCGGCCAGGTGGACGGCCTCGATCTGCATTTCGAGCGTCTCGACCGCAGCGCTCGCGAGGTGTTCGGCCAACCGCTACCCGCCGACCGCGTCCGCGCTGACCTTCGCGCGGCCCTCGAGTACGCCGGCTCCGGCGATCTCTCGCTGCGCGTCAACGTCTTCAGCACCACCGAGCTGCACCTTCTTATCCGCGTCGGCCCGCCGGTCGACCCCGGCGTACGACCGCCACGCCTGCTCGCCTTCCACCACGAGCGCGCCGTCCCTCACCTCAAGCACACCGGCACCTTCGACCTCATCTACTACGGCCGCCAAGCAGAGCTCGCCGGGTACGACGACGCCGTTTTCCACACCTCGTCCGGCGAGATCTCCGAGGCCTCGATCTGGAACATCTGCTTCGCCCGCGGCACCACGATCGTGTTCCCGTCCGCCCCGGTCCTCGCCGGCATCCGCCAACAACTCCTGCAACGAGGCCTCGGCACCTTCGACCTCACCCCGGTCCCGCTGACCGACCTCCCGACGTACGACGCCGCCTACCTGACGAACTCGATCGACCCGGCCCTCCCGGTCGCCTCGATCACAGTCGGCCTCGAAACCACGTCATACCCACCACACCCAGCCTCGGCCAACCACATCGCCACCGCCTACGCGTCGACACCGGCCCAGGCGATCTAGCGCTCGGACCACCAGCGGAGGAGTGCCTCGCGGGCTTGGTCCTCGTCGAGGGGGCCTTGGTCCAGGCGGAGGTTCATCATGAACTTGTAGGCCTCGCCGACCTCGCGGCCGGGTGGGATGCCGAGGATCTCCATGATCTGGTTGCCGTCGAGGTCGGGGCGGAGGGCGTCCAGCTCCTCCTGCTCGCGCAGGCGCTCGATCCGCGCTTCCAGCTCGTCGTAGGCGGCCCGGAGTGCCTCGGCCTTGCGGCGGTTGCGGGTGGTGCAGTCGGCTCGGGTGAGGACGTGCAGCCGCTCCAGCTGGTCGCCGGCGTCGCGCACATAGCGCCGTACGGCGGAGTCGGTCCACTCACCGTCGCCGAACCCGTGGAAGCGGAGGTGGAGCTCGATCAGCTTGCTGACCTGGTCGATCTGCTCGTTGCTGAACCGCAGCGCCTTCATCCGCTTGCGGGCCAGTTTCGCGCCGACGACATCGTGGTGGTGGAAGGTCACCTTGCCCGCGTCCTCGAAGCGCCGGGTCTTCGGTTTGCCGATGTCGTGGATCAGCGCAGCGAACCGAACGACGAAATCGGGCGTCGGAACAGAGAGACGAGACTCCAGATCGATGGCCTGATCGAGGACGGTGAGCGAATGCTGGTAGACATCCTTGTGCCGGTGGTGCTCGTCCACCGTCAGCCGCAGAGCGGGCAGCTCGGGCAGCACGTGGTCGGCCAGCCCGGTGGTCGCCAGCAGGTCGAGGCCGATCCGCGGGTGGTCCGCGCAGATCAGCTTGATCAGCTCGTCACGGACCCGCTCGGCGGACACGATCGTGATCCGGTCGGCCATCGCGGTCATCGCGGTCACCACCGCCGGGTCCGGCGTGAACCCGAGTTGCGCGGCGAACCGGGCCGCTCGCATCATCCGCAACGGGTCGTCGGAGAACGAGTCCTCCGGTGTGCCCGGGGTCCGGATCCGCTGGTTCGCGACGTCCTCGATCCCGCCGTACGGATCGACGAACTGGTGCGCCGGCAACCGGACCGCCATCGCGTTCATGGCGAAGTCGCGGCGGGCCAGATCGCCCTCGAGGCTGTCGCCGTACGACACGTCCGGCTTGCGCGAGGTGGGATCGTAGGACTCCGACCTGTACGTCGTGATCTCCAGAACCCACTCGCCCTTACGACAACCGATGGTGCCGAAGGCCTTGCCGATGTCCCAGATGTGGTCCGCCCAGCCGGCCAGCAACCGCTCGATCACGTCCGGGTGCGCTGAGGTGGCGAAGTCCAGATCCTTGCTCCCCCGGCCGAGCAGAATGTCCCGGACGGGACCGCCGACCAGGGCGATCTCGTGGCCGGCATCGGCGAACCGGGAACCGAGCTCGTCGACGACCGGGGCAATCTGCAGCAGCGCCTGGACCGCCCGCCGCTGGACGGCGGACAACGATCCGGCAGGGGCTGACTGGTCGGCAAAGGGTGACACGGGGAACTAGGTTACGGTGACGGCGTGTTCAGACGGCGACTGAGGCTCCCCGCGGTGGCGGGTGCGGGCCTGCTGATCGCTGCGACGGCAGCGACTCTCGGCACCCCGGCGACGGCGGCCCCGGCCGACGACCCGGCCGTCCAGGTCACCATCGACTCGTTCGGGCCGACCGCCCCGAAGCCCGGCCAGCCGGTGCTGATCAAGGGCACCATCCGGAACACCAGCACCGAGACCATCCAGGATCCACAGGCGCTCGCGTGCATCGACCGTACCCGGCTGTCCACGGCCGCCGAGATCGCCGAGATCTCGCCCGAGCAGAACGTGGCGCCGAACGACCAGAACAGCTGTTCCCGGCTCACCACACCGGACAGCGGGGTCTTCCAGGAGTTCGACGACCCGCTGGCTCCGGACGCGTCCGTCCAGTTCAGCCTCACCGTGCCGTGGAACGAGTGGCGGATCACCAAGCAGACCGGGGTGTACGTGGTCGGCGTGGTGGTCCGCGGCACCCCGCAGGACCAGGGGCGGGCCACCATCGGCCGGGCCCGCACGCTGATGCCGGTGACCGGCACCCAGCCGTTGACCCGCAAGGTGAACACCGCGCTGGTGATCCCGTTGCGGCACCGGCCGACCCTGCTCGGCGGCAAGAAGTTCACCAACGACTCGCTGGCCGAGGCGATGGCCCCGACCGGCCGGCTCGGCAAACTGCTGGCCCTCGGCCGGCAACGCAAGGTCACCTGGCTGGTCGATCCCGCGATGCTCGACGAGGCCCGCCGGATGCGCGACGGGTACGAGGTCGGCGAGAGCAAGCCGACGACCGGCACCGGGCAGAGGGTCGCCGCCGTCTGGCTTCAGGAGCTGGATGCCAGCCTGGCCCGCGGCAACCAGGTCGTTCTGCTGCCGTACGGCGACCCTGACGTGGCCGGGCTGCTGGACGCGGGCGATCCGCTGAAGGACCTGGTCCGGGACGCGCGGATCCGCTCCGAGGGCTTCAACCTGTCGCCGTACGGGTTCACCAACGGGCTCTGGCTGGAGGGCGGCGCCGCCGCCAGCCGGTACCTCGCGGCCGCCTCGACCGGTTTCCCCGGCGCGACCGCCAACGACGTGAACCTGGTCAGCAGCGCGTCCTGGCCGGCCGCCGAGCAGCCGAGCCTCACGTCGACCTCTCCGGTCTTCGACATTCGTACGCCGGAAGGCCCGCGGGACACGGTGCGCACCGTCGTGGCCGACGCGGCGCTGACGTCCGGCGGACCGGATGCCGACACCGACGAGAACCCGCTCCAGGTCCGGCAGCGGTTCGCCGCCGAGACCGCGCTGATGGCCGCCACCGGCAAGGGCACCGCCTCGGTGGTCGCCGTACCGCCGCGTGGCTGGGATTCCGACGGCCGCGCCACCGCCGCGCTGGCCGCGGACCTGTCGCTCCCGTGGATCAACGCCACCAGCGTTGACGAGGTGGTGACCAGCACGCCGAAGCCGCCGGCCGTCAAAGCGCCGGCCGCGCCGCGGACCAACGCGACCATGACCGCCGACCAGCTCGACGATCTGAACCAGCTCGACCAGGCGACCACCACGCTCGAAAACCTGCTGGCCGACCCGCAGGACCTGCCCGAGAACATGCCGCAGGCGTTGCTGCGGGTCGCGTCGACCGGTTGGCGCGGGTTCCCGGACGAGGCGCGGCGGTACGCCGAGATCGAGCTCGGCTCGGTGAACGGACAGCTGGGCAAGGTGCACCTGGTCAACAACGTGGCGAACGGCGAGCGCCGGGAGATCAAGGTCAACCTGGCCGGCAGCAAGGGCACGTTCCCCCTGACGATCACGAACGAGACCGACTGGTCCGTCCGGGTCGGTATCGTCGTCACGCCGTCGACCCGGACCGACCTGCGGATCGAACCGCAGCAGACCAGGATCCTGGCGCCGAAGCAGAAATACACCCCGCGGATCAACGCGAGCGCGGAGCAGAACGGCCTGATCCGGGCCAACGCCCAGGTGATCACGGCGTCCGGCCGCCCGGTCGGCAAGTCCGAGGAGTTGCTGATCCAGGCGAGCCAGTACGGCAGTGTCGGCTGGATCCTGGTCGGCGCAGCCTGCGCGCTCCTCTTCGGTACGTCGTTCGTCCGCATCTATCGGCGGGTCCGGACCGAACGCCGCAGCCCGTCGGCCGGTCCGTCGGCCGGTCCGTCGGCCGAGGCAGAGGCGGCGGCGACGGTCGACCCGTTGCACCCCGAACCACTGGATCCACCGCCCGCCGGCACGCCCGCCGACGAGACCCTGAGAGAAGGAGTCGGTTCGAAGGATGGCTGACCGCACCCTGCGCTCCGCGGGGGTGATGGCAGCCGGAACGGTGCTGTCCCGCCTGCTCGGATTCGTTCGGATCGCCCTGCTCGCGGCCGCCATCGGCACCGCGCTGCGCGGCGACATCTTCACGGCCGCGAACACGATCCCGAACAGCCTCTACATCCTGCTCGCCGGCGGGGTGTTCAACACCGTGCTGGTGCCACAACTGGTTCGGGCGATCAAGAAGCACGACGACGGCGGCCAGGACTTCACCAACCGGCTGCTCACCTTCGGCTTCGTGGTGCTGGCGGTCGTGACAGTGGGGTGTGTGCTGCTGGCGCCGGCGATCGCCAACCTGTACATGCCGGAGGAGTTGAAGGACCCGTCGCGGGCGTCCGAGCGGGCGTCGATGGTGATGTTCGTCCGGCTGTGCCTGCCGCAGATCTTCTTCTACGGAGCGTTCGTGCTGGTCGGCCAGGTGCTGAACGCGCGGCGCCGGTTCGGCCCGATGATGTGGGCGCCGATCGCGAACAACATCGTCGCGTGCGCCTCGATCGTGGTGTTCCTGCTGATCTACCGGACCGGCGACCCGCCGGCCACCTACAGCCACGGCGAGGAGCTCCTGCTCGGTCTCGGGCACACGATCGGCATCGCCGTACAGCTGCTGGTGCTGCTCCCGTACCTGCGGGCGAGCGGGCACACGTTCCGGCCGAAGTTCGGCCTGCGCGGTACCGGGCTCGGCCACACTGCCCGATTGGGCATCTGGACGGTCCTTTTCGTGGCCGTGAACCAGGTGACGCTGGTGGTGGTCACGCGGCTCGCGATCGCCGGGAGCGCGTCCGGCGACCCGGGCGCGAAGGCCGGTCTGTTCGCCTACAGCACCGCGATGCTGATCATCCTGGTGCCGCACGGCATCGTCACGGTCTCGCTCGCGACGGCCGCGCTGCCACAGATGTCCGCGCTCGCGGCCGACGGCGACGTGACCGACCTCGAGCGGCTGTCGGCCCGGTCGGTGCGGCAGACGCTGGCGATCGTCGTGCCGGCGGCGGCCGCGATGGTGGCGTTCGCGTATCCGATCGTCACGGTGATCACCGGGTACGGCTCCGGCAAGAACAACCTGACGCTGATGGCGTACACGCTGATGACGCTCGCCCTGGGGATCGTCCCGTTCACGATCCAGTACTTCCAGCTGCGCACCTTCTACGCGTTCGAGGACACCCGGACGCCGTTCTTCCTGCAGTGCGTGATCGCGACGACGAACATCGCGGCGGCCGTGATCGGGGTCCGGGTGCTGCTGGACGCGGAGCACCTCCGGTTCAGCGGTGTCGTCCTGGGTGCGGCGTACGCGCTCGCTTACCTGGTCGCCGTACTGATCTCCCGGCCGGTGCTCCGGCGCAAGGTGCCGCGGGTCCCGGGCGCCGGGATCGGCCTGCCGCTGCTCGCGATGGTGATCGCCGCCGTCCTCGGAGCGGGAGTCGGCCGCGCGGTTCTGTGGGTCTTCGACCAGGTGATCGACTGGTCCGGGCCGATCGGCGCCATCCTCCAGCTCGCCATCGCGGGCGCCGTGATGCTGCCCGTGTACGCCGGGGTGGCCCGGGTGCTGCGCATCCACGAAGTGAACGACGTGGTGTCCATGGTCACATCGAAACTGCCGGGCCGCCGCTGAACCAGGGCGCTTGTGCACTCGTGCACCACTTGTCGGGTCAGGAGGGCACTAGCATGGGGGCTGCGATCAGGCCCACCAGCTGATCGCGCCGGATCCCCGCCGACCGGGTCCGGAGCGCCAGACGCAGGCCGACCAGTGCATCGAGGAGGGCGAGAGACACCGTGTCGAACCAGACTGTCAGTCCTGGTGCCCTGCTTGCCGGCCGCTACCGGATCGCCGAGCTACTCGCGGAGATCGACGGTGCGCGGGTGTGGCGAGCAGTGGACGAGGTACTCAGCCGGGCCGTCGTCGTGGATGTTCTGCCGGTCGGCGATCCACGGACGAACCTGCTCTTCGACGCCGCCCGGCGGGCGGCCGCCGCGGCCGACCCGCGCTTCCTCCGGGTGCTCGACTGCGACATGCACGACGGCGTCACGTACTGCGTGCGCGAGTGGGCGGGCGGCCGTCCCCTCGAGCGAATGCTCGGCACCGGCCCGCTGACCGGACAGCAAGCGGGCTGGCTGGCTCGCGAGGTGTCCGAAGCGCTGGAGAACCTGCACCGCACCGGCCACGCGCACGGATCCATCAGCCCGTCGACCGTGGTGGTCACCGACGCCGGCGCGATCAAGGTCGTCGGACTGGCCACCGAGGCCGCGCTGCGGTCGTCCGGCCCGGGTTCGCCCGAGCAGGACGTGTACGCGCTCGGTGAGCTGCTCTACGCCTCGCTCACCGGCCGCTGGCCCGGTCCGGCGCCGGCCTGGGGTCTGCAGCCCGCGCCCGTCGAGCACGGCCGGCTGCTCAGTCCGCGTCAGGTGCGGGCCGGCGTACCCCGCTCGCTGGACGACATCTGCGACCGGCTGCTGAGCGACCCGCCGCGGCACCACACCCCGCCGATCACGAGTGCCGCCGGCTTGTCCGCGGCGCTGTCCGGAGTCGTCGGCAGCTCGCACGAGCCGCCGAACCAGATGGACGAGACCGTTCAGGTCGCCCGGCAGAACGGCAGCATCGACGACGCGACCCAGGTCGTCCCGCAGACGCAGCCGCCGGCGCTCGACCCGACGCCGCCACCGGCGTACCAGTCGGACAACGGTCACCAGCAGCACGCGGCGTACGCGAGCGCTCCCGAGACCCGGCCGATCCGGCGCCAGCCACCGCCGCCGCCGCCGAACGGTAACGGCCGGCGCCGCGCCGACGAACCGAAACCGAAGGGCTCGTGGGGTGGCCGGATCCTGATCCTGCTCGCCGTCCTGGCCCTGCTGTCGGTGGTCGCGATGGCCCAGTTCCTGCTCAAGGGCGCGATGAACAACGACCAGGACAGCGGTGACGGCGCCAAGACGAGCAACCCGCCGCAGACCAGCACCACTCCGTCGGCGACCGGCGGGGCGGCCAAGATCGTCGGCGCCAAGGACTTCGACCCCAAACCGGACGGCAACGGCGAGGAGCACCCCGACGACGTTCCGAACACCTACGACGGCAAGTCCGGCACGACCTGGACCACGCAGTCGTACAGCCGGCCGAACCTGGGCGGCCAGAAGCCGGGCGTCGGGATCATCTACAACCTCGGCGCGCCGACCGCGGTGTCCAAGGTGACGGTCGCGCTGGAGGGCGACGGCACCAGCGTCCAACTGCTGGTCCCGAAGGGTGACACCAGCAAGTCGCCGGGAGCGGTCAGCGGCTGGCAGCCGGTCGCCACCGAAGAGGACCAGCCCGAGGGTACGGTGAGCCTGACCCCCTCGGCACCGACCGAGACGCAGTACGTACTGGTCTGGCTGACCAAGCTGCCGAAGGAAGACGGTGGCAAGTACCGGGGCACGATCTCGGAGGTCACAATCCAGAAATGACGGCTCACCTCGATTCGGGGCCGACCCCTCCGCCCCGGTCAGACGTCTCCCGGATCGGCACGGCCGAGCCTGTGCCGCAGCCTGCCGCGCCGGATGGGCCGACCAGCTACGAGCACCTCGACGACCACGAGCTGCTGCGGCTGCACGTAGCCGGTAACCCGGACTCGTTCGGGTTCCTGGTCAAGCGGCACCGGGACCGGATGTGGGCGGTCGCGATCCGCACCCTCGGCGAGCCCGAGGAGGCGGCCGACGCGCTGCAGGAGGCGTTCATCTCGGCGTTCCGCCGCGCCGACTCGTTCCGCGGCGACGCGAAGGTGACCACCTGGCTGCACCGGATCGTGGTGAACGCGTGCCTGGACCGGATCCGCCGGCGCCAGGTGCGGGCCGCCGATCCGCTACCCGAGGATCAGGACCGCGCGGCCGAGCTGGCCGGACCGGCCGAGGAGGACCCGGCCGAGGTCCGCGAGCGCCGGCTGGACGTGCTGAACGCGCTCAAGCAGATCAACGTCGACCAGCGCAGTGCCCTGGTGCTGGTCGACATGGAGGGCTACTCGATCGAGGAGGCGGCCGCGATCCTCGGCTGCGCCCCCGGCACCGTGAAGTCCCGCTGCGCCCGTGGCCGGGCCCGGCTGCTGCCGTTGCTGCGGCACTGGCAGACGACCAGGGCCGGTTCGGGCGACTCCGACGTACCGGAGAAATCCGCCGCCGAAACGGTGGGAACCGAATGAGTGGGTACTCCGTCGAAGCGAAGTCGCCTACCTGCGACGTAGCCTCCATGCCTCTACCCGGAGCACTCCGATGACCACACCGCGTTCCTCCCGTGGGGAGGCGAGTCCCCGATGACCGAATCCGGTCTGCCGACCAGTGAGCACCTCGAGCACCTCGATACCGACACGATCGCCGATCTGATCGAGAACCTGCTGCCCGCCGCCGAGGCACACCGCGCTCGTGAACATGTGAAGGCCTGTCCGGACTGCCAGCAGACGTACGACGCTCTCGTCGAGCTGTCCGAGGATCTCGCCGAGGAGGGCCGGACGGACATCCCGATGCCGGCCGACGTCGCTGAGCACCTGGATGCGGTCATCGTCTCCGAGTCCGTCCTGCGCGCGTCGACGGTCGGCGTGCACTCGCTGGCCCAGATCCGCGAGGAGCCGCGCCGGCACCTGCCCAAGTTGCTGGGCGCGGCGGCGGCCGTCGTGCTGGTCGCGGCGATCGGCGTCGGCGTGGTGATCGCCACCAAGGACCAGGCCGGCGAGAACGCGGCGAACACCAACCCGACCGAGGTGCCGACCGGTGCGGTGGTGACGATGACCACCAAGGACATCGGCCCGGAGGCGCAGCGATGGCTGGAGCACACCCCTGATCCGGTCCTGAACGCTCCGGCCGCCGAGGTCGACTGTGCCCGGGTCTTCGCGTCCGGCCGGCCGAACCCTCAGCTCCAGTTGGTCCAGCCGGTGAAGATCGACGGCAGGCGCGCCACCCTGATCGGCCTGCAGAGCGGTTCGGCGCGCGACATCCAACTGTTCGCGGTCACCGGATGTAGCGATCCGGGAGGCGTCGCCACGCCCTTCTACGACACCACGGTGACACTGCGCAATCGCTGAGCTGCCAATGCGGTGCCGCGGCCCGGTGATGGGTACCGTGGGAATGGTCGGCCTCTAGGATCCGTTGAGTACGACGTACCAGTCTCGACGACACGAGGAACGCCTTTTATGACCGACGCAGGAGTTCGCAACGTCATCATCGTCGGCTCCGGTCCGGCCGGTTACACGGCCGCCGTGTATGCCGCGCGCGCCCGGTTGGAGCCACTCGTGTTCGAGGGCTCCGTGACCGCCGGTGGCGCACTGATGAACACCACCGAGGTGGAGAACTTCCCCGGTTTCGCGCAGGGCATCATGGGCCCGGCGCTGATGGACGAGATGCGCACCCAGGCCGAGCGCTTCGGCGCCGAACTGGTGCCCGACGACATCATCAAGGTCGACCTGACCGGTGACATCAAGGTGGTCACCGACTCGGCCGGCACCGAGCACCGGGCGAAGACCGTCATCCTGGCGATGGGGTCGGGCTACCGCAAGCTGGGCCTGTCCGACGAGGACCGGATGTCCGGCCATGGTGTGTCCTGGTGTGCGACCTGTGACGGCTTCTTCTTCCGCGACCACGAGATCGCGGTCGTCGGCGGTGGCGACTCCGCCGTGGAAGAGGCCACCTTCCTGACCAAGTTCGCCAAGAAGGTGCACCTTGTGCACCGTCGCGGCGAGCTGCGGGCCTCGAAGATCATGGCCGACCGCGCGTTCGCGAACGACAAGATCGAGTTCCAGTGGAACTCCGAGGTCGACACGATCCACGGTGAGGACAAGCTGACCGGCGTGACGCTGAAGGACACCGTCACCGGTGAGACCCGGCACCTGCCGGCCACCGGCCTGTTCATCGCGATCGGGCACGACCCGCGCTCGGAGCTGGTCAAGGGCCAGGTCGAGCTGGACGCCGAGGGCTACGTGCTGGTCAGGCCGGACAGCACCGCGACCAACCTGCCCGGCGTGTTCGCCGCCGGCGACCTGGTGGACCACACCTACCGGCAGGCGATCACCGCCGCCGGCACCGGGTGTGCGGCCGCCCTGGACGCCGAGCGCTACCTGGCCACCCTCGAGGACGCGGCCACGGCCGCCGCTGCGGCCACCGAGCCTGTCTCCGTCTGAACCTCACAACCACTGAAGGAGTTACGCCCGTGGGCGAGAAGATGAACGCCGTCACCGACGCCGAGTTCGACCAGACCGTACTGAAGAGCGACAAGCCGGTGCTGGTCGACTTCTGGGCCGAGTGGTGTGGACCGTGCCGCCAGGTATCGCCGATCCTGGAGGAGCTGAACCAGGACCACGGCGACAAGCTCACGTTCCTGAAGATGAACGTGGACGAGAACCCGGTTACCCCGAGCAACTACCGCGTTACCGGTATCCCTACCATCAACGTCTACGTGAATGGTGAACTGGCCAAGTCGATCGTCGGCGCCAAGCCGAAGGCGGCGCTGCTGAAGGAACTGGCCGCCTTCACCGAGTGACAGCGCACGGCTGACGTTTGCACCCCCGGCCGCCACACGGCAAGGAGCAGTCTCTGATGGAAGCCCCCCACGGCGTGTACAGGATCGGCGACAGCGGTGAGGCCGTCGCCGAGATCGTCGGCAAGCTCCAGCGGCTCGGGCTGCTGGCCGGTGGTCACGACGTCTACGACGAAGCGACGGCGCACGCTGTCCGGGGCTTCCAGCAGCAACGCGGGCTGATGATCGACGGGATCGTCGGCCCGCAGACGTACCGGGCGATCGACGACGCACGCTGGCGGCTGGGCGACCGGCTGCTGACGTACGTCGTCTCGCACCCGCTGACCGGTGACGACGTCCTGGCGCTGCAGGCGAAGCTGCAGGAGCTCGGGTTCGCGGTCGCCCGGATCGACGGGATCTTCGGCCCGGACACCCAGCGCGCGGTGACCGATTTCCAGCGCAACATGGGCCTTCCGGGCGACGGCACCTGTGGTCCGTCGACGTTCAAGGCACTGCAGCGGATCCGGCCGATGGCGACCGGCGGGCGGCCGGACGCGTTGCGCGCCTCGGAAGCCGTGCGGGCCGCTGGTCCCCGGCTGTCCGGCAAGACCGTGGTGATCGACCCGGGCCACGGGGGCTTCGACTACGGCTGGGAGGGCTTCGGCCTGCGCGAGTCCGACGTCGCGTACGACCTGGCCGCCCGGATCGAGGGTCGCCTGGGTGCGACCGGCGTCCGCGCGTATCTGTCGCGTGGGCGCGATCAGGGGCCGGACGAGCTGGCGCGGGCCGCGTTCGCGAACGAGACGGACGCGAACCTGTGTGTCTCGTTGCACACCGACGGGTCGATGAATCCAGAGGCCCAGGGCGTCGCGACGTACTACTACGGCAACGATCTGCACGGCGCGTCGTCGAGCGTCGGTGAGCAGTTCGCCGGCCTGGTGCAGCGCGAGATTGTCGCGCGCACCGACCTGCTGAACTGCCGTACGCACGCCAAGACGTGGGACCTGCTGCGCCGGACGAAGATGCCCGCAGTCCGCCTCGAGATCGGCTACGTCACCAACCCGCACGACTCCGCCCGACTGGCCGACCCGGCCTTCCGGGACGTGATCGCAGAGGCGATCGTGGTGGCGATCCAGCGCGTCTACCTGCCGCCGGAGCAGGACGCCGCGACCGGCATGCTCCGCTTCGGGCAACTCACCGTCTAGTCCTTCTCGAGCGCGATCTTCGGCAGCACCCTGTCGAGACCGCGCGGCAGCCACCAGGCGCGGTTGCCGAACAGGCGCAGTACGGCGGGGACGATGACGCAGCGGATCAGCAGCGCGTCCAGCAGCACCGCGGTCGCCAGGCCGAGCCCGAACTGCTTCAGCATCCGATCCGGGCTGAGCAGGAACGCACCGAACACCACGATCATGATGGCTGCCGCCGCGGTGATCACGCTGCCCGTGGTCGCCAGCCCTTCCCGCACCGCCGCCCGAGCGTCCTGAGTACGACGCCACTCCTCATGGATCCGGGAGATGAGGAACACCTCGTAGTCCATCGACAACCCGAACACGATCGCGAAGATCATCACCGGTACGAACGCCTCGATCGGACCCGGCTGCGCGCCGAACCAGCCTTGCTGGAAGACCAGCGTGATCACCCCGAGCGAAGCGCCGATGCTGAGCAGGTTGAGCACCGCCGCCTTCAGCGGGATCAGGATCGACCGGAACACCGCCATCAGCAGCAGCGCGGACAGGCCGACCACCACCAGCACGAAGATCGGCAGCCGCTTGCTCACCGCTGCGGCGAAGTCGTCCGCCGCCGCCGTCGCACCGCCGACCAAGTATGTCGCCCTGGTCTGCGACTCGAGCGCCGGCAGAGTGGTGTCCCGCAGTCGACCCACGAGTTCACTGGTCGCGGCGTCCTGTGGTGCCGACTTCGGGAACGCGAGTACGGTCGCGATCTTGCCGTCCGGGGTCAGCTGCGGCGGAGTCACCGCGGCGATCTCCGGATCGGCGGCGAGCGTCTGCCCGAGTGCCCCAGCTGCCGCCTGATCCCCCTCGGACACGACCACGAGTGGGCCGTTGAAGCCCGGCCCGAATCCGTCGGCGAGCAGGTCGTATGCCTTCCGGCTGGTCTTGACCGGGTCGTCCGTCCCCGCGTCGGCGAACCCGAGTCGCATGTCCAAGGCCGGCAGCGACAACGCCACCAGCGCCACCGTCCCCAGGACCAACGGCACCCACGGCCCGCGCTGCACGGCCGCCGCCAGCTTCCGCCAGCCGTCTCCCGGCGTACGGCGCTTCTTCGCAGCGTGCTTGCGGACACTCCGCTCGATCCGCTTCCCGAACAGCGTCAGCAAGGCCGGCAGCAGGCTCACCGCAGCCAGCATCGTCATCAGCACGGTCAGCGTGACACCGAGCGCAACGCCTTGCAGCGAGCCGAGTCCGAGCGCGAGCAGACCGAGCAGCGCGATCACCACCGTGCATCCCGCGAACATCACCGATCGGCCGGCGGTATCCAGTGCGATCATCGACGCGGTCACCCGATCCGTGCCGTCCTTCAGCAGTTCATGGCGATAGCGGGAGAAGATCAGCAACGCATAGTCGATCCCCACGCCGAGACCGACGAGCATCATGACCGGCGCGGTGTAGTCGGGCACGGTGAACAGATGCGACGCGAGGACCAGCAGCCCGAGCGTGCTCCCGACGGCGAACACCGCGGTCAACAGCGGGAGAGTTGCCGCGAGCAACGATCCGAACAGCAGTACCAGGATCACCAGCGCGGCCAGGATGCCGGCACCTTCGGAGGCACCACCCGCGCTCTCGGCCGCGGACCGGGCCAGGTCGCCACCGACCTCCACCTGGAATCCGGGGCGCGCGAAGTCCTGAGCCCGGTGGATGATCGTCCGCACGTCCTCCACCGGCATGTCCGCGACGGCAACGTCCAAGCCGACCGTCGCGTACGCCGTCCGGCCGTCCTGCGACAGCGATCCGGGCGCGGTGAACGGGTCGGCGACCGATGCGACGTGCGGGAGATCGCGTACGACGGCCAGCATCGAGGCGACCCGGGATTTCTCCGCTGCCAGTCCGCCATCGGCCCGCAGGACGATCTGCACCGAAGCCGTCTCCCCCTGGGGCTGGTGCGCCTTGAAGGTGTCGGTGACGCGCTGGGAATCGGTGCCGGGGAGCGAGTTGTCGTTCTTGTAGCTGTCGCCGACCACGGTCGAGGCCGCGGTGACGGCGACGAGGGCGACCACCCAGAGCAGCAGAGCGAGACCGGCGTGCCGCATCGACCAGCCGGACACCCGGTGCAGCAGCCCAGGTCGTCCGCCCTCGTTCCCGGGCGGTCGTCGTACGGGGGTGTCCACGGTCATCGCCGTGCCTCCTTGATAAGTAGATCGTCTACATGTCGCCTCTCGACAGTAGCAGGCGTATGAGTAGACTGGCTACATGAAGGCGGATGCGTTGCGGGGACACCTGGACCCGATGATCCTGGCGGTCGTCGAGCACGAGCCGCTGCACGGGTACGCGATCATGGAGGCGCTGCTCGAGCGCAGTGGCGGCGAGCTCGACCTGCCGACCGGGACGCTCTACCCGGCGCTGCGGCGGCTGGAGCGCGCCGGGTACCTGGCCAGCGAGTGGAGCACGGTCAGCGGGCGGAAGCGCCGTACGTATCAGCTGACCAGCGCCGGGGTGAAGACGCTTGCCACGGGCAAGCAGGAGTGGCTGACCTTCCGGGCTGTGGTGGAAGGTGTTCTACGACCGGGCGAGGCGTAGGCAGCGGCCCGCCTGAAGACCCACGAAGACCAGGGGCAGCACGACGAAGCTGCCGACCACGGCCAAGTCCAGGGCGCCGACCGTACGGCCGCTGGTCGTCGCCATCGCGACACCGATCAAGCTGATGACCGTGGCACTGACGAGCGCGAACAGTGCGGTCACCCTGCTCACGTGGTCCCGGATGATCGGGTGGCGCAAGCCGACGCCGGCCGCGATCACGGCCAGCACCGTACCGGCGATCGCCAGCGTGCCGATGGTGCGGACGAACGACTGGAGGAAGTCGTTCAGCGCGTTGCCGGCGGCTGGGTCCTGGTTCCAACTCCAGGCACCTTCCTGCCAGACGATCGGCTGGATGATCAGGGCCAGGAACAGCAGCATCGCCGTCCGGCGGCTCTGACTGATCGCGAGCTCGGCGCGGTAGCCCGGTACGACCTCGGCCAGTTCGCCGAAGTCGGCCACGGCTTCCCGCTCAGCGTCGTACCGCTCGAGACCGTCGGCCTCGAAGGCCTCGGTCGCGTCGGTCAGGTGGTCCCGTGCCTCGGCCAGCAGGTCCGCCCTCCGGCGTCGTGGACCGCCGAGCGCTTTGTTCAGCGCTGTCAGGTACTCGTTGACCGGGGTGCTGGACACGCCTTCAAGTATGCGGAAGTGCCGGACCGATCACGTCCGGGGTCCCACTGAATCTCCCCTGACCTTGGCCTGTCCGGCTTTGCGACGCCGGCGGAGGATGAAGAAGCCGATGTAGGAGATGACGACGAGCACGAAGCCGATCTTCTCGACGGTCGGCGTCGCCCCTTCCGGCCAGAGCCGGCCGTCGAGGTAGTGCTCGATGTAGCCGGCCGCGTACGGCGTCTCGCCACCACGCCGGCGGAAGTACTTCTCGCTCGCCGTGACCGGGCAGCCGAAGTCGACGACCACGATGACGATGTTCCAGACCACGATGGCCAGATGCGCCCAGATCAGCTTCGGCCAGCGCCAGGCGAGGAAGCCGCCGATCAGGAAGAACACCAGCAGGGCGCCGTGCACCACCATCACGACGTCGGCCAGGAACCGCCAGATCATGATGGCCTCGCCGTCAGGGAGTCGAGTTGCGAGTGAGTGCGTCCCTGACCGTGACCGGCCCGGGCGGGGAGTGTTCGGGCCGGATCGCGCCCATCAGCCGCTCCACGGCGGCCTCCATCTCGCTGCGCCAGGTGATCGCAGACCGCAGGTCGAGCCGGAGCCGGGGATTGCGCGGGTGTTCGCGGACGACGCCGAAGCCGACGGCACGAAGGAACTCGGTCGGCCAGACACAGCCCGGTCCGTCCCACCGCGAGTCACCGAACGCCTCGACGGCCCGGAACCCACGCTTCAGCACGTCCTTCGCCACGGCTTGGACGAGGATCTTCCCCAGCCCGAGCCCCAGGTAGCGCGGCTGGATCCGTCCGGTCGCCAGTACGACGGCATCCGGACTGACCGGCGCGGTCGGAAACGCCTGGATCCTGGGCAGGTACGCCGCCGGCGCGTACACCGCGAACCCGGCCGGCTCCTCGTCGACGTAGAGCACGACGCCCGCCGTACCCCAGTCGAGCAGCAACTGGGAGAGCCAGGCTTCCTTCTCGAGGCCGGTGTCGCCGTTCCGGTCGGCATGCTTGGCGGCGACCGGATCCAGCTCCCAGAACACGCAGCCACGGCACGGCACCGGCAGCTCGTCGAGATTGGCGAGCGTCAGCGGTTCGAGCCGTCGGGCCATCAGCGCATCCGGTCCGCGGTGGCCGGCGTCCGGTCTCGCGGAGTACTGGTTGTTACCTTCATCACGGCGGGTATCACCCCGTGGCTCATTGAGTGGCCGGTTCCGGTGCGGGAGCCGGAGTCCGCGCGTCCGTGGTCCTGGTCGCCTCCGGAGCGACATAGCGCTGTTGCACCTTCGCGGCCGGCTGCCGCCGCAGCAGTTCGCCGGCGAATCCGGCCAGCACACCCAGCAAAAGTCCGCAGAACGTCCACCCGGCTGTCTTGCCCACGCTCATCCGATCATGCCTTCCGGTTGCACCTCTCAGGCCGCACCACACCCGCCGGCCGTCTCAGCAGCCAGATCACGGCATGGTCGAACCTGCCCCTATAAGGCATGGTAGTGAGAGGTCGCGCCGATCCACAGCCCGGACACAACTCGGGTCTGCCGACGTAACCTGGTGACTTCCCCCTCGACTCACCGTTGGAGTGGCCCCCGTGAGTGCTGACGTGCCCGATGTCCGGCAGACCCGTCTCGACAACTACGTCGACCGGTACGCAGCCCGGACGAAAGGCATGACCGCCTCGGAGATCCGGGCCCTCTTCTCGGTCGCCAGCCGGCCCGAGGTCGTCTCCCTCGCGGGCGGGATGCCGAACATCGGTGGCCTGCCGCTGGACGTGGTCGGCGGCGCGGTCCGCGATCTCGTGATCGACAACGGTGCCACCGCGATGCAGTACGGCTCCGGTCAGGGTGATCCGACGTTGCGGGACCAGATCTGCGACGTGATGCGGCTGGAGGGGATCGACGCCCATCCGGACGACGTCGTGGTCACGGTCGGCAGCCAGCAGGCGGTCGACCTGGTGACTCGGGTGTTCTGCGATCCGGGCGACGTGGTGATCTGCGAGGCTCCGTCGTACGTCGGTGCCCTCGGCGTCTTCCGTGCGTACCAGTGCGAGGTCGTCCATGTCGCGATGGACGACGACGGCGTCGTACCGGAGGCGCTGGAGCAGGCGATCGCGGCGGTCCGCGCGGCCGGCAAACGGATCAAGTTCTTCTACACGATTCCGAACTTCCACAACCCGGCCGGGGTTTCGCTGGCCGACGAGCGCCGGCGGCGGGTGCTGGAGATCTGTCAGCGCGCGGATCTCCTGATCCTGGAGGACAACCCGTACGGTCTGCTCGGCTTCGACGGTGAGCCGCAGCGGGCGTTGCGTGCGGACGACCGTGAGGGCGTCATCTACCTCGGCTCGTTCTCCAAGACATTCGCTCCGGGGTTCCGGGTCGGCTGGGCGGTCGCGCCGCACGCGGTGCGCGAAAAGCTTGTGCTGGCACAGGAATCGGCGACCCTGTGTCCCCCGGTGTTCAGTCAGCTCGCCATCTCGTCGTACCTGGGCCGGCACGACTGGCTCGGGCAGGTCAAGCAGTTCCGGGAGATGTACCGCGAACGCCGCGACGCGATGCTGTCGGCGCTGAGCGAAAAGATGCCTGCGGCAACGACCTGGACCAGGCCGGGCGGCGGGTTCTACGTCTGGCTGACCCTGCCGGACGGCTTGGACGCGAAGGCGATGCTGCCGCGGGCGGTCACCGCCCGGGTGGCGTACGTTCCCGGAACGGCCTTCTTCGCCGACGGTTTCGGCTCCCAGTGCATGCGATTGTCGTACTGTCATCCGACGCAGTCACGGATCATCGAGGGGGTCGGCCGGCTGGCCGCGGTGATCCACGAGGAGCTCGAGTTGCGGCAGACGTTCGGGCCGCTGACGCCGGGTCCGGGCCGCGAGTACGACGCTCCGGGGCCGGAGCTGAGCTGACGGTTTTGTCTGGTCCGCTGCGCAAGCCTCGAGGCTTAAGGTTGCGCAATGGATCTGCGGGCGGCCGGGGGTCACTGACGCGGTAGCGGTACCGTTCCAGTGGGCCTCGGGACCGGCGGCCGTGCCGGAGTCGCCCACGAGTGATCGGGATATTTGTGATGAGTGATCTGGGTCGAGTCCTGGTACTGGCCGGCGGACTGTCACACGAGCGGGATGTCTCGCTCCGGTCCGGCCGGCGAGTCGCCGACGCCCTGCGCAGCGTCGGCGTCGAGGTCGAGCAGCGTGACGTCGACGCCAATCTGGTCGAGCGTCTCCGCGACGACCCGCCGGATGCGGTCTTTCCTGTCCTGCACGGCGTCACCGGCGAGGACGGCGCCCTCCGCCAGGTCCTCGACCTGTACGGCGTTCCGTACGTCGGAGCCGACGCGGCCGCCTGCCGGACAGCCTTCGACAAGCCGGTCGCGTCGACGATGGTCGGAGCGGCCGGACTGCGTACGCCGGCCTCGGTGGTGCTCGGGCACGACACGTTCCGCGAGCTCGGTGCCGCTGCGCTGATGGAGGCGGTCATCGATCAGGTCGGCCTGCCGCTGGTCGTGAAGCCGGCTCGGGGCGGTTCGGCGCTGGGCGCCTCGATCGTGCGGTCGGCCGACGAGCTGCCGTCGGCGATGGTGAACTGCTACGCGTACGGTCCGGTCGCGCTGATCGAGCAGTACATCGACGGGACCGAGGTGGCCGTGACGGTGGTCGACACCGGCGACGGGCCGCGGGCCTTGCCGGCGGTGGAGATCCGGCCGGACTCCGGGTTCTACGACTACGAGGCCCGGTACACGGCCGGGGCGACGCAGTTCGTCGTACCGGCTCGGCTGGATCCTTCGGTGGCTTCCGCGTGCGCGACGGCCGCGGTCGCGGCGCATGCGGCGCTGGGTCTGCGGGACCTGTCCCGGTCGGACCTGGTCGTCGACGCCGCTGGGGTGCCGTGGTTCCTGGAGGTGAACGTGGCGCCGGGGATGACGGAGACCTCGCTGGTGCCGCTCGCGGCCGAGGCCGCGGGGATCGAGCTGGGTGTGCTGTGCCGCGACTTGCTGGCTGCCGCCGCGGCGCGTTGAGGTCCTGATGTCCTCGGGGAATCCGCGGCCGTTGTGGCGGACGGTTCTGACACCGCGATGGTCCGGATTGCTCTTGCTGGCGCTGGCGATCGCCGCGGTCATGTCGGTGATGGGCGTGTGGCAGCTGGACGTGTACCAGTCGAAGACCGCGTCCGCGACCGCCAAGCGGGCCGACGCTGAACCGGTCGCTCTGCAGTCGCTGTTCTCGATCGACGAGGGCTTGCCGGCCAAGGCCGTCAGCCGTCGCGTGACGGTGACCGGCACCTGGGGACCGGCCGCGGACCAGGTGTTCATCTCCGACCGCCGGCAGGGCTCGGCGGACGGCTTCTGGGTGGTCTCCCCCGTGATGCTCGAGGGCACTGGTGCCGGCGCGGTGATGGTTGTTCGAGGCTGGGTACCAACGGTGTCCGACCCGGCCGCCACGGCGCCTACCGGCCCGGTCCAGCTGTCCGGGGTGGTCGTGTCCTCTGAGGCGGAGGACTCGTCCGACGATGCCGCCAAGGGTCGCGTGCTGTCATCCCTGCGGATCCCCACGATCGTGCACCTCGTCGACTACCGGCTGTACGACGGATTCGTGATCCAGTCCTCGGTCGACGCAGGCGTCGTACCTTCACCGGCGCCCGCCGTCGTACAACCGCCGTCGCCGCCGACGGATCACGCCGGGCTGCGGAACATCGCGTACGCCTTCCAGTGGTGGGTTTTCGCGGCCTTCACGCTGTGGATGTGGGCCCGCATGGTGCTGGACGCGCACCGCTCCACCGATGGCGGGGATGAGGCTGACGACCAGGCGGTGGAGCCTGTGGAGCCGAGCGGTACCGTTTCAGCGTGACCTCATCAGCCGATCCCGCCACCTCCGCTACCCCGCAGCCCATCACCCCGGCCGTCCGCGGCGCCCTGACCCGGTACCGCGTGATCGCGTACGTCGTCGGCGTGATGCTCCTGCTGCTGGTGTTCGTCGCGATGCCGCTGAAGTACTTCGCCGACAACCCGGCCGCGATGGACGTGATCGGCCCGCTCCACGGCTTCCTCTACATGGTCTACCTGGTCGGCACCTTCGACCTGTTCCGCCGGGTGCGCTGGTCGTTCCCGCGGCTGGTGATGATGGCCCTGGCCGGCACGATCCCGTTCCTGTCGTTCTACGCCGAGCGGAAGACCACCCACGAACTGCTCGGCCGCTAATCCCCTTGGAGGTTCGGCCGCTCTGACCTAGCTTCGGGTCCGTGCCGAACCTCCGTGACATCACGCAGTCGAATCGCGCCAGCTGGAACCAGATCCATCACGCACGCCCCGGCGAACCCCCGGCGTTCTTCACCTCCGGCGGCTCGGCCCTCGACGCCGGCGAGATCGCCGCGGCCGGAGATGTTGCCGGCCGGCGGGTGCTCCAACTCGCCTGCTCCTGCGGCGACCAGGCCCTGTCCTGGGCCATGCTGGGCGCCGAGGTCACCGGCGTCGACATCTCCGAGGTCGCGGTCTCGATGGCCCGTGAGAAGGCTGCCGCCGTGGGTGTCGCGGTCGACTTCCGGCAGGCCGACATGCTCGATCTCCCAGCCGAGCTGACCGGCTTCGATCTCATCTACTTGAGCCGGGGCGCGATCTGCTGGGTCCCGGACCTGGCCGTCTTCGCGCAACTCGTCGCCGACCGCCTGGCTCCGGGTGGGTCCGTCCTGCTCGCGGACCATCACCCGATCTGGGAGGTCCTCGCCGTCCGTGGTCCCAACCATCTGACCGTCACGGCCGACTACTTCGGCCGCTCGACGCCTCGCGCGACCATCGACAACGCGAAGCTCCCCACCGGCGCCCGCGACAACCCGGCCGCCCCTGACTTCACCGCATTCATCTGGCCGCCGAGCGACATCATCACCAGCCTCTTGTCCGCCGGCCTCCACCTCGCGGAGTTCCGCGAGGTGGCCGTCGCCGACATGTACCCCGAGCTTGGTCCCGCGGCGGGTGACCTCCCCGCGACCTACCTCATCAAAGCCACTCGCAATGTTTCACATGAAACATCGCCGCGAGTCGCCAAGTAGTTTTGTCGACAAATCCCAATTGTTGCCCCCGGGCGCTGACCCCGGAATTCCTCTGTGAGCGCGATCCTCAGCGCCCTAGCCGTTCTGCTTGCTGGGGTCCATCAGGGTGACGATGCGCTCGAGGTCGTCCAGGGACGCGAACTCGACGGTGATCTTGCCCTTGGTCTTGCCGAGGTCGACCTTGACGCGGGTTTCGAAGCGATCGGAGAGGCGGTCGGCCAGGTCGACCAGGCGTGGCGCTACCGGCTTGTTGCGTCGGCGCTGGGCCGGCGTCGGGTCGTCGCCGTTCATGTCGCCCAAGGCAACGATCTCCTCGACGGTGCGGACCGAGAGGCCCTCGGCGACGATGCGCTGAGCGAGCCGCTCGATGGCGTCTCCGCTGGGGAGGCCAAGGAGTGCACGGGCGTGCCCGGCGGACAGAACGCCTGCGGCGACGCGGCGCTGAACTGACGCCGGGAGCTTCAGCAGCCGAAGCGTGTTGGAGATCTGCGGCCGCGAACGACCGATCCGCGTGGCGAGCACCTCTTGCGTGCAGCCGAAGTCGTCGAGCATCTGCTGATACGCCGCCGCCTCTTCGAGCGGGTTCAGCTGACTGCGGTGCAGGTTCTCCAGCAGCGCGTCGCGCAGCATCACGTCGTCCTGGGTGTCCCGGACGATCGCGGGGATCGTGATGAGGCCGGCCTGCTGGGTCGCCCGCCAGCGGCGCTCCCCCATCACGAGCTCGTACGTGTCCGCGGTCAGCCGGCGTACGACGATCGGCTGCAGCAGCCCGATCTCCTTCACCGAGTGGACCAGCTCCTCCATCGCCTCCTCGTCGAAGACGGTGCGCGGCTGCTTCGGGTTCGGGGTGATCTTGTCGACCTCGATCTCCGCGAACTCCGCTCCGGGGACGGCGGCCAGCTCGGGCTCCCTCGGCTGCGCGATCGGCGGCGCACCCGGAATCGAGTGGGACTTGCTGCCGAGCGTCGTCGTGCTACCGGGGGCGGGTGTGCTGGGGATCAGCGCACCAAGTCCGCGTCCGAGTCGGGTGTTCATCGCGCTCCCTCGTGTTCGACAGCCTGCTGAGCTACTACTGACCTACCGCACCTGCCACCGTCGGCCGCGGGCACTCGTTTCACGTGAAACGGTGCCACAGCGCTGGGGCGGATCAGGAGTTGTTCCGCATCGCGATCTCGCGGGACGCCTCGAGGTACGAGAGGGCTCCGGCGGATGCCGGGTCGTAGGCGAGCACGGTCTGGCCGTGGCTCGGTGCCTCCGAGATCCGCACCGACCGCGGCACGGCGGTCCGCAGCACGGCGTCGCGGAAATGCCCACGGACCTCGGCCGCGACCTCACCGGCCAGCTTGGTACGGGCGTCGTACATGGTGAGCAGGATGGTGGAGACGTCGAGCCCGGGGTTCAGGTGCGACTTCACCATGTCGATGTGCCGGAGGAGCTGGGACAGACCCTCGAGCGCGTAGTACTCGCTCTGGATCGGGACCAGGACCTCGCGGGCGGCGGTCAGCGCGTTCACCGTCAGCAGGCCGAGGGATGGCGGGCAGTCGATGAAGACGTAGTCGTACTTCTCGCCCGCGGCCTCGGTCTCGGCCAGGTGCGCGTCGAGCGCACGCTTCAGCCGGCTCTCCCGGGCCACGATGCTGACGAGTTCGATCTCGGCACCGGCCAGGTCGATCGTCGCCGGGACGACCATGATGCCGGGGTGCTCAGCGCACGGCTGGAGCAGCTTGCTCAGCGGCTCGTTCTCGATGACCGCCTCGTAGACACCTGGAGTGCCCTCCGAGTGGTCGATGCCGAGCGCGGTCGAGGCGTTGCCCTGCGGGTCGAGGTCGATCACCAGGATCCGTGCGCCGTACAGCGCGAGGCCGGCGGCGACGTTCACCGTCGTGGTGGTCTTGCCGACGCCGCCCTTCTGGTTGGCGACGACAAAGACTCGGGTCTCAGCGGGCAGCGGGAACTCGCGGCCCATCGTGCGTCCTTCATTCACCAGCAGGGTCCGTTCGGTGGCGGCGGCGATCGGAGTCTCGAGAAGTCGTCGCTGAAGCTCGTCCGACGTGGCCCGCGCGGCGATCTGTGCGGCAGTCATAGCGCCCATTCCGATAGGTGCGGGACTTGGCCCGAAGAGGATGTCAGTGGGGGTCGGGGCGGCTCTGCCCCCAGCTTCGTCCACAGGCCTCTGTGGACGAATTCCCGTGTGCGAGGGCAGTTTCATGCGGTCGTCATCCACAGGCGGTGGAGACTCGGAGAAGTCCGGTTCGGCATCCACCAGTGACGCCGTCTCCGGTACGGAACCATCATCTACCAACTCGCCCGTTTCACGTGAAACGGGCGACGGGCCGGCCGCGGAATCGGCGGCCGGAGCCGGCGACGCAAGTACGTCGAGGCCCGCAGCGGCAGCCGCCCGCAACCCAGAGGTGTCGACCGGCACGCTGCGCTCGACCGGCACACGTGCGTCGAGTGGCTCCGGGAGCGAGAGGGTCGGCTCGATCGTCGTGGCCGGACTGGGAGAGGTGAGGACGGGAGTTGCGCGAGCCGGACGAGCGGGAGTCGGTGGGTCTTGGGTGATCAGACGGACCGTGGAGTCCGGATCGGATGGCCAGCCGATGGCTTGGGATGTTCTCGGTTCACCGGTGCTCTTCTCGGGCCACCCGAGGGCACGACTCACCAACCCGCTCACCTCCCGCGTCTTCCGTGCCGGGATCCCCCTGCAGCACGTCCGGCCACAATACTCACGACAGTCGTCGGCTGGGCCAGTTCATCGACGCCGAGTTGGTGAATGTGCCACAGCTCGGCTCCGAGCGACGCGAGTTCCCGCTCGGAGGAGTCCAGCTCCTCCTCGGCGGACGATCCCTTCATCGCCAGCATCAGCCCCCCTTCGACACACAGTGGCAAACACCACCGGGCCAGTTTGCCCAAGGGAGCCACCGCCCGAGAAGTCACCACGTCGTACCACGCCCGCGGAAGTTCCTCGGCCCGTGCCCGGACCACGGTCGCGTTGTCGAGCGCGAGTACGTCGACCGCCTCTTCGAGGAAGGTGGTGCGCCGGAGCAAGGGCTCGACGAGCGCCACCTGCAGGTCCGGACGGACCAGCGCGAGCACGATCCCCGGCAGGCCCGCGCCAGTGCCGACATCTGCGACTGACGACTCCTCCGGGATGAGGCGCTCGAGGACCGCACAGTTCAGGAGATGCCGATCCCACAACCGCGGAACCTCGCGCGGTCCGATCAGGCCGCGGAGCGTGCCCTCGGTCGCCAGCAACTCGGCATAGGCCGCAAGCCGAGCCGCCGCCCGTGGAAACAGCTCTTCCACGAGCGGCGGCGGCGTTTCACGTGAAACGGAGTCGGTCACCGGTCGACCTGACCCCGGACTCGGCCGATGGTCATCGCATCACGACGGCTGGACAACGACGCGGCGACGGGGCTCCTCGCCCTCGGACTCACTCGTCAGGCCGGCGGCCGCGACAACGTCGTGCACCACCTTGCGCTCGAACGGCGTCATCGGGTCCAGGCGCACCGGAGTACCGGTGGCCTTCGCCTCCTCGACCGCCTTGCGACCAACCTCTTCCAGTTCGGCCTTCCGGTTCGCCCGGTAGTTCGACACATCGAGCATCAGCCGCGACCGCTCGCCGGTCTCGCGGTAGACCGCCAGCCGGGTCAACTCCTGCAGCGCCTCCAGGACCTTGCCGTTCTCGCCGACGAGGTTGTTCAGCTCCGCACCCACGATCGAGACCGCGGCCCGGTCGCCGTCGATGTCCATGTCGATGTCGCCGTCGAGATCGGCGATGTCGAGCAACTCCTCGAGGTAGTCGGCGGCGATGTCGCTCTCCGCCTCCAATGCCTTCAGACGCTCGTCGGCCGTGCTATTCGTACCGGCGGACTGCTCCGCCGCCTCGTTGTTCTGCATGCCGTCGCTCACGGCCACTCCTTCACAATGTCGAGATCCGCCCCACGGGGACCCAGGTCGAACACAAGCAGGGAGGCAATCAGGGCGCGCCGATCAGCGCGAGCCACCGGACTTCTTCTGCGCCGCCTTCCGCTGCGCGGCCGACTTCGCCGCGGGCTGGCGCTTCGCGCCTGCACCCTTCTTCGCGGCCGGCTGCTTCTTGGCGGCACCGGCCTGAGTCTTCTTGGCCGCACCCTGCTGAGCGTTCGAGGACGTCTGCCCGTTACTCGCGGCCGCCTCGGTCTCGGACGGCGTCGCAGCGGTTCCGCCGCCGGCCGCGGGACCGCCCTTGCGGTCGCTGCGCGACTGCCGCTTCGGCTGCTGGCGCTGCGCCGGACGACGGTCCGTCAGAGTGTCCGTCGTGCCCTCGGCTCCGCCCAGGCCCTCCTCGGCCGGCCGGCCCGCGCGCAGGTTGTGCTCACGCTTACGAGCCTCCATCGCGTCGTACGCCGGAGTGCCCGGGGCCGGGTTGCGGCGGATCACGTAGAACTGCTGGCCCATCGTCCACAGGTTCGAGACGAACCAGTAGATGAGCACACCGATCGGGAAGTTGAAGCCACCGATGAGGAAGAAGATCGGGAAGACGTACAGCATGATCTTCTGCATCTGCGCGGCCTGGCCGGTGAGGGCCTCCTTCGGCATGTTCTTGCGCATCAGCTGCAGCTGCGTGATGAACATCGTCGAGGTCATCAGAATGATGAGCACGATCGCGACGATCTTGACGTTGTTGGCGCCCGGGCCGCTCGCCTTCAGGAAGGTCTGCGAGATCTCCGCGCCGAAGATCTTGGCGTGCTGCAGCGACGACACGTACGGCTGCATGATCGCGCTGTGCGCCTTGCCGTTCGCCGCGTAGTCCAGCACCCGGAAGAGGGCCAGGAAGATCGGCGACTGCAGCAGCAGCGGCAGGCACGAGGAGAACGGGTTGGTCCCGGTCTCCTTGTACAGCTTCATCATTTCCTGACCGAGCTTCTCCCGGTCGTGGCCGTACTTCTTCTGCAGCTCCTTCATCTTGGGCTGCAGCAGCTGCATGTTCCGGCTGGAGCGAATCTGCCGGACGAACAGCGGGATCAGCAGGGTCCGGATCACGACGGTGAGGCCGGCGATGGACAGTGCCCAGGCCCAGCCGCCGTTCGGATCGAGCACCTGGCTCCACAGCCAGTGCCAGCCGACAAGCAGGGCCGACACGGCCCAGTACAGCGGCGTCATGACGGTGTTGAACAGGTCTACGATTCCGTCCCACACCGCGAGCCCGGGGATGGCCAGAAGAGTCACTCATGCACCTCGCTGCACAGGCCCGCCGTCGGCTGACGATCCGGGCTGGTTGGCGGAGACCGAATCTCCGCGCTGGTCGACATCTGTGGGTGGAACGGGGTCGTAGCCTCCGGGGTTCCACGGGTGGCAGCGGGCGAGTCTCCTCGCCGCCAGCCAGCTACCGCGCACCGCACCGTGGCGCTCGACCGCCTCCAGGGCGTACGCCGAACAACTCGGGTAGAACCTGCACACCTGCCCGTACATCGGGCTGATGGTCAGCCGGTACAACTTCAGAAAACCGATGATCCCGCTTCGCACGGGATTGAACCGCATCATGGCGCCAACAACCGGCCGAGGGCGCCGTCGACGTCCGCCGCGAGTTCGTCGTACGACGCCGAGGCGGACGACGGGAGCGCACGGACGACGGTCAGGCTGCCGGCCGGCAGCTCCAGGAGCCGCGCGGCCAGGACAGCACGCAGACGGCGGTGGACCCGGTTCCGCAGAACCGCGTTGCCCACCGCCTTGTTCACCACGAATCCGACGCGAGCGGGCTCGGCCCCGGAGTTGTCCGCCCGGCCGTCCCGAACCAATTGGTGGAGCACCACCGCGCGCCGGCCCGCGCGCCGTCCGGACCGGACAGCGCGGCGGAAGTCATCGGACCGGCGTAACCGGTTCGACGCGGGCAACACGAGGTGGTCACCGTCGAGAAGGTCGCTCAGGCCGCGAGGCGCTGACGACCCTTGCCGCGGCGGGCAGCGATGATGGCGCGACCCGCACGGGTACGCATCCGAAGACGGAAGCCGTGCTTCTTGTGCCGGCGACGGTTGTTCGGCTGGAACGTCCGCTTGCTCACTGGAATGACTCCGGTTACTCGAGATCACAGAATTGTCGACAAATCCACTGATAGATCTGCCGCTGGTGCAGTCCTGCACACCGTCGGAGAACCAGAGAAGGGTCCCGCAGCGAGCGCAGCACGAAACGGCCGGCTCAACACCGACTGATCCACGGTACGTGGCCGCCTGTGGACAGGTCAAACCGGCCATCCCCATACTTTTCCACAGGCCTGTGGACAGAATAGTGGACGGCCGATCGGCGCAGTGGTCGTCACTGGTCCGGACCGGATCGCCACCGACAGCGATCACGCATCATGACTACGCTCCGGCGTCCACCCGACACGCCGGAGGTTGCCCCCAATTTCCTGTTCATAGCCTGTGGATGACGGCTTGAAGCAGCCTGTGTGAACTTGTTAGCGTCAGCCCCTCACACCAGAGGTCCCACACCCCGCGATCGGTAACCAACCTGCTCCACCCGTCGTTCACAACTGTGGACAACTGTGTGGACAATGAGGTGATCGGCTGCGGAAACCAGCTACCCGCGCTGAGCCGAACAGCATTACGACTCGCCGGCCGCACGGTGTCGGGTCGAATGGTCGCGCCACCCGGGTCCGCCCGGGCGACGCCGGCCACCGCAGCGATGGATTCGGGGAGCAACGCGTGGTCGAGGACCGTTCCGCCAGTGCGGAAGTCATACCGGCGGAAGAGACACCGCCGCAGTACACAAGGCCCGATCACGCCGGAGCGCAGCACACCGGGAGCGGGCAGGACCTCCGGCCGGACCCGGTCGCCGACTTCCGCACCGAGGTCGCCCCGACGGAGTTCCGGACCGAAGGTGCCTCCGCGGACTACCGGCCGGACTTCCGGACCGAGGTTCCCCGGACCGAGTTCCAGCGTGAGGCTCGCCCGGCCGAGACCGCCGTACCTCCGGCCGCATTTCGAGCCGAGCAGGCGCCCCGGACGGATCCGGCCGATGAGCTGTCGCCGCGGATGGATCCGGCTGATCATCTGAGCCCTTCGCTGCCGATTCCGATGCCCGAGCCGCCGCAGTCCGGTTACCGGCCGGCGCCTCGCCCGGAGTACGACGGCTATCGCTACCGCTCCGACCTGGAGCGCGCTGCGACAGACTTCCCCACCGGCCCGGTGTCCGAGCCACCTCCTGGTACGGCGTACTTCGGTGCCGCACCGGTGGTCGGCAACCTCGAATACCCCGAAACGAACAACGGCAATGCCTGGAGTGGTCAGCGATACGCCGCTGGGGGTACTGGCAGTGGCGACGTAGCGGCGCGAAACGAGGGTGATGCACGTGTGGACGGTGGCAGCGGAAGTCCTGAACCTCGAATGCCAGAAACCCGGATGCCAGAATCTCGGGTCCCGGAGGCACAGATCCCAGCAGCACCGGCCCCCGAGCAACGGCCGATTGATCAGCGCCCGGTTGACCAGCGCCCCGTTGAACAACGCCCGGTCGAACAGCGACCGGTCGAGCAGCGGCCGCTTGAACAGCAGCCCGTTGAACAACGGCCAGTCGAGCAGCGGCCGGTCGACCAGCGGCCGGTCGAACCCCAGCTCCAGCCCCGGCCGGCTGAGCCTCGACCGGAAGTGGCGGGACCGGTGATGGACCTCGGCGACGCCTGGACCCGGGTGCTCGCGGGCCTCCCGCCGAACCAGCGCGCCTGGCTGACGAACTCGCGACCGGTCACGCTGCACGAGAGCACCGCCATCGTGGCAGTGCCGGACGACTTCACCCGCGGTCAGTTGGAGACCCGGCTGCGCCCGGACCTCGAGCGGATCCTCACCGAGAGCTTCGGTCGCGACATCCGGATCGCGGTCACCGTCGACCCGTCCCTCGACCCGGAACTGCGCGAACCACAGGCGCCACCGCCGCCCGTCGTACGCGAACCGCTGCGGACCGACGGAGCGTTCCAGCCGACGATCCAGTCCGCGCTGACCGACCCGGATCAGGGACCGCAGTTCGCTCCGCCGCGTCAAGAGCAGCCTCAACACTACGAACAGCCCGCACCACAGCGGTACGACCAGCCAGGCCGGCCCGCCCACCCACCGCAGCAGCAGCCGTTCGGCTCAGTCGCTCCACCGCCGAACGGATCGGCGCCGTCGTACCCGGCCACCGAGGCACAAGGTGAAGCTCGGCTGAATCCGAAGTACACCTTCGAGACCTTCGTCATCGGCAGCTCGAACCGGTTCGCGCACGCGGCCGCCGTCGCCGTCGCCGAGGCACCGGGCAAGGCGTACAACCCGCAGCTGATCTACGGCGACTCCGGTCTGGGCAAGACCCACCTGCTGCACGCGATCGGGCACTACGTCCGCAGCCTCTACACCGGGGCCCGGGTCCGGTACGTGTCCAGCGAAGAGTTCACCAACGACTTCATCAACGCCATCCGCGACGACAAGGCGTCCCAGTTCCAGCGCCGGTACCGCGATGTCGACGTACTACTGATCGACGACATCCAGTTCCTCGAGGGCAAGATCCAGACCCAGGAGGAGTTCTTCCACACCTTCAACACCCTGCACAACGCGAACAAGCAGATCGTGATCAGCTCCGACCGGGCGCCGAAGCGCCTGGAGGCGCTGGAGGACCGGCTGCGGAACCGGTTCGAGTGGGGCCTGATCACCGACATCCAGCCGCCCGACCTCGAGACCCGGATCGCGATCCTGAGGAAGAAGGCGGCCACCGAGCGGCTGACCGCGCCGCCGGAGGTGCTCGAGTTCATCGCGTCGAAGGTACAGACGAACATCCGTGAGCTCGAGGGCGCCCTGATCCGCGTCACCGCGTTCGCCAGCCTGAACCGGCAGCCGGTCGACCTGAGCCTGGCCGAGATCGTGCTGAAGGACCTGATCCCCGAAGGCAGCAAGCCCGAGGTGACGGCCTCCATGATCATGGGCCAGACCGCGTCGTACTTCGGCCTCTCGATCGACGACCTGTGCGGATCCAGCCGCAGCCGGGTGCTGGTCACCGCGCGCCAGATCGCCATGTATCTGTGCCGCGAGCTCACCGATCTGTCGCTGCCGAAGATCGGCCAGCAGTTCGGCGGCCGCGACCACACCACGGTGATGCACGCCGAACGGAAGATCCGCCAACTGATGTCCGAGCGGCGCAGCGTCTTCAATCAGGTCACTGAGCTGACCAACAGGATCAAGCACCAAGCGAAGCAGCAATGAGCAGGCCGGTGACCGCGTTCAGAATCCTGTACGCCGAGCGCTACAACGCGGTCACCGGAACCACACAGGGTGGGGATACACCTGTGGATAACTGTGGGTATCGCGGTGGACACTTCGGTCTCTGCTGTGGATTCGCTGTGGGGACAGAATCCGTCGTACCCAGGCGTCCTCAGACAGACCGAGCGTCGTCCACACGCCGTACACAGGCCGAATCGTGGTCTGACCTGCGAAGTCGGCGCTTTTCCACACTATCCACCGGTGCGAAGAACACTATGGAATCTGTAGAGAGATCCCAGTCCACAAAACGATGGTGCGGCCCAACCTGGGGAAAACTCCGGACTCGCATCGGTTTGACGTACCTGTCAGGCTGTCTTCAGAACCACCGGAACACCGTCTTCAGAACCCACTCGCACGACGCCGACGCGACCCGCCCGAAGCGCCACGTCAGGCCCGATTGGCGCAGAGCACACTTGTCCGTGGCAGGATCTGCCTGGCACACAGCCGAATCAGGAGGCACCCAGCGGTGAAGTTTCGCGTCGAGCGCGACGTACTGGCCGAGTCGGTGGCCTGGGCCGCGCGTAGCTTGCCCAGTCGTCCCAGCGTCCCGATCCTTGCCGGCCTGCTGGTCGAGGCCGAGGACGGGCAGATCACCCTGTCCGGCTTCGACTACGAGACCTCGGTGCGCGTCACCGTGCCCGCACAGGTGGCCGACTCCGGCAAGTGCCTGATCTCCGGCCGGCTCGTCGCCGACATCTCCAAGAGCCTTCCGAACCAGCCCGTGGATTTCGCCATCGACGGCGCCAAGGCGCAGGTCACCTGTGGCAGTTCGCGATTCACGCTCCAAACGCTTCCCACAGAGGAATATCCGGCATTGCCGGAGCTTCCGGCCGCGAGCGGGACGGTCAAGGCCGACGTTTTCGCCCAGGCGGTCTCCCAGGTGGTCACGGCCGCCGGGCGTGAGGACACGCTGCCGGTGCTGACCGGTGTCCGGGTCGAGATCGAGGGCACCACGATCTCGCTGCTCGCCACCGACCGCTACCGGCTCGCGATCCGTGAACTCGAGTGGAACCCGCAGTCCCCCGACGCCTCCGCGGCCGCGCTGGTGCCGGCCCGGGTGCTGTCCGAGACCGCGAAGGCGATGACCGGATCGGACGTGATCGTCTCGCTGGCCGCTCCCGGCAGCGGCGACGGCATCGTCGGCTTCGAGGGCGAGGTGTCCGGCGGCAACCGGCGGGCCACCACCCGGCTGCTGGACGGCGAGTTCCCGAAGGTCCGCGGCATCATCCCGACCGACGCCGCGATCGCGACCCGGGTCCGGATCGAGACCGCGACCCTGGTCGAGGCGGTCAAGCGCGTCGCCCTGGTCGCCGAGCGGAACGCACCGGTCCGGCTGACGTTCGCCGAAGACAGCGTGACGCTGGACGCCGGCAGCGGTGACGAGGCCCAGGCGTCGGAGTCGATCGAGGCGCGGGTCGCCGGCGATCCCGTGACCGTAGGCTTCAATCCGACGTACCTGCTCGACGGCCTGAACGCGATCGGTACGCCGGTCGCCCACCTGGCCTTCACCCAGGCGACGAAGCCGGCCGAGCTGACCGGTGTGCGGGACTTCGACGGCGAACCGATCGGCGAGTTCCGCTACGTGCTGATGCCGGTCCGCCTGAACAGCTGAACGCCAACAGAACAAGGGGATTCACGATGGAGCTCGGCCTTGTCGGTCTCGGCAAGATGGGCGGCAACATGCGCCAGCGGATCCGCAACGCCGGCCACACCGTGGTCGGGCTGGATCACAACCAGGACATCTCCGATTCCAAGGACCTGGCCGACATGGTCGGCAAGCTCACCGCCACCGACCAGCCGAAGGTGGTCTGGATCATGGTGCCGGTGCAGGCCATCGACCCGGTCGTGACCGAGCTGGCCGAGCTGCTCTCCCCCGGCGACATCGTCATCGACGGCGGCAACAGCCGCTGGACCGACGACACCCGGCGGGCCGCGCAGCTCGCCGAGAAGGACATCAGGTTCGTCGACTGCGGTGTCTCCGGCGGCGTCTGGGGCCTGGAGAACGGCTACGCGCTGATGTGCGGCGGCGACAAGGGCACCGTCGAGACCGTGATGCCGATCTTCACCGCGCTCAAGCCCGAGGGTGAGTTCGGTTTCGTGCACGCCGGCAAGGTCGGCGCCGGGCACTTTTCGAAGATGGTCCACAACGGCATCGAGTACGGGATCATGCAGGCGTATGCCGAGGGTTACGAGCTGCTCGAGGCCTCGGATGTCGTCGAGAACGTGCCGGAGGCCTTCGAGTCGTGGCGCGAGGGCACCGTGATCCGGTCCTGGCTGCTCGACCTGCTGGTTGCCTCGCTGAAGGACGACAACCACCTCGCCAAGATCCGCGGGTACGCCGACGACTCCGGTGAGGGCCGCTGGACCGTCGAGGCCGCGATCGACCACGCCGTACCGATGCCGGCCATCTCTGCCGCGCTGTTCGCCCGGTTCGCGTCCCGGCAGGAGGACTCGCCGGCGATGAAGGCGATCGCCGCGATGCGGAACCAGTTCGGCGGGCACGCGGTGAAGGGTGCGGAGGCCGCGGATCCGTCGTACGCGACACCCCCGATCAAGCACTGAGGTGTACGTCACCGCCCTGGGTCTGGTCGACTTCCGGTCCTACCCACAGGCGGAGGTCGAGCTCGCTCCGGGCGTGACGGCCTTCGTCGGCCCGAACGGCCAGGGCAAGACCAACCTGGTCGAGGCGATCCACTACACCGCGACACTCGGCTCGCACCGGGTGGCGAACGACGCCCCGCTGGTGCGCGCCGGTGCCACTCGCGCGATCGTGCGGACCGAGATCCGCAGCCAGTACGACCGCGACGTGGTCGTCGAGCTGGAAATCAATCCTGGGAGGGCAAATCGGGCCCGGGTGAACCGTTCGCCGGTGCCACGACCCCGGGAAGTGCTCGGACTGCTCCGGACGGTGCTGTTCGCGCCGGAGGATCTGGCCCTGGTGAAAGGCGATCCGTCCGAGCGGCGCCGGTTCCTGGACGAGCTGCTGACACTGCGGTGGCCGCGGATGGCCGGCGTACGGCAGGACTATGACCGGGTGCTGAAGCAGCGGAACTCGTTGCTCCGCAGTGCCTCGATGGCCCGCCGGCAGAACCGGTCGGGCGCGGCCGAAGGACAGTTGCGCACGCTGGAGGTCTGGGATTCGCACCTGGCACGGTCGGGTTCGGAGTTGCTCGCCACCCGGCTGGAGTTGCTGGAATCCCTGCGCCCCTTGGTCTCCGGCTCGTACGACGCTGTTGCCCGAGGCAAGGGTGATGCGCGGCTCGAGTACAAGTCGTCGGTGCCGCTCGAGCCGGGCGTGGTCTCGCGGGAGCAGTTGGCCGAGGTGCTGATGCAGGCGGTCCGGGACAAACGCCAGGACGAGCTCGACCGGGGTGTGTCGCTGGTCGGTCCGCATCGCGACGACGTCGTACTGGGGCTCGGGGACTTGCCTGCGAAGGGGTACGCGAGTCACGGTGAGTCGTGGTCGTTCGCGCTCGCGCTGCGGCTGGCGTCGTACGAACTGCTCAGAGCGGACGGGGGTGAGCCGGTGCTGATCCTCGATGACGTGTTCGCCGAGCTCGACACGCAGCGCCGGGACCGGCTGGCCGAGCTGGTCGCGCCGGCCGAGCAGGTGCTGGTGACCGCGGCGGTCGGCGCGGACGTGCCCGCTGAGCTCAGCGGAGCCCGGTTCGACGTCGGTGACGGGGCCGTTCAACGTGCCTGAACCCCGGAATTCCTCTGAGAGCGGCTTCGAGAGCGAGGCCGCTCCGGAGTTGCCGGAGGAGGCCGAGCACGACAAGCAGGGACTGGACCTGGCGAAATCGCTCGCCGGGCGGCTGAGGCAGCAGGCGGCCAACGGCGGCATCAAGCCGGTCAAGCGGCGACGGCGACCGCGCATCGACGGCGCGCAGATCAGCAGTGCCCGCCCCGACGACCGCGATCCCCAGAAACTCACGAACACCCTCGGCCGGCTGATGCGCGACCAGGGCTGGGAGGTCGACGTCGCCGTCCACGGCGTGATGGCGCGCTGGCCGTCGATCGTCGGGCCTGAGATGGCCGAGCACTGTAAGCCCGAGTCCTACGAGGACACCGTGCTCACCATCCGTACCTCCTCCACCGCCTGGGCCACCCAACTCAAACTCCTCGCCCCCGACCTGGTCCGCCGCCTCAACGCCGAACTAGGCGAAGGCACCGTCACCCGCGTCAACGTCCAAGGCCCCCACACCCCCAGCTGGCGGAAAGGCCCCCGAACAATCCGAGGCGGCCGAGGCCCCCGAGACACCTACGGCTGACCCACCTGGAACTTTGGCCGGGCGATCATCTACGAACAGGGAGCTCGTCCCAGCGGGTATCTCCTGCTACGCGCCGGACTCCACCGCGACCCGCGTCGGCGGCTAGTGACACTCGTCCGGTGACAGGCGGCGGGCGGCGCCGATCTCGACCCCGGGGTTCCTCTAGGATCGGGCGCGATGCGCACGATCGTGGATGGCTTTCGCGAGATGGTCCACCTGGTCGGAGATACCTTCCGGCTGTGGTGGCGCAACCTCTTGCCCCTGGCGACCTGGTTCCTGGCCGGTTACGTCGGGTTCAAGGCGTGCATGGGTGGTGCTATCTGGCTGTCCGAGCACTCTCACGGCAGCCTCGGCGTGGGGCTCTTCTCAGCCGGTGTGCTGATGCAGATCGCCGCGTACGTCGGCATGATCCGGACCTGCGCGACGTCGCTCTACCGTTGGCGGGACGCAGCCAGCAACACCGCCGAGGAGACTTCCGACCCGACCCAGCAGGGTCTGATGGAGCTGCTGGCCGTCACCCTGCTCCCGCTGGTCGCGGTGTGGTCGGCCTGGGGCTTCCTCGAGGATCAGATCTCGGCGCTCAACGTCAGCAACGGCGTGCAGCGCGGCCTTCAGGCCGGTGCGTCGTTCTTCCAGCTGGCCGGTCAGCAGTGGCATAAGTACTTGCCGGCCATCGTGATCCTGTTGGTGCTGCGGCGGGTGCTCGACGCGGTCGACGGGCGCTGGCCGAGTCGGCCGGCGAAGTTCGCGCTGGTCTGGGCGGAGTCGTTCTTCCTGCTGATCACCGTCGTGGTCACGCCGTACGCGATCCAGGAAGGCAAGGACTGGTTCCAGGTCCGCAACTTCTGGTACTGGTCGGTGGACTGGTGGGGCGGGCTGAAGGACTTCTTCGCCGGCATCCACGTCCCGATCCCGGCCGGTATCGAGTTCCTCTGGGGCTTCTTCTGGGAGACGCTCTGGCCGTTGTTCAAGCTCGGCATCGCCGAGCCGCTGACCTGGCTGGCGATCACCACTGTCGTGTTCGGTCACCGCGTGCTGTCCAGCGGTGGCGTCTTCCGGGGCACCCGGCTGGAAAGCCGGCTCAGCGGTCAGCCCGAAGCCGAGGCGCCGCAGCGGAACCGGATTCTCGAGCTGACCAACAAGGCCCCGAACCTGCTTCTCGGCGGCATCCGGGAGAAGTTCTACCCGACGCTGAACGCCTTCCGGCTGCTCGTGCGGGTCGGTCCGGTGTTCCTCGGTGTCGTCTGCATGGTCTACACGGTCTGGCTGCTCGGCGACGACTGGCTGTTCTATTGGCTGGTCCGGGTGATCGGAATCCACGGCCAGACCTGGGGCCTGATGAACAACGAGATCGCCCAGCTGATCGGGAACATCCTGTTCCAGACCCTGCGGATCGCCTTGCTGGCGGCCGCCTTCGACCTGTGCATCTCGGTCAGCGCCGAGCGCAAGGCTGCCGCGGCGGCCAATGCCACTGCCGACGCCGAGGCAGACGCCACCAAGACCGCCGAGCCGGTCGCCGCCCGGTAACGCCATCGTTCGTACGACGACCGCCGTACGAACGCGGTGGTCTTGACCCTCGGCCGGTCAGGGAGTGATGAGGTAGCGGCGGTACTCCGGCTGAGCCTCGACCTGGATACCCGTCAGGTGCGGCACGGCGGACGCGGGGATGACGAAGATCTGGGCGAGCTTGCCGGGCTTGTTGCGCGTCCAGGGGTGATCGGTGTCACCGCAGTACGTCGGCAGCGGATAGCCGTAGGCCTGCTGCCCCTTCCAGACGTTGCCGCGATCGTCGCGCAGGATCGCCTCGCAGTGGAAGCCGTCGTCCTTCATGTACAGGCCGTCGAGCGGCGTCAGCGTCGCGGTCGCGACCAGGATCACGGAGCCGGCCGGCTGCCCGAGCGTGATCTCCTCGCCTTCGTCGTCCACGAGCTTGGTGTAGGCCGTCAGCGAGTCCAGCTTCCACTCGACGTCCTCAATCGTCACCGGGCCTTGTTTGACGACATCGGTGACGGCGCCGTCTTTGTAGATCGTCTCCTCGTCACCCAGATAGGTCCGCGTCAGCAGGAACCCGCTGGTGGACAAAAGCCCCACCAGTAAGGAGATCTGCGCGGCCAGCCGGCCCGCGCGGGTGGCGACTCTCATTGGGTCACCCGCTGAACCGTCTTCGGGACGACGTACTGCTGGGTCGCGCCATCGACGAGCTGCTGAGCGATCGTCTCACTCGGGACGCCGAGATCGACGTCGACCACCTGCCACAGAATGTTGTAGATCAGGCCCGGCCGCAGCTTCAACGTGAGTCCCTTCAGATCAGCCGGATTCACCTCGAACACGACCGCACCGGTGGAGCCGAATCCGGGCTCGGGGAAGCCGACGCTGTCGCTGTTCAGTCCGCCCACGGGCGTGTAGACGGTGCCGCCGTCGGCGGTCAGGGTCGCGTTCAGGTTGGCCGGGTTCGTCGTGCCGCGGACCGTGTCCCACTCGAGAGCGACGTACACACCGTTGGTCTCGATCGGCTTGTCGTCGTCACTGGAGTTGCTCGGGAGATAGGACTTGGCGAACTTCATCCGGGTCACCTCGAGCTCGGAGTCGCCGTACTTGAGCTTCTCGCCGACCGTGCCGTGAATGACGATCAGGTTGTCGTCGCCGTGGTAGACCTGCTCCGGCGTGGCGAGCCGGGTCAGACCGCCGAGCAGCACGAACAAGACGCCCACGAGGACCGTGGCGGGGCGGTACAGCTTCACTTGTCCTCCCCGTTGTCGACGATGACCGTCGGCTTGAGCTGGACGACCGCGTCCGCGGTCTCGTTGTGCCAGTACGGGTCGTCATTCGCGCCGAGCACGGAAGGGTCCGATTCGTAGCGCTCGCCGAGGACGCCGATCTCCACCACGTCCGGGTTGAAGTCAGCAGGGATCTCGAACTTGGTGAAGCAGCTCTCCGGCGGCAGACCGTAGACGAGTTCCCAGCCCAGAACCCCGCGGCAGTCGTTGCCGTTGGAGTTCACCAGATCCTGTTTGCCCGGCGGGACCCACCGGAGCAGGTCGCCGTCCACGTTCTTGCTGGTGTGTTCCTCGCCGTCGACGTTCTTCGCGTCGAAGTAGACCTTGAGTTCCGCCTTCGCCTCGTCGTACTTCGTCTTCGGCGTGCGGATGATCTCCGCCTTGGTGAAGTTGAACTCGAACCGGCCGGCGGTCAAGGTCACAGGTGCGGTCAGAGTGGGGACCTTGCGGCCCTGCTTCTGCTTCCAGCCGCCGGTGAAGAGGACGACCAGGGCGAGGACGACGACGAGGGCGATGGCGATCAGCCATTTGCGACGGTGCCGGTGGATCACCCGGTCGGCGATCATGGCGTCGATGACGTCGTCGAGACTTTCCACGGCAGCGATCCTAGAGGCCCGTGGGTGCGCGGCGGGCACCCTTGTCCGTCGCGGTCTGAGTGGTCTGGACCGGTCGGCCGGGTCTCGGTCTCCAGACCGTCAGTGGCGAACTGCCTGGAGGCCACTGAGCGCCCGTGAGCGCTTTCTGGCCCCCCGTCCGTGAGTGGGGACATGGCGAGGAGGGAGAAAAGACGCCCTGTCCACAGTTTCGGGCGCCTGATGGCCGGTTCTGCTTCGGTCGACAGGTAAGATGGACCGTGTAGGACGAGCCGCACCTCTAGTACCACTGTAGGGGGCGGCTCCCACTGTGCAGCGATGCCTCGCGAACGCGGGGTCCGAGGAGGACAACAGCCGGTGACCGACGAGCCGACCGAGATCGACGCCAACCAGTCCGCCGACCCCATCGGCACCGCCGCACCCAACAGCGAGGAGCTCCCCGCGCTGCTCGACGCGATCCCGTCGAACGTCGTCGAGCGTGAGTACGACGCGAGTGCGATCCAGGTCCTGGAGGGTCTGGACGCGGTCCGGAAGCGACCGGGCATGTACATCGGATCCACCGGTGAGCGTGGTCTGCACCACCTCGTCACCGAGGTGGTCGACAACGCCGTCGACGAGGCGATGGCCGGGTTCGGCGACCGCATCGTCGTCACCCTGCTGCCCGACGGCGCGGTCCGCGTCGAGGACAACGGCCGCGGTATCCCGGTCGACATCGTCGAGTCCGAGGGCAAGCCGGCCGTCACCGTCGTACTGACGGTCCTGCACGCCGGCGGCAAGTTCGGCGGCGGCGGGTACAAGGTGTCCGGCGGTCTGCACGGCGTCGGTGTGTCCGTGGTGAACGCACTGTCCACCAAGCTCCGCGTCGACGTGAAGTTGAAGGGCAAGCTGTACACGCAGTCCTTCACCCACGGCGTCCCGGACGCCGACCTCGCCGAGATCGGTACGTCGGAGTCGAACGGGACCACCGTGACGTTCTGGGCGGACCCGGACGTCTTCGAGACCACGACGTACTCCTACGAGACGCTGGTCACCCGGTTCCGCGAGATGGCCTTCCTGAACAAGGGCCTGGAGATCGTGATCCGGGACGAGCGTCCGGACCACACCGAGGACGGCCACCCGGTCGAGCAGTCCTTCCGGGCCGACAACGGCCTGGTCGACTACGTGAAGTACCTGACCGGGATCCGCGAGACCGTGCACCGCGACGTGATCTCGTTCGAGGCGGCGCAGACCCAGGGCGAGAACAGCATGAGCCTCGAGGTCGCGATGCAGTGGAGCGGCTCGTTCCAGGAGTCGGTGCACACCTTCGCGAACGCGATCAACACCCACGAGGGCGGTACCCACGAGGAAGGCTTCCGGGCCGCGCTCACCTCACTGGTCAACTCGTTCGGCGAGGACCAGGGCATGATCAAGAAGAAGGAGGACAGGCTCACCGGTGACGACATCCGGGAGGGCCTGACCGCGATCATCTCGGTCAAGCTCGCCGAGCCGCAGTTCGAGGGCCAGACGAAGACCAAGCTCGGCAACACCGAGGTGAAGGGCTTCGTGCAGCGGCTCGTGAACGACAGGCTCGGCGCCTGGTTCGAGCAGAACCCGGCGGAAGGCCGCGAGATCATCCGCAAGGCGACCGCGGCGGCGAGCGCCCGGATCGCGGCCCGCAAGGCGCGCGATCTGGCCCGCAACCGCAAGGGCCTGCTGGGCGGCGGCGGCCTACCGGGCAAGCTGGCCGACTGCCAGTCGACCAACCCGGAGGAGTGCGAGGTCTACATCGTCGAGGGTGACTCGGCGGGTGGCTCCGCGAAGGGCGGCCGGGACCCGAAGTTCCAGGCCATCCTGCCGATCCGCGGCAAGATCCTGAACGTCGAGAAGGCCCGGATCGACAAGGTCCTGCAGAACAACGAAGTCCAGGCGATCATCTCCGCGCTCGGCACCGGCATCCACGAGGACTTCGACGAGGACAAGCTCCGGTACCACAAGATCGTGATCATGGCCGACGCCGACGTCGACGGCCAGCACATCCGGACCCTGCTGCTGACGCTGCTGTTCCGGTTCATGCGGCCGCTCATCGAGCGCGGTCACGTGTACGCCGCGCAGCCGCCGCTGTACAAGATCCGCTGGAGCAACCAGCCGGACGAGCTGGCCTACACCGACCGGGAGCGGGACGGTCTGCTCGAGGCCGGCCACGAGGCGGGCAAGAAGCTGCCCAAGGAGAACCCGATCCAGCGCTACAAGGGTCTGGGCGAGATGAACGCGAACGAGCTGTGGGACACCACGATGGACCCGGCCAACCGGGTGCTGCTGCAGATCACCCTGGACGACGCGATCCGCGCCGACGAGACGTTCCAGACGCTGATGGGCGACGACATCGAGGCGCGGCGCAGCTTCATCCAGCGCAACGCCAGGGACGTCCGCTTCCTCGACATCTGACGGATCCGCGGTCCTTCGGGACCGCGGATCCTCGCGCCACTCACCGACGTACTGATTCGAACGGGACGAGCTTTTCATGACCGAGACCCCCACGACTCCGGGCCACGACCGGGTCGAGCCCTTGGACCTGCAGACCGAGATGCAGCAGTCGTATCTCGACTATGCGATGGCGGTCATCGTCGGCCGCGCGCTGCCCGAGGTCCGCGACGGCCTCAAACCGGTGCACCGCCGCATCCTCTACGCGATGTACGACGGTGGCTATCGGCCGGACCGTGGCTTCAACAAGTGCTCCCGCGTCGTCGGTGACGTCATGGGTCAGTACCACCCGCACGGCGACTCGGCGATCTACGACACCCTGGTCCGGCTGGCGCAGCCGTGGGTGATGCGGGCACCGCTGATCCAGGGCCAGGGCAACTTCGGTTCGCCGGGTAACGACCCGGCGGCCGCGATGCGGTACACCGAGTGCCGGATGGCGCCGCTGGCGATGGAGATGGTCCGCGACATCGACCAGGACACGGTCGACTTCCGGCCCAACTACGACGGCAAGTCGCAGGAGCCGGTGATCCTGCCGGCCCGCTTCCCGAACCTGCTGGTGAACGGCTCGTCGGGGATCGCGGTCGGCATGGCGACGAACATCCCGCCGCACAACCTGCGCGAGGTTGCCGCAGCGGTCGACTGGGCGCTGGAGCACCCGGACGCGACCCCGGAGGAGCTGCTCGACGCCTGCCTGCAGTACATCAAGGGCCCGGACTTCCCGAACGGTGCACTGATCGTCGGATACAAGGGCATCGACGACGCCTACCGCACCGGTCGTGGCTCGGTCACGATGCGCGCGGTCGTCGACATCGAGGAAGACGCCAAGGGTCGGACCAGCCTGGTCGTCACCGAGCTGCCGTACATGGTCAACCCGGACAACCTGGCGTTGAAGATCGCCGAGCTGGTGAACACCGGCAAGATGAGCGGGATCGCCGACATCCGTGACGACAGCTCGTCCCGGACCGGGCAGCGGCTCGTCATCGTGCTGAAGCGTGACGCTCAGCCCCGCGTCGTACTGAACAACCTGTACAAGCACACGCAGCTGCAGGACACCTTCGGCTGCAACATGCTCGCGCTCGTCGACGGCGTACCGCGCACCCTCAGCGTGAACCTGTTCATCAGCCACTGGATCGACCACCAGATCGAGGTCATCCAGCGACGGACCCGCTTCCGCCTGCGCGAGGCGGAGAAGAACGCGCACATCTACCGCGGCTACGTGAAGGCGCTGGACGCCCTCGACGAGGTCATCGCGCTGATCCGGCGCAGCCCGGACGTCGACGAGGCGCGCACCGGCCTGATCCAGCTGCTGGAGATCGACGAGATCCAGGCCCAGGCCATTCTCGACATGCAGCTGCGCCGGCTGGCCGCCCTGGAACGGCAGAAGATCATCGAGCGGTTGCAGGAGCTCGAGGCGATCATCGCCGACCTCGAGGACATCCTGGCCAGCCCGGAGCGGCAGCGGACGATCGTCAAGGACGAGCTCGCCGAGATCGTGGACAAGTACGGCAACGAGCGTCGTACCGAGATCATCGCGGCCGACGGCGACCTGTCCGTGCAGGACCTGGTGCCGGACGAGGACGTCGTCGTCACCATCACCCGCGGCGGGTACGCGAAGCGGACCAAGACCGACCTGTACCGGACGCAGAACCGCGGCGGCAAGGGTGTCCGCGGCGCCCAGTTGCGGGCCGAGGACGAGATCAACCACTTCTTCGCGACCACGAACCACCACTGGATGCTGTTCTTCACCACCAAGGGCCGGGTGTACCGGGCCAAGGTGTGGCAGCTGCCCGAATCGGCGCGCGACGCGAAGGGTTCGCACGTCGCCGGCCTGCTGTCGTTCCAGCCGGACGAGGAGATCGCGCAGGTCCTGACACTGCGCGACTACGAGCAGTCCGACTACCTGGTGCTCGCGACCAAGCGGGGCCTGGTCAAGAAGACGGCGCTGACCGACTACGACTCGGCCCGGCAGAGCGGCATCATCGCGGTCAACTTCCGCGAGGAGGACGACGAGCTGATCGGAGCCGACCTGGCCACCGCCGAGGACGACCTGCTGCTGGTGTCCCGCAAGGGCCAGTCGATCCGCTTCACCGCGAACGACGAGCAGCTCCGCCCGATGGGCCGGGCCACGTCCGGCGTCACCGGGATGAAGTTCCGCTCGGGCGACGAGTTGCTGTCGATGTCGGTGATCCGGGCCGGCGCCGACGAGGACTCGCAGTTCGTCTTCACGGTGACCGACGCCGGGTACGCCAAGCGTTCGCGGGTCTCGGAGTACCGGCAGCAGGGCCGCGGCGGTCTCGGGATCAAGGCCGTGAAGCTGAATGACGAGCGTGGTTCGCTGGTCGGCGCGATCATCGTGGTCGACGAGGACCAGGTGCTTGCGATCAAGGCCAGCGGCCAGGTGGTCCGCAGCCGGGTGGACAGCGTTCCGGTCAAGGGTCGCGACACGATGGGTGTCCGGTTCGCCGGGGTCGGCGAGTCCGACGCGGTGGTCGCGATCGCGCGGAACACCGATCTGACCCTGAACGGGGAGGAATCAGAGGACGCCGAAGCGGGTACAGCTCCGGAAAGTGTTCAGGATGTGGACGGATCGACAACCGAATCCACCCCTGAGAGCGTCCAGAATGATGACCAGCGTTCGACGGACGGGGACGGCGCGGCTACCGTCGAAGACGACGAAGCCGGCCAGGAGGGGTAACTGATGACCAACCGCGCGAGGCCGACATGGCCCGAAGGTGCGGCGGACAGCTCCAAGAGCCAGCGGACATCGCAGGGCGGGAAGCAGTCCACCGGACCGGCCGGCCCGGCTTCCAACGGTCGTTCCGGCGCCGCCCCCAGCGGCAACGGCCAGCAGAGGACCGGCGCTGCTCCGAACGGCCAGCGGCCGTCGGAGTTCCGCCCACAGCCGCGCCCGGCCGCCGCAGGCGGGCCAGGTCAGGCAGGCGCCCCTGTGCGCCCGCAGCAGCAGCCAGGGCCCAGTACGCCGGGCCGCCAGGAACCGTGGTCACCCACCCACACGCCGGTCCCGCCGGCGTCGAGCGCTCCGTCGGCAGCGTCGTACGGGCTGACCGGGAAGACCGAGGCCAAGACCGAGTCGTTCGGTGACCGGGTGAGTGCTGCGCGTCAGGCGGTGCTCGACAAGGCTGCCTCGGTGAAGGCCGACAAGGCGGACAAGACCGAGAGCCGGGTCGCCGTGAGGGCCGAGAAGCAACCGAAGAGCTCGAGCAGGCACCAAACCCGCAAGGCGCGGCTGCGGATGTCCCGGATCGACCCGTGGTCGGTGATGAAGACGGCGTTCCTGCTGTCGATCGCCTTCGGGATCGTGACCTGGGTCGCGGTGTTCATCATCTGGTCCGCGATCGGTGCGGCCGGGGTGTTCGACAACATCAACAGCACTGTCCAAGAGGTGCTCGGTACGCCGACCGCCGAGCCGTTCCGGATCGAGAACTACATCAACACCGGCAAGGTGATGGGCTTCACGACACTGCTGGCGTGCGCGGATGTGCTGATCATCACCGCGCTGGCGACGCTCGGATCCTTCCTCTACAACATCGCCGCCACGCTGCTCGGCGGCCTGGAAGTCACGCTGGCGGCGGAGGACTGAGGCCGACCGGCCGGGCCGCGGGTCGGTCCGGCCGGAACCGGTTTGGGAGACGGGCACTTGGTGCGGTAATCTCTCCCGGGTTCGACCCCGCACTGCGGGCCTATAGCTCAGACGGTTAGAGCGCTGCCCTGATAAGGCAGAGGTCACTGGTTCAAGTCCAGTTAGGCCCACCATCACTTTGCGAAACCCTGATCCGAGGAGTTCCAGTGCTGAGAAAGATCCTGCTGGTGCTGCTGGCCGGCATCGGTGGATACTTCGCCTACAAGAAGACCCAGCAGTCCCGCGCCGAGAAGGACCTCTGGGCCGAGGCCGTCGACCCGGTCACCCCGGGCCGCTGACGACCACCCCGTCACGGGGGCGTAGCTCAACTGGCAGAGCACTGCCTTTGCAAGGCAGGGGTTAGGGGTTCAAGTCCCCTCGTCTCCACCAACTCTCCCCTCACCCGCGTGAGGGGTTTGTCTTCCCCCGCGGTGCTACGCCCCTCCTCTGTCGCGCACTACGCGCCGCTCCCACCCACCCGAAATCGGTGCGTGCCGCCGCGCGCTCCTGGCGCTGCCGCGCAGTCGGCGCGCTATGGCCCGATTCTCCGCGCTACCGCACGTCGGCGGGCTGCCGTCGGCGTACGCGCTGCCGCGCGAGGTGGCGGGCCTTCGCCCGCGTTGCGCAGTGCCGCGCGGTGACCGCCGCGTGGTCCCGCTGCCTGTGGATCGTGAGCGCGGCTTCCGACTGTGCCTGCGCCAACGCACGCTGATGACGCGGCCAGCCCCTGTCCAGCGCGCAGGTGAATCGTCCGTCAGGGCGCTGCCTGGAACAGCCTGCTGGGAGACTACGGGGTGTTGGTGGGTGGGGGTGTGCTGGTGGGGCTGGGTTTGTGGCGCCAGGAGTGGACGACCCAGAGGACTCCGATGAGGGCGATGACGGCCAGGGCGCCGTCGTATATTGCCTGGAAGGCCCACATCTGCTGTTTGGTCGGGACGCCCTCCCAGTAGCTGTCGTCGGGCCAGTCCGCGACCCAGCCGCTCCCGGTGAGTCCTTGGGTGATCCAGATGGCCCAGCCGTACGACGCATCCCAAGCTCCGTGGAGTGCGGCGACTCCGAGGAGTGTCCATCCCACCCGTGGGGTGAGGCGGAACCCGCCGTTGGGTGGCGCGGCAACAGCGAACAGCGCGCCACCGAGCAGTGCGGTCCAGGTCAGGTGGCCGAACGGAGCGAGCATGGCTCGCGACACCTCGGTTTGCAGGATGCTCAACTCGGGGTGGTCGTTGGTGTGCTGGACGTACGCGTAGAAGGCGTAGCCCGTGCTTTCGAAAGCGGAGAAGCCCGCCCCGACCGTGGCCCCCAGGACTATTCCTCCGTGCACTGTGCGCTCGCGAACCCGCCAGGCGACCGCCACCAGCACAGCACCCTTGGAGACTTCCTCGATCAAGCCGACGCCGAAGAACCCGAGCGCGTTACCGATCGGGCCGGACCCGGTCGGCAGCAGGTAGATCTCCGTCACGGCAGAGACGACGACACCGATCGTCCCGGCTGCAAGGAACCCGACGAGGACCACGCTGCTGGTCAGGTGGCAGTCGTCCAGGCGAGCCATCGCGAACGTCACGACCGTGACCGGCACCAGGAAGCTCCCGATCAGGAACAGGGTCGGAACCAGGATCGCGTCCCCGGTGATCGCCGTGACGCCGGCCGCCAGCACCCAGACCAGTACGCCGGCCAGCAGAATCGCAAGCCACGCGCGCTTCCCCGCGGCAGCGGAGAACCCCACCGATTGATCGGCCACGCACCGGACAATGACAGGCGAACGGCGACACAACCTCCTCCCCCGAGGGTGAGATCCAGACCGCCGCACTGAAAACAGCGAGGAGGACGTGGATAGGTGGGTGCATATCCCCACGTCTCGGCTCGGAGCCGGGTCAACTGGCTCGCGGAGAGCACTCCTCGGGGTGAGCGGCGAGGTGGGTCATGAGTTGGTGGCTGGGGTCGGGACCTCGCCCCGTGCGCAGGCTGTTCAGGGCACGCGGTAGTGGTTGGCGGCCTCTTGGACTTTGGTTCTTCTGGCGCGCCAGAAGGCTGCGTCTGCGTCGACGGTCGCTTCGTCGGTGCCGATTCGGCCGTCGAGTTGTTCGCGAATGATGTCGGCGTGGCCGGCGTGCTGGGCGGTCTCGGCGACCATTCTGATCAGGAGGACGCCTAGCGTTGTCTCGCGCTGGCCGTCGGGCCAATGGGCTACGTGGCCTGGGGTGTCGAGGTTGAGTTCGGCGATGGTGGTGTCGGCGTGCTCGCAGGCCTGCTGGTAGACGGCTGTGATGTAGGCACTGGATTCGTCGGTCGTGGCCCACATGTCGATCTCGGCGTACGGGTCGTCTCGAAACCATGACGGGGGTTCAGCGGGTGGGCGGCCGAACGACGTACCTAGGTAGCCGTACTCCGGGCCGGCCAGGTGTTTGACCAGGCCGAGGAGGTTCGTGCCGGTCGGAGCGGCTGGGCGGCGGCGGTCGTACTCCGACAAACCGTCCAGCTTGGCGAGCATCGTTGCCCGGCCGCCGTGCAGGACGCTCAGCAGTTCAGATTTGAGATCGACGATCACCTCGCACCTCCTCGATCGGACCCTACCGACCGGCGGAGGAAGTCTGGGGTGGGCAGCTGACCGGGGCCCTCGCCTACCTGGACGAGCGCCGATCCGTTGCTGGCGGCAACCTCTAGCAGCTGGACGTGTGGAGGCAGGTGGTCAGGACAAGCACAGGCAGAAGGGGTGGCCTTCGGGGTCGATCATGACGCGGTGTTCCGATGGGCGGGCCTGGAGGGTGGCGACGGTCGCGCCGCAGCCGGTTGCCCAGGAGACTGCGGTGTCGAGATCGTCGACGCCCAGGTCGAGGTGGATGGTGGGTGTCTGCTCGCCGGGGACGGTGGGCCAGACCGGGCGGCGGTAGTTGGGGTCGTAGTCGAAGTTGAGCGCCGGGGCCACGGTGCCGTCCGGCGGGCAGATCAGGGCGTAGCCGGCGTACGGCGGCTCTCCTGGGCGGGCCGGTTCTTCGCGGAAGTACGTCCAGCCGAGCAGAGCGGCATAGAAGCGTGCGAGCTCGCGGGGTCGCGTTGCCGTGATCGTCAACGCGCCGACACGTACTTGCGGTGGAGTCGTCATCTCATCACCTCACGTTCCATGCTGGACTACGTCGGGGCCAGGTCGTCGTACCCATCCGACCGCTGATCGGTGCCGTGATGCTGTACGGCTGGAGCGGTGAGGGCGGCGCAGATCACGGAGCGGCGCAGGCCCGCGGCGGACGGGGACAGCCGGAATAGGGTTGCCGAGGGGTGGGTTGCCGGGAGTATGGGACTTGAGATCGGGGTGATTCTGCCGACGTCGTCGCCGGAGGCGGGGCGGGCGATGCTGGGGGATGTGCGGGAGAGTGCTCGGTTCGCCGAGGAGGTGGGGCTGGACTCGGTGTGGTCCACGGATCATCTGATTGCCAGTGCGCCGATGTTGGACAGCTCGGTGGTGCTGGCTACCGCGGCGGCGGTGACTGAGCGGATCACGGTGGGGTTCAACGTGATGTTGCTGGCGTTGCGGCCGGTGGCGTGGGCGGCGAAGCAGGTGAGCACGTTGCAGCTGGTTTCGAACAACCGACTCGTGCTTGGCGTTGGCACGGGGAATCCGGCGCATGGTGACGTCGGGTGGCGTGCGGCGGGCGTGGAGTTCACGGAGCGCGGTCGGTTGACGGATGAGGCGCTGGCGGTGCTGCCGGAGTTGATCGCCGGGAAGCCGGTCGTACTCGCGGATGGCCTCGAGGCGACGCTCTCCCCTGGGTCGGTGGTCCCGCCGATTGTTGTTGCGGGCAACGGTGTAAGGGCGCACCGGCGGGCGGCGACGTACGGCGATGGGTGGGCGACGATCGCGATGACGCCGGACGAGGTCCGGGCGAACCTGGACCGGATCAACGAGCTTGCCGCGAAGCACAACCGGCCGGCACTCAAGGCGACAGTTGTCGCACCGGACTTGAGTGGCGATCCGGCCGAGCAGCTCGCCGCCTATGAGGAGGCCGGTGTCGAGCGGGTGATTCTGCCACCGACGGGCGATTGGCGCCGCGACTACGAGCACGCTGCTGGGCTGCGCGCGGGCTAGCGGAATTGCCGGGCGCGCCGGTGCACTGACTTCTAGACTCGGGTGGTCCTCGCCCAAGGCGTTCTGGCTCCGGATGAGAGCGCCCGTGACGGAGAGGGTGGCCGCCCGTTCGAGCCGGGCCGAGTCCGGGGGATGCTCCGGTCAGCCGGGGCATCCCCAAGCCGGCATCCCTACCGGCCTGGCGTCCGGAGGTACGCCGGCGGCGACCACCGGGAACACCGGTGGACTACGCGTTGAGCTCGAGGGCTGCGTCCAGGAGGGTCTGGGTGTACTCGTGCTGGGGTGAGCCGAGGACTTCGGTAGCTGAGCCTTCCTCGACCAGTACGCCGTGGCGCATGACGGCGATGCGGTCCGCGATCTGGTGGACGACACCTAGGTCGTGGGAGATGAAGAGCATCGAGAGGTTGTGGCGTTGGCGGAGGTCGTCCAGGAGGCGGAGGATCTGGGCCTGGACGGAGACGTCGAGGGCGGAGACTGCCTCGTCGCAGACGAGCAGGCGAGGCTTGACGGCCAGCGCGCGGGCGAGGCTGACTCGTTGGCATTGGCCGCCGGAGAGCTGGCTTGCTCGTTGGTGGGCGACTCCGGCGTCGAGGCCGACGTCGGCCAGGAGTTGATGTAGAGCGGTCGTACGGTCGCCGGACGGGGCGGCCACGGGATGGGTCCGCCAGGCCTCGGCGATGATCGCGGCCACGGTCATCCGGGGGTTGAGCGACGAGCGCGGGTCTTGGAAGACCATTTGGATGGCGCGTTGGAGTTCGCCGCCGCGGCGGGTGCCCGGGGGTAGCGGGCGGCCGGCGTAGGAGATCTCGCCGGAGGCCGGGCGGACCAGGCCGACGATCGAGCGGGCGACGGTGGTCTTGCCGGAACCGGACTCCCCCACCAGGCCGACGGTCTCGTTGGCGCCGACGGTGAGGGTGACTCCGTCGACGGCGATGAACGGCTTGCGGCGAGGGCCGAAGGTGACACGGAGGTCGCGCACCTCCAGCAGAGCCGCGGCACCACGCGGCGGCTCAGCGACATCGGCAGTCATCGGTCCAGCACCTCCTCGGCGAAGTGGCAGGCGGTCCAGCGGTCTGGTGCCACGGCTCGGATCTCCGGCTGCTCGGTGCGGCAGCGGTCCTGGGCAAGGGGACACCGAGGGTGGAAGGCGCATCCGGTCGGACGGTTGGCGGGTGTTGCGGGAGTACCCGGGAGCGGGTGCGCCAGAGCGGACTTCGTGCGTACGGCGGGGACGCTGTCGACCAGCGCCCGTGTGTAAGGGTGAGCCGGCTGGCGCAGTACAGAAGTAGTTGGGCCACGTTCGGCTACGCGGCCGGCGTACATGACGACGACTTGGTGGGCGACGTGGGCCATCACGCGGAGGTCGTGGCTGACCAGGAGCATTGCCAGGCCGGCGTCCTCTTGAATCGACCGGAGCAGGCGGAGGATGCGTGCTTGGACTGTGACGTCCAGGGCGGTGGTCGGTTCGTCGGCGAGCAGGAGGGACGGGCTGCCGGCGAGTGCCATCGCGATCATCGCGCGCTGGCGCATGCCGCCGGAGAATTCGTGAGGGAAGCTGTCGAGCTTCGTGGCCGGTTCCGGGATGCCGGCGCGGTCGAGGAGTTCGATCACTCGCTCGCGGACGGCTGAGCGGGAGGAGCCGGACCGGCGGAGGATCTCGCCGACCTGGCGGCCGATCGTTTGGGTCGGATTGAGGGCGGCGAGTGGATCCTGGAAGATCATGGCGATCTCGTGCCCGCGCAACTGCCGCCGGCGGGCGGCTGTTGCCTGCAGCAACTCCTCGCCGCGCCAGCTGAGCGAACCGTCCACAGCTGCCCCGTCGGGGAGCAGACCGATCAGAGCGTTGGCGGTCATCGTCTTGCCCGAACCGGACTCGCCGATCAGGCCGACTGTGGTCGCCGCCGGGATGTCGAAGGACACCCCGTCGACGATCCGGACGGCGCCGGAGCGCCCGGGCAGGTCGACGACCAGCCCGGACACCTCCAGCAAGGTCTTGGCAGAACCCGCAGAAGACGCAGCGTCCTGCACAGTTGTGGACAAATCGGCGCGGTTCAAGAGGTGACCTGGAGTTTGGAGAAGTCGGGGAGGCCGTTCGGGTCGGGGGTGAAGCCGGTGAGGCGCTTGTTCCAGGCGTAGGCGTACTTGACGGCCATCGGGAACATGCCGACCGCGTCGTCCCAGATGATCTTCTCGGCGTCGCCGTACAGCTTGACTCGCTGCTGCTCGTCGGTGCTGCCCGCGGCCTGCGCGATCAGCTTGTCGAGCGCGGGGTTGCAGTAGCCGTTGCGCTTGGCCGCGCACGGGTAGAGCCGGCCGACGGTGTTCGCGGCGTCGAGCATCGGGTTCGACAGTTGCTGGAAGTTGATGTCCCAGTTCAGCGCCAGCAGGTCCTTGGTGAACACCGCCTGCTCCTTCTGCAGCAGGTCGACCTGGACGCCGATCTTCTGCAGGTCGGAGACGACCGCCTGGTTGAACTGCTGGAACTCCGCGTTCGCGAACTGCAGCCGGAGCTTGGTGCCGAAGTCGAACCCGGCCGCGGTCAACGCCGCCTTCGCCGCAGTCGGGTCGTAGGTGACCGGCTGCTGCGCGACGTACCCGAGGGTCTGCTTCGAGACGACCGAGTCGGACAGCGAACCGGTCTGCGGGTAGAGCTTCTTGATGATGGTCGGGAAGTCGACCGCCTGCCAGAGTGCGCGGCGCACGGCAGCGTCCTTCAAAGCGGGTATCGACGAGTTGAACCACATCGTGAAGACCGCCGAGCTCTGCACCATCTCGACGTTCAGCGTCGAGTCCTTCTGCACCTCGGGCAGTTGGTCGTCGGGGATGCCCCAGACCACGTCCGCCTCACCGGTGCGCAGCGCGGTCAGCCGGGCCGCGAGCTCGGGCATCTTCTTGATCGTGACCTTGGTGACCTTCGGCGCGCCGCCGTAGTACTCCGCGTTCGGGACCAGGACGATCTCGTTCGGGCTGAACTTGTCCAGCATGAACGGTCCGGTGCCGACCGGCTTGTCGAAGAACGCGGTGTCGTTCGCGCCGACACCGGCCGGGAGGACGAAGAACACAGCCAGCTTGCGCGGGATCGCGGCGTCCGGCTTCGACGCGGTCAGGACGACGGTGTTGTCTGACGGCGCGGACATCGTGTAGCCGGGGAAGTTCGCGGCGTTCGTACCCTTCAGGTCGATGAACCGCTTGAAGGAGTCGACCACGTCGGCGGCCTTCAACTCCTTGCCGTTGCCGAACTTCACGCCGGACCGGAGCGTGAACGTCCAGGTCTTCGCGGTGGCGTCCGGCTTCCACGAGGTGGCCAGGTCGCCCTCGACCGAACCGTCCGCCTTGGTGCGGACCAGCCGGCTGAAGATCTGCTGCTCAACCATCTGCGGACCGGTACCACCACCCTGTGGGCCGCCCGGGTCGATGCTGTCCACCGGATAGGTGCCGGCGATGACCACGTCCCCCGAGCCGGAGCTCGAACCGCCCCCGCCGGTGGTACCGGAGCACGCGGTGAGAGCCATCGTGGCGGCTATGGCGACGGCGAGTGCCGCCCGACGCGTCAAACCTGGCGCAAGTGTCATGGTCTTCTCCTGCCTTCCGCGGGAGCTGGACGGGGTCATCGCAGATGTCCGCGTCCGTAACGGGCGGTGAGCTGGTCACCGAGGATTCCGATGTTGACGATCAGCAGCGACAAGGCGATGCCCGGCAGGGCCGAGATCCACCAGGCGCCGGCGAGGTACTGCTTGCCGTTGGCAATGGTTTGTCCCCAGGACACGGCCGAGTTCGGCAACCCGATCCCGAGGAAGCTCAGCCCCGCCTCGGCGAGGACGACGAGGGCGAACTCGAGCGTGGCCAGCGCGACCACGGGACCGATCGTGAACGGTACGACGTGCCGCAACAGAATCGACGTACGACGGACGCCGAGAACCCGGGCCGCATCGACCCAGGCCCGCTCCCGCAGCGACAGCGCGACACTGCGGGTGACCCGGGCGAACGAGATCCACGCGGTCGCGGACAGCGCGATCACCACCACCGGGACGCTGCGCTCGAACGCGCCGGCGATCACGATCGTGAGCAGGATCGCCGGGAACGCGAGCAGGACATCGATGCCTCGGGCAAGGAAGGTGTCGAGCCAGCCACGGAAGTACCCGGCCACGGTGCCGATGGTGACGCCGACCAGGCAGGACACCACCACGGTGGCGATGCCGATCAGGATCGACGTACGGGCGCCGTACACGATCTGGGCCAGGACGTCGCGGCCGAGTCCGTCGGTGCCGAGCCACGCCGTACCGCCGGTGGAGACGTGCGACCCGGGTTTGCGCAGCCGGTCGTCGAGGGACGCGCGGATCGGGTTGTAGTCGATCACCAGCGGGCCGATCGCCGCGACCAGGGCGTAGATCGTGAGGACGGCGTACGGGATGCGGCCGAGCCAGGAGCCGACCCGCCGGACCGCGAGTGGCCGGGGCAGGACAAGGGAGGCCATGTCAGTTGCCCTCCAGCCGGATGCGCGGATCGAGCTGGGAGTAGACGAGGTCGGCGGCCAGGTTGAAGAGCATCACGATGCCGGCGATCACGAACGTCGCCGCCTGCACCACCTCGTAGTCGCGGTTCGTCACCGAGTCGACCACGAGCGAGCCGAGACCGGGCCAGGCGAAGACGTTCTCGACGATCACCGCGCCGCCCATCAGGCCACCCATGTGCAGGCCGACGATCGTGACGACCGGCAGCAGTGAGTTGCGCAGCGCGTGGCCGAGCAGCACCTGGCGATCAGTGAGCCCTTTGGACTTGGCAGTCTGGATGTACGGCTCGCGGAGTGTCTCGGCCACGCTGGTCCGGGTCAGCCTGGCGACGATCGCCGTAAAGGGCAGCGCCATGGTGATCGCAGGGAGGACCAGGTGCTGCGGCGTACCCGAGCCGGAGCTGGGGAGCATCCGGAAGGCCAGAGCGAAGACCAGGATCAGCATGATGCCGATCCAGAACGTCGGGAACGACTGCAGGGCGATCGCAGCGGCCGAGACCACCCGGTCGACCACGCTGCCTGGGCGGCCGCCGGCGAGCAGGCCGAGGATCAGACCGAGCACAACCGCGATCAGGGTGGACGCGAGCATCAGTTCCGCGGTGACCGGCAGGCGTTCGAGGACTTCCGCCATTGCCGGCCGGCCGAGCCGATACGAGTCACCGAAGTCGAACCGAGCGGCGTGACCGAGGTAGTCGACGTACTGTACGGCGAGCGGCCGGTCGAGTCCGAGGGAGGCGCTCAGCTCCGTGATCTGGTCCTGAGTCGCGTCCGGACCGAGCAGGATGGAGACCGGGTCACCCGGCGCGACCCGGACGATCAGGAAGATCAGCGACGCCGCACCCCACATCACGAAGACACCGATCAGCAGTCGCTTGACCACTACGCGGATCATGCGAGCTCCTTGGGTGGCCCGACCGTGCCGCCGGGGGCGATCGAGCACTCGACGCTTTCGCTCAGTGCTTCGGACTCCGGAGACTCCAGCAGGCGCACGAGCAGTCCCATCGCCTGTCGGCCCATCTGCTCGCGTGGCACGACCAGTGCGGTCCAGGGAGTGCCGTCGTTGCGCGCACCGGTCGCATCACCGAGAGACACAACGCTCAGATCGTCAGGTATGGACAGTCCGCGCCGGGTCGCGCACACCAGCAACTCTTCGGCCAGCAGTTGCTGCTCCGCGAGTACGGCGGTGACGCCACCGCGCTGGAGCTCTTCCACCAACCCGTCGACCTCCTCCACGGTGCCGAGCGTCCAGACCGGTCCGGTGAGGTGCCGGACCTGCTTCGACGGTGTCGCCCGGCGGAAGCCGCTCTCGCGATCACGACTGGGTTGTGCGTTGCCGTTGCCGATCCGCGCGTACGCCACGCGCTGGTGGCCCAGCTCGAACAGCCGCTCGGTGAGTTGCTGTGTCGCCCCGGCGTAGTCCGCCCCGACGTACGACACCGGCGGGCCGGACACCTCGCGATGACCGACGTACACGAACGGGTAGCCGGAGTCGCGGAGCTGCTCGATCTCCTCGACGTTCGGGTCTCGGCCGAGCAGCAGGGCGCCGTCCGCGTGCCAGAGCCGGGTCGACCCGTCGCGGAAGATCTGGCGTTCGCCGCCGGCGCTGGTGAACAGCAGCAGGTCGTAGCCGAGCTCGGCCGCCTCCTGCTCCATGCCGAGCAGGAACGGGAAGTAGAAGTCGACGCCGCTGGTCGGGAAGACCGGCTCGAACGTGTAGACGCCAATGATCTTGTTGCGGCCGCCGGCCAGCGACCGGGCCGACGCGTTCGCGACGTACCCCCACTCGCGCATCACGGTCAGCACGCGCTCCCGGGTCGCCGGACTGATCCGGACGCCGGCATCGCGCTCGTTGAGCACCAGCGAGACGGTCGCCTGGCTGACCCCGGCGAGCCGCGCGATATCGGCCTGCGTGGGTCTCTTGGCGGGTATGCGGTTCAAGCCCCAGCCTTCCTGCTAATACGCCCTACTGCTGCCTTTGCCTAGCGATTGCGGAAAGCTTCGCCAGCGTTTCAGTCACGTGTCAAGACCTCGGTTTGATTACCGGCGCATTACTAGCTAATCCCCATTAGCATCTGGCGTCCGGCTCGGGCCCCGGTTAGCGTCCGTGGCATGCAGCCCTCCCCCGCGGTACCGACGTCGTCCGCCGCCGTGGCCTTGCGTCCGACCTCCGCTGCCCGGGTGACGGGTGGATTCTGGGCCGGCCGGATGGCCGCCAACCGGGCTGCGATCCCGCTCGGGTACGACCGGCTCCAGGCCGCGGGCAACCTCGGCAACCTGCGGATCGCGGCCGGCCAGGCCGATGGCACAGCGCAGGGCGCGAGCTTCCGCGACTCCGATGTCTACAAGTGGCTGGAAGCCGTCGCGTGGGACGGCCAGCTGACCGACAGGTTGCTCGAGCTGACCCGGACCATCGCGGCCGCGCAGGCCGACGACGGCTACCTCAACTCCGCTATCCAGGTGCGTGGCGAGGAGCGCTACGAGCGGCTGTGGACGAGTCATGAGCTCTACTGCGCCGGCCATCTGTTCCAGGCCGCCGTGGCCGCGGCCCGCGCGACAGGGGAGACCGGACTGCTCGACGTGGCGACCCGTCTGGCCGACCACCTGGCCGACACCTTCGGACCGTCCGGCCGGACCGAGCTGGAAGGCCACCCCGTCATCGAATCGGCGCTGGTCGAGCTGTACCGGCACACCGGCGTACGGCGCTATCTCGACCTCGCGTCGTACTTTGTCGACGCACGGGGGCATGGGCGAGCGACCAAGCCTGGGTTCGATCCGTCGCACTACGGTGACCCGGCGCACTACGCCGACCGGGTGCCGGTCCGGGAAGCGGGACCACTCGAAGGGCACGCCGTACGGGCGGTGTACTTCGCCACCGGGGCAACGGATGTCGCCATCGAAACCGGGGACACCGAACTGCTGGACGCCGTACGACGTCAGTACGACGCGATGCGCCGGCAGAAGCAGCACGTCACGGGTGCGGTGGGGTCGCGGTGGGACGGTGAGGCGTTCGGTGAGGCCTACGAGTTGCCGGCCGACCGGGCGTACGCCGAGACCTGTGCGGCGATCGGTGCGCTGCAGTGGGCCTGGCGATTGCTACTGGCCACGGGCGAGTCGACGTACGCCGATCAGATCGAGCTACTGCTCTACAACGCGATCCTGCCGGCCGTCTCGCTCGACGGATCGGACTACTTCTACGTGAACACGCTGCACCGTCGGACTGGCGCCCGCGGCGATGTTCAGCGCGCACCGGCGTACGGACGGCGGGAGTGGTTCAACTGCGCGTGCTGTCCGCCCAATGTGATGCGCACACTGGCCAGCCTCCCCGCATACCTCGCCACTGCGACCGCGGACGGGCTGCAGATCCACCAGTACACCGCCAGTTCGCTGAGCGCCAGTGAGTTCGCAGTGGACGTCGAGACCGAGTATCCGTGGGACGGTCGAGTCACGGTGACTGTCCGGGAGGCGCCGGCCGGTGAGGTCGAGTTGGCGCTGCGCATCCCGGACTGGGCCGAGGGTGCTCTGGTCGACGAGAAGCCCGTGGTCGCCGGCGACTACGCCCAGGTCCGCCGCGTTTTCCACGCCAACGACCAGATTGTGCTGCAGCTGCCCATCTCGCCGCGGCTGGTGGTCTCGAACGCCCGGATGGACTCCACCCGAGGCTGTGTCGCGGTAGCGCGCGGCGCACTGGTCTACGCCATCGAGCAACCCGACCAGGACGCCGACGTCGTGCTGGAGAACCTCCGCCTCGACCCGACGGCGGGACTGACTCCCGAACACCGCGCCGACCTGCTGGGCGGCATCACGGTCCTCCACACCGGCGGGGCGGTAGTGCCCGAGTCTCCGGACCCCTACCGCCCCTACGGCACGACCGCTCCGTCAGCGGAGCCGGCCGAGCTCACCCTCATCCCGTACTACACGTGGTCCAACCGTGGTCCGCACGCCATGCGGGTGTGGATTCCTATCCGCTGACGATCTCGCCGGACAACGCGGTGGTGAGCACAACCGCGTCCCGGATGTCGGCGCGGTCCGCGTGGTCGCGGTGCCGTCGAGCCGCCGCCTCGGGTGGGTCGACTGGCTCGTCCGGATCCATCCTCGCCACCCGGATCGGTACGCTCCCCGGCATCACGCGCACATCGACACCGCCCCGCTGACCACCACCGTCAAGCGCTCGGGCAGCGTGCTCCCCCGCCGCTGACTTGACCTTGACACTAATGTCAGGGTTTACGGTCGTGGCATGTCTGGAGTCATAGTCATCGGGGTCGGACCCGGGATCGGCCTGGCGGTGGCCAAGCGATTCGTCCGGGAAGGAATGAGCGCCGGGTTGATCGCGCGCTCGGAGCAGACAGTGAAGGCTGCGGCCCACGCGCTCACGGGCGCCAAGGTCCTCGCGCTTACCGCGGACAGCACCGACGAGGCGGGGCTGCGGGCCGCGCTCGACCGGGTGATCGGAGAGCACGGCGCACCCGAGGTGGTCGTCTACAACGCGGGGCTCATCCAGGCCGACGCGGTCGGCGACCTGACCGCTCAGCAACAACTGGACGCGTGGGCGGTCAACGTGGTCGGTGCGATCACCACCGCGGCGCATGTCGTGCCGGCGATGGTCGACCGCGGCACCGGCACCTTCATCATCACCGGCGGGATGCCCGAGCCGAAGCCGGCGTACGTCAGCCTGTCGCTCGGGAAGGCCGGCGTCCGAGCGCTCGTGACGCTCCTCGACCAGCAGTACGGCGCCGCCGGCATCCACGCGGCGACCGTCACCGTGGTCGACGCCGTTGCTCCTGGCACCCGCTGGGACCCGGACGACATCGCCGACCAGTACTGGCGTCTGCACACCCAGTCGCGCCCTGAGTGGGAGCACGAAGTCGAGTACTGAGTGGACTGCCGAAGGCGGCACGGAATGGCCCTGCCGAGCGGCGGTGGTGGCGGGGAGACTGTCTACTGTTCGCCACAGCTGAGGATGTGACCGATGTACGTGCCCGCGCACTTCGCCGCCGATGACGAAGCGGTTCAGGACCTCCTTGCCCATCACGGTGCCGCCGATCTGGTGACCATGACGACGGACGGGCTGGTGGCGACCATGCTGCCGTTCGTCTACGACCGGTCGAGGAACGTGCTGCTCGGGCACTTCGCGCGGAACAACGATCACTGGCGCCGGAGCGTGGTCGGTGACGCGCTGGTGATCATGCGCGGGCCGGACGCCTACGTCTCGCCGACCTGGTACGCCTCCAAGCGGGAGCACGGCCGGGTCGTGCCGACGTGGAACTACGTCACCGCGCACGTGTACGGAACGATGACCGTGCACGACGATCCGGCGTGGGTCGCGGACGTCGTCCGGCGGTTGTCGGATCACCACGAGGCGACCCGGGCGGAGCCGTGGTCGGTGGACGATGCGCCGGAGAAGTTCGTCAGCGGGCAACTGCGGGCCATCGTTGGCGTCGAGATCGCGATCAGCCGGATCGAGGCGAAGGTCAAGCTCAGCCAGAACAGGCCCGAAGCCGACATCGACGGGGTGATCGAGGGGCTCCGCGCGGACGGCGACGACCGGACCGCGGCCGCAGTCGCCCAGCACCGACGGTGAATCAGAGCAGGCGCTGGATCAGAGGAAGCCCCGTCTGAACGACTCTGCGACGGCGGAGGCGCGGTCGGGGACCTCGAGCTTGGCGTAGATGTTCAGCAGATGGGGCGTCACACCGACGCGGGTCGCCTCCGCGTACTTCGCCACGTTTGTCAGCGCCTCCTGGGTCGCACGGAGCAGAGCGGCCTCGGCCTCGGGCGTCATCACCCGCGGGGACCCGGTCGTCGTCAGTTGTACGGCGATGCCGTGCAGAGCGGACCAGCGCCGTACGACGTCGGCGATCGCCTCACTCAAGGTCGCCGCCTGCAAGGGCTGTGGACGGAGAGCGTGGACCGAACGCCGCGCTTCGGTCAGACTCTCCCGCGCCAGACCGACCGCGGCCGTCACGTGCCGGCGCCAGTCGGTGGAGTGCTCGGCCGCCTGCAGTTGGGTGACGATCCCGGTCAAGCCCTGCGCGAGGGTGTCGTGGATCTCGCGGGCCATCCGCCGCCGCTCGTCGTGGACGCCGGCCTCGCGCGCTTGGGTGACGAGCTGGTCGTGCAGGGTCGCGTTCTCGGCCAGGGTCGCCTCGAGACGGCGGTTCGTCTCGGTGAGCTCGTCGACCGCGCGGCTCGGAGCGTTTGATCAGGACGGTGATCGCGGTCAGGAAGGCGAGCAGCACGTACGGCGCCACGGTCAACCGCACCGGCCAGACCCGCTCGCTCTCATCCCAACTCCTCGTCGTCGTCCTGCTCACCGCCCAGTGAACACCGAGCGCAAATGCCGCCCGTTCACCAACAAGGCGACACCGAGAAGCAGCAGCCCGCAGATCGCCTGCTCACATTTCATCCAGAGCGGGAAGGTGCCCGGCAACGCGATGATCACCACGATCGCGACCAGCATGATCGCCGACACCAGCCGCAGCCGCAGGAACCCCTTCCGGGATCCGCGGGCGGCCCGGCGGGCGAACGCGAACGTGAGCAGCGCGCTGGCCACCACGATCGTCCCGCGGGTCCAGACCGCGTCGTTGACCGCCGCCGCGTCGTTGCGCAGGGCAATGATGGCGACCAGCGTCAGCACGCTGACGGCGAGGTAGGCGCCGACGAGTAGTTGCACGCTACGCAACGCTCCGACGCTCCGGGGGTGCTGCACGTCGACCATGGATGACATCTCAGAACTCCTTTGTTGTGATCTCGGCACCTCTTCACTGTCGCGATCCCGGCCCCACCCGCACATCGCCCGCCCGGCTCTACCCGGCCCTCGTCCGGTGGATCACCTACTCCACCGATCGGTGGAGGCATGCAAAAGATCGTTGCCCTGAGCACCTTCCTTCTGTGACAGTTTGTGCACGGATTGTCACGGACTGTTTGCGGGTGCGTGCAGATGTCCGGACAAGCCTGGCGGCGGTGGGAGCCGACGGCAGATCGTCTTGTGAGGAAGCGAAATCGACGAGGAAAGAGATCGAGTCAGCCGGTCGACCACGGGAGGGTCCGGACGCGTGCTCGAGACTTATCGCGGCATCCCACACCTACTGGACACCTGGCTCGTGCTCACCGGCATGACCCTGCCGATCGCCATCTCGTCGCTGCGCCGCCCGGGCGACCTGGTCCCGCGGCTGGCGGCGTTCTGCCTGCCGGCGGCCGTCGCGCTGGTACTCGCGGCCACCCTCAGCCCGACCGCTCACCGGCTGGGTCAGATCGGCCAATGTGGCACGCACCTGACCACCACCGGCGGACTGACCCCACTCCAGGGCCTGCTCAACGTCCTGCTGTTCGTCCCGGCCGCGGGCATGCTCACGCTGGCCAGCGGCCGCCCGGCCGACGGGATCGCCGCCGGGATCGGGATGTCGGCCGCGGTCGAGGCGGTCCAGGCGCTGATCCCGCAGCTCGGCAGGTCGTGCCAGTTGCACGACCTGATCGCGAACTCGATCGGCGCGTTCTGCGGGGTGGGCGTGGCCGCCGGCCTGCAGAACATCACCCGCAGCCGTCGGCTGGTCGCGGGTCCGTACGTCGTCGAGCACTCCGCGATGCTCGTCCTACGATCCCGGCAGGCGGCCCGGCATCGCCGCGGCCGGTCGGTCCCCGTCCTGAGACCTGCCCCGAAGCCGGCCAACGGGTTACGTCCGGTGGCCCGGACGCGATGAGCTGTCCCAATATGTACTGACGCGATGAGCTGTCCCAATCTGTACTGCACGGTGAGATGTCACAGAACGGACACAGAGTTATCCGGATAGTTATCCACAGCCTGTGGATAAAACGGGGGATGACGGTCCGGCTACGCGGAGATATCCACAGGCTGGTCTCTCAAGGGCGGACGTCGAGGCCCAGCGTGGCCGCGACGACCATCGCCTGGGTGACGTCGATCCGCGCATCCCTCAGGACGACGGTCAGTGGATCGAGCGTCGAGAGGTCGGATCCGCGCAGGTCGGCGCCGGTGAAGTCGGCCCGCTGCAGCGACGCACCGGACAGGTCGAGGTCGCGCAGCACCGCCTTCGCCGCCCGGATGCCGGTCAGCTCCGCCTCGCGCAGCTTCACCCCGGTGAACTCGGTCCCCTTCAGATCCGCGCCCGGGAGACCGGTGAACGACCAGTCGCCACCGGACACCTTCAGCAGGTTGTAGGTGCAGTCGTCGAAGTAGCTGCCGACCAGCTTGCACCGGGTGAATGTGGTGTCGAACAGCGAGCAGCGCACGAAGGTGCAGTTCACGAACGCGGCGTCGGTGTGGGTCGAGGCGTTGAACCGGACCCCGCGGAACGTGCACTCCTCGAAGATCCCGCCGCGGTTGTCCACCTCGGTCAGGTCGGAGTCGATGAACAGCACCCGGCGGTACGTCTGCCCGGACGGGTCGGCGTCGTCCCAGTCGCGGATCGTCGACTCGGTCGGCGCTCCCGGTCGCGCACGGTCGGCCATGACTGCTCCCTCGATCGGTGCCAGGAGTCTCTACCCTGCCATCCGAGACCGACAGCGTCGTACACGAGTTGTGATCGGTACGACGGAGAACGGTAGGCGGACCGACAACTAGGGGCCGCACGATGGAGGGGTGACCGGAACTGAGCGGGTGATGGTGTTCGGCGCGGGAGGCTTCCTCGGCGCCAGGATCTGCGCGCTGCTCGCCGACCGCGGGGTCGAGTACCGCGGGATGAGCCGGAGCCGGGGCGAGCCGTTCCGGCTGTGCGACCTGGCCTCGATGCACCCCTACGCCCTGGACACCCAGATCGGCCTGTACAAACCGACCGTGATCGTCAACGCCGCCGGCGCCACGCTCGGCACACCGGCCGACCTGGTCCGGGCGAATGTGATCGCCGTCGAGGCTCTGCTCGCCTCGGCCCGCGACAACGCCGGCCACGCCCGCTTCGTCCAGCTCGGCTCGGCGGCCGAGTACGGCGGCGGGCCGCACGGCACCAGCCAGGACGAGCAGACCGAACCCCACCCGGCGGGCCCGTACGGAACCACCAAGCTGGCCGGATCCGAGCTCGTCCTGCGCGCCCAGCGGAACGGCGCGGATGCCGTCGTACTCCGGATCTTCGACGTGATCGGACCCGGCGCGCCCGAGAGCACGCTGACCGGCCGCGTGATCCGGGATCTCCGCTCCCGGCAGTTGATCGAGGTCGGCTCGCTCGACGTGTGGCGGGACTTCGTCGACGCTCGCGATGTCGCCGAGGCCGTGCTCGCGGTGGCCCTCGCGGACGCGAAGCCGCCACCGGTCCTGAACGTCGGCACCGGGCGGGCGACCCTCGCCCGGGATGTCGCCGGTCAGCTGTTCGAGCTGAGCGGCCAGCCGGCGAAGATCGTGGAGGAGGGTGATCCGGGGGTGAGCTGGCAGCAGGCGGACGTGAATCTGATCGGCAAACAGCTCGGGTGGTCGCCGAAGATCTCCCTCGAGCAATCACTGGCCGACAGCTGGTCACGCCATACATAGGACACTGGACCGGTGGAGATCCGCTCGCTCAGCCTGCCCGCGCCGGACCGGCGACCGCCCGCGGTGAACGAGGATCTGGTCTTGACCGGACCCGACTTCGTCGTCGTTCTTGACGGAGCCACCGCCCCGAATGGTGTGGACTCCGGCTGCCGCCACTCCGTCGCTTGGCTGGTCGCCCAGCTCGCGACCCAGCTCGCGCCGCCGCTCCTCTCCCACTCGTCGGCGTCACTCGCCGACCTCCTGGCCGACGCGATCACCGCGGTCCGGACGGCACACGCCGGCACCTGCGACGTCACCAACCCGGACAGCCCGTCATCCACCGTCGCGATGCTCCGACTCCAACCGGACCACGTCGAGCACCTGGTCCTGGCCGACTCGCCCATCGTCACGCGATCAAGCGGTGGATCCGTGGTCGTGCACAGCGACGATCGGATCGACCTTGTGCCCGAATACACCTTCGAATCCGTCCGTCGGCTCCGCAACCAACCGGGCGGCTTCTGGGTCGCGAGCACCGAACCCAAGGCCGCCTACGAAGCAGTGACCGGTACGACGGATCGCGCTGACATCGACGTGATCGCCGTACTGACCGACGGTGCGTCCCGCTACGTCGAGCGCTACGGGCACACCTGGGGCGACCTTCTCGACGTCCTCACCACGGATGGTCTGCCCGAGTTGGTCGCCCGGGTCTGGGCACACGACGAGGCCGCGCACCCGGACACCTTCCGCGGGAAGCGGTACGACGACGCGAGCGTCGTACTCTGCCGCCCTTAGGACCGCGGGCCGTAGGACGGGAAGGTCGGGCCGGGGTTGTTGTAGCGGGGTGCGTACTGCGGTGGCTCCGGCGGCGGCGCGTCGTCGGTGACGCGCGGAACGGTCACTCGGTCCTGCTGCCACTGCGTGACCTGGAGCAGCAGGAGCGACGCGGCGGCCGCGGCGGCGATGAGTAGCACGGTCGCGACGGTGAAGCCGATGTTGACCGCGAGCGCGACCCGGACCATGAAGTCCTGCAGGTCGTAGATGTCGACGTAGTCCCCGGTCGCGTCGGCGGCGTCGGCCGCGTCGACCAGGCGGACGATCCACACGATGAAGCCGATGAACGCGATGCCACCACCGCCGATCAGGATCACCCAGAACCCGGTCCACGTCGCCCACCACCCGTACAGCAGCGTGCGCATCCGGCCGGTCCGGGCCACGCCTGGCTGCTCGGGCGGCTCGCTAGCCGTGGCGACGTCCTCGACGACCTGCAACGGGTACCAGAACTGCACGATCGGGCAGAACCACGAGCCGACGACCCAGCCCTGCACGCGCCGATGCAGAACACGGCCCGGCTCGGGCGGCGGAACCGGTCGTGGCGCCAGCGACGAGTGCAGGAACTCGGTGTTCTCGCGCGCTTGCCACAGCCAGATCAGGAAGGCGACCGCCGTGCCCATCAACAGGTAGCTGACCAGGTTGAGTAGCGGCCCGGTGCCGGAGACCGACTCGATGCCGCGGTCGATCTCCTCCTCGGACAGCAGCCCGTACACGAATCGCTTGACGTCGTCGTAGGAGCTCCAGAGCAGCGCGGACTGGACCACTGCGGTCACCGCGGTCAGCCCCATCAGCACGATGCTGACCAGCGCGAGCTTCCGCAGCGGTCGATACCGCGGCGGAATCGGCGCCGGCTGGTACGGCATCGGCCGGTACGGCCCAGGCCCCTGGTACGGCGCTGGTCCCGGATATGGCTCCTGATACGGCTGCGTCACCTGTCCACCTCCCCGCAGCCAAGTTAGCCCACGCTGCGGAGCGGTCAACCCGTTACCCACAGGTCAAAACCTGCGATCACACCGCGGCGAACGCCTCCCGGACCGCGGGCAGCGCCAGCTCGCGATCCACGGCCGACAATCCGATGCGGGTCCGCCGGTCCAGAACGTCGTCCTCCGTCAGCGCCCCCTCGTGCCGGACGGCGAACAACAGCTCGGCGTACGTCGTCCGCAGACCCGGCGCAACCGGTTGGGTCAGTGACGGTGGTCCCGCGATCACCTCGGGCGCCTCCACGCCGTACCGCTGCACGAACCGTGCCGGCGCCCGCACCGCCGCGAGCCGGACCCGATCGGCCGCACCGACCAACGGAATGCGGTGCGTCAGGCAGGGACGTCGTACGTCGAGTGACGACTGGGCGAGCGCGGTGTCGAGCGCGTCCTGCGCCATCCGGCGGTAGGTGGTGAGCTTCCCGCCCACGATCGTCACCAGTCCGTCGGCCGTGGTGATCACGGCGTGCCGCCGGGAGATGTCAGCGGTCTTGTCCTCACCCTTGTGGTGGCCTGTGTCGAGCAGTGGACGGAGTCCGGCGTACGTACCGAGCAGGTCGTCCCGGGTCAGCGGCTCCTGGACGGCCGAGCTCATCGTGTTGAGGAGGAAGTCGATCTCGGCCTCGGTCGCCTGCGGTACGTCGCTCACCGGTCCGGGCGCGTCCTCGTCGGTGAGACCGACGTACACCCGGTCGTCCGGGGCGGGGATCGCCATCACCACGCGGCGCAGCTGACCCGGCACCGGCACGGTGAGGACAGCGGACAACCCGCCGAACACGGACTGCGGCAGCACCAGGTGCGTGCCCCGGCTAGGCCGGAGTTTGATGCCTGCGGCAACTTGGCCGGCCCAGATCCCGGCCGCGTTGATGACCATTTTCGCGTCCACCTGCAGACGGTGGCCGGTCAGCTGGTCGACCAGGACCGCGCCGTGTCCCGTGACCTCCGTGGCGGCAACCCGGGTGAGGATGCGGGCGCCGTACTGCGCCGCGGTCCGGGCGATCGCGATCACCAGCCGGGCGTCGTCGTACAACTGGCCGTCCCAGGTCAGGAACCCGCCGCGCAGACCCTCGGGCCGCAGCGTCGGCGCGTAGCGGAGGATCTCGGCCGAGCTGACCCGGCGCGAGTGCGGCAGGTAGTCGTCGCTGGTCCGCGCGAACGTGCGCAGGATGTCGCCGCCGAGGAACGCCGAGCGCAGCATGGCGGCCTCCGCGAACTTTGCCTGCGGCAACCATGGCGCGACCTGCGGGATCGGATGGACCAGGTGCGGCGCGGTCGTCTTCATCAGGATGCCGCGCTCGACGGCGCTCTCGTACGCGATTCCGACGTGACCGGACGCCAGGTAGCGCAGGCCGCCGTGCACGAGCTTCGAGCTCCAGCGGCTGGTGCCGAACGCGAGGTCGTGCTTCTCGACCAGGGCAACGGTCAGGCCGCGAGCGGCCGCGTCCAGCGCGACGCCGGCGCCGGTGACCCCGCCTCCGATGACCAGCACGTCGACCGCGCCGACCGTGTCGAGCCAGTCCAGCTCGCGGGTCCGGCGGGCCGCGTTGAGGCTGGCGTTGCCCAGGCTCCTCAAGACCTTCCCCGCCCCACCGCCCCGGTCGGTCATGGCGTCAGGTACCTGGTGAGCATGTCGCGCAGCTCCTCGTCGAGCTTGGGGAACTCATCGGGAGACGCCATCACAGGCCCGGACACCGCCGAGGCGAGCGAGACGAGGATGATCTGCCGGGCCAGCCAGACCGGGTCGCCGGTCCGGATCGAGCCGTCGGTCTGACCGGCCTTGATGCCCTCCTCGACCAGCGCCAGGTGCGCGACCGTGCTGCTGCCGCGGCGCTCGAGCAGGTACGGCGTGAGGAACTCGGGGTCGAGCTCGATGATCTTGCGCATCAGCGGGTGGACGCGGGTCTTCGCCACCACCTCGACGACGCCCTCGACCAGCCGGGACCGACCGTCCGCGGCGTCCGGCTGGAACGCCGACACCAGCGCCGTGGTCCACTCCCGGGTCATCAGCGCGGCGACCACGGCCTGCACGTTCGGCCAGCGCCGGTACAGCGTCGCGCGGGAGACCTCCGCGTGCCGGGCGATGTCGGCCATCGTCATCCGGCGCATCCCGATCGCGAGCAGCAGCTCATAGGCCGCGTCGAGGATGCGCTCCTCGCCGATCGCGTTCGCCGGGGCCGGCCGTGCGCTGGTCTCGGACCCTGTTTCCTGCGCCGAGTCGCTGCTACGCTGAGACATCACACGTCAGAGTGTATCAGCGACTGTGGCGTCCCGGAACTGTCCGTGGGAGGTGGAAGCCAGGGGGTTCCACCTCCCACGGACGCTACCTCCCCGCCGCACCGAAAGGCAGCCCACGATGACCGAGTCGGACCTTCCGGTGGTGCAACTCACGCCCGGCCGTTGGGGCGACCCCGCCCACCCGGTCGACCTCCCCGCCGCGGCCGTCGACGCGCTCAAGCACCTAGGCGTACGACGTCCTGCACCAGCTCCGGTCGTGCCGGGGGCGGTCGTGCCGGGGGCGACCCCGGAGCAGCTCGCCTTCCTCACCGGGGTGGTCGGCGCCGAGCACGTCGCCTCCGACCTGGAGTCGCGGTGGGCGCACACCCGCGGCTACTCGACGACCGACCTGCTCCGTGATCGCGCCGGTGACACCTCGGACATGCCCGACGCCGTAGTCTGCCCGGCGACACATGACGAGGTGCTCGCTCTCCTCGCAGGCTGCGCCGAGCACGACCTGGCGGTCGTCCCGTACTCCGGTGGCACGTCGGTGGTCGGTGGACTCGCTCCGGATCGCCGCTTCGTCACCGTCGACCTCCGCCGGCTGGACCAGCTGCTCGAGCTCGACGAGGTGTCACGGACGGCGACGCTGCAGGCCGGCGTGCGGGGGCCGGCGGCCGAAGCTCTGCTCGCCGACCGCGGTTACACGCTCGGCCATTTCCCACAGTCCTACGAAGGCGCTTCGATCGGTGGGTACGCCGCCGCGCGGTCGAGCGGGCAGTCCTCGGCCGGGTACGGGCGCTTCGACCAGATGGTGGTCGGCCTGACGCTGGCCACGACGCGCGGCACCATCGAGCTCGGCCGGGCGCCGATGTCCGCGGCTGGACCGGATCTGCGGCAGCTCGTGCTCGGGTCGGAGGGTGCGTTCGGGATCATCACGTCCGTCGTCGTACGGATTCGGCCGCGACCGGTCGAGCGGCACTTCGAGGGCTGGCGGTTCGAGAACTTCGCGGCCGGTCTGACCGCGATCCGGCGACTGGCCCAGGACGGGCCGTTGCCGACCGTCCTGCGGTTGTCCGACGAGGCCGAGACGGCGGTGAACCTGGCCGATCCGGATGTGCTCGGCGGCGGGGCGAGCGGCGTACTGGCGATCGTCGGCTTCGACGGGCCGTACAACTCCGGCACCGCGGAGGTCCTGACCGCGGCCGGTGGGCAGAACCTCGGCGAGGGGCCGGGTGAGACCTGGCGAGTCGGCCGCTACCGGGCGCCGTACCTCCGCGATCCCTTGCTGGACGAGGGCGCTCTGGTCGAGACGTTGGAGACCGCCGCTTTCTGGTCTCGCATCCCGGCGTTGAAGGCCGCCGTGACCGAATCGCTGGTGAAGTCGCTGACCGAGCAAGGCACGCCGCCGCTGGTTCTCTGCCACGTCTCGCATGTCTACGAAACCGGCGCCTCTCTGTACTTCACCGTCATCTCCGCCCAAACCGACGAGCCCGTGCAGCAGTGGCGTACGGCGAAAGCCGCCGCCAGTCAGGCGATCGCGGCCGTGGGCGCGACGATCTCTCATCACCACGGCGTCGGCACCGACCATCGTGCGACCTACGCGGACGAGATCGGCCCGCTCGCGGTGGAAGCTCTTCAGGCGGTCAAGCACGTCCTCGACCCGCACGCCGTCCTCAACCCCGGGATCTTGCTGGAAGGCTCTTGACCTCAAGTCGGCTTGAGGTATGAGAGTGCGGACATGACTCCTGAACCCTCTGACCGACCTGTCGCTCTGATCACCGGTGCGTCCGCCGGCCTCGGGCTCGCGCTGGCCCACGGACTCGCTGACCGCGGCTGGGCGCTGGTGATCGATGCCCGCGGCGCCGAAGCCTTGAAGGACGCGGCCGACGCACTGGCGAGCCATACCGACGTGGTCCCGCTCGCGGGTGACATCACCGACCCCGATCACCGGGCCGACCTGGCCGACGCCGTGAGCGAGCTCGGTCGGCTCGACCTGCTGATCAACAACGCGAGCTATCTCGGGCCGAGTCCACTGCAGCCCTTAGGTGCGGCCGACCTCGACGAACTGCGGCGCGTCTACGAGGTCGACGTACTCGCACCGATCGCTCTGACCCAAGCACTGCTGCCGGCTCTCACCACCGCGTCCGGTGTGCTGCTCAACATCAGTTCCGACGCCGCGGTCGAGGCCTACGAGACCTGGGGTGGCTATGGCTCCGCCAAGGCTGCTCTGGATCACGCGACCCGCGTCTTCGGCGCTGAGCACCCGACGCTGGCTGTGTACGCCGTCGATCCGGGTGATCTGCGCACGGCGATGCACCAGGCCGCGTTCCCCGGTGAGGACATCTCGGACCGGCCTGAGCCGGCGACCGTCGTACCCGCGTTCCTGCAGTTGCTGGACAGTCGGCCGGATAGTGGTCGTTACCGGGCAGCGGAGTTCGCGCCGGCGGTGACGTCGTGAGGGTGCACCCCAACACCAGATTCGTCTTACCCGATTCACTGAACGCCACCGAACCACCGGAGGCCCGAGGGCTGTCGCGGGATCAGGTGAAGCTGCTGGTCGCGGAGGGGTCGACCGTCACGCACACCCGCTTCGACCGGATCGGTGCGCACCTCCGACCGGGGGACCTGCTGCTGGTGAACACATCCGGCACTCTGCCCGCGGCGATCGACGGCTCGTGGATCACCGGGGCCGGTGTGGCACCGGTGGTCGTGCACTTCTCTACCGCGCTCGATGACGGCACCTGGGTGATCGAGTTGCGCAACGGCGGCTCTCCGATGTTCGGCGGTACGGCGGGCGACCACGTGGAAGTGCCGGAAGGCGTACTGACACTGCTGTCGCCGTACCAACCGGGCTCCAACCGGCTGTGGCGTGCCAAGCCGCCAGTGAGCGATGTGCTCGGCTATCTCGAGCGGTACGGGCGTCCGATCAGTTACAAGTACGTCGGTCAGTGGTGGCCGCTGGCGTCGTACCAGACCGTCTTCGCCCGTGAGCCTGGCAGTGCGGAGATGCCCAGTGCGGCGCGGCCGTTCAGCTTCGAGCTGGTGAGCCACCTGGCGTCGCAGGGCGTACTGATCGCGCCGATCCTCTTGCACTGCGGGGTGTCATCGCTGGAGAGCCATGAACCACCTCTCCCCGAGCGGTACGACGTACCCGCGCACACGGCCCGGTTGGTGAACTGGGTGAAGTCCAACGGCGGCCGCGTGATCGCAGTCGGTACCACCGCGGTCCGGGCCATCGAGTCAGCCGTCACACCAGATGGCTCGGTCACCGCCGCGCACGGCTGGACCGACCTCGTTCTCGGGCCGGACCACCCCGTGCGCCTCGTCGATGGCCTCGTGACCGGCATGCATGCACCCGAGGCCTCGCATCTACTTCTTCTGGAGTCGGTCGTCGGAGGCAGCACGGTCCAGCGCGCCTACGACGCCGCTCTGGACGAGCACTACCTCTGGCACGAGTTCGGCGACAGCTGCCTGCTGCTTCGCTGACGGCGCCGGTCGATGTCCTTCGTTGCCGGGCCGCGCTCTCTTCTCCACCGCACGTGGACTCATCAAGCTGTCCTAACCACTGGGGTCCCCCGTCGGGACGTCACCTGATTAGACGAGGATCCATGCCCCGCTGTCATCCGCATTCATCGAACCGAGCGGAAATTGTGGCCTAGGCCGATTAGTTGCAGATTGAACCGTCAGGTGCGGGTCTTGTTGCGGCGGCGGTTGTTGATCTGGAGGTAGATCCAGGCCACGGCGGCGCCGGTGACGAAGCCGCCGAGGTGGCCCTGCCAGGAGATGCTGGGGACGACGAAGGACAGGACGGCGGTGATGGCGACGTAGCCGAGGATCCAGGTGATGTCGAGGCCGCGGGCGCGATGGAGAACCAGCAGCGCGCCGATCAGCCCGAGGACCGCGCCGGACGCGCCGAGCGTGGCCGAGCCGGGGGCGGACAGCAGCCACACCGCGACGCCGCCGCCGAGGGCGGACAGCAGGTAGAGGACCAGGAACCTCAGCCGGCCGAGCATCTGCTCCAGCGGCGGGCCGAGCTGGTAGAGCATGAACAGGTTCGCGAAGATGTGGAAGATCTGCAGGTGGGTGAAGGCCGATGTGAGCAGCCGCCACGGCTCGCTGTCCACCAGTACCGGGACCAGGACGAGATCGTTGACGATCCGGCTGCTGCCGGCCCGGACGGCGATGAAGACCAGCACGTTCATCGCCATCAGGCTGAGGGTGACGACCTGCGGGTTGCCGCGCTGGATGCCGCCGAGCGACGTCCGGGTCCGCGGGACCGACTTCACACCCTCGTTGAAGCAGTTCGGGCACTGGAAGCCGACGGCGGCGCTGTTCATGCAGGACGGGCAGATCGGCCGGTCACAGCGCTGGCAGCGCACCCCGGCGGGCCGATCCGGGTGCCGGTAGCAGACGGTGTCGGTCACGCGGGTGCGTCCTCCTGGACATGCGGGGCCGAGCCGCGTCGGCCCCGCGACAAGATCAGCTGTTCTTGCGCTCGATGACGACGTGGTTGACCAGGATCGGCTCGATCGGCCGGTCGCCGGGCGCGGTCTTCGCGGTCGCAATCGCGTCCACGACCTTCTTCGACTCGTCGTCGGCGACCTCGCCGAAGATCGTGTGCTTGCGGTTCAGGTGCGGCGTCGGCACGACGGTCACGAAGAACTGCGAGCCGTTGGTGCCGCGGCCGAACTGGATGCCCGCGTTCGCCATCGCCAGCAGGTACGGGCGGTCGAACTGCAGCTCCGGGTGGATCTCGTCGTCGAACGAGTAGCCCGGCGAGCCGGTGCCGGTGCCGAGCGGGCAGCCGCCCTGGATCATGAACCCGTCGATCACCCGGTGGAAGGTCAGGCCGTCGTAGAACGGCTTGGTGACGGTCTGCCCGGTCTGCGGGTCGGTCCACTCCTTGGTGCCCTCGGCCAGGCCGACGAAGTTGCTCACCGTCTTCGGTGCGTGGTTGGGGAACAGCCTGATGACGACATCGCCCTTCGTCGTCTGCAGGGTCGCGTACAGCTCTTCGGCCACGGGAGTACTCCTCATCGGTTACGGCTTACGCCCTCGATCCTGTCATGGGCGTCCAAGAAGACGTGCACAGGTGGGTGATGTGTGGGTTCGAAGAGGTGGGGCACAGGGTTATCGGCTCGTGACGTCGTACGATGCAGATGAAGCCGGATTTGTCCAGAGTCGTATCAGGAGCCCATGTCGCCGATGGGCGGGAATGCTGTCCGTCCTTCGGGGCGGTCGGCACCGAGGAGGGAACCGTGGGTTTGAGGAAGTCCAAGGGCCGGGTCGAGACCGCAAAGGACCGAGTCCGGCCACTCGCCGAAACGGCGTCGGAGAAGTTCGGACCGGCCGTCGGCCAGGTCCGTGACCACCTCGCGCCGGCCGTGGGCACCGCACGGGAGAAGGTGTCGCCGTACGCCGAGAAGGCCAAGGAGCGCGGCGCTCACTACGCGGGAGTCGCGGTCGAGAAGGCCAGCCCGGTGATCGACGACGCCCTCGCCAAGGTCGGCCCGGCTACCGAGCACGCGGCGGAGAAGGCCCGTGAGCGGTTCAACGACGACGTGCTGCCGAAGGTGACCGCCGCGCTGGCGTCGCTGGCGGCCGCCGCCGAGCCGGTCGTCGAGGAGACCTCACGCCGGGGCAAGGCCACCAAGGCCGCGCTCAAGGGTGAGCTCGAGGTACCGCAGAAGAAGAGCCACCGGCTCCGCAAGGTCGTGCTGTTCCTGGGCTTCGGTGCCCTGGCCGCGGCAGCGGTGAAGAAGCTGCTGACCCCGCCGGAGCCGGCCTGGCAGTCGACCCCGACCAGCGGTCGCGACTACAGCTCCGCCCCGGCCGGTGCGACCGCACGCCCGGAGACCCCGTCGGCCAACGGCAAGACGGAGTCCAACGGCAAGACCGAGTCCGCGAAAACCGACAGCCCGAAGACCGACACCGCCAAGGCGGAGGCGCCAAAGGCCGAGACGCCCGGGGCCGCCGCCAAGGACGGCGAAGTGAAGGCCGGCACGAGCGCGAACGGCCCGGCCGCGAAGAAGACCACCACCACCCGGAAGTCGACAGGCTCGAGCGAGTCAAAGCCGACCGACTCCTGACCGCAGCACCCGGTAACAGCACCGCAATGGCGAAGGCCGCGAACCCCGTCCGGGATTCGCGGCCTTCGTTTTTCGGCGGCGTCGCCTTGCGCGTACGACGTCAGGTCGGTTGCGGCTCGGGGTCGGCGCCGGAGTGATCCGGCTTGGCGATCGTGTACCGGCCGGCCGACAGCAGTTGCGTGGCGTACCGGTGGGTGATGCACGGGTAGGTGCCGCCGCAGTTCAGGCAGACCGCGTCGTTGCGGTGCAGCCACGGGACGAACTTGAACCGCTTGATCCAGGTCAGCGGCTCGCGGTCGGGCGCGTGCAGCCGGAGCGCCGAACGGGCGGCGTCCTGGATCTCGGGGGCGGACCAGTCCTCGGCGCTCTTGTCCATCAGAGCGCTCAGGTCGGGATGGAGGTGGTCGGTGGACTGTGCTTTGTTCATCTATGCGTCTTCCGGGGGGCAGGTAGGAGGGCCGCTGAATCGTTCGCTTCAAACGTGACGATCCGATCGCTGTTAGCAACCGTAGTCCCCTGGTAACCCCCGACGCGCGCTGAGATGCGCCATCCCGGTGTCAGATCTTCGTCAGGTTTCGCAGCGTGCCCCGGCAGTTACACCGGTCAGGACCACAGCGTCTCGATCGAGACCCTGGCCTCGAGCTCGAGCAGATGCCGCTTGATCGGGATGCCGCCACCGAAGCCGACCATCTTGCCGCCGGCGCCGACGACCCGGTGGCAGGGCACCACGATGGCGATCGGATTGCGGTTGCAGGCGACCCCGACGGCCCGGGCCGCGCCCGCGTCCCCGACGACCTTCGCGACCTCGCCGTACGTCTGCATCTCGCCGTACGGGATCCGCTGCAGCTGGGCCCAGACGGCGCGCTCGAAGTCGGAGCCGCCGCGGACCGACAGCGGCACGGTGAACTCCTGGAGTTCGCCGGCGAAGTACGCCTTCAGCTGCTCGGCCGTCTCGGTCAGCAGCGGGTCGGCGTCGAGTGGCCGGTCGGCCGCGCCGAAGTGCAGCCGGCACAAGCCGGTCTCGTCGACCGCGAGCGTCAGGTCGCCGATGGGTGAATCGATCACTGACCAGCGCATGACCCCATCCTCGCGCCGGCCACCGACAGTTTCTCGCGGAAATCCGCCACGAACCGATGGCGACGTGATGTCCTCGCCCGGTCACGCGGTGTTGTGCTATTCCTGATCCCATGCCGAGCCGGGCACCGCAACCGCCGCTGGATCGCTGGTTCACTTCCGAGCGGGCGATGGGCCTGGCCGCGTCGATCCTGATCGGGCTCGTCACGGTCACCACCTGGGCGACGGCCTGGTCGGACTGGTACTCCTACCAGACCCTCAAGAGGTACGGCGACGATCCGGACCGGCTGGGTGAGGCCGACCTGATCTCGGGCTCGCTCGGCATCGTCGCGGCGCTCGCTCTGCTGGCCGCCGCGGTGGTGTTCATCGTGTGGCTGTGGCGGGTCCGGTGGAACGCGGAGATGTTCTGCCGCGGCGAGCACCGGTTCACCCGTGGCTGGGTGCTCGGCAGCTGGATCTGCCCGGTGGTGAACCTCTGGTACCCCAAGCAGGTCGTCGACGACATCGTCGCGGCCAGCGACCCCCGGACCGACCCGTTCACCGAGAACCTGCGGGAGATCCCCGGCACCCGGCTGGTCTGGGTCTGGTGGCTCACCTGGGTGGCCGGCCTCGTCTCCGGCAACATCGTCCAGCGCGGTGTGCTGGCCGGCTCGACGCAGCTCGGTGACCTGCGGACGAACGTCGTACTGTCCAGCATCTCGGCGCTGGCGACCACGGCGGCCGCGGTGCTGGCGGTGATCCTGATCGAGCGGATCGACGAGCTCCAGACGCAGCGTCCGTGGGTGCCGTGGTGGGCACTCGATCAAACGCAGAGCAGACACCAACCTCCTGCGCGGTAAACCAACCCGTCACGCACCGTCCAATGGCTCGTTACCAGTGGTGATGGGCGTACGAAAAGAACACGTTAAGTCGACACCCTCCGTGCTGGGGCCGACTGCCGTGGCGTACCTACTTCGTGGTATCAATGTGGCTCGGTCATGCGGGGGCAGGATTTGGCCGAAACGCCGAACAGACGGAGTTCCAGCAACGCGAGGGACGCGAGACGTGAGCCACCCGCAGCCATCAGTTCTGTCTGCAGTTGAAGACCATGAAGAAGAGTGGCAGCCACACGCAGCCGAGGAGTTCCAGCAGGTCGGGACGGTCGGAAAGATCGCCATCGGTTTGCTGGGTGCGTCGACGGTCACTCACCTGCTCTCCACCTGGTCCGACTGGAACACGTATTCCGTCGTCCACCGCTACCTCGGCGGGATGCCGAACGTCGATGACGCGGACCTGAACCGCGCCGACGCGATCGCCAAGGTCACCGCGGTCCCGAACGTCGTCATCTCGGTTGCCGCCGCGGTCGTCTTCGTGATCTGGCTCTGGCGGGCCCGGATCAACTCCGAGGTCTTCTGCCAGGCCGATCACCGCCGTAGTCACGGCTGGGTGCTGGCCAGCTGGTTCTGCCCCGGCCCGAACCTCTGGTACCCGAAACAGATTGTCGACGACGTCTGGCTCGCCAGCGATCCGAAGACCCCTGTGTACGCCGATGACCTGCGCCGATTCAGGACCCCGGCCCTCACGTCCGCGTGGTGGGTCGCCTGGGTCGGCGCTCTCGCGTTCGACGTGGTGGTCCGCCGGTTCCTGATGTGGATGGAGGCGACCGTCGGGTCGCTGCGCGGGATCGCCCTGGCCGGGACGGCCTCGCTCGTCCTGACGGTGGTGTCCGCGGTCGCGGCCACGATGGTGATCCGCAAGATCAACCACATGCAGACCACCCGCGCGTGGGTGCCGTGGTGGGACCAGAGCGAGCCGAAGCTCACCGCGGTCCCGACCTACGCGAACGACGACACCGACGAGCAGCCGGCGATCTCCGAGCCGATCGCCGCGCCGACGCGGCGGCTGGAGCGCCAGCCCGAGTTCCAGATGGCCGGCGTGGGTCAGCCGCCGGCTCCGGCGCCGAGCCCCTTCGCTCCGGCTCCGGCTCCGATGACGGCGCCGATGCAGGCCCCGATGCCGGCACCGCAGGGCTTCCCGGGCGACGGTGCGGCCGCGGGCGGTTTCCCCGGCGCTCCCGCGGCACCCGCCGCGTTCGCCGGCGACCGCCAGGCGGAGGAGCCGCCGAAGTGGAGCCCGTTCGCTCCGGTCGTGGAGAGCTGGCAGGACGCCGGCAACAACGACGACTACGGTCCGGCGACCGAGCAGTTCAGCCCGGTCCAGTCCTGGCAGGACGAGAAGCCGGCCGAGGAGACGACGTACGAGGCTCCCAAGACGTCCTGGAACGACTACCTCGGCTCCGGGTCCGACGACGGCGCTCTGTCGACCAGCACGTCGAGCCGGTGGCTGGACGAGACGCCGCCGCTGACCGTCGTCGAGCCGGACCCGTACTCGTACCAGCCGCAGCCGCAGCAGCCGGCCGAGCCGTCCTGGGCCGCGAGCTACTCGGAGCCGTACTCGTACGAGACGCCGGACTACCTGACGTCGACCTCCACGCCGGAGGTCGAGACCGCACCCGAGCCTGAGCCCGCGCCCGTTGCGCGCGCAGGCCGCCGGGCCGCTCGGGTCGCGGTGGACAGCCCGTCGGCGATCCAGCCGACGGTCGCCTCGCACGATGAGTACTCGCAGTACGGCGCCTCAGCGGACCACACCGTGTACTCGCCGTCGGAGCACTCGATGCCGTCGTCGCACGTGTCGGCGTCCTCCGGCTACTACGAGCCGGCTCCGGCCGTCGGGCAGGACGACGACTACCTGACCCCATCCAAGCCGCTGCCGCCGGTGCCGTCGTACGGCCCGGAGCCGTCGTACCAGCCGGAGAGCTACAGCACCTACAACTCGGACTATGGCAGCTCGTCGTACGGCGACTCCAACTACCAGACGTCGTACGAGTCCCCCTCGGACTACCAGACGTCGTACAGCTCGGAGTACTCCGCGGGCAGCAGCTACGAGCCGACCGACTACAGCAACGGCTACACCTCGGATTACTCGGGCTCGAGCAACAACAGCTACGACTCGTCGTCGTACGACTCCTACAGCGGCTCGCAGTACAACAGCACCGAGTCCTACGAGACCTACAGCCCGAACTACGCTTCGGAGTCCTACGGTTCGCAGTACGAGGAGCCGCAGCAGACCGAGTACCAGCAAGAGTCGCCGTACTCCTACGAGCAGCAGCAGCCCGCACCCGAGCAGCCCAACACGCCGCGGACCCACCCGCGTCGGCGCTGGGTCTGATCGGGTAGCTGTATGCATCTGGCTTTCGCGACGCTCGGTTGCCCCGGAGCGCCCCTGGACCAGGTCCTGGAGCTTGCCAAAGGCAACGATATTTCCGGGCTCGAACTGCGGGCCGCGCCGGACGAGTTCACCCACACCGGCCTGACCGCGGCGGAGCGGCGTGAACTGCGGTCCCGGATCGAGGACGCCGGCCTGGAGATCCTCACGGTGAGCAGTTACATCAAGCTCTGCGCGGTCGAGGACCAGCCGCTCGAGGCCCACCTCGAGCTCGCCGCCGACCTCGGTGCGCGCGGCGTCCGCGTCTTCGCCGGCGACGACCCCAGCACGATCGACGACGGTACGGCGTACGGCCCGAGCGCTGGTGAGATCCGCGCCCTCGACCGGGTCACCTCCGCCTCCAGGGACGCCTCCATCCTGCTGGAAACCCACGACTCGCATTCGGCCGGCCGCCAGGTCGCCGCGCTCTGCGGGCTGCTCGACACCGACGTCCCCGGCCACAACGTGAAGGTCATCTGGGACAGCTCCCATACCTGGTCGCACGGCGAGACCCTGGCCGAGTCCTTCAATCTGCTGCAGCCGTGGATCGAGCTGGTCCAGGTCAAGGACGCCGACTCCGGACAGGACTACCGCCCGGTCGCCATCGGGGCAGGTGACTTCCCGATCCAGGAGCTCCTGCAGACCCTCGACGGCACCGACTACCCGGTCTCGCTCGAATGGGAGCTCAAGTGGCATCCCCACCTTCCGCCGCTGGAAGAAGCTCTCCCCGCCCTTCACTCCTGGCTGGGTAACGGCGCCGTCAGGTAGCGCGTGAGCGTCGGGCCGAGCCACGCGATCGCGTCCTCGGCCGGCAGCTTCACGATCGGCGCGAGCTCGAGGATGTAGCGGCACAGCGCGAAGCCGAGCGCCTGTGTGGCGACGAGTCCGGCCCGGACAGCCGGCTCGTCGATCGCGAGCTTCCGCAGCGTCGGCGCGAGCTGCCCGACGAACACCTCGCGCATCCGTTCAGCTGCGACCTCGTTGGTCACCGCCGTCCGCAGCAACACCCGGAGCGTGTCGTCGGCCTCCCACCGGTTGATCAGATGCCGGGCCATCGCCTCGCCCAGCCGCTCCGTCGGGACGTCGCCGAAGTCGGGCAGGCGGACGTCGAACTCGGCCGCCGCCGCGAACAGCTTCTCCTTGCTGCCGTAGTACCGCATCACCATCGCCGGATCGATCGCCGCGTCGGCCGCGATCGCCCGGATCGTGGCCCGCTCGTACCCGTCCGTGCCGAACCGCTCCCGCGCCGCCGCGAGGATCGCCGCCCGGGTCCGGTCCGACTTCTTCTCCGCCATGGCCCCAGCATATGCCAACACTTGTTGACTTTTGCCAATCGCGCTCCTACAGTAAAAGTCAACAAGCGTTGATAAACCTGAGGAAGGAGCGACGATGACTCCGCAGAATGCAGACGTCGTGGTGGTGGGTGCGGGTCCGGTCGGGCTGGCGGTGGCGGCCGGGCTCCGGCTGCACGGCCACTCGGTGGTGGTGATCGACCGGCAGGCCGAGGGGTCGAACACCTCGCGGGCCTGCGTGATCCACCCGCGGACCCTGGAGATGCTGGACCAGATCGGCGTCACCAAGCGGCTGGTCGAGCTCGGCCTGGAGCTGGAGGACTTCGCGGTGCGCGACGGCGACAGCCGGTTGGTCCCGGTCGGGTTCGCCGACCTGCCGACCGACTACCCGTTCATCACGATGATTCCGCAGTCGGTCACCGAGCAGGTCCTGCTCGAGCGGCTCGAGGAGCTCGGCGGCACGGTGCTGCGTCCGTACGCCGCGACCGGCCTGACCCAGACCGTGGACGGCGCCGAGGTCACCCTGGACAGCGGCGACGTGATCAAGGCCCGGTACGTCGTGGCCGCCGACGGGATGAACAGCACGATCCGCGAGCTCGCCGGACTGCGGATGCCAGGCAACACCCTGCAGCTGTCCTGCAGTCTGGTCGACGTCCGCGTCGACGGCGGACTGCCGGTCGACGAGGTCGCGCTGTACTTCGCCGCCGCCGGGCTGCTCGTGGTCGCGCCACTGCCGGACGGCACCTTCCGGCTGGTCGCCGAGGTGCACGACGCTCCCGAGCACCCGGACCTCGCCTACGCGCAGCAGTTGCTGGCCACCCGTGGTCCGCGCCGAACCTCGCCGACGGTGACCGAGGTCGTCTGGGGATCGCGGTTCCGGATCCACGAGCGGGTGGCCGACGAGTACCGGGCCGGTCGGGTCCTGCTGGCCGGCGACGCGGCCCACACCCACAGCCCGGCCGGTGGCCAGGGCATGAACCTCGGGCTGCGGGACGCGATGACCCTGGCCGACGCGCTGTCGGTGGCGCTGACCGCCGGCAACGAGTCGGATCTCGACGCGTACGCCGCGAACAGTCGCGCGGAGGCCGTCCGGGTGATCGCACTGGCGCACCGCCTGACCCGGCTGGCCAACCTCCCCCGGCCGCTCCGCCCGGTCCGCAACGCCGTCCTCGGCCTGGCGGGCAAGCTGCAGAAGACCCAGACCGGGTTCGCCAAGCAGTTGGCGGGGTTCCCAGAGCGCTGACGGACCTCTACCCTCCAGTTACTGCAGGCAACAACTCGACTACTGGAGGTCATGTGTTCCGCCCCACTCGATGGACCCGCTTCATTCCGCTCGCGCTGGCGGCAGTGCTCGCCGCCGGCGCCGCGAGCCAAGTGCAGGCCGCGCCGGCAGTTGGCCGACTACGACAACGACCTGGCCAGTCTCGCGCAGCAGTATCCGACCAAGGCGAAGCTGTTCACGCTGAAGGAGAAGTCGCTGGAGGGCCGGACGATCCGCGGCCTCGAGATCACCCACGACGTCGGCACCAGCGACGGGAAGCCGGTGTTCCTGATGGTCGGCCTGCACCACGCGCGGGAGTGGCCGTCGGGTGAGCTGACCATCGAGTTCGCCTACGACCTGCTGAAGAACGACGGCACCGACACGCGGATCACCAACATCCTCGAGAAGTCGCGGGTGATCGTCGTACCGGTGGTGAACCCGGACGGCTTCAGCCTGAGCCGCTCGCTCGGGTACGAGCTGAAGCGGAAGAACTGCCGGGTCACGAACGGGCAGATCCCGACCGCCGGTCAGTGTGCACAGTCGTCGTACCGGTCCCGTGGTGTCGACCTGAACCGCAATTACTCCGCGGCTTCTGGGGTGGTCCCGGTGCGTCCAGCAGCCTGACGTCGGAGACGTACCGCGGTGCGAGCGCGTTCAGTGAGCCCGAGTCACGCAACATCCAGGCGCTGGTGTCGCAGCATCAGGTGACCACGCTGATCACCAACCACACCTACTCGAACCTCGTCCTCCGCGAGCCCGGGTACGCCGGTGCGCCGATCACGCCGGACGAGTCCATCTATAAGGCGCTCGGCGACCAGATGGCCGCGCAGAACGGTTACCCCGCCGGACAGGTGCAGGAGACCCGGCCTATCACCGTCGCCCGCGGTGCGGCCGCGACCGCGAACCTCACCTGCTAGCCGGCCGTCGACTCCCGGATCTCCAACGTGTACGGGACGGTGAGGTCGCGGCGCGCGGCCTCACCGGTTCCGGCGATCCGCTCGAGCAGCAGGCTGACCGCGTTGTCGGCCAGCCATTCCTTGTCCGGCGAGATCGTGGTCAGCGACGGCGCGTGGAAGCGGCCGTCCTCGATGTCGTCGAAGCCCACGACCGCGACGTCACCCGGCACCGACAGCCCGGCGTCGGCCAGGGTGCGGAGCGCACCGAGCGCGAGCAGGTCGTTGAAGCAGAACACCGCATCCGGTGGCTCAGGCAACGCGAGCAGTTCGCGCATCGAGGCCGCACCGTCCGGGCGGTGATAGCCGGTGCCGGCCAACTCGAGTGCCGGGTCATGTGGCAGGCCGGCCGCCTTCAGTGCCTTGCGGTACCCCTTCCGCCGGACCGCGCCGGTCCCGGCTCCGCCGCCGACCCCGATGGCCGCGATCCGGCGCCGGCCGATCGAGATCAGGTGGCTGGTGGCGTCGTACGACGCCTGCACCGAGTCGACCGCGACGTGGTCGAAGCTGCCGCCGGCCGGGCGCTCGCCGAGCAGGACCAGCGGCTTCCCGGTGCCGGCGGCGATGATCTTGGCCGGCGCGGTGGTGATCGGGGAGAAGATGATGCCGTCGATCAACTGCCCGCGCATCCCGTCCAGGACCAGCTTCTCGGCGGCCGCCTCGCCCTCGGTCTGATCGATCAGCACGGTGATGCCGCGGCGCTTCGCGGCCCGGCTGATCGCGGCGCCGAGCTCCGCGAAGTACGGCGAGGCCATCTCCGGGATGGCCAGTGCGATGAAGTCGGACCGGCCCTTGCGCAGCGACCGGGCGCTCACGTTGGGCCGGTAATCCAGCGCGGCGATCGCGGCCTCGACCTTTTCCCGGGTCCGCGCGGTGATGTGCGGGTAGTCGTTGATGACGTTGGAGACGGTCTTCACCGACACCCCGGCCCGCGCCGCCACATCGCTCAGCCTGGTCGTCATCCACAACCTCCTGTCACCGGCTTGAGCCTGAGTGTGCCACGACCATGCGGGCTCAGCCCTTTACAGGTCTTATCAATCGTTGTAGACATCCACGTTAAACGTTGTAAAGGCTTCTTGGGGAGGCTCTGTGGCTCGGTTGGTGGTGGATCCGGCGTTCGTGGTCGGTGCGCTCGATCGGCGGTTGTTCGGCTCGTTCGTCGAGCACATGGGCCGCTGCGTCTACACCGGCATCTACGAGCCCGGGCACCCGACCGCCGATCCGGACGGCTTCCGCCAGGACGTGCTCGAGCTGGTCCGCGAGCTCGGTGTCACCGCGATCCGCTACCCCGGCGGCAACTTCGTCTCGAACTACGACTGGGAGGACGGCGTCGGGCCGAAGGACCAGCGGCCGCGGCGGCTCGACCTGGCCTGGCGGGCGATCGAGCCGAACCAGTTCGGCACCGACGAGTTCGTCGCCTGGTCCCGCAAGGCCGAGGTCGAGCCGATCTGGGCGGTCAACCTCGGCACCCGCGGCATCAAGGAGGCCGTCGAGCTGCTCGAGTACTGCAACCTTCCGAGCGGCACCGAGCTGCCCGACCGCCGGGTCGCGAACGGCAACACCGAGCCGCACGGCATCAAGGTGTGGTGCTTGGGCAACGAGATGGACGGCCCCTGGCAGATCGGTCACAAGACCGCCGAGGAGTACGCCCGGCTCGCCGAAGAGACCGCGAACGCGATGCGCCGGGTCGAGCCCGGGCTCGAACTCGTCGCCTGCGGTTCGAGCAACGCGACCATGCCGACCTTCGGCGAATGGGAGCGCGTCGTGCTGGAACGCACGTACGAGCTCGTGGATCACATCAGCCTGCACGCGTACTACGAACCTCAGGACGGCGACCAGGCGAGCTTTCTGGCCGCGTCCGAGGAGATGGACCGGATGATCACCGAGGTGGTCGCGACCGCCGACCACGTGAAGGCGCTGAAGCGCAGCGACAAGGAGATCACCTTGTCGTTCGACGAGTGGAACGTCTGGTACCAGCAGCACTTCCCCGGTGAGCTCGGTCTCGGCATCCGCGAGGTCAGCCCGCTGATCGAGGACACGTACACCGTCGATGACGCGGTCGTGGTCGGCAGCCTGCTGATCACGCTGCTCCGGCATGCCGACCGGGTGAAGATCGCTTGCCTGGCGCAACTGGTCAACGTGATCTCCCCAATCCGCACCGAGCCCGGTGGTCGCGCCTGGCGGCAGACCATCTTCCACCCGTTCGCACTCACCGCCCGGTACGCCGGCCCGACCGTCCTGCGGACCGCGATCACCGGCGGCCCTGAGATCGACACCGCCGCGTTCGGCCGGATCCCGGCGCTGTGGAGCACAGCGACGTACGACGAGAACACCGGCGCGACCACGATCTTCGTGGTGAACCGGAGCGAGACCGACAAAGTCGACCTGGAGATCCCGCTCGGCCTGCAACTGATTGAGCACCTCGCCCTGTACGACGACGACCGCGCCGCCGCGAACACCGCCGAGGACCCGGACCGAGTGGTCCCGCGCGCGGTCGACAGCACCGAGGTCGTCAACGGCATCTGCACCGCCACGCTGCCGCCGGCGTCGTGGCACGTGATCCGACTGCAAGGTTGATTCGAGAGGGGACCCGCCCGTGCCTTCCCAGAAATTCCTCGCCGCAGCCCTCGCTGTGGTTGCCGTAGCGGCCGGTACGTCGGCCGCCACGGCGGCACCCGTTGTGACCACGACGAACGCCATCTCGTCGAGCTTCGCCGACACGTTCGCCGATCCATCGATCATCCAGGGCCGCGACGGCTACTGGTACGCGTACGCCACCTCGGATCCCTTGGTGGCGAACGGCCCCTTCGGCCTGATGCACATGGCCCGGACCAAGGACTTCAGCTCCTGGGAGTACCTCGGCACAGTCTTCAACGACCAGACCAAGCCGTCCTGGGCCGCGGCGGGGTCGTTCTTCTGGGCTCCGGACATCCGGTACTTCGGCGGCCGGTACGTCATGTACTTCACCGTCACCGACACCGCGGCCAACCCCGGTGGCGATCCTGCGATCGGTGTGGCCACCGCCCCGACCCCAGCGGGACCGTGGACCGCCACCGGCGGCCCGGTCGTCGCCCCGAAGCCGGACGGCAACGGCGGGTACTACGGCACCATCGACCCGGCCATGCTCACGGCCGCGGACGGCAAGCGGTACCTGTACTACGGCGGCTTCTACGGCGGGATCTCCGTCACCGAACTGAGCGCGGACGGCCTGCAGTCGGTCGGTACGCCGACCCAGGTGACGATCGGCGACCGCTACGAGGGCTCGTACGTCGTGTACCGCGACGGCTGGTACTACCTGATGGGCTCGTCGATGAACTGCTGCGCCGGCCCGACCACCGGCTACTCGGTCTTCGCCGGCCGGTCACGTTCTCCCCGTGGTCCGTTCGTGGACGCCGACGGCGCCGCGCTGACCGACTCGCGGGTCGGCGGTACGACGGTCATCACGCAGAACGGCAACAAGTGGATCGGTCCCGGCCACCACGCGTTCATCACCGACGCGGCCGGCCAGGACCACATCGTCTACCACGCGATCGACCGCGGTACGCCGTGGCTGACCGACCCGTTCGGGATCAACCGGCGGCCGATGCTGATCGACCGGATCGACTGGATCGACGGCTGGCCGCGGACCCGGGCCGGACTCGGTCCGTCCGACGGAGCGGTGCCTGCGCCGACGACCGGTTCTGGGTTGGGCATCGACTCCACCGATCCGGCCGGCGGACTGCAGTCGGCAACCCATCAGCCCGGCGACACAGTCGGCGGTCCGACCGCCGCGATTAACGGAGCTGCCCAGACCCGTCAGGCCGCGCCCGGTGGCTCGCTGCGGGTGGAGGCGGATGTCCGGCTCGGATCGTCGTTCAGCACGGTCTTGGGCAACCAGGTTGTAGCAACAGTTGCGAACGGCAAGCTCACTGTCGTGGCCGGCGGCCGAACCACCTCGGTGGCGGTGCCGGCGGACTTCGACCGTACGCAGTGGAACAAGCTGTCCGTCCAGGTCTCGGGCTCGACCGTGACCGCGCGGCTCAACGACGCCGGTCTCGGTGATGTGTACGCCGAGGCGCAGCTCGTCGTACCCGGTCTGACGCTAGGGTCCGCGCCGGTGCGGTGGCTCGGGTCGGCGGAGGTCGACAACCTGACCGTGCGGCCGGTGGCGAAGCCGGTGACGCGGATGGCCGACGTACCGCGGACCGGGAAGCTGCTCGTGGAAGACGACTTCTCCTCGGCGCTGGGGGCGGACTGGTCGTGGGTACGGCCGGACCCCAACGCAGTTGTTGCTGACGGCAAGCTGTCGTGGCCGCTGGAGAACGCGGATCTGACCGGCGGCGCGAACAACGCGGGCTTGCTGTTCCACACCACGCCTGCCGGCGACAGTTGGATCGCGGAGACCAAGCTGCACCTCGACACCGGCGAGGGGGATGTCCGCAACTACCAGCAAGCCGGGATGGTCGCCTACCTGAACGACAGCGACTTCGCGCGGCTGGGCAACGTGTCGATCTGGAAGACCCGGCAGACCGAGTACGGGCGTGAGTTGGTGGCACGGCCGTCGGACGGCGCAACGTCGTACGGTGCGGCTGCTATCGGGCGATCGGCGCCGACTCTGTGGATGCGGCTCGCCTATCACCAGAACGCCGCGGGTGAGCACGTCTACCGCGCGGGAACGTCGGTGGACGGGAGGAACTGGACGTGGGGTGCGTCGTGGGTGCTACCGGCAGCGGCGAGGATCGGGCTGTACGCGCACGGTGAGTTCACCGGTGCGAACCCGCCGCCGGTGGCGACGTTCGACTACCTGAAGTTCTACGAGAGCAAGTGACAATGGGCTTTACCAATCCGATCTACGGCAACAACTTCGCCGACCCGTTCGTTGTTGCCGTAGACAACATCTACTACGCGTTCGCCACCAACGGAGCGCTCGGCAACATACAGACGCTGAGGTCGCCGGACCTCGTCTCGTGGGACGAGGTCGGCGACGCACTCCCGGTGCTGCCGTCCTGGACCTCTCCGGGTCGGGTGTGGGCGCCCGAGGTCGCCGTCCATGCCGCCGACCGGTACGTCATGTACTACACGAGTCGCGACGACGCGTCCGACCGGCAGGCCGTCGGCGTCGCGGTCGCGTCCGCGCCGGAAGGTCCATATGTCGATAAATCGGCACAGCCCCTGATCTCCCAGGTGGACGAAGGCGGCTCGATCGACGCGTCGCCGTTCCAGGACTCGAGCGGCCGCCGCTGGCTGTACTGGAAGAACGACGGCAACGCGAGCGGTGTCGACACCTGGATCTACGTGTCGGAGCTATCCGCCGACGGTCTCACGCTGACCGGCTCGGTGCATCGCCTGATCAAGCAGGACCTCGAGTGGGAGGGCAACCTGGTCGAGGCGCCGTACATGGTCGAACGCAACGGCAAGTTCCATCTCTTCTACTCGGGCAACGCCTTCGACAAAGCGACGTACGCCGTCGGCCACGCCCTCTGCGAATCCCCCACCGGCCCCTGCACCAAGTCCGGCGCCCCCATCCTCGCCACCTCCCCCGACGCCGCCGGCCCCGGCCACAACATGGTCCTCCACGGAGCCGACCACGACTGGTTCATCTACCACGCCTGGAACCCCACCCAAGTAGGCACCGACCCTCACGGCCGCACGATGTGGATCTCCGAACTCACCTGGTCAGGCGACGTCCCCGTCGTCCAACCACCCCTCCGCAACAATCCGACCCAGCCCTGACGCCCTTCGGCATAACCTTTCCTGCCTCACTCCTATCGTGCTTTATGGGGAGAGAGGGGAGGGCACATGTCCCGACCAAGCAGCATCCGGGTCGGCCTGGTAGCAGGCACGGCGATTCTTCTCACGACGCGAACGGCCTGTCGACGGTGATCAGGGGCCCTCGGCAAGGTCCAAGGCACATTCCCCGACCCGGTCGCCTTCCGCTGGGGTTTGGAGTTCGATCCGCTCAACGGGGAGTGACACAACCTTCTCCGCTCACTTCGCATCAAGGTCTAGGAGAGGCACGGTGACTGTGGCGACCGTGGAGGGATCGGCCGCCGCGTGGAGCCTGACCGTCGGATCGGTGACGAGACATTCGAGGGGCGAGCATGATTCGACGAGTCCGGTCGTACGGCCTGGCCGGCGCGGTGGTTCTTGCCGCGGTTGTCACGATGGCGCCGGCCACCGCGACCGGCGGTGCCGCGCAGACGGCAGCTGCCACCTGCGGTGTCCGCCCGGGATCGGTCCTGGACAACGGTGCCCATGACAGCAGTGGGGCCACCATCGGGTACCCGCCGCGCACTATCGGCTTCGCGGGCGTGACCTTCAATGTGTTCACGCCGGGCGCGGTGCGGCTCAGCACGACCTTCACCACCGACCCGTACTCCGCGGGCGCCGCCAACGAGGGCTGGGTGGTCCAGGGCGACTCGCTGTACTACCGCTCGTACTGGATCGACATCATGAGCGAGATCGACCCTGGGCAGCCGAACGAGCTCCAGCGGGTCGGCGGCGGCTGGGCGAACTTCACGGCGCTGGAGACCTCCAGCTACTACGCAAGCGGGTCGCCGGCCCGGCAATCGGCGTACGGGCTGCGGAGCGACGGCACGCTCTTCCGGTGGAGCATCAACCGCTGGTTCTGGAAGGCTACCGGGTCGGCGCCGGGGTTCGCCTCGGTCAAGTCGATGGCGCTGATCAGCAAGACCGCGACGTACGACACCTTCCTCGCCAACACCCGCGGCGGCGCGCTGTACACGATCCGCATCCCGGTCACCTCGCCGATGAAGCCGATCGTGAGGCCGGTGCGGACCAAGACCTGGCAGGGCTTCGAGAAACTGATCGCGAACCAGTGCGGTCAGTTCGGCACCATCCTGCTCGGCATCGACAAGGACACCGGCACCGGCTATCAGTACGCCGTCGGCCATACCAACGGCACCGCCACGGTGATCAACAGCCTCGGCCTGTCCGGCAGCAACTTCACCGCCCCGGTCCACTTCCGCTGGGGCGCCCGAGCCTACATCGACCCCCTCAACGGCGACTGACGTCGAGGACCTCGGTCAGGATGTCGAGGGCTTTGTGCAGGTCGGCGGTTGACGGGGTCGCGTAGCCGATGACGAGGCCGGGCGGGCCGGGAGTGGTACGGCGGTACTCGGACAAGGGGGCCACGACGACGCCGGCCGCCCGGGCCGCCGCCGCGACTTGAAGATCGTCGATGTGGTCGGGGAGCAGCAGGGTGATGTGCAGGCCGGCGTCCTGGCCGATGATCTGGCCGTACGGCGACAGCACGGTGCACGTGTGGGTACGGCGGTCGGCGTACAACCGGCGGCCCTTGCGCACGGCCTGGTCGAGGTAGCCGTCGCGGAGCATCGCGAGCAGCGCGGCCTGCATCGGCCAGCCGGGCCAGTCGCCGGACATCGCGCGGAAGGTGGCCAGGCGGTCGACCATCTGCTCGGACGCGACCAGCCAGCCGAGGCGCAGCGCGGGGCTGAGCATCTTCGAGAGCGTGCCGAGATGGACGACCAGGTCCGGGTCCAGCTGGGCCAGCGCGGGCAGTGGCGCGACGTCGTACCGGAACTCGCTGTCGTAGTCGTCCTCGATCAGCATCGCCCCGGTCCGCCGCGCCCACCGGACCAGTTCGTTGCGTCGGGCAACGGATAGCCGGCCGCCGAGCGGGTACTGGTGCGACGGCGTGACGTAGACCGCCGGTACGTCGGTCAGCGCGGACACCCGCAGGCCGTCCTCGTCCACCGGGACGTCGACGATCTCGAGCTGATGGTCGCGGGCGGCGACCACCGCGTTCAGGTAGCCGGGGTCCTCGATCGCGATCCGGTCCCCCGGTCGCCGGGTGACCGTGAGCAGCAGCCGGAGGCCGTGCACGGTGCCGTTGGTGACGAGTACGTTCTCGGGTCCGCACGCGATCCCGCGGACCCGGCCGACGTGCTCGGCCAGTGCCGCCCGGAGTGCGGGCAGTCCGGCGGCTTCGTCGTACCCGCGGGGCGGCGACTGGGTCGACACCTCACGCCAGGCGCGGCGCCAACCGGGGTCGGGCGTCGGTGCGATGTACGGGATGCCAGGTCGCAGGGTGAGCAGGTTGGTGCCGGGATCCGGCCGATGAGTCGTGTGCCGCCGTACGGCGGGCTGCAGCGGTACGACGTCCGTCACGAACGTACCGGCGCCCGTCCGGCCCTCGATCCAGCCTTCGGCATGCAACTGGTCGTACGCCGCCTGCGTCACGGACCGGGAGACGGAGAGCTCCCGCGCGAGGTCGCGGGTGGATGTGAGCCGATGGCCGGCCTGGAGCCGCCCGTCCAGGACCGCGGCCCGGAACTGCTCGGCCAGCTGCAGGTGCAGCGGCACACCGGCGGCGCGATCGATCGTCAGTGGGAGTGAGCTCTCCACGAATGGACTACCTGATTCGTGCGGGAATGGACCGTGCCAGCATGCCACTCCCGACCCCAGCCTGATTACATGACCACCACACCGCTCCAGCCGACTGCCCGGACTTCTCTGCGTCGTTCGAAGGAGCGGGCCGCCTCCGATCGCCAGGTTCTCGCCGACGTTCTTCTCGACGGGATGTTCTGTCACCTGGGTGTGGTGGTCGACGGCGATCCGCTGGTGCTGCCGACGGCGTACGGCGTGGATCTGGATCGCGGACCCGACGGGACGCTGTACCTGCACGGGTCGGTCGCGGCGCGCAGCGTGGTCGCGGCGCCGGAGCAGACGATCTGCGTCACCGTCACCCACGCGGACGGGCTCGTGCTGGCGCGGTCGGCGTTTCACCACTCGGTCAACTACCGCTCGGCGGTCATCTTCGGCGTACCGCGGCTGATCACCGATCCGGACGAGAAGCTCCACGGCCTCAACCGCATCGTCGACCACCTGGTCCCCGGCCGCTCCTCCGCCACCCGTCCGCCCAGCCGCAAGGAACTGGCGAAGACGTCAGTACTCGCGCTCTCCCTCACCGAAGCGTCCGTCAAGACTCGCTCCGGACCCGCAAACGACGAGGAGCAGGACCTCGACCTGCCCTACTGGACAGGCGTGATCCCGCTCCACGTCGTAGCCGGCGAACCGGAGAACAACCCTGACTGCGACCTCCTGGTCCCCGCACACATCCGCGCCCGAGCGAACCGACTAGGCGCACCCTCTTAGGCGACCGTCCCCTTGTTGTAGGTCTTCTGGGCCCAGAAGTAGCCGACCAGCGCGATCGCCACGCACCAGGCGATGGAGAGCCAGCCGGTGCCGCGGTCCATCGGCGCCCCCAGCAGCAGATGGCGCAGGGTGTCGATGATCGCGGTGAACGGCTGGTACTCGGCGAACCAGCGGATGCCGCTCGGCATCGACTCCAGCGGGATGAAGGTGTTGCTCAGGAAGGGCAGCAGCAAGCTGATCGGCAGGACGATGTTGCTCGCCCCCTCCGGGGTCTTGCTGGTCAGGCCCAGGGCGATCGCGAACCAGGTCAGGGCGACGGTCAGCGCGATCAGCAACGCGCCCGCCAGCAGCCAGTCGGTGAACGACGCGTTCGGGCGGAACCCGATCAGGATGGCGAAGCCGATCACCAGGGCCAGGCTGACGATCGTCACGAGCACGTTGCCCAGCACATGCCCGGTGAGCACGGCCGGCCGGAAGATCGCCATCGTCCGGAACCTGGTGACGATGCCCTCGGTCATGTCCATCGCGGCGCCGACCGCGGGGGACATCGTCCCGGAAGCGATCGACATCAGCAGGATGCCCGGGGTGAGGAAGTCGATGTAGTCGAAGCCCTTCCCGCCGCCGAGACCGGCGGAGAAGGTGTCGCCGAAGATGAGGCCGAACAGCAGCATCATGATCACCGGCATCCCGACGGCGCCGAGCGACAGGGCGGGGTAGCGCTGCGCGTGCCGCAGGTTGCGGCGCAGCATCGTGGCGGTGTCGGCCATCGGGTAGGACACGGTGCTCATTTGCTCGTCACTTTCTCGTCGGCGTTCTCGTGGGTGGGCTGACCGGTGACGGCGAAGAACACGTCATCCAGGTCGGGGGTGTGGACAGTCAGTTCGTCGACCTCGAGGGAGGCGTCGTCGATCCGGGCCAGCAGAGCGCGCAGGCTGTGCACGCTGCCGTCGTTCGGCACCTGCAGGACCAGGGACTCGTGGTTCGGCACGGCGGCCGGCAGCACCTGACCGGCCAGCGAGAACTCCTCCGGCGAGGTGAACCGCAACCGGATGTGCCCGCCGGGTGCGAGCCGCTTCAGTTCCTCCGCGGTGCCCTGGGCAACCAGTCGGCCATGGTCCAGTACGGCGATCCGGTCGGCGAGCTGGTCTGCTTCGTCGAGGTACTGCGTGGTGAGCAGGACCGTGACGCCACCGGCGACCAGTTCCCGGATCAGCTGCCACATGCTGTGCCGGCTGCGCGGGTCGAGACCGGTGGTGGGCTCGTCCAGGAAGATGATCCGCGGGTTGCCGACCAGCGTCATCGCCAGGTCGAGCCGCCGCTTCATGCCGCCGGAGTACGTCATCGCCATCTTCGGACCGGCCTCGACCAGGTCGAACCGCTCCAGCAGTTCGTCCGCCCGGCGGCGGCCCTCGCGGCGGCCGAGGTGGTACAGGTCGGCCATCATGATCAGGTTCTCCCGGCCGGTGAGCAGGCCGTCGACCGCGGAGAACTGGCCGGTGACGCCGATCGCGGCCCGGACGTCCTCGGGGTTCTGGTGCAGGTCGTACCCGGCCACCCGGATCTCGCCGGCGTCGGCGGTGATCAGGGTGGACAGGATCTGGACCGCGGTGGTCTTGCCGGCGCCGTTCGGGCCGAGCAGGGCAAAGATGGTGCCTTCGGCAACGTTCAGGTCGATGCCGTCGAGCACGAGTTTGTCGCCGTACGACTTGTGCAGTCCACGGACGTCGATCGCTGCTGACATGGGTCTTCCTCGAGTGAATTGTGGGCAGGGTGAACCTGACCCAGTGGCTGAAGGGGTCTGTGGGAGGAGATTCAGGGCGTGCGGATCCAGCCGGCCGGCCCGCTGGCAGGCGCCGGATCAGAGGTGTTCAGTTGGCGGGACTAGATGTCGAGGTCTTCCACCACGGGATGGTTGCCGGCTTCCTCGACCAGTTCGTAGAGGTCCTCGGGGATCAGCTCGCGGAGCTCCTCGATGGTGTCGACGACATCGAGGGTGGCCTCGCCCTGGGCCATGCTCCAGGACTGATCGGTGCTCCAGTTGCCGATCCAGGAGCGCCAGCCGCTCAGGTACTGCTCGTCGTCGGCGCCCATGCTGTAGAGGTTGCTGCGGTCCGCGTGCAGCACGAACTTGCCGGTCCGGCTCCGGTAGACCTTGAAGGCCTCGTAGCCGTTCTTGCTGGACCGGCCACCCTCGGCCAGCAGCACGCCGGAGAACCGCTGCTTGCGGCCGGCTCCCCGGCCCACCCGCACGGTGATCTCGTCGTACCCCTCGAGTCGGCCTTCCTCCAGTTCGACGTACTTGCGCAGTGCGATCGAGATCGCCGAGGACAAGTTCCCAGCGAGCTCCTGCGCCTTCTTGTACAGCGGCAGGTCGTCGTCCGACACGTAGATCGTCTTGTTAGGCATTCGCCCTCCTCCTACGTAGAACTATACGCAGAAGGCTACGCAGATGTCTACATATATCTCTACGTAGACGCGGAGCCGGCCGCGACGAGGTCGTCGCGGCCGGCTCGGGTGATCGGTGGCTCAGCTGGGTGAGTAGAGCCAGGGCTGCTTGAGGTCGTAGAACTCCGGCGGACCGCCGGCCAGAGCGTTCATCTCGTCCATGTCCGCCTGCAGTTCCGGCGGGACCTCCTTCTGCTCTCCTTCGCGGGCCTCGGCCTCGGTGGTGAAGTACATCGCCATCGTGTAGTTGCCTTCGTCGTACATGGCGACCTCGCTGCCGAGGATCTCGGGCCGGAACGCGGCCCATTCGTCCCGGTGCTGCCCCATCACTTCACGCGCGCGCTCCGGGTTGTTGCCGGCGCCCTGCATGACCTGCACGAAGCCGGCTGAGTCCGGGTTCCCCTGCAGATCCAGAACCACGTCCTCGGTGTCGTGGAAGGTGGCGCCGCTGCTGAGCAACGACGAGAACTCGTGCCACCACTTGTCCTGCGCCGGCGAGTCGCTGTTGCGCCGGGCGGCATCAGCGGAGTCGAAGCGAGCCAGCGCGATGAACCGTCCGTCCGCGGTGACACCAGCCGTGGTCCCCAGCCAGCCGGACGCCTCGGGCGCCAGTTCTTCCATCCACCGATCCATCGCGGCGTGTGCCTGCTGGGTGTCGGTGACCTGCCCCTGAATGACCTGAACGAACATGGTGAGACCCTCCCCGTCTCCTCGGACCGTACGTCGGCGTTCTCGACGTTACGCCCGGCTCTCCGCCTCGTCGACGGCCGTTATCGTGACGGTCCGCTGACGCTTCGCACGCTGGGTGCGGGCGAGCATCAACAGGCTCGCAACGACACCGGTGACCCCGAGAGTGATCAGTCGGGCGTCGGTTTTCCACAGGCCGAAGACGAACCAGCAGGACAGCTCGCCGAAGACCAGCGCCCAGGTCCCCTGCGAGATCCCGGTCGGCCGGGACGTCCGGTACGCCGTCCAGAGCGAAGGCGTGACCTGGATGATCGAAGCCGCGGCGAGCAGGGTCCCCAAGCCGATCCGGCCACCCACGACAGTGGCGATGACGAGCAGACCGGCCCAGCCACAGATCCAGCCGATCGCCCGCCGGTTCACCGCACCACGCCGTACCAGCATCACCGAGACGGTGCCGGCCAGCAGGGTGGCGGCTGTGGACGGAAGGCTCGCGGTCCAGTAGCCCGAAGCCATGAAGTAGCCGAACCAGGCCGCGTTGTCGATGCTCGTCAGCGTCGCCCACGACCAGGAGACCCCGGCCGTGTCGCCGGTCCGGCGGAGCTTGAGGATCTGCGGGAGGTACTGCGGAATCCCGAAAACGGCGGCAGCGATGGGCAGAAGGTCGAGCATGGCGCAAGATTACGGCTGAATCTGCGACGATATCGTGCGAATTCATGCTCGCCAGAAGGCGGCAAGGATAGGATCTTTGCCGTGGACGCGATCGATCGCAACATCCTTGCGGTACTGCAGGCCGAGGGCCGGCTGACGGTGACTGAGTTGGCCCAGCGGATCGGGCTGAGTACGGCGCCTTGTCACCGCAGACTGCGGGAGTTGGAGCGGTCCGGGGTGATCTGTGGATATCGCGCGGTCATCGATGGGGCCGCTGTCGGTCACGGGTTCGAGGTACTGCTCGCGGTGACGATGGACCGGGAAGAGTCGGTGGTCGCGTTCGAGGCCGGGCTGGCGGAGATCCCGGAGGTTGTGCACGCCGAGCGGCTGTTCGGGGAGCCGGACTACTTCGTCCGGGTGGCGACCGCGGACATCGCCGCCTTCCAGCGACTGCGCGACGAACGGCTGGCGCGATTGCCCGGAGTGCAGCGGCTCACCTCGACGATCGTGATGAAGAAGGTCGTGGACAACCGCCCGCTGCCAACGTGAACGGTGTGGAAACTGACCCGCTCAAACCCGATTTATCCACAGATTTGGCCGAGTTTCGGCCGGATTCGGTGGAGAAGTCGGGGATGAGCTGGGGATAACTTCCCGAAATCGGTGTGCACAGCTGGGGACACAGATGTGGATAAGCTCAGACCCACTGGGTCGAGACGACGAAGCCGACGGCGATCAGGCCCATGCCGATCAGCAGGTTCCAGTTGCCCAGGTCGTCCATCACCGGGATGTCCTGACCGGCCACGTAGAAGACGACCAGCCAGGCGAGTCCGAGCAGCCAGCACGCCAGCATCAGCGGCGCCACCCAGACGCGGCTGGAGGTACGCGGCTTCTTCGGCGTCTTCTGCGCCTTGACCTTCTCGGTCTTCTTCTTGTTGCGACTGCTCGACTCGGGCACGACTGAACTCCTTGTAAGGACGCATAAGCTAACCGCCGTGGACCTGTGCGGGTCCGGTCCGGGGTAGGGCCTGCCTCATGGTCCCACGCCTACTGCGCGGCACTCGGCACGGCACCTCGCCGCACTGGCGCAAAGGCCACGATGCTCCGCATCGAGACCTTCGCGCCAGCACGCCGATGCACCGCACCGAGCACCTGCTCGCTACGGCGTGGGACCATGAGGCAGGCCCTAGCGTAGTGCAGAGAGCAGCATGGAGATCACGGGTGCGTAGGTTCAAGCGGATTTCGTTGTGGCGTGCGGTCGCGCCGCTGGCGCTGCTGTGCGCCGGTCTGCTGTTCGCGACCAGCGCCACCAACGCCCGTGGCACCGACCTGCGGCCCAGTCGCAACACTACGCTCGCCGGGCTCGTCGAGGAACAGAGCCGCCGCAGCGCGACCCTGGTCCGCCAGCACGCGGCGCTGACCCATGACATCGAGGCCCTGCAGGCACAGCAAGGATCGATCGATCCGAAGCTGGCCAAGCAGCTCGACGACCTGTCGGAGCAGGTCGGGACCAGGCCCGTCACCGGGCCGGGCCTCACCGTCACGCTGCGGGACGCGCCGCCCGAGGTGGTGAAGGACAACCCCGACGTGGACGAGAACTGGCTCGTCATCCACCAGCAGGACATCCAGGCCGTGGTGAACGCACTCTGGGCCGGCGGCGCCGAGGCGATGTCGATCCAGAACCAGCGGGTCATCTCCACCACCGGGGTCAAATGTGTCGGGAACTCCGTCGTCCTGCACGGTGTGCCCTACCTGCCGCCGTACGCGATCACCGCGATCGGCGACCGGCGGAAGCTGCAGAAGGCGCTGGACGACTCGCAGTACATCGAGAACCTGCAGGACTACGTGGTGAAGTTCCAGCTCGGGTACGACGTGAAGAGCCAGTCCTCGATCCAGATGCCGGCCTACGAAGGCACCCTGGACCTCCAGAGCGCCACAGTCCCCGGTTTCGAGCACACCCCTTCGGTCAGCCCGACGGCCAGCGGCCGTTGAGCGCGCAGTAGGCGCGGAAGCACCAGCCACGCCCTAGCTGTCACAATGGTCCGCATGCCGCGGATCCTTGTCGTCGACAACTACGACTCCTTCGTCTACAACCTGGTGCAGTACCTGCAGCAGTTGCAGGCCGATACGACCGTCCTGCGCAACGACGAGGTCACCCCTGACCAGGTCGGCGAGTACGACGGAGTCCTGCTGTCGCCCGGTCCCGGTACGCCGGAAGAGGCCGGCGCGTGCGTGGACATCGTCAAGGAGAAGGGCAGCGAGGTCCCGATCTTCGGCGTCTGCCTCGGCCTGCAGGCGATCGGTGTCGCGTACGGCGGTGTCGTCGGGCGCGCGGACGAGTTGCTGCACGGGAAGACCAGCCAGGTGTTCCACGAGGGCGCGGGCGTGCTCGCCGGACTCCCGTCGCCGTTCACCGCGACCCGGTACCACTCGCTGGCGATCGCCCAGGACACCGTGCCCGACGAGCTGCAGGTGACGGCCCGGACCGAGGCCGGCGTGATCATGGCGGCCCGGCACCGCGACCTCCCGGTCGAGGGAGTGCAGTTCCATCCGGAGTCCGTGCTGACCGAGGGCGGCCACCGGATGCTGGCCAACTGGCTGGCGATCTGCGGTGACCCCGACGCCGTCGCCCGCTCGGCGGGCCTGGCCCCGATCGTCAGCTCAGCCGGCTGACCCACAGCACGAGAAAGCCCCCCGCGATTCTCCGCGGGGGGCTTCTTCTTGTCAGCCGCCGATCGTGATCGGTGGCGTGTTCGGATCCTGGGGAGTGTCCGTCGGCGTCGGCGTGTTCGACGGCGTGTTCTCCGGCAACTGGTTGATCGTCAGGGTGATCGTGCTCCCCTTCGGGGCCTTGGTGCCGGCCTTCACGCTCTGCTTGAGCACGGTGCCGTCGACCGCGTTCGGGTCCTGCCCGGTCGCATAGCCGACCTGGAAGCCGAGCTTCTTCAACTGGTCGGCCGCGTCGTCAGCCGGGACGGTGACGACGTCCGGGACGTCGACCAGCTCCTTGCCGCTCGACACCGTCAGCGTGAACACCTGACCGCTCGGGTACTGCCCGCTCGGGTCCGGGCTGACCGCGAGCACGGTCCCCTCCTTCTCCGCGCTGTCCTGCTTGACCGTCTCTTCCTTGACCTTGAAGTTTCCGGCCGTGCCTTCCAGAGCCTTGCGGGCAGCCGACTCGGACTTGCCGATCACGTCCGGCACCGGGAACGCGCTCCGGCCGGACGAGAACACCACAGTGACGGTCGAGCCTTGCTCTGCCTCGGTCCCCGCGTCCGGCGTCTGCCGGATGGCGGAGCCGCGGCCGACCGTGTCGCTGGTCTCCGCCGGTCCCACTGCGAGCTTCAGGCCTTTGTCGCTGAGCAACTGGGTCGCGTCGGCCACGGACTTCCCGCTCACATCCGGTACGGCGACCTTGGCCGGCGGCGTGTTGGTCGCCGTACCACTGCCCTTGTTGTCGTTGCCGAGATTGGTGAACAGCGCGTAGGCGCCGACCGCGACCGCGACGATGGCCAGGCCGAGCAGGAAGTACGCGAGGCCGCGGTTGCGCCGGGACCGGCTGTCCAGCTCCAGGTCGTCGTCGCCCGGAGGGAGCAGGTCGTCGTCGCCGGCCTGCCGGTACGCCTGGGTCGCGGCGGTCGCCGCGACAGCGGTCGGGGCCATCGCCCGGGTTTCCGACATCGCCCCCACCGGCGCCATCGGCGCGGTGACCTGCTGACCGGCCAACACCCGGTGGATGTCCTGCCGCATCTCCGACGCGCTCTGGTACCGCTCCTCGCGGCTCTTCGCCAGCGCCTTCAGGACGACGGCGTCGACCTCCGGCGGGATGTCCGGGTCGAACGAGGACGGCGGCAGCGGCTGCTCCCGGACGTGCTGGTAGGCCACCGACACCGGGGATTCGCCGACGAACGGCGGGCGGCCGGTGAGCAGTTCGTAGAGCAGGCAGCCGGTCGAGTACAGGTCGGAGCGGGCGTCCACGGTCTCGCCGCGGGCCTGCTCCGGTGACAGGTACTGCGCCGTACCGATGACGGCCGCGGTCTGGGTCATCGTGGACGACGTGTCGGCGACCGCGCGAGCGATCCCGAAGTCCATCACCTTGACCTGGCCCTGCGGGGTCAGCATCACGTTTCCGGGCTTGATGTCGCGGTGCACGATGCCGGCCCGGTGGCTGTAGTCGAGCGCCTCGAGCACGCCGGAGGTGATCTCCAGCGCCCGCTCCGGCATGATCTTGCGACCCTCGCGGATCAGGTCGCGCAGCGTCTTGCCGGTGACCAGTTCCATCACGATGTACGGGATGGTGACGCCGGAGCCGTTCGGGTCCGGCTCCTCGCCGGTGTCGTAGACCGACACGATGGTGGGGTGGTTCAGGGAGGCGGCCGACTGGGCTTCCCGGCGGAATCTGGCCTGGAAGGTGGCGTCACTGGCCAGGTCGACCCGCAGACGTTTGATCGCGACGGCCCGGCCGAGCCGGTTGTCCACGCCCCGTCGGACGTCGGCCATGCCGCCGCGGCCGAGCGGTTCGCCTTCTTCGTATCGGCCGCCGACGAGACGTGCCTGCGATGTCATGACCTCAGCCTTCCAACCTGTCCGGAAACACACTCAATTTGCCCACGGTAACGGCAGCCACACGTGGAACCCCGTTGGAAAGACGCGCTGTCACGGCATCATTCCGTATCGTCGTCATTGGCCCAGCACCGCCTCCATCACCTTCTTGGCGATCGGTGCCGCCAAGGTGCCGCCGGCGATGTCGTTGCGCGGGATGTTCGCGTCCTCGATCAGCACGGCCACCGCGACCTTGGGGTCGTCGGCCGGCGCGAATGCGGTGAACCAGGCGAACGGCGGGCGCTCCTTCGTCGTCTGCGCCGTACCGGTCTTGCCGGCCACCTGGACACCGTCGATCCGGCCCGGCTTGCCGGTGCCGTTGTTCACGACGTCGACCATCATCGCGGTCAGCTGGCTCGCGACCTCCGGAGTGATCGCCTGGTGCAGCGACTCCGGCTTGGTCTCCGACACCGTCTTCAGGTCCGCGGTCTTCACGTTCTGCACCAGATAGGGCTTCATCACCTCGCCCTTGTTCGCGATGCCGGCGGCAACCATCGCCATCTGCAGCGGCGTGGCCCGCACGTCGAACTGGCCGATCGCGGACTGCGCGGTCTGCGGCGCGTTCGGGTCGCCGGGGAACTGGCTCGCGGCCACACCGGACAGCTCGCTCAACGGGCGCTCGCCGAAGCCGAACTTGGCGGCCTGGTCGCGCAGCGCGTCCGGACCGAGGTCCATGCCGACCGAGCCGAACGCGGTGTTGCAGGAGTACCGCAGCGCGATCGTGAGGGTCGCGTTGTTGCTGCCGCCGCAGTTCTTGCCGTCCTCGTTGACCAGCGGAGTGGTGGTCTGCGGCAGCGGCAGCTCGGCCGGCGAGTTCACCTTGGACTCCGGCGTGTACTTGCCGCTGGACAGCGCGGCCGCCGCGGTGACCAGCTTGAAGGTCGAACCCGGCGGATACGTCTCCTGGGTCGCCCGGTTGGTCAGCGGCTTGTCCTTGTCGGCGTTCAGCGTCTTCCAGGCGTTGCCGACCGCGTCCAGGTCGTGCGACGCCAGCTTGTTCGGGTCGTACGACGGCCGGCTCGCCATCGCGAGAATCCGCCCGGTCTTGGGCTCGATCGCCACCACCGCGCCGGTCTTGCCGGCCAGGCCGTCGTACGCCGCCGCCTGAGCCGCCGCGTTCAGGGTCAGCGTGACGCTGCCGCCCTGCTGCGGCCGGTTGCTGATCACGTCGATGATTCGGCGGAACGCCATCGACGGATCGGAGCCGTTCAGCTCGGAGTTCATCGTCAACTCGATGCCGCTGCGGCCGAACAGGTAGGAGTAGAACCCGGTCACCGGGGCGTACGTCGGCCCGGACGGGTAGGTGCGCTGGTACTTGAACCGGTCGTTCGTCGGCTTGCTCTGCGCGATCGGCGTACTCCCGATCAGGATCGGGCCCCGGTTGACCGAGAACTGTGAATCGCGCACCCGGCGGTTGTCGTTGCGGCCGTTGAGCTCGTTCGCCCGGAAGGCCTGCAGGTACGTCGAATTCGCCATCAGCGCGAGCATCAGGATGATCGCGGCCACGGCCAGTCGTCGGATCGCTGAGTTCACTGCTTCTGCACCGCCATCGCGATCGTTTCGTCGGACACTGGAGCGGCCGGGGTCTGTGGCCGGCGGGCCTGGTCGCTGATCCGCAGCAGCAGCGCGATGATCGCCCAGTTCGCGACCAGCGACGTACCGCCGAGCGCCATGAACGGCGTGGCCAGACCGGTCAGCGGGATCAGCCCGGTGACACCGCCGACGATCACGAACACCTGCAGCGCGAACGACATCGCCAGACCGGTCGCGATCAGCTTGCCGAAGATGTCCCGGCAGCCGAGCGCGGTCCGCAGGCCGCGCTCGATGATGAGCGTGTAGATCAGGATGATCGCGATCAGCCCGGTCAGGCCCAGCTCCTCGGCGAACGAGGAGATGATCATGTCGCTGTTCGCGTACAGGGTGATCTCCGGGCGGCCCTGGCCGAGCCCGCGGCCGAGAATGCCGCCCCAGGCCTGGCCCATCAAGCCGTTCGCGACCTGGCCGCCGTCGATCGAGAACGGGTCCAGCCAGTCCTGGATGCGTTTGTGGACGTGGCCGAAGGTCTGGTACGCGAAGTACGCGCCGCCGACGAACAGCACGCCACCGATGATCAGCCACCCGGCCCGCTCGGTGGCGACGTACAGCAGGAAGAGGAACAGGCCGAAGAACAGCAGCGACGAACCGAGGTCGCTTTCGAACACCAGCACACCCAGGCTGACGAACCAGGCGATCAGGATCGGACCGAGGTCGCGGGCCCGCGGCAGGTCGAGGCCGAGGAACCGGTGCCCGGCCAGCGTCAGCACGTCGCGCTTCACCACCAGGTAGCCGGCGAAGAAGACGACCAGGCAAACCTTGGCGAACTCACCGGGCTGGAAGGACATCCCGGCCAGCCGGATCCAGATCCGGGCGCCGTTCAGGTTGACGCCGAGGCCCGGGATCAGCGGCAGCACGAGCAGCACCAGACCGGCCAGTCCGGCGGTGTAGGTGAGGGCCTGCAGGCGGCGGTGATCTCTGATCACGAGGATCACCACCAGGAACAGGATGATGCCGACCGCGGTCCAGGTGATCTGCTGCGGTGCGGCGGCCGCCTTCGGGGTCCGGCCGTTCGCCTCCGCGACCGCGGCCAGGCCGAGGTCGATCCGGTGGATCATCGCGACGCCGAGGCCATTCAGCAGCACGGCACACGGCAGCAGGACGGGATCGGCGTACGGCGCTCTGTAGCGCAGGGCGAAGTGTGCGATCAGGGCGAGCAGGCCGATGCCGGCCGCGTAGTACCCGGTGCTGGCCGGCACCTTGTCCTGGACGGTGATGCCGATGTTCACGTACGCGCCGACCGAGACGCCGATCGCGATGATGAGCAGCAGCAACTCCACCCCGCGCCGGGTGCGCGGGATGATCTGGATGACCGAGGTCGAGGCGATGCTCATCGAACCCCGTCACAGTCGTCCGGGTCGACCGGCGTACTAGGCGTGCCGGACGGTGTCGTGGACGGGCGCGTCGTCACCGGAGTGGTTGCCGGCGGCTTCGGTGGCGTGGACACGGGCGGCGTACTCGGCTTGGGAGTCGGGGTCGGCTTGGGCTTGGCGCACGCGTCGGCGGTCCGTTGCAGCTCATTGACGATCGCGTGCGCGCCGGCCAGGTCGTCGGCCTGGATGTCGCCTTCCACCTGCTGCCGACTGTACGTCGGCAGCTTGTCCACCTGCAGCGTCTGCCGTTCGTACACCTTCGACAGCGTCAGGCCAGGCAGGTCGGCTTCCACTCCCTTGAAGATCGCCACATAGTCGCCGTCGGTGCCGACGTAGTACTGCTTCTGCGTCCAGCTGTACGCGAACCAGCCGCCGCCGACGATCAGGCCGAGGATCACCACCAGTACGGCGATCCGTCGCAACCAGGGGAACCGCTTCGGGGCGCGTGGCGCGTACCGGAGCTCCTCCGGGTCGAGCCCGGCTCCGTGACCACCGCCGTGACCGCCAGCGGCGCTGCGGACCGCGACCGTCGGCTCACCGCGGCCGGTCCCACCCTGCGCCAGCTCAGCGGCGGCGCCGACGAGTTGTGCCGAGGTCCCACTCGTGGGTGGCGTCTCGACCACGTCCGCCACGACGCACGTGACGTTGTCGTTGGACCCGGCCTCGAGGGCGTGCGTGATCAGCTCCACCACGACGGAGTCCGGCGTGCCGTCGGCCATCGAGGCGGCGATCGACTCGTCGCTCACGTAGTCGGGCAGACCGTCGCTGCACAGCATCAGCCGGTCGCCGGCCCGGACGTCGAGGATCTCCAGGTCCGGATCGGAGTCCGGCCGGCCGTCCAGCACCCGCAGGATCAGGTTGCGGTGCGGGTGGGTGAAGGCCTCCTCCTGGGAGATCCGGCCCTCGTCCACCAGCGACTGCACGAAGGTGTGGTCATGGCTCAGCTGGTACAGCAGCCCGTCCCGCATCCGGTACGCGCGGGAGTCGCCGAGATGTGCCAGTCCGAGCTGCTTGCCGTCGAACATCAGCGCGGTGACGGTCGAGCCCATCCCCTCGCGCTCGGGGTCCTCCTCGACCAGCTCGGACAGCCGCTCGTTCGCGCGATGCACCGCACCGGCCAGCGCCTCGATCATGTCCTCGCCGCTGATCTCGCCCGTGTCCAGCCGCCGGATCACCTGGACCGCCGCCGAGCTGGCCACCTCACCGGCGGCCGCACCACCCATTCCGTCGGCGAGCAGCAGCAGGTGCGGACCGGCGTACGCCGAGTCCTCGTTGTTGCGGCGCACCCGTCCGACGTCGGACAGTGCGGCGTAGTCGAGCGAGAGGGTCATCGAGGCAGGCCTACTTAGCGATGTTCAGCGTCGTCCGGCCGATCCGGATCGAGCCGCCGATCTCGGCCGGCACCGGGCGGGTCACCCGCTGGCCGTCCAGATACGTGCCGTTGGTGGAGCCGAGGTCCTCGACCCACCACTGGCCCTCGGACTGGAACAGCCGCGAGTGCCGGGTGGAAGAGTAGTCGTCATCCAGCCGGATCTGACAGTCCGAGCCGCGGCCGATGATCACCGGCTCGTCGACCAGGCTCGCGCCGACGCCGGCCTGCGGGCCGTCCGCGATCGTCACCGATCCGGGCAGGCCCTTGCGCTTCTTCACCGGTTTGGCGGGCTTCGGCGTACGCGAGACCTGCGGTGCTACGGCGACCGCCGCGCGGCTGTCCACCTTCGCGCCGAACAAGTCGGACCTGATCACGGAGAGCACCGCGAGGACGAACATCCACAACAGGGCCAGGAACCCCAGTTTGATCAGGGTCAGGGTCAGTTCCGACATGACGGGCCGGTCACCACCCGCTGCTCGGCGGCTGGGCCATCGGCTCGTCCGCGAGACGCAGCGTCATCGTCGTGTTCCCGATCCGGACGGTCGAGCCGTCGACCAGCTCGGCCTCGGTGGTCCGCCGTCCGTTCACCAGCGTCCCGTTGGTGGAACCCAGGTCGACCAGCACGACCCGGACACCGCCCGGGCCCTCCGGCATCAGCCGGATCTCGGCGTGCCGCCGGGACACACCCGGGTCGTTGATCTGGATGTCCGCGTCGGTGCCGCGGCCGAGCACCACGCCGGGCGGGTTGACCGGGCGGCGCCGGCCGTTCACCTCGAGCATCACCTGCGGGTGACCCCGGCGCGGTGGCTGCTGCGGTGGCGGCGGCGTGCTGTGCATGACCGTCTGGCCGTCGTTCGGCGGCACGTAGGGCTCCTGCTGGTAGGGCTGTTGCTCGTAGGCGGGGGGCCGTCGTTGCGGCGTACCGACCGTGGCACTGACCACCCGGAACTTACCGGTCGGCAGGTCGTCCTGCTGGGTCAGCTCGATCTCGATCGGTCCGGAGAACGTGTACCGCTGGATGTCGGCGTGGTCGCGCAGCTCGTTGGCGAGCTCCGAGTTCAGCGTCCGGCCGTAGGCGTTCAGCCGCTCGAAGTCACCCGGTCCGAGCTCGATGGTGAAGTGATTCGGCACCAGCCGCCGGTCCCGGGACAGGATCCGCGCGGTGTTGTCGATCTCACGCTTGAGCGCCGCCGCCAGCTCGATCGGCTCGACGTCGCCCTTGAACGCACGCGCGAAGACACCGCTCACAATGCCTTCCAGGCGTCGCTCGAAGCGCTGCAGCGGTCGCACGCCTCCTCCTCCACGGTCGGTACTCCATAGTTGGTCCACCGGTCGAGGCGGACACACCGGGTACGACGATCGATCGTATCGGGAGGTTCGACCGAACCCGCAATGTGAAGCTCCGGGACATCCCGTGCTACTGTTCCTTCTCGGTTGCAGATGGCCAGGTGAGAGCCGGGTCAGAGCAGTCAGCGCGCGGGTGGCGGAATAGGCAGACGCGCACGGTTCAGGTCCGTGTGCCCGAAAGGGCGTGGGGGTTCAACTCCCCCCTCGCGCACAGCAAGTCCCGGTCAACGACCGGGACTTCTTGCATTTCCGGGCCGCGCGCAGGGTTCGCGATCACGCGCCGTGCCGGTCCACGCTTCTGTCGGTGCCGGATGCGACCGTAGGGCGATGACGGGGATTCGGGTCGGCATTGCTCAGCCGACGATCAGCGCGGACGCGCGCGTGAACGGGGAAACCGTGCGCGCGTCGATGCGGAAGGCAGCGGCCAAGCGGGCCCGGTTGGTGCAGTTTCCCGAAGGGATGCTGAGCGGGTACGCGAAGGAGCAGATCGCGGACTGGTCGGAAGTCGACTGGGACGGGGTCCGCGCGGAGCTCGAGCAGATCATGGCGCTCGCCGCGGAGTTGCGGCTGTGGGTCGTGCTCGGGTCGGCGCATCCGCTCACGCCACCGCACCGGCCGCACAACAGCCTGTACGTGATCTCCGACACGGGCGAGCTGGTCGACCGGTACGACAAGCGATTCTGCTCACACACCGAGATCAACCACTTCTACTCGCCCGGCTTCGACCCGGTGGTGTTCGACGTCGACGGGTATCGCTTCGGCTGCGTGGTCTGTGTCGAGATCAACTTCCCGCACCTGTTCAGTCAGTACGAGCGTCTCGGCGTCGAGTGCCTCCTGCTCTCGGCGTATCCGGTGGACACGGTGTTCGAGCTGAAGGCCCGCGCGCACGCCGCGATCAACTGCTACTGGATCGCGATGTCCCTGCCCGCCCAGACCCTCGACCTGATGCCGTCCGGCCTGATCACCCCTGCCGGTGCGTACGCCGCCCAGATCACGGGCCTGGCCGACCTCACCGTCATCACCCTCGACCGCGAAGATCCCAACCTGACCGTCCCCCTCACCCACGCCCGTCCCTGGCGGGCCACCGCCCTGAAGGGCGACATCTACCGCACCCGGGCCGTCAGCGACCCGCGCTCCAGCAACCGCACGATGCCCTGATCCGCGTCAGTCGTTGTCGGCTGACTGGAAGGCCTCGATCTCGTCGTAGTAGGCAGCGCGCAGCATCATCGACGCCTGCGGCTCACCGGCGATGTCCGCGAGCTGCGAGCCGAGCAGCGCGGTCATCCCGACCTTGCTCTCGTAGATCGCGTCCTGATCGCGGAGTTCGACGTACTTCTCGAGTGCGTCGACCGCCATCCGGAACGCCGCTACCGGGTCGGCCGCATAGCTCAGCTGGGCGGTGACCGCTGTGAAGAACGCCTCGGTGGCCGGTGCGTCGAGTGACTGTGACGTCGCCACGGCGTCCGCCAACTCGTCGAGATCCACCTGGTCACCGCTGGCCAGCCGGTCGCTGACCAGGTAGAGATCGACGACAGCGGACTCCCGTTCCTGGTTGGCGAACGCCGCCCGCGCCCGATTGGCTGTCGGTGCACCCACCGAGCCCGGACCGAAGTACTGCTCGACCAGCTCATCGAGCGCCGCCACTGCCGGCTGCGGCCGGCGAGGCACGCACTGAGCAGGGTGAACGGCGCCGGCGCCGGTCTGATCGCCTCGAATCCACGCGCCGTCAGGCGCTTGCCGGGACCGAGCGGGAGCTCCTCGCCGATCCGGTCGGCGAGCCCGTGGCCGACGTAGTGCAGCAAGTCGATCCCGGCGCCGAGGTCGTGCACGAGCGCCGACGGCTCAGGCCCTCGGTGGACGCTCGCCGTCATGCCGAGGTCGGTGGCAGCGGCGACGGCCAAGGTTGTCTCCGCGTCGGCATGGACGAGCGCATCCTCGGCCCGGACGACGATCGCCGCGCCCGTCGGCCGGGCGTTCACCAGGTTGCGCGACAAGGAGAGGTTCAGGTCGCGGAGTGCCGGCGAGCGAACAATTCGTTGCCGGAGACCGAGGTAGGTGGTGCCGTCGTGCAGGATCTCGATCGGCAGTTCGCCGAGGTCAGTACTGCTGTCCATCACCACGGCAAGCACCCGCACGCCGTCGATGTGCTCACGGATCTCCGGATCGAGCGCTTGCCACATCGCCTGACAGACCTGCACATGGCGAGGGCTCGGCGGGCTCGCCGCCGGGATCACCCGGCCCGACAGACGGTCTGTCGCGAGCCGCTGCTCGGCGATGAGGTCCCCGACCACCGCCGCCGCGTCGCGGTCGAGAAGCTGGACCGCCACGTCCCCGCGACCGGGTGCGAGCGAAACAAGGATGACGGCGTCGGGCACGGACTCGATGACCAGCACTCCGGTCGACGTGGTTTGCAGCCGCTCGAGCAGCACAGTGATCTCGGAGTGGAACGCCGCGTCCGGCTGCTGCTCCATCGTCCGCAGGACGCGACAGAACTTGCCTTCCTCTTCCTTGAGCGCGAACACCAGGTGCAGGAAGCGGACGACCGCGCGGCTGTCGGTGGGGTCGAGCCGCGCCGCCTCCAGCTTCAGCCAGAGCCGGTAGACGAGGTCGAGGCCCTGACGGACATCGAGGTCCGATCCGCCGGCAGTCGACTCCGCCAGCACGTCTTCGTAGCGGGCGGCGAGCTCGGCCAGTTCCTTGATCAGCCCACCTTCTCGCCCCAATTGGTACTTCGTGAAGGCGACGGCGTACCGGGTTCGGAGAGCTGGTTCGACTCCTACCTGTTCGCCGACCTCGGCCGCTGACGTGAACGGCGCCAGCGCATCCTCGAGCTGCCCGAGCTTGGCGTACTGATTGGCGGCGTTGAACGTCAGTTGGCCGCGCAGGATCACGATCTCGGGTTGATCGGGGAACCCATCGAGCCGCCGCAAGCCATCGCGACGACCGAGGCCATCCCCTCCAACGGTGCGTCATCGAGGACTACCAATCCACCATCGGTGTCCATCGCCCCTCCCGCCCACGAGGACGACCCCCTCCTCACAACAGCTAGGCACGAATCAACCAACGACGCAAGACGGGAAGCCCGCCGATCAGCCGGTCGGCGCGCCCGCTCCGACGGTCGGATGACTGCGTGAGTCGGCCGTTGGGCTGACGCCCTGGCGAGGCCGTGGGTGAGAGGGTGCTGGGCATGGAGCAGGCGCTGGAGTTGGTGGGGCTGACGAAGGTCTTCGGGGCCGAGCGGGCGGTGGATGCGCTCAGCTTGAGTGTGCCGAAGGGGTCGTTCTTCGGGATGTTGGGGCCCAATGGGGCCGGGAAGACGACGTCGTTGTCGATGGCGGTCGGACTGTTGCGGCCGGACGCGGGGACGGCGCGGATCTTCGGGGCGGACGTCTGGGCCGAGCCGGTGCAGGCGAAGGCGAACGTGGGCGTGCTGCCGGACGGGCTGGGGATGCCGGAGCGGTTGACCGGGCGGGAGGTGCTCACCTATCTCGGCCTCTTGCGCGGACTGCCGGAGGACGAGGTCGCCGCGCGTACGTCGGAACTTCTCGAGGTGCTCGAGTTGGATCACGAGGACGACAAGCAGGTGATCGGGTACTCGACCGGGATGCGCAAGAAGCTCGGACTGGCGGTCGCCTTGCTGCACGCACCGCGGTTGCTGGTGCTGGACGAGCCGTTCGAGGCGGTCGACCCGGTGTCGGCGGCGACCATCCGGACGATCCTGAACAGGTTCATCGCCGGCGGTGGTTCGGTGGTGATGTCGAGTCACGTGATGGCGCTGGTCGAGCAGTTGTGCGACCGGGTGGCCGTCGTCGCCGACGGCAAGGTAGTTGCCAACGGCACCATTGCTGAGGTGCAGGCCGGCGGCAGCCTGGAGGATGCGTTCGTGGCGCTGGTCGGTGCATCCACTCGCGGCGCGGAGGGGTTGTCGTGGCTCTCGGCCTGACCTATGCGACATCCCACACGCTGGTCCGGATGCGCCTGGCCGCGTTCCGGCACGCGCTGAAGGACCAGAACCGGCTGACCTGGATCGTGGGCGGCGGGCTCGTCGGCCTGGCGCTCGCCGGCGGCCTGATCTGGGCCGCGGGCAAGGGCGACCTCGATGTTCTCGTCGTCGGGCTCGGCGTGTGGATGCTCGGCTGGGTGATCGGCCCGATGTTCGCGGGCGGCGGTGACGAGACGCTCAAGCCGGAGTACTTCAGCATGCAGCCGCTGTCTCCGCGCACCCTGTCGGCCGGTCTCCTCACCGCCGCGCTGGCCGGAGTCGCGCCCGTCATCAGCCTGCTGGCACTGCTCAGCCTGGTCGTCGTCGGCACGCAACTCTCGATCGCGGCAACCCTGATCGCCTTACCCGCGGTCGTTCTGCAGCTCCTGTGCTTCGTACTGGCGTCGCGGCTGGCGGTCGCGGTCTACGGCGTACTCCTGCAAGTGCGGTCCGGCGCAGTGATCGCGGCACTCGTCAACGCGTTCATCCTCGCCTTTACCGCGCAGGGCTGGGCGCTGATCGTCGCGTTCGTGTCCACCGACGTCCAGGGCACCGTAGCGAAAGCCGCACGCATCGCACCGTCCGGCTGGGGACTGGTCGCGGTTGAGGCGGCCGGCCGCGGAGACTGGCTCCGAGCACTCGGAGCACTCGTCGGTCTCGTACTCTTCGCCGCGTTGATGTTCGCCGTTTGGTCTGCTCTCCTGGTCCGGCGTACGACGGCCACGCGGATCGGACGCAAGCCACGGCGACCGCTGTCCGCCACCGGTCCGGGCAGTGCAGCAGGTGCAAAGGAGCTGCGGTCCTGGACACGCGACCTGCTCTACGGTCATCGGGCCGTGTTCGCGATCAGCTATGGGCTCTTCTTCTGCCTGATGCCACTCGCGATCGGATGGGCGGCCATGCTGCCGTGGGCGGGGCCGGCGGCGGTCGTGATGGCCGGTTCGATGTCCTCCAACCTCTATGGCTCCGACGGTACGGCGCTTTGGACCACGCTGATGATTCCGGGATCAGCCCGGCCGGATGTGCGCGCACGACAGCGTGCATTCCTTCTCGTCTTCGGTCCGCCCACGCTGCTGATCACTCTGCTGCTGACCTGGTGGTCGGGCTACGCCAGCGCCTGGCCGCTCGTGCTCAGCGTGCTGCCGGCTCTCCTCGGTGGCGCGGCCGGTCTGGTCGTGGCCTGCTCGGTGTACGCCGCCGTACCGACGACCGACGCGTACAAGCGGTCCGGCAATCCGCTCAACTCGGGTGAGAACGAGGGCGAGACCATGGGCATCGTCTACTTGATGCTCGTGCTGGTGGCCTTGACCGGAGGCCCGGCGCTCGTCGCCGCCCTCGCCTGGTCGTGGTGGGGCGTGCCGATCGGTGTCTTGTCCGGCGTGCTGGCGTGGTGGTACTTCGGCCGGCTCGCGGCCCGGCGACTCGACCGCCGGGGTCCGGAGTTGCTCACGCTGCTCAGGCACGGTCGATCCGTCATCGGGGAGACCAAGCGGTCCAACCTCGAGAAGCTCCCGCGCTGGCGTCGTACCACGGCCGGGTTCTGCCTGGGGTTCGGTGCGATCCCGCTGTTCCCACAGGCCGTCGTACCGGCGGTCTTCTTGCTCACCGGGAACGACGACACGAAGTCGTGGTTTCTCGCCCTCTACGTGGACAAGCCCTGGCAGTGGGTCGTGGTCGCGGCGATGGCCGTGCTGGGCCTGGCGATGTACACCTACGGCGGGCTTACCTATCTGCGCGCGAAGCCCGTTCCGGATGGCTCGGTCGCGGTAGCCGCAGAATAGGGCTCCCGCGATGGCGGCCCGCGGGGCTCGGGGTGCGGCTGCTCCGGAGCATCCAGACAGCTACGGCGGCCGCGGCGAACAGGCCGGCGATACCGGCGTAGTCGGTGAGACTCATCATCGTTCTTCTCTCAAGGGCGGTTGGCGCTCTGTCGTCACGGCCCCACCCCACCGCCCCGGTCAGGGGGCGGCGAGTTCCGCGAAGTTCTGACCGGAAGTGACGGTCTCTCGCCACGAGCGTGATGGCACAGCGGTGCCGTGTCCTCGGTGTGCCAATGAGAAAGGGCTCGTGCCATCGTTGGAAACCCTGCTTAGGTGGTGCCCGGGAGGTACGGATGATGCAGGACGGCGCGTTACTTGATGCCCGCGAGGAGCAGGCCTACCGGCTGCTGGTCGGCCTGTCGGCGGCGCGGTCCACGGAGCTGGCCGAGGTCGCCGAGCTGACGCAGCACGAGGCGGACGAGGTGCTCCAGCGCCTGCAGGCCAAGGGCCTGGTGACCGTCCAGCAGGCCGACGAGCCGGTGTTCCGCGCGCTCCCGCCGGACGTCGCCCTCGGTACGTCGCTGTTGCGCCGGCAGGAGTCGCTCGAAGCCGACCGGAAGACCGTGGCGGCGTTGAGCGAGGAGTTCCGCGCCAGCGCGAGCCGTCGGGACGCGCACCACCTGGTCGAGGTGATCGTCGGGGCGGCCGCGCTCCGCGAGCGCCTGCGCGACCTGCAGGAGGCCGCGCGCGAGGAGATCCTCTGGTTCTGCCGGGCCAACCCGCTGGCGATGCAGGGCTCCGACAACACCGAGGAGTACGGCGCTCTGTCCCGCGGCGTCCGCTATCGCGCCATCTACGAGCGCGCCCTGCTCGAGAGCCCCGGCGAGCTCGACACCATCGCCGAGGGCATCAGCTGGGGTGAGGAGGCCCGCTCGCTGCCGACGCTGCCGGTCCGGCTCGCGATCGTCGATCGTGCCACCGCGGTCTGCCCACTCGTTCGCGACAACGAACTGGGTATCGGCGAGCCGACGGCCGCCGTGATCAGCCGCGGCCAACTGCTGGACGCGCTGCTCGCGCTCTTCGAGAGCCATTGGGAGCAGGCGACCCCGGTGAAGCTGCAGACCGACGGTCAGCAGGCGACCGAGGGCTTGGACGACTCCGAGCGCTTCCTGCTGTCCTTGCTGGTGGCCGGCGTCCCCGACAAGTCGATCGCGTCCCAGCTGGGCATCAGCCGCCGTACCGTCCAGCGCCGCCTCGACCGGATGATGGCGCTGGCCGGTGTGGACACTCGTACCGGTCTGGCCTTCCAAGCCGCCAAACGCAGCTGGATCTGACAAGAGCCCGCACCCCCGGCCGAAGGGTGCGGGCTCTCGTCACTGGACTACTTGACTCCGTACGCGCGGATCACCGTCTGCGTGATCTTCGCACCGTTGGTGCCGGTCGCCTGCACCTTCAGCGATACGGTGTCGTGCGCGTTCGCGACCACGGCGCCGTAGTGGCCGTGCACACCGACCACGGAGAGCTTCCGCCAGGTCTTGCCCTCGTCGAAGGACGCCCACGCCTGCAGGGTCCGCGCTCCCGGTGACTCGAAGCCCACGACGTGGGTGCGAGCGCCGACCCGACCGGTGAGGTCGGTCGGAACCGTATAGCCGACCTGCTGCAGGGACAGCGGGGTCGCCTTGTCTTCCGCCTGCTTAGCCGACCGGAACTCCCATGAGGTCTCGGTCCGGGTTCCCCAGTTCCACTCGCCTTCGCTGTCGAGCCGGGCGGTCTTCAGATCGAGCTTGTACGCCGCGTCCTCGCTGGACGTGATCACGTCCTCCCACGCGTCCGGCAGTTCGGCCACCACCTGACCGTTCCGCGAGAGTACTGCGGATGCGGACGTGGCCTCACCGACCGTGTAGTGGCCGTCCGCGTCCACGAACGATGGGATCCGCAGCGACAACCGGTCACCGGTCCGAGTCGACACCACACCAGGTGCCGCCGCGGGCCGTACGACCGGACCGAACCACGTCTCGTCCGACGTGCCGTTGCGGTAGCTCTGCGGCAGTGCGGTCATCCCACCGGCCAGCGGGTTCATGTCGTCCCAGGTCCACAGGTGGCTCACCCGGTGCTGCCAGAGCGAGTCACCCGAGGTCACCCACTCCTCCCGCACCTTCGGCGTCTCCACGAACCGCTGGGAGTCGTTCCACGAGTACTGCTGCCACGGACGCCACCCGAACCGCTGCTCCTTGGCCCAGTTGAAGCCGCCGTTGTCGGCGTACCGGGTGGTGATCCGCGCACTGTTCGCCGGTGTCACCTTGTAGGTGATCTTGCTCGGGATGGCCCCGGTCGAGACCTGCTGTACGTCGTACAGGTACGGGCTGGAGGTGGTCAGGGTCAGGTCGATGGTGGCCCGGCCCTGCTTGGCACGGTCGATGAGCTTGCGACCGTCGTTGGACGTGGTGACCATCGCCGGGATCGGCTCCCGGTCCCCGATCGGGCGCCAGACGGTCCACGCCGACCAGTCCGCCGGCCGGACCAGGATCACCGCCGCGGCACCCGCGTTGGCGGCCGCCACGATCTGGTCGTGCTCGCTGCCGTTCCCCCAGCCGTCCTCGCTGGAGTCCAGCACCGCCAGCGCACCCGTCACGCCCTTCAGCGAGGAGTCCGCGTACACGAGCGGGAACCGCTTCTTGCCTTCGTACGACGGCGACTGGTGCAGCAGGTTGATATCGAGCGGCCCGGTCACCCCGGACACCGACGCCAGGACCAGCGGTGCGACGAGCTGCCAGCGGGACGAGAACTCGAAGCTGCCGTCCTTGACCGGCTTGGTCGGCGTCACGTTCACCTGCTTGACCGTGCTGAAGTGCATCACGCCGTGGCTGATCGACCGGCCGTTCCCGTACTCGCGGTGCACGTAGTAGCTCAGGATTGCCTGCTGCTCCGACGGCTTGGGCGTCTGGATGGTGATCGGCACCGCCTTGCGTGCGTCGATGACGATCTCGGTGTCCTTGGTGACCACGATGTTCGGGTCGGTGAACAGGCTGACCTGCTCGTCCTGCGGGTCGTAGTTCTCCACCAGGGAGTGCAGCAGGTACGTGCCCTCCTCGATCTCGGCGGTGTACGTCTCGCCGTCCCCGATCCACGCCAGGACGTCGGACCGCGAGTTGTCGCCGTACAGCGAGATGACCGGGACTCCGGTCGGCTGTCCGTCCAGGCCGACGGCGCGCAGCGTCACCTTGTGCTTCGGGCCGGACCGGAGGGCGCCGACCGCGGTGTGGGTGACGACCCCATCGGGGCCGGTGGCAACGATCCAGCCGCTGTACTGACCACGACCGAGCTTGGCCGGGTCCAGGGACAGCGGGACGTCCGCGCTGCCGTTGGCCGGGACCGTGACGGTCGCCGGGATGCTCAAGCCGTCGGTCTCCGGCTTGTTGTCGTCCAGGTTGGTCATCTGGACGGACAGGCTCAGAGTGACCGGACTGCCGGAGTCGTTGCGGTAGGTGATGGTCCGGGTGCCCGCGTCACCGGTCTGCAGGCCGAAGTCCGCGACGCCGCTGGCGGTGACCTTCTGCGCGACCGCCCTGGTCAGGTCCACCCGGCCGGCGCCCTGGGCATAGACGGTCTGGTTCGGCTGGGTCTTGGCGGTGCTGACCAGCGCGTTCTTCAGCTGGTCGGCCTTCCAGTCCGGGTGCTGCTGTGCGAGCAGCGCCGCGGCTCCGGCCACGTGCGGCGTGGCCATCGACGTACCGGAGGCGGCCGTGTAGAGGTTGTCCACAGGCTGGCCCATGGCTGTGTCCTTCGCCCGGGCGGCGATGATGTCGACCCCCGGCGCGGTGATCTCCGGCTTGAGACCGGCGTCGCCGAGCCGCGGTCCACGGCTGGAGAACTCGGCCAGGGCGTCGTTGCGGTCCACGGCTCCGACGGTCAACGCGGACGCGGCGGCGCCCGGCGTACCGACCGTCTCGTCCTGGCCCTCGTTGCCGGCCGCGACGACGAATAGCGTGCCGGTCTGCGCGGTGATGTCGTTGACCGCCTGGCTGAGCGGGTCGGTGCCGTCGGTGGCCCCGCCGCCGAGGCTCATGTTGACGACCTTCGCGCCCTCGGCGGCGGCCCACTCCATCCCGGCGATGATCCAGGAGTCGTAGCCGTACCCGTCGTCGCCGAGCACCTTGCCGACGAGCAGGTCCGCCTTCGGTGCGACGCCCTTCCGGGTCCCGCCGGCGCCGGCTCCGGTGCCCGCGATCGTCGCGGCGACGTGCGTACCGTGGCCGAAGTGGTCCTCCGCGCCGCTCGCGCTGCCGGAGAAGTCCTGGGTCTCCTTGACCTTGCCGACCAGGTCCGGGTGCGTCGCGTCGACGCCGGTGTCCAGTACGGCGACCTCGACGCCGGAGCCCTCGTAGCCGGCCTTCCACGCGTCGGGTGCACCGATCTGCGGGACGCTCTTGTCGAGCACCGGACGGACCTTGCCGTCGAGCCAGATCTTGGTCACGCCGCTGTTCAGCACCCGCGCGCCGGGGGCCGGCTTGAGCGACTTCCACAGTTCAGGCAGCTGGTCCTTGGCCGCGTCCACGGCTCGGCCGCCGATCGACGGGAGGTCCCGGGTGGTCGACGTACCGGGCAGGGCTTGAGAGCCGCGGAGGCCGGCGCTGTCCTTGACGATCAGCGGGAGTTGCCGGGCGGCGGAGTCGCCGTACCCGTCGGCGATCAGCTCATCGACGTCGAACAGGTCCACGTCGAGTACGCCGGTGGAGACGTACGGTACGGCGTCACTCGGCAGGACGCGGAGTCCGCCGTCGGCCTCGATGGTGTGGAACGAGACGCCTTCGCGGCCCGCGGCCGGGCGGACGGTGGCCGCCTTCTTGCCGGCGCCGGCGTCGGTCACCTCGACGACGTCTCCGGTGATCAGGGTGACTGTCGCGGTCGTCGGGCCGGTGTTCCCGGCCCGTGGTGGGGAGGCGGCGGCGGGTGTTACCGACGCCGCGCCCAGGGCGAGCATCGCCGCGAGGGTGGCGGCGGTGGTCCGTTGGGGGGACATAGTTCTCCTTCGAGAGGTTTGGGGCAGGCACACCTCTTCTTCCGACAGAGTTTGCAATCAGGTCACAGGGATCCGCCCTGTCCATCACTGCCTTCCTTGCGACATGGCGCAACCACGCCATACTGATGGCCTCGCCTCCGGCTCGGCGGGTCATGCGGCCCTTGGCTCCCGGCCTTCCCTCGTCGTTCCGGTCGCTTCGCTCCCTACACTCCTCAGTCCAGGCCGGGAGGGCCCCATGACACAGCAACTGATCCGCCGGTGGGCGTGGGTCGGGACGTTCGTGATCGGGGCGGGGTTGTATCTGGCCGTGCTCGCCGTCCTCACCGACACCGGGAACCCGAACCTGTTCCCGACCCTGATCCTGCTCGGCGCGATGGTCGTACCGCTGACGTTCGTCACGTTCGCGGACGGCCGGTCCGGGCGCTGGCTGATCGACGGCCCGACCCTCGGTGGCTGCCTGCTGTTCGGTGGCGTGGTCGGCGTGGCCGTCGCGGGTCTGCTCGAGTACAAGGCGATGCGGCGACTGGGCACCCTGCCGATGGTCGGGGTCGGGCTGATCGAGGAGGCCGCCAAGCTGATCGTGCCGGTGATCCTGGTGGTGTTCTTCGGGACCCGGTACCGGACCTCGATCGGCCGCGGCATCGTCATCGGGGTCGCGGTCGGCACCGGGTTCGCCGTCCTCGAGACCATGGGTTACGCGTTCGTCGCGCTGCTGCAGTCCGGCGGGAGCGTCGGGGACGCCGAGCAGACGCTGTTCATCCGCGGCCTGCTGTCACCGGCCGGGCACGCGGCCTGGACCGGGCTCGCCTGCTGGGGTCTGTGGCGGTTCGTGACAGAGCCGACCGGCAAACACTTCGCCTTCTTCGTCGCCATGTACGCGCTGGCCGTGGCCCTGCACACCACGTGGGACGGCATCGGCGGCTGGATCACGTACCTCATCGTCGGCGCGATCTCCATCGGCCTCCTGCTCTTCGGCCTCAAGCAGGCCCAGCGCGCGGACACCTTGGTCCCTGCCTAGACAAAGTGTCCAGGATGGACTTACTGTCCACACGTGAAACCTGACCAGCTCGCGCCGATCGGCGAGGCGCTCGCGCGGTTGCTGTCGCCGCACGCCGAGGTCGTGCTGCACGATCCGGCCACCGACGAGATCGCCGCGATCTGGAACCCGTTGTCCGGACGCGAGCCTGGCGATCCCTCGCTCCTCGGCGAGCTCGAGGAGCTGACCGCCACGGGCGACGACGTGTACGGCCCGTATCCCAAGACGCTGTCCGACGGTCGGCGGCTGTCCAGCGTCACCGCCGTGATCCGGGACGACGACGGCGCACCGGCGTACGTGCTGTGCGTGAACGTCGACCGGACCGCGTTCGAGGAGGCGAGCCGGTTGCTGGCCGCGTTCGCCGCGCCGGTCGCCGGGCAGCCGCGAGTGCTGTTCGAGCACGACTGGTCCGAGACGCTCAACGAGATCGTCGCCGAGTATGTCCGCGAGCGTGGCGTCGCGGTTGAACGCCTGAGCAAGACGGACCGGTTGGAGTTGCTCGGCCGGCTCGACGCGGCGGGCGTGCTCAGTCAACGGCGATCCGTGCCGGCCGTCGCCCGCGCACTGCGGGTCTCCCGGTCCGCGCTCTACCAACTCCTCGCTCAGACCCGGAAGGAGCCGAATGCCGACCCTGCCTGACTTCCGGTTGGAGACGTACTTCGCGCAGTGGGAGTTCAGTGCCCGCTACCACCTGACCGCCTCCGACGCGCAGACGTTGCCGATGTCCGAGCTGCTCGCCTTGGCCGACGACGACGGTCGCGAGCGGTGGGAGTCGCTCGCCCTCGGCTACACCGAGACGCGCGGTCTACCGGCGTTGCGCGAGGAGATCGCCGCGACCTACTCGGAGGCACAGGCTGAGGACATCCTGTGCTTCGCAGGTGCTGAAGAGGCGATCTACCTGGCGATGCGGACCCTGCTCGAGCCGACGGACCACATCGTCGTACTGACGCCGAACTACCAGGCGGCCGAGACGATCCCGCTGTCCGTCTGCGAGGTGACCGGCGTCGCGCTGCGGCCCGAGGACGACTGGGCGCTGGACGTCGACGCGGTCGAGCGTGCGCTCCGGCCGAACACTCGGATGGTGTCGGTCAACTTCCCGAACAACCCGACCGGCGCGGTCCCGTCGCTCGACAGCTGGCACCGGTTGGTCCAACTGTGCGACGAGCGAGGGATCACGCTGTTCAGCGACGAGGTGTACCGCGGCCTCGAGCTCGAGGTGCCATCGTTGCCCCAAGCAACAGACCTGTCCGGTACGGCGCTCTCCCTCAACGTGATGTCCAAGGCGTACGGACTGCCCGGCCTGCGGATCGGCTGGATCGCCTGCCGGGACCGGGCCGTGCTGGACAAGCTCGAACGCGCAAAGCATTACACGACGATCTGCAACTCCGCGCCGAGCGAGGTGCTTGCGCTGATCGCCCTGCGGGCGCGCGACCTGCTGCTCGAGCGGAACCGGTCGATCGTTGCGGCGAACCTGCCGTTCTTCGCAGACTTCTTCGCGCGGTATCCCGAGCTTTTCGAGTTCGCGGCGCCGGATGGCGGCTGCGTCTGTTATCCGCGGTACCTCGGTGCCGACGGTGTCGAGACGATGTGCACCGAGCTCGTCGAGGAGGCCGGCGTACTGCTGTTGCCGTCGAGCATCTACAGCTCCACGTTGACCGAGACACCGACCGATCGCTTCCGCGTCGGCCTCGGCCGTCGGGATCCCTCTGAGGCCCTCGATGTCTGGGCTACCTGGTTGGAGAAGCGCGGATGACTCTGCCGGTAATCGGCCTCGACGAGATTGCCCGGATCGCCACGCCTGCCGTGGTGTTCGCCGCGGTGCGGGACGCGTTGATCGCCCACGCCGAGGGCCGTACGTCGGTCCCCGCGCCGATGGTGCTCGACTTTCCGGAGCACTCCGGCGACTGTCACGTGAAGGCCGGGTACGTCGACGGGTCGCCGTACTTCGCGGTGAAGATCGCGAGCACATTTGCCTCGGTCAACAACGGGCTGATGCTCGTCGTCGACGCGACCACGGGTGCCCCCGCCGCGGTGCTCGCGGACGAGGGTCAGCTGACGGCCTGGCGTACGGCGGCGGCCGGCGCGCTGATCACCGACGCGATGACGCCGGCCGACGTCGACGAGGTCGCCGTACTCGGGACCGGCGAACAGGCTCTGATGCAGGTGCAGTGGTTGCGGGAGTTGCGACCGCTGCGACGCGTGCACGTGTGGGGGCGCCGTCCCGAGGCTGTGGACAAGTTATGTGCCGCGTTCGTGGCAGCTGGCTTGGATGCCCAGCCGTACGCCGCCGGTGGTGCTGCGTGTGTGATTGCGACAACCGCCGCCCGTGAGCCGTTGCCGGTTGAGCTGTTCCGGTCCGCGATCCACGTCACCGGGATCGGCACCGACATGCCGGGCAAGGGTGAGTTGCCGGTCTCCGTGTTCGAGGGCGCTTTGGTTGCCACCGACGACCACGCGCAGTGCCTCGACCACGGTGACTTCGGCAACGCCGTCCGGGCCGGGGTCGTGGCCGACGACGTGGACCTCGCGGTTGGCGCCGTACTGCGGGACGGCGTGGACCGCACGCGCCGATCGGTCGCCGACCTGACCGGAATTGGTGCCCTGGACGCGGCGGTCTCGGCAGCAGTCCTGAATCAGTAGCCCTGACGGCTCAGTTTCCCGTCAGTAGGGTGAGACGGCTGTGCTGAGCCATGGACAACGCGTGCTGGACTGAGTACGGTCCGTAAACGGCGTCCGCACCACGCCACCGCTGGAGGGTCCTGTGTGCCCTCCCCCTGTTCGGTGAGGTGCTGCCCGCCAGTAGCGCCTCACTGGTGTATGGGCAAGCAGCCCGCGGCGGTTCGTCGCGGCCTGATGGGGGCCCGTGCACCCAGGTGGGGCGGTGAGCGCCACTCACGCGCTCACCGCCCCACCGGTTCAACCTTCATCCCGTGTTCGCACGATTGAGATGTTCAGTGGCCCGGTCCGGCGGGCAGACTGACGGGCGTCCGGTCCCCACCCGCCCCTGGGAGTCGCCGTGCTTGCATCCCGCTGGTTCCGCCCGGCTTTGATCGTCACCGCCGTACTCGCGCTGCTCGGCTTCGGCATCACGCCGTCGACCGCCGCCACGCCCATCACCGTCAGTACGGCGATCGGCCGGCAGGACGGATCGAGTGCCTCGGTCACGGGCTACGTGGTCGGTCAGCCGACCGCCACCACGACCGTTGTCCGCAGCAACTTCCCGAACGACTACGCGCTCGCCCTGGCCGATTCCGCGAGCCAGACCAGTACGTCGTCGATGCTGTACGTACAGATCCCGGCCGCGTTTCGAGCGTCGTACGGACTGCAGAGCAACCCCGGACTGGTCGGTCAGCAGATCACCGTGACCGGCACACTGGCGGCGTACTTCTCGCATCCCGGCTTGAAGGACGCGACCGCGTTCAGTGGCGGCGGTTCGTCAGATCCAGGACCGGATCCGGGTGACTACTACGCCGGCGCGGAGGGCAAGACCGGTGCCGCGCTGAAGGCCGCGCTGCACACGATCATCTCCAGCCAGACCAAACTGACCTACGACCAGGTCTGGACCGCGCTCAAGGACACCGACCAGGACCCGGCCAACACCAATAACGTCATCGAGATCTACTCCGGCCGCTCGATCAGCAAGAGCAGCAACGGCAGCGCCGCCGACGACTGGAACCGCGAGCATGTCTGGGCCAAGTCCCACGGCGACTTCGGTACGGCGACCGGACCGGGCACCGACGTCCACCACCTGCGTCCCGAGGACGTGTCGGTCAACGCGGCCCGCGGCAACCTCGACTTCGACAATGGCGGTACGGCGGTCTCGCAGTGCTCCGGCTGCACCGCGGACTCCGACTCGTTCGCCCCGCGCGCGGCCGTCCGCGGTGACATCGCCCGGATGATCTTCTACATGGCCGTCCGCTACGAAGGCGGCGACGGCTTCGCCAACCTCGAGGTCAACAACTCGGTCAACAACGGCAGCGCCCCCTACATCGGCAAACTCTCAGTCCTCAAAGCCTGGGCCGCCGCCGACCCACCCGACACCTTCGAGAAACGCCGCAACGAAGTCATCTACACCACCTACCAACACAACCGAAACCCCTTCATAGACCACCCCGAATGGATCACCTCCATCTGGCCCTAACCCATCTGCCCCGCCCTGCCCCACCATCTGCCCTTCGCGCCGGCTGCCTGTGCCTCCACAGTGAGAGGAGACACAGATTGTGGCTAGTATTGAGGGAGGAAAAGTGGCCACAGGAGGACTGCTGATGGACATCGGGATCCGGGAGCTTCGAGACGGTCTCAGCCGTCATCTCGCGCAGGTGCGGGAAGGACACACCATCACCGTCACCGACCACGGCAAGCCAATCGCCCGAATCATCCCGGTCGAGGGACCCACCAGACTGCAGCAGTTGGTGGCGGAGGGCCACGTCCGGCCGCCGCTCCGGCATAAGCGCCCGGCGCCGCCGCCGATCAAAACCGAGGGAATCGTCAGCGATCTGATCGGCGAGCAGCGACGGTGATCTGCTACTTCGACACGTCGGCCTTCGTCCCGCTGGTGATCGACGAGCCGTCGTCCTCCGCCTGTCGTCGGCTGTGGGAGGACGCGGACGATGTGATGTCCAGTCAACTGCTGTATGTGGAGGCGGCGGCCGCCCTCGCGCAGGCGGCGAGGTGCAACCGGATCACTGCCAAGCAGGAGACCCAAGCGCTGAGGGTGGTCGACCGACTCTGGAGCGAGTTGTACGCCGCCGAGCCGACTGAGCGGCTGATTCGCCGAGCCGCGGTGCTCACCTCGTCGGAAGCGCTCCGGGGTTACGACGCACTGCACTGCGCCACGGCTGAGCAGTTCAACGAACGGGATCTGATCTTCGCGTCAGGAGATCGTCAGCAGCTGAAGGCTGGCGAGAATCTAGGGTTCTACGTTGCGGATGTGAATGATCCGGAGTTCGTGCGGTAGGTCGGTCAGCGGTTGGCGTTGATGGTGCGGCCGCCGTGGTCTCGGGTGAGGGCGTGGTGGCCGTCTGGGCGTTCGCCTGTTGGGGTGAGTTGGGCTTGGGGTGTGGTGGGGTGGGCTACGCCGGATTGGGCGGCGGATTGGCCGAGGCGGGTTTGGACCCAGTCTTGGAGGCCGGGGTCGGCGACTGTGACGTGGTGGCCGGATCTGCGGAGGAGGCCGCGGGAGATCAGGCCTTGGCCGGCGCTGTCGAGGTCCCAGCGGCCGGGGGCCGACGGTCCGGATTCGGCGGGCATCGACAACCCATTCGGACCGCGTACGGCGGCCTTCGCCAGCAGCTCTTTCTCCGCGTCGGAGCAGTTGTGCCAGGCGGCCTCGTACAGGGCCCGTGAGCGGGAATTCAGCTGAGCCGTCGCGGCCTTCGCCACCCCGGCGGTGATCCCGGCTTGCGGATCCGCCAACTCGAGGGCCGAACCCGCGAGCGCACGAAGCCGGCTGGGGTTCCCGTTGGCAGCCTTGACCAGACTGTCCACAGCCTGCGCCTCGTACGGGATGCCGGCCTGGCGCAGCGGTTCAGCAAGCGCGGGACGCAGCTGCGCCTCGGTCAGCGGCGCGACCTCCCGTACGTCGAAGCGGTGCGCGACCTTGGTCTCGATCCCGGCCTGCCCGCCAGACGCCCCCAGCAGACGTGCGGTCGCCAGCTCACCACCGGCCCCGACCAGGAACACCGGTTGACCCCGCCGCTCCAGGTGCGCGGACAGTTCGGTCAGGGCGACCAGGTCCCGGTCCGAGGCGACATCGAGGTTGTCGACCATCAGCATGATCGGCTCGCCTTTCTTGGCGGCCAGTTCTCCAAGATGATCGGCGAGCTCGTTGAGCGTGCTCCCGACAGTGTCCCGAGGCGCCGCGTCCCACTGCCGCTTGCCGACAACCTGAAACCCGCCCGGGACACCGACGCGGACCTCCGCACCGTGCTGCGCGTTCCGGGTCCGAACGGCCAACTCACCCAAGGCCTTCTTCAGCTTCCGCGCTTCGCCCGACCCGAACCGTCGGCGAAACCCGTCCATGTTCTGGCTGACCGCGCGTACGACGCGGTTCTCCAACGGCTCTCGCGGTGACGCATCCAGCCGGATCGCCGTCCAGCCCTGCCGGTCGGCCAGCGCCTGCGCCCGGTCCAGCTCGTGGCTGGTCCCCATCCCCGGCGGCCCGGTGAACAGTACGGACGTCCTCGTCGGCAGCCGCTTGTCGAGAGAGATCGGCTGGGCGTTCTGATCCACCCGGTCGACCGGGTGGACCGGGGTGCGCGCCGTACCGAACACCTTGCTGACGAGGGCCCGATCGCCGGTCGGATGCGCCGGTGCGATCCCGGCGCCGTGCTGCGCGATGGCCTGGGTGGCCTGGATCGGGCCGGCCGGTGCCGGCGTTTGCTCGAGGTAGTCGTTGACCCAGTCCTGGAACCCGGCCTCGGCAATGGTGACGCGCTCGCCGTCGTGTTCGCGGAGCAGACCGCGCGCGACGAGGAGCTGGCGCGCCTTGTCGACCTCGCGCCAGCCGGCACCGGCGGCCTGGGTCTCCGCCGGCATCGACAACCCGTTCGGGCCTTGGGCAGCGACCTTGGCGAGCAGGTCCTTCTGCGCGTCCTTGCATTGGTTCCAGCGGCCCTGGTAGAGCACCACGGATTCTTTGCCGACCTGCGACGCCGCCGCTGCTGCCGCGGCGATGGTGATGCCGGCGTCCCGGTCGGCGTACGCGAGCGCCGTCTCGGCCAGAGTGCGGAGCCTGCTCGGGTCACCGTTGGCGGCTCGGAGGAGGTTGTCGATCGCCGCGTGCTGGTAACCGATCCGCGCATCGAGCGGCTTGGTCAGGAACGGCCGGAGCTCGTTGTCCGACAGCGGTCTGACTTCGCGGATGTCGAACTGGTTGGTGACCGTGGTCGCGATGCCGGACATCCGGTCGGACGCGGCCATCAGCCGGCTGGTGGCCATCGCGCCGCCGGCCGCGACCAGCCACACCGGGCGGCCCTTCTGTTCCAGGTGTACGGCGAGCTCGTTCAGGCCGGCCAGGTCCCGCGGGGACGCGGCGTCGACGTTGTCGACCAGCAGCAGGACCGGCTGATCCTTGCTCGCGGCAAGCTCTCCGAGTTGGTCGCCGAAGTCGTTCAGCGTGGTGCCGATGTCGTCCTGCGGCGTGACGTCCCACTGCCGCTTGGCGATGAACTGCACCGGCGCAGCACCGACCCGCACCTCGGCGCCGTGCTGGGTGTTGCGGGCGCGCTGGGTCAGGTCGCGGACCGTCTTGCGCAGCTTGCGCACCCGCCGGTGCCCGAACCGCGAGCGCAGCTTGTCGAGGTCCGCCTTGATCGCGCGGGTGAACCGGTTCTCCAGCGGATCCCGCGCCGAGGCCTCGACCCGGATCGCGGTCCAACCGTTGCGGGCGGCAAGTTCCTGGGCCTGGTCGAGCTCCCGGCTCTTGCCCATCCCGGGCGGCCCGGTGAACAGGATCGCTTTACTCTCCGGCAGTACGTCGCCGAGCGAGATCGGTCGTCCGAGCCGGTCCGTCCGCGTGACGGTGTGCGCCGGGCGCCGCGGCGTACCGAAGACCTGGCCCATTGGACCAGCGTGCGGACCGTAGCGGTCGCCGACACAGGCTGTACATGGCGTGCCGGTTAACAATCGGCCCCCGTCAGCTGAATGACCCGAACCAGCGTCCGCGGCCGCTGAGTTGCGGAAGTGGGTTAGCCTGACTTAGGTAGCCCTAACTTCCGCCGAGAGGACTGTGGTCGCGTGACCAGCCCCGCACCCCGCCGTAACCGCGTCTGCAAGCGCGGCGTCGTACGCCGGACCGAGCGGATCACTCCGCACATGATCCGGGTCGTGCTCACCTCCGACGACTTCGTCGACAACGGCTTCACCGACCACTACGTGAAACTGCTGTTCTGCAAGCCCGGCGTGGAGTACCCGGAGCCCCTGGACATGGGCGTGGTCCGCGAGACGTACCCGGCCGAGCACTGGCCGACCATGCGGACGTACACGGTGCGGAACTGGGACGAGGACAGCAAGGAACTCACCATCGACTTCGTGCACCACGGCGACGAGGGTGTGGCCGGGCCGTGGGCCGCCGCGGCTCAGCCCGGCGACGTGCTGTGGTTCAACGGTCCGGGTGGTGCGTACGCGCCTGACGAGGCGGCCGACTGGCACCTCCTGGTCGGTGACGAGAGCGCCCTGCCGGCGATTGGTGCCGCGGTCGAGCAGTTGCCGCCGGGTGCGCGGGCGACCGTCCTGCTCGAGGTGGAAGACGAGACCGAGGAGCAGAAGCTCAGCGGTCCGGGTGACGTCGACGTGACCTGGTTCCACCGCGCCACCACCGACGCCGACCGCGGCGACGCCCTGGTCGCCGCGGTCGAGGCCCTCACCTTCCCACCCGGAGACGCCCAGATCTTCGTCCACGGCGAAGCCGGCTTCGTCTTCCGCATCCGCAAAAACCTCTTCACCGACCGAGCCCTCCCCCGAGACCGCGTCTCCCTCTCGGGCTACTGGCGCCTAGGCAAGAACGAAGACGGCTGGCAAGCGGAAAAGGCCGAAACCAAACAACGCGAAGCCTCGGCCTCCTGAACGAACCAGCCTGGTCCGGGCGGCATCGTACGAAGCATGGATGATCCTGCTTCGTTTGATCGGTTTGCGGGTGCGTATGACCGGTTTGTGAGTTTGCAGCCGGGGCAGAACGTGGGGTGGGTGTTGGGGCTTGGGTTGCGGGGGGAGCGGGCGCTGGATGCTGGGTGTGGGGCGGGGCATGCGACGGAGCGGCTGGCTGGGCGGTACGACGAGGTGCTCGGGGTCGACCTGAGTGAGCCGATGATCGAGCTCGCCCGGCGGAAGCGGCCGAAGGCGAATGTGGAGTATCGGGCGGCGGATGTGTTCGCGGTGGATGACGACGGGTTCGACCTCGTCTACAGCCACACGATGATGCACCACCTGCCGGACTACCGGGCCGGACTCGAGCACCTCAAGGCCCTGGTTCGTCCGGGTGGGACGGTGGCTGTGGTCGACAACGTCTGCGACCGCTACCCGACACCGCCACGGTTGGTGTATCTGCTCGGCGCCTGGCTGGGGTTCCCGCGGCAGGCGGCCCGGTTGGGGCTGCGGGACGCGTGGTTCGAGTTCCGGTTCTGGCACAGCAAGCCGTGGCTCGACCACCTGGCGAGCGATCGTTACCTGTCCCGGGCGCAGTTCCGCGAGATCTACGACAGCGTCTTCCCAGGTGCGCAGTACACGGACCTCGGGTTCGCGCTGGCGATGCGCTGGACCGACGGCCGCGGTGTCAGTGGGGCTTTCGGCGGGTGAGTACGTCGATCAGCGTCTCGGACTGATTGGTCGGCAGCACCCAGTCCTCACCCGAGGCCTGCAGGATGACGGCCGGGCCGGGCGTGGCCACCGCGTTCACCGCGATCGGGAACTTGAGCCGTTCGGCCCCCGACAGCGCGAACTCGAAGGTCCCGGTCACCTCGGTCAGCGGATACGTGCGGAACTGCTCCGCCGAGCGCGGCACCGGGTGCGACTGGATGGTCACCGAGTCCGCCCCGACCAGTACGGCGGCCAACGGCAGCCCACGGAGCCGGAAGACCAGCTCGTACGGCGTCTCCGCGAGCTCAGGTACGACGGGCACCAGCAACACGCGATCGGCGTACCGGGCCAGTGCCAGACCGGCGACCACACCGACGATGAGCCCTGGAAGCGCGAGGATCGCGGGCCACCAGACTCCGGTCACCAGTGGGAAGAGTGTGACGACCAGACCGGCGATTCCGCCAAACAGTCCGGCCACACCGGTCCACCAGCGCGGCTGATAGCGGTGCCGCCGCCGGAGCACCCAGCCGGCGACGAGCATCGCGGCCGGTACGACGCAGCCGATCCAGGCCGCGGCCGGTCCGGCCGTGCTGATCCACGCGACGACCCCGAGCAGCACCAACGGGATCCCCAGATAAATGACCGCCACCACGCGCTGCACTCGCCGGTGCCTGCGCTCCACCTCGCTCACGGGAAAACCCAAGCACATCGCGGCCGAACCACCTACTCTGCCGAGGGTGATCGAGTTGGTGGTTCCGGCGCAGCTGATCAAGAGTCACTCCGAGCGGGACGGCGAGTGGTTGCGCGCCCGGCCCGCCACAGCGGCGCACTACCTCGACCGATGGGACCTCACGGTCGCCGGACAGCCGCTCAACGGAGCCGCCTCGCTGATCCTTCCCGTCGTACGGCGTGATGGCGCCGAGGCGATGCTGAAGCTTCAGCCGGTCAACGACGAGAGCGAGGACGAGGCGCTGGCTCTGCGGACGTGGAGCCGTGATGACGTGGTCGGGGTGCTGGAGGACGACCCGTCGACGTCGACGCTCCTGCTCGAACGACTCGAGCCGCGCACGCTGAACGACGTACCCGATCATGTCGAGGCGACCCGGACCCTGGCTGAGCTGCTCACCCGGTTGAACGCTGTGCCGGCGCCGCCCGGCATTCGCCGGCTCGCTGATATCGCCGGGCAGATGGTCGAGGACGCACCTGGGCTGATCCCGTCGCTGGCCGATTCCGACGAGCGAGCCCTGACGCAGCGCCTCAGCGCGCGGGTGGCGGAGATGCTGCCGCACGCCGGCGACCGCCTGTTGCACTGGGATCTGCACTACGGCAACGTGATGGCGGCACAGCGGCAGCCCTGGCTCGTCATTGATCCCAAGCCGTTGGCCGGCGACCCCGGCTTCGACGTCTTCCCGGTGTTATGGAACCGCTGGGACGACCTCGTCGCGACCGGCGATCTCGATCGAGCGATCCGGGATCGGTTCGACCTGATGCTCGAGGTCACCGGGATCGAGCGCGACCGTGCGATCGGGTGGACGGCGGCGCGGATCCTGCAGAACGTGCTCTGGGACGTCGAGGGTGGGGAGACCCGGATGGACGCCGAGTTGGTGGCGGTCGCTCATGCCCTCTTCACGTGATTACATGATTACGTGACTACTCCGACGCTGTACGAGTGGGCCGGCGGGCATGAGGCGCTGCGACGGCTGACCGAGGTGTTCTACGACAAGGTGCTCGACGATCCGGTGCTCGCGCCGGTGTTCGCACACATGAGTGACCAGCATCGCGAGCACGTGGCGATCTGGCTGGGCGAGGTCTTTCGCGGCCACAGCCGGTACACCGACGAGTTCGGCGGCTACCCGGCGATGCTGTCGCACCACCTCGGCCTCACGCTGACCGAGGAGCAGCGGTCCCGCTGGGCAGCCCTGATCGCCGCCAGTGCGGATCCGGCCGGACTGCCCGACGATCCCGAGTTCCGCTCGGCGTTCGTCGCCTACATCGAGTGGGGCACCCGGATCGCGCTGGCCAACTCCCAGCCCGGTGCAACCCCACCACCGAAGGCTCCCGTTCCGCACTGGGGTTGGGGAGAAGCACCGCCGTACCGTCCTAGCTGACGGAACAGACACCCGCGACAGCGCCGGGGAACTGGGGGTTGGATACAGTCGCGGTTCACGACGAAACCGCGTGGCGGGGATGCGAGGGTGAACCTGTGACCGCTCAGCTCGAGTATCCCGGGGTGCAGGACGACGACGCACTGCTGTCCATCCAGGGCCTCTGGAAGGTGTTCGGCCCGAAGGCCCAGCGCGTCCCGCACCGGCCCGACCTCGCCGCGCTGGACCGCGCCGCCCTCTATTCCAAGACCGGATGTACGGCGGCCGTCCGCGACCTCAGCTTCGACGTCGCGCCGGGCGAAGTGTTCGTGGTGATGGGGCTGTCCGGTTCGGGCAAGTCGACGCTGGTCCGCTGCCTCACGCGTTTGATCGAGCCGACCGCCGGCAGCCTGTTCTTCGAGGGCGAGGACCTGCGGGCGGCCGACGAGAAGCGGCTGCGGGCGCTGCGGCGGAGCAAGTTCTCGATGGTGTTCCAGCACTTCGGGCTGCTGCCGCACCGCAAGGTGATCGACAACGTCTCGTACGGCCTGGAGATCCGCGGCGAGAGCAAGCCGGACCGCCGCCGCCGGGCGCAGGAGGTCATCGACCTGGTCGGCCTGGCCGGCAACGAGCACTTCTATCCCGAGCAGCTCTCCGGCGGTATGCAGCAGCGGGTCGGCCTGGCGCGGGCGCTCGCGAGCGACCCCGACGTACTGCTGTTCGACGAGCCGTTCTCCGCGCTCGACCCGTTGATCCGCCGCGAGATGCAGACCGAGGTCGTCCGGTTGCACCGTGAGGTCGGCAAGACGATGGTGTTCATCACTCACGACCTGTCCGAGGCGCTCAAGCTGGGCGACCGGATCCTGCTGATGCGCGACGGCGCCGCCGTCCAGCTCGGCACTGGCGACGAGCTCGTCGGGGCGCCCGCCGATGACTACGTCCGCGAGTTCGTACGGGACGTGCAGCGGGCCGACGTACTCACCCTGCGCTGGATCGCTCGCGACCCGAAGCCCGACGAGCCGTTGGACGGACCCGAGCTCGGGCCGGACGTGCTGGTCCGGGAAGCGACCCGGCTCGTGCTCGAGGCGGACCGCCCGGTCAAGGTGGTCGCCAACGGCACCCTGCTCGGGGTCATCGGCGACGAGGAGATCCTCGCCGTCGTCGCGGACACGAACTGATGGCCTCGATCACCGGGTCGGTCGAGATCGAGGTCCGACGGCCCCGCCGCAGTGTGGTCGTCGGAGTCCTGCTCGTCGTCTGGGTCGCCGCGTACTTCGTTCTGCGCGGTATCGACACGTTGACCCTCGGCGGTCAGGAGACGACCGCGTTCCACCGCTGGCTGACCGAGCACCGTGACGACGTCGGCCAGGGCAACGCGCTGTTCGATGCGATCCGGGTGGCCGTCGACCACGTCGTCGTCCTGTTACAGAACCTGATCTCCCAGCCGTCGTACGACCGGCCGGTCCCGGTGATCGGCTGGCTCGGGGTCGTCGCGGTGTCGGCGTACCTGGCCTGGGCGTTCGGCAACTGGAAGGTCGCGGTGCTGACCGCGGCCGGGCTCGGGTTCGTCGGGCTGCAGGGGTTGTGGCAGGAGAGCATGGACACGCTCGCGCTGACGATCGCGGCCGTGCTGCTGTCGTTGCTGGTCGCGATCCCGCTCGGGATCTGGGCCGGGCTGTCGAACCGCGCGTTCCGGGTCGCGACGCTCGTCCTCGACCTGATGCAGACGCTGCCGACGTTCGTGTACCTCGCGCCGCTGACCCTGTTCTTCGCGATCGGCCCGGCGGCCGCCACGATCGCGACGGTGATCTACGCGGCACCACCGGCTGTCCGATTGACCGCACACGCGATCCGGTCGGTGCCGCCGGAGAGTGTCGAGGCGTCCCGGTCGCTCGGGTCCACCAGCGGCCAGACCTTGACGAAGGTCCTGCTGCCGATGTCGCGCTCGACCGTTGTCGTGGGCATCAACCAGACGATCATGGCCGCGCTGTCGATGGTGACCGTGGCCGCGCTGATCGACGCCCCCGGCCTCGGCCAGACCGTGCTGAAGGCGCTGCAGACGCTCGACGTCGGCGTCGCGTTCAACGCGGGCCTGGCGATCGTGGTGCTCGCGATCGTGCTCGACCGGGTGACCACCGCGGCCGGCGACCGGCCCTGGCGTACGGCGAACGTCCGGCGGCGGATCCTGCTCGGCGTGGGCGCGGCCGGGGTGCTGGTGGCGATCTGGTTCTCCCGGACCTACGTGTGGGCGGCCGAGTTCCCCACCGGGGCGAACATCGGCTCGCGGATCGCGGTGATCGCGACCGACGTGACGAACTGGGTGCAGGACGTCTTCGGCGGTTTCACGTACGGCGTTCGCGACGCGGTCACCAATGGGCTGCTCAACCCGCTGGAAGCTTTGCTGACCGGGTCACCCTGGTGGCTCGTGACCACGGTCGTCGTCGCGTTGGCCGCCGTACTCGGGAGCTGGCGGGCGGCCGTCCCGGCGGTGGTGTGCTCGGGGTTGCTGGTCGCGACGGGGGTCTGGCACGACAGCATGATCACGCTGGCCTCGACCCTGCTCGCCACGGTCGTGGTCGTCGCCGTCGGTCTTGCGCTCGGAGTATGGGCCGGGCGCACCCGGCGCGTCGACACCTGGATCCGGCCGGTGCTGGACGCCGGGCAGACGATGCCGCCGTTCGTGTACCTGGTGCCGTTCCTGGCGTTGTTCGGCACCAGCCGGTTCACCGCGATCGCGGCGGCCGTCGTGTACGCCGTCCCGGTCACCACCAAGATCGTTGCCGACGGCATCAAGGCGGTGCCGGTCGCGACTGTCGAGGCGGCCAACTCGGTCGGCTCGAGCGGCTGGCAGGTGATCAGCAAGGTACAGCTGCCGGTGGCCCGCCGGGCCATTACCCTCGCGGTCAACCAGGGCCTGATCTACGTACTCGCGATGGTCGTCGTCGGCGGCCTGGTCGGCGCCGGTGCGCTCGGGTACGACGTGGCGGCGGGCTTCGCGCAGAGTGAGTTGTACGGCAAGGGTCTGGCGGCCGGTCTCGCGATCGTCCTGCTGGGCGTTCTGCTCGACCGCATCACGCAGGCGGCGGCACGCCGTACCCAGAATTTCCAAGGTAGAGGAGACAAGCGGTGAAGAAGCTCCGGTACGCCGGTGTCCTGACGGCGGTGGCGCTCGCCTTGTCCGGGTGCGGTGGGGCGAAGGTCGGCGAGGACAAGCAGCCGGCCGCGGGCGGCAAGGAGTGCGGCACCTTCAACCTGACCGTCAGCCCGTGGGTCGGGTACGAGGCGAACGCGGCCGTGGTCGCGTACGTGGCGACCAAGGACCTCGGCTGCAAGGTGGTGAAGAAGAACCTCAAGGAGGAGATCGCCTGGCAGGGCTTCTCCACCGGCGAGGTCGACGTGAACCTGGAGAACTGGGGTCACGAGGACCTGAAGAAGAAGTACATCGAGACCGACAAGGTCGCGGTCGAGGCCGGGTCCACCGGGGTCAAAGGCGTGATCGGCTGGTACGTGCCGCCGTGGATGGCGCAGCAGTACCCGGACATCACCGACTGGAAGAACCTGAACAAGTACGCCGCTCTGTTCAAGACGTCGGAGTCCGGCGGCAAGGGCCAGTTGCTTGACGGCGACCCGTCGTACGTGACGAACGACGAGGCGCTGGTGAAGAACCTGGCGCTGAACTACAAGGTCGTGCAGAGCGGAAGCGAGACCGCGCTGATCCAGGCGTTCCGGGACGCGGAGAAGAACAAGAAGCCGCTGCTCGCGTACTTCTACGAGCCGCAGTGGTTCTTCAACGAGATCAAGCTGGTCAAGGTGAACCTCCCGGCGTACAAGGCCGGCTGCGACACCGACCCGGCCAAGGTCGCCTGCGACTACCCGCCGTACGACCTGGACAAGATCGTCTCGAAGAAGTTCGCCGACTCCGGCAGCCCGGCGTACGACCTGGTCAAGAACTTCCAGTGGACCAACGAAGACCAGAACGCGGTAGCCCGCATGATCGCCGTCGACAAACTGACCCCCGACGCCGCCGCGGAGAAGTGGGTCAACGACAACCAGTCAAAGGTCAACACCTGGCTCGGCAAGTAGTTCTTCCCACGCGCAACTGCTCGCGATCAACCACCCCGGCCCGGCGCATGCCGGTGAGACGATCGCCGTCACGCCGGCCGTCAGGTCCCGGACCAAGGAGGTTTTTACCCCCGAATCGGGGAGAAAACCTCCTTAGTCCATCGTGTCTGACTCGTGGTCCGCTTCGCTCGGCTTGGTGGATCGGCTACTTGTGCATCCCGGACCGTCTTGCGGGCGCGGTGCAGCCGTGACTTCATCGCGGCGGTGCTGAGCCCCAGCGCGCGGGCGACCATGGGCCCGCTGTAACCCTGGACGTCGCGCATGATCAGCACACACCGCTGGTCGGTGGGCAGAGCGGCGATCACACTCGCCACCTCGGCCGCTTCCAAGCGTTGCAGCACCTCGTCCTCGGCCGACAACGTGGCGGCTTCCCGCGTCGCCGGGTGGTCCCGCAGCATCAGACGGGCGCGGCGCAGGCACTCGTTCCGGACGATGCGGAACATCCACGACGTGAGCGCCCCGGTTGCCCGGAGCATCCCGATCTTGCGGTACAGGATGATCAACGCCTCCTGCGCCGCGTCCTCGGCGTCCTCGGGAGTGGCGCACAGGGATCGAGCGAATCGCCGTACGGTCGGATGCGAGCCGGACACCAGCGCGGTGAGCGCGTCCACGTCGCCGCGCTGTGCGGCAACGATCAGCTGGTCGTCGGGCCAGGTCGAGTCAGCCACGCGCGCGGCCTCGTTTGCGCAGTACGACGACGCTGCAGGTACACAGCATTACCACTCCGGCGGCGATGGCGATGGCGAGGGCAACGGTCATGATGATCTCCAGATTCTGTCCCGGTGTGGGTCCGTACAGGGGTAAGAGTCCGGAGCCTGCCGGAAGGATTCTGGGCTGAAGCTCCCTTGAGCTTGTTCTCATGGGCCGGGGGCAACTATCACGATGTGAACGAGCAACGCCGACGACACGCCGGATTTCGGACAAAACCGGGTAAGTTCACTCTCATGATCATCGTGACAGCTGCACTGAAGGGCGGGGTCGGGAAGACAACCACGTCGGTGTACTTGGCCGCGCTGGCATCTTCCAACCGTCGTACAGCCACACTGGTCGATGCGGATCCACAAGGCAGCGCTGCCGACTGGATCGATGCGTCCGACGACCAGAACCTGGCCAGGATCGAGATCGCCGAGGCGCCGACCGAGCGCCTCCTGAGCAAGGCACTGGACAAGGTGCCGCCGGAGGGCATCGGCATCGTCGACATGCCCCCGTCCCACGAGCGCCTGCTGACCAAGGCGCTCGAGCGGGCCCGGATCGTGATCATCCCGACCCGGGTGGGCGGGGTGGAGACGCCACGGGTGAAAGCCGTGCTCGACCTGGTGCCGGACGGTATCCCGGCCGGCCTGGTGATCTGCTCGGCCCGGACCTACACCCGCAGTTATCAGGAGGCGATGCAGCAGTACGCCGAGGAGGGCGTCCCGGTCTGGGGAACGATCCCGGAGCGGGTCTCCATCACCGCCGGACCGACCGGTCCGCTGGCCGGAGACGGACTGGAGTCGTACAAGAAGGTCTGGCGCAAGATCCTCGCTGCCGCCCGCAGTTGACCGCCCGCGCTGAGGTTGGGCACGCGAACTCGCTCACGGGCCCAACCTCCAGCACGCCGCCGAGCTCATCGCGGCACGCCGCCGAGCACCTGTCTAGCGTTGCAGCGGTGGTTCACCGCGGACGTACGAGCGGATCACGGTCGCGGCAGCTCCGCGGGCCCAGTTGTCGAAGGTGTGTGAGCGCAGCATCAGCCGGCAGTCCCCGGCGGCGCCGAACGCGTGGTCCGCGAACGCCTGCCGCATCCGCTCCTCGTACAGGTCGTACTCCGCCACGCCCTCGCCCGCGATCACGACGAGCTCCGGCCCGACCAGGTTCACCATCGCGGCCAGCGCGGACCCGATCACCTCGCCGGCCCGGTCGAACGCCTCCCGCGCGTGCTCGTCGCCCTCGTGGGCGAGCTTGATCGCACCGGCCAGATCCAGGTCCGCCCGCCCCGTCGTCTCCCGGGTCCGAGTGAGAATCGCGTCCGACGAGGCAACAGTTTCCACGCACCCGCGCCGGCCGCAGGTACAGACGAGGTCGCCCGGTGCCAGCGGGAGGTGGCCGAGCTCGCCGGAGACGCCGTACGCGCCGGACACGACTTCACCGTTGATGTAGAGGCCGCAGCCGATCCCGGAGCCGATCGTCACGACCGCGAACGAGTCCGCGTTCACCCCGACGCCGAACCAGTGCTCGGCAACGGTCAGCGCGCGTACGTCGTTCGTGACGACGATCGGAACCTTGAGCCGCTGACCGAGCAACTCCGCCACCGGAACGCCACGCCAGCCCATCAGCGGCGAGTCGCGTACGACGCCATGCGCGGCGTCGACATCACCGGAGACCGCGACGCCGATCCCGATCAGCGGTCCGGCCATCGCCTCACCGGACTTCAGCGAGCCGATCAGCGCCTTCACCAACTCGGCCAACCGGTCGATCACCACCTCGGGCGCGGTGTCGTCGAGCTTCTCGTGCCGGACGGTCAGGATCCCGGCGGTGAAGTCCGTGGTCACCCCGATCAGGTCGGTCGGAGTCACCTTCACCCCGATCACCGACACACTGCTCGATACGACGGTCAGCGGGCTGACGGGGCGTCCGATGCCGAGCTGGTTGTCCACCTCGGCCGGGACAGCCGGCTGGTCGGTGACGAACCCGGTCTCGATCAGCGGTGCGACCGCCTTGGTCACGGCCGCCTGGGAGAGGCCGGTCCGGCGCGCGATCTCCACCCGCGGGATCGGGCCCTGGGTCAGAATCCTGGTCAGCACCTCGACTCCCGCCGGCGTGGCCAGGGGGAGCGGACGATGCGGACGGAGCGGCACGAGAACAACCTACCGGCGAGTCACGCCTCCGGGGCGATTTCTCCCAGTGTTGGAGACGTCAGCGCCCACCGGATCGTTCTGGTCAGGCCGTCACCGGCCGCTCGGACGACAGTCCGCTCGGCCAACGGGAGGTAGGGCAGCCGCAGCGGCCACCGGGTCCACCACGGCAGCAGTCCGACGGCGGCAGCCGTGAGTACGGCGTACGCCGGGCGGGCGGCCCAGGGAACCGGCGGGTGCACGAGCATGAAGCGGGCAGCCTGGCGCGCTTCGGTCGTCCCACGCAGCTCCGGTTGGTACTCGGTCAGCATCTGGCGCAGCTCGGCCACTGTGGTCGGCGGATCGACCACACCGAGCTTGCGAGCCACGAGTGCGGCGTCCTCGACGTACAGGTCCTGCTCTGCGGCGTTGAGCGGGTTGGCTCCGTACCTCTGGTGTGCGGCCAGGAAGCTGTCCACCTCGGCGAGGTGCACCCACTTGAGCAGGTGTGGGTCGGACGCTCGGTACTTCACCCCGTCCGGACTGGTCCCCCGGACTCGCTGGTGCACCCCTTGCACCCGCGTGATCGCCTCCTCGGCGTCCGGGATCGCGCCGTACGTCGTGATGGCCAGGAAGTAGCTGGTCCGACGCAACCGCCCCCACGGATCGCCGCGGTACCCGGAGTGTGCCGACACCGCGGCCATGGCCAGCGGATGCAGTGACTGGAGCAGCAGGGCCCGCAGTCCACCGGCGAACATCGACGCGTCGCCGTGTACCCGGCGGATCGGGCGGTCCGGGGCGAACCAGCGCGGACCGGGGGTGTTGTGCACCCGGTTGCGTTCAGCGCGCGGATCCGGACCCGCCACCTTCGTCATGATCATCCGCGCGAGCCCGTCCCGCAGCAGATCCAGTGGTCCAGTAAGGGTGCCGGTCATGGGGCCTCCCGGCCTGGACTGAGGAGAGAAGGGAGCGCAGCGACCGGAGCGACGAGGGAAGGCCGGGAGCTAGGGCCCCATGACCCGCCGCGCCGGAGGCGTGGCATCAACACAGCCATATCCCCAGTGTGCCTCTAGCCCTGTACGTACTCGTGTTCCAGGAGGGAGTAGAGGAGGGAGTCGCGCCACTGGCCGTTGGTGAAGACGTGGTCGCGGAGGTGGCCTTCGTAGCTGAAGCCGAGGCGCTTGACGACCGCGATCGACGCCTCGTTCTCCGGGCCGATGGCGGCGGTGACGCGGTGCCGTCCCTGCGTGGTGAACGCGAAGCGCAGCATCACTCGGGCGGCATCAGTGGCGTAGCCGCGGCCCCAGTGGTCGGCGTGGATCGCGTAGCCGAGCTTGGCCGCCCATGGACCGCTCGGCGCGATCCGGGCGAAGCCGATCACGTGATCGTCGCCCTGGCGGGTGACGGCGAGCATGTGATCGGGGCGATCCGCGCGTGCGGACCGCTCGATGATGCCGGCCAGGACCTCGGCCGCCTTCGCGCGGTCGTAGCTGTCGAACGCCATCCAGGCGGTCACTCGGTCGTCGCCGGCGATGGACAGGTAGTCATCGAGGTCGGAGGTCCGGAATTCGCGCACGGTGGTCAGGTGGCCGGGCAGGGGCTCCATTGGCGCAGGCTATCGGGAGAACGTCTGCATCGGGGTGCGCGTGAAGGTCTCGATCTCTTCCTGCAACTCCCGGGCGTCGTCCGCGCGGCCGGACTGCCGCAGTGCCTGGTGGACCCGGCGGGCCGAGTGCACCACGCCGTTGATCCGGCGCTCGGCAGGCAGGCCCAGCACCGGCGCGAGCGCGTCTGCCGCACCGTCCAGCTCACCGCTCGCGATCCGGGTGATCGCCATCGCGGCCTGGCTGCCGGCAGCGTCGCCGAAGGCCCACTCCGGGTGGTTCTGGTCGTTGTAGGCGTCCACCGCCTGGCTGGAGTACCGCTCGGCCTGCTCGACTTCACCAGGCAGCCAGGCCAGCGCGTCGGCGGCGTAGTACAGCTGCCGGTTGCGGCCGAAGGTGCACAGGCCGCCCATCTCGTCGAGGTCGTCGTTGCGCACCGAGTTCCAGGCTTCTTCGGCCCGCTCGAGCGCGGCCCGGGTGGCTTCCGGGTTGCCGAGCGCGGCCCAGGCGCGGGCCTCGCTGACCGGCAGCCAGACGCTGGTGGTGCTGTTGGCCTGCTCGGCGTACCCCGCGCCGAGCTGCGCGTACCGGACCGAGTCGTGGGGGTTGCCGGCCCAGTAGGAGACCAGGGATTGCAGGCCGCGCACCCAGGCACGGAGGCCATGGTGGTCGGCGTTGTCGGCGCACAGGAACGCGGTCCGCGCCTGTGTCAGGGCAGCATGGGGGTTGCCGAGGTCGTGGGAAGCCTTGGCGAGCAGACCACCGGTCACGCCGCCGAGGAAGTACAGCTGCCGCAGGTGCTCCGGGCGTTGCCGGCTCTCCAGCAGCGCGAAGACCAGGTCCTGGGTCTCGACCAGCTGGCCGAGGATCTCGGGCAGCGGCCGCTGCGGATACGCCTTCGCGACGTGGCGTACGTCGTCGTACACCTGTTCCATGGCCTCGCTTCCGAGACCGGACTGGGCCGCGAGGGCAAATGCCCTCGCTCGGCTGGCAGCCATGTCGAGAACCTCCATCTCATTACCTGTCGTGATCCGTCCACCCGCGGCAGGTGCCGGCACCACCTGGGCTGCCTGCTCGGGGACGTACGGGGCGAGGAGCTCCTCGACCGGCTTTCCGAACATGCGTTGCAGGGTGCGCCGGGTCTGTGGAGTGGTGCCTGCGCGCTCGCCCGATGCGAGGCGCCGCAGGTGCCGCTCGGTGATGGTTCCACCCAGCTCGACGAACTCGGCGACGATCTCGGAGTAGGTCTGGTTCCGGCGCTGGATCAGGTGCGCCAGGACCGTCTTTGGCGTGTACCTCCCCGCCATCGTTCCTCCCGTTCACGTCAGGAAAGACGTTGTCTCGACTCGTGCCCCACGACAAGGTGCTGTCCCCCAGATGTCCGCGAGAGGTCCGGAAGAGGTCCGGCAAAGGTCCGGTCCAGGTCCTAGAGCGGTCACGTTGGGCTCGGGCACCATTACTGCCATGACAACCAGTAAGTCCAACTGGTTGCAAGGGCTCAGAGTTACGGGGTGAGAGGTAGTGAGCATCGCGGAAATGACGGCGAGGCAGCACCGGCGAAGAGTTCGGGTCTGGTTCGGCGAGCACGTGATCGCGCAGTACGTCGCGGAGGCGCCGCTGGCGGCCCGCTACGAACAGGCGATGCGGCGCCGTTTCGCCGGCCTCCGAGTCACCAACGACCTGCTCGGCCCGCTCGACAGCACCGACTGAAACACCCGCATACTTCCGGGTCCTCCTCAGACCCGGTCCGCTGCACCCTGGAGTCTCCTCACGTTCAGGGGCAGCTTCTGGAAAGGTCCGTGGCACTCCTCAGTCCCGGACAAACCCCAGGTGCGGTCCGGGGCACTCCTCAGCTCCGGACCGCACCGCCCACCGGCCCGGCTGGGCTTGGCGGCTGACTCCCTGTATCGCCGCCGCCCAGCCGTTCCAACCACCTCCTGGCCGACACCTCGGGCCAGGCAGGGTCGAGTGTCCTGGGCGGTAGGACACCGGAGGCTCCCGACACCTCACCGGGAGCCTCCCCCTGAGGTGGCCGGCTCCGCTGTGTGACCGTCGCGCCTGGGCGGTCACACAACGGAGCCCCTGAGGTTCTCGGTCATCCTCCGCAGTACGCCGACAGTCGCGCCGTACTCCTGATCGCTGACTCCGGCCGTCACCCGCCTGCGCAGAGCCTGGACCTTCGCCGTGAGCGCCTCCATTGCGTCCCGGCCGGCGGCGGTGAGCTCGTCGCCGCTCAGCCAGCCGCGTTCGACCAGGGAGTCGGTGACTGCCGTGAGTTCGGCCGGGTCGCCGGTCAGGAACGGTGCCAGTGCGGCGGCGATCGACTCCGGCCCGGCGGCCGCGTTCAGTGCCTGCCAGTGCCGACGAGTCAGTCCGTCGGCTGCGAGGACCTGCTCGAACGAGTCCTCGAGCAGTCGGTCCACCTCTTTCAGCCACCATCCGATAGGCTTGTTGTCATCTGACATATACATGTCAATGAGCATATACTTCGGGAGGTCCTGTGGCCAAGACCGATCCGGTGGCCGCGGTGGAGTCCGCGATGATCGCCGTCCGCAGGCGCCAGACCCGCCGGACCTTCGCGGTGCAGGCCGGCGGACCGGACCCGGTGCAGGAAGTGCTCGACGCGATCGAGGCGGCCGATCCGGACCCGCTCGGCGTCAACGGTGTGGCCGCAGCGCTCGTCGTGGACCAGCCACGGGCGAGCAAGCTGGTGGCCGCGGCGGTCGCGGCAGGCCTGGTACGGCGGGAGGCCGATCAGCGCGACGGACGTCGTACGAACCTCGTGCTGACGGCCGCGGGTCTGGAGCAGCTCGAGGTGGTGCACGCGTACCGCCGGGAGCGCTTCGCCGACGCGATGCACGACTGGACCTCCGCCGAGCGCGAGTCCTTCGCGGACCTCCTGACCCGCTTCGTGACCGCCCTGGACCGCTAGATGTCCGCTTCGGGTCCGCTGACCCGGTCCGCCTGACGTCGGCTGACCCCGGCCGCCTCGGGTCCTGTGATGTAGACGGCGAAAGGAGCATTGGGCTGGACTTCAGGTGAGCCTTCGACCCAGCCCTCCGCGGTGATCTCGCCCGCGTAGCTCATGCCCAGCCGTTCCATCACCGCCCGGGACGCACGGTTGTGTCGCTCGGTGAACGCGATCACTGCGGCAGCGCCCAGCGTCCCGAACGCGAACTCCAACCCGGCCCGCCCGATCTCGGTCGCCAGCCCACGACCCCGCGCCGACGCGACCAGAGCCCACCCCAGCTCCAGCCGATCGACCGCCCACTCCGGCCCACCAGGTCGGCGATCGCCGCGGCCACCGGCGCATCGGCCGCTATCCGGGACAACCCGCCCCGACCAGCCAGCACACCGCCCGAGCCCGGCCCCGCGCCGGCCGAGCCCGGCCCCACACCGCCCGAGCCTGCCCCCGCGCCGCCCGAGCCTGCCCCCGCGCCGCCCGAGCCTGCCCCCGCGCCGCCCGAGCCTTGCCGGCTAGCGGTGCCGTGCTGTGCGTCGCGCTCATACGCGATCCACTTGCTCACGCCGTCGCGCTCCCAGCTGGCATTGAACTCGGCGGCTCGCCGGGCCGCCTCCTCGGGCGACCAGGAATCGTCGTACCACTGCGCCACCACCGGATCCGCGAACAGGCTGACCAGCTCCGCGACATGTCCGGGCACGACCCCGTTCGGTCCGGTGATCGGTTCGAGCCGAAGGCGGTCGGTGAACCGGGTCCGGACCGTGTGCGCGACCAGATCCCGCAGCCGGCGGTCGCCGTCGGTGCGGTTCGCCATCATCAGCTCCAGGTCGTCCGCCCCGACCCAGGCCCCCGCGTCGTGCTTGCCGGCCTCCAGCCGCGGCCGGCTGAGGTCGCCGTCGATGGTGATCAGGTAGTCGAGCTCACGCCGTACGCGGCCCTCGTACTCCCACTCCCAGTCGGCCACGGTCCACAGCACGTCGCGAACCTTCCACCCGGTCTCCTCCTCGACCTCACGCGCCAGCGCCTGCTCCGGCGTCTCCCCGGGCTCGAGATGTCCGCCCACGATGTCCCAGATCCCCGGGAACAACCGCCGCTCCGCCGTACGACGCTGCACATAGACGCGATGCTGCTCGTCACGAATCAAGGCACCCACACAGTCGACAGCGCGCATAACGCCAACTTAGTGCGCCGTAGGCGATGCGGCTCGAGCACTACCGATGCCCACTGCCGCCACACGAGTTGCGGTGCCGCACTTGGCCCCCGCACAAGGTCAGCGGTTGGCGACGGGGTGTTCGGTGATTCTGTTGGGCATGAAGAGGACGGCGGCGACGAGGAGTACGGCGGCGGCCGCGGCACCGTAGTACACGTCGTGGATCGCAGGAGCCAGCACGTTGCTCGGGAGCTTCTCCAGGTCAGCGTGGTTGTCGCCGAGGCGAGCCGCGACCACACCGTTGGCGACGGCACCGAAAACGGCGACACCGACCGCGCTACCGACCGAGCGGGCGAACATGTTGGCGCCCGTCACCACACCACGCGTCGTCCAGTCCACCGACGACTGCGCGGCCACGACCGATGGCGACGCGGAGAAGCCGAGGCCGATGCCGATCACGAAGCAGGCTGCGGCCAGATGCAGTACGGCGCTGCCGGAGTTGACCGTGAGCAGCAGAGCCGCCCCGAGTACGACGATGATCGCGCCGAAGAGCATCGTCGTACGGAACCCGAGCCGCAGATAGATGCGCCCGGCAAGCGACGCCGCGATCGGCCAGCCCAGCGTCATCGCGGCCAGCGCGAACCCGGCGACGAGAGCCGACGTACCGAGCACGCTCTGGGCATACAGCGGGACGTACGTCGACAGGCCGATCATCAACAGCCCGATCAGCAGAGCAGCCGAGTTGGCCGAGTTCAGCACGCGCTGGCCGAGCACCCACAGCGGCAGGATCGGCTCGGCCGCACGACGTTCGACCATGACGAAGACGGTCAGCAGGACCGCGGCCCCGGCCAGGATCGCGATGCTCGCACTGGAGTCCCACGTCCACATGACGCCACCCTCGAGCAGGCCGAGCAGCAGCAGGGAGCCGCCGACCGCGAGCAGGACCGCGCCGCTGTAGTCGATCTGGTGGCTGGTCTTCTGGACGACGTTCTCCTGGAAGCGGCGGACCAGCACCCAGGCGGCCGCCATCCCGAGCGGGATGTTCACGAAGAAGATCCAGCGCCAGGAGATGTAGTCGGAGAACACGCCGCCCAGCGTCGGGCCGACGAACGACGAGATGCCCCAGACGCTGGCGATGTAGCCCTGCACCTTGGCCCGCTCCGCGACCGTGTAGATGTCGCCGACGATCGTCATCCCGATCGGCTGGATCGCACCCGCGCCGAGTCCCTGGACCAGCCGGAACGCGATCAGCGCCGGCATGCTCCACGCGAACCCGCACAGCACCGAGCCGAGGATGAACAGCCCGACGCCGAGCAGCATGATCGGCTTCCGGCCGCGCAGGTCGGCGAGCTTGCCGTAGATCGGTACCGAGACCGCCTGGGCCAGCAGGTAGATCGAGAACAGCCAGGGGAACTGGGTGAACCCGCCGAGGTCGTCAACGATCGACGGTACGGCGGTGGCCAGGATGGTGGCGTCGATCGCGACCAGCCCGATACTCAGCATCACCGCGAGCAGGATCGGCCCTCGCTCCGACCGGAGCCCCACACTCGCCCGGTCGATCCGCTCAGTCGTCATATCAGTGATCAATGTATGTGATCTGACAACAATTCCCCCAGCCCGCGATCCACCAGGCGGACCACCGCCACCTCCCGGGACCGGACACCCCTTCTGGTGGGCTTGGACAGGTTATTGCTTGTTCGCGCCCGCCACTTCCTGTTCAAGGTCCCGGCAGGTGGCCGGTTGTCCACGCTCCCGGGAGGTGGCCGGTTGTCCACAGTCCGGCAGGGTGGCCGGGTGTCCACGGTCCCGGCAGGGTGCCCGGTTGTCCACGGTCCCGGCAGGGTGCCCGGTTGTCCACGGTCCCGGCAGGGTGGCCGGGTGTCCACGGTCCCGGGAGGTGGCCCGGTCAGCGGGGCGCGCGCAGGCGGGCACGATGGGCTAGGGGACCACTACGCTCCGGGGGTGAGGATTCGGGATGGGATGGTGCGGGCCGTCGTGCTCGTGGTGACCGTGTCGCTCACCCTGGTGTTGCTGCCGATCGCCATCAACGTCGGCACCGGCGGCACAGCGCCGGCGTTCCTCGAGCCGTACGCCGGCTGGACCTGGCCGCTGATCGGACTCCTCTGGCTCGTCGCGATCGTCACCGCCCTCTTCGAGTTCCGCAGCCGTCGCCTGCCGACCGTCTCCGGCCGAAGTGCCGACCAGCCGCGCAACCGGCCGAATGCCCTGGCCCGCATCGACCGCTACCTGTCCCAGCGTCACGCCGGCTCGCTCGCGTCGCGCACCCGCATCGCGCTCGCCCTCGACGAACGCCCGGAAGCGGTGATGCGCCCGTACGACCTGCTCGTGCAACCGCTCGACAGCACTCCGCGCCAAGTGCCCGACGAGACCGACATCGCCGCCGTTTTCGACGAACTCCAGGACTCCATGCTGATCCTGGGCGCACCAGGTGCCGGCAAGACCACTCTGCTGCTGGAGCTCGCCCGCAACCTGTCCGAGCAGGCACACGCCGACGAGAGCAAGCCGATCCCCGTCCTCGTCGACCTGGCCGGCTGGACCGCTCAACCGTCCCGCAAAGATGACGACGATCCGGCCGACAGTCCCATCCTGGCCGGCTTCGTCGGTTGGCTCCTGTTCGAGCTGAGCACTCGTTACGGCATCCCCGCCGCCGTCGGTCGCATCTGGCTGCGCCGCGGCCGCCTCGCTCTCCTCCTCGACGGCCTCGACGAGATCGCCAAGCCGAACCGCTCCAAGCTCGCACCCGTCCTCGAAGAGCTCCGCCGTCGCTATCTGATCGGCAAGCTCGCAGTCACCTGCCGAACCCAGGACTACGAGCTCCTCCCCGACCAGCTCAGCCTGTACGGCGCTGTGCACATCAGACCGCTCACCAGACAGCAGGTGCTCGACTACTTCGCCGCAGTCGGACCAGAGCTGGACGGAGCCCGCGCAGCGATCGAGCAGGACGATGCCCTCTGGGACCTGGTCAACTCACCGCTGATGCTGAACGTGATGGTCCTCGCTTACCGAGGCCGAGCCCCGGAGGAGCTTGTCGCCGGTGGCGTCGCGGACCTGCGCCGCGAACTGTTCGACACCTACATCTGCGAGGTCCTGGCCCGGGACCGCTCGACCGCTCGCCAGTACGACACCAAGACCGCGGTTCGCCGCCTGTGGTGCCTCGCGTGGTGGACCCGCAGTCGCGCCGGCGACCGGACCGTCGTACCCAGGTGGCTCACCCCGAACGGCTGGTACGGACTGCCGCTGCATGAGGTCGACGACCTCGCGCACACGGTCTGCCTACCCGCACTCTTCGCTGCCCTCGCCGCGGGCATGACCCTCGTGGCACTTGCGCAGTACGGCGTACTCGCCGGACTGGCCGTGGCCGGAGCCGCACTGCTCCTGGTCCACCTACGGCCGCATCCCTGGCAGAAGCTCGACGGTCCCAGACCGGAGTGGGTGCCGCTCCTGGCAATCACCTTTCTCGCAGGTACGGCGACCACCGTCATCCTCACGGTCGCCGCGCTGGGTCTGGTCGAGCTACTCCCGGCCTGGTTAGCGCTCGGTATCGAGGCGGCCGCGATCGCGGCGTCGTACGTAGTCGAACTGATCGTCTTCCATGACAACCGGCGCCGGCTGCTGCTCGCGGTCCGGATGGTCGTGGTCGTCGCCGCCAGTTGGCTGACGCTCAGCCTCGGTGACGAGCGTGGCAGCTTCGCAGCCGGGCTCGCGATCGGACTGCTCGTTGCTCAAGGCATCCGGATGGTGAAGTCGCTGCCGACCGACCATCTGGTGAGCTCCACGACCGGACAGGGCTGGCGGATGGACCCGTGGGTTCTGGGCGGCAGCGCGGCCGCATTCCTGGCGGCACTGGCTCTCGGCGCGGACCTGGCCTCACCCAAGCTCGAAGCGGTCGCCGGCGTGATCGTCGGTGCCGTCGCCGCGAAGGCCTGGCGACGTCGGCCGCCGGTGTTCGCCGGCCCCATGTCCCGGCTGCTCCACGACTTCCTGCTGCGCTGGACCGGCTACCTGCCTTGGCGCCGCCGGGCGTTCCTCCGGTACGCCGCCGACCGGTATGTGCTCGCCCGCACCGGGCGTGGTGAGTACTCCTTCATCCACCTGCTCGTCCGCGACCACCTGGCCGAATGCTCACCCGATCACCTGGCCGCGAAGGTCGACCGCCGCATCGCCGAGCGCGCAGCGAGTCGAGAAGGCACCGCACTGCGTCGAGCGTGAGGTCACTCCGGGGCGGGGTCGGTCAGGGCGTAGGCGATCAGGCTGCTGGTCAACGCCAGTGCGATGAGTGGGCTGAGCGCGAGGCGCAGGGAGGTGTGTTCGGCGATCGTGCCGAGGATGGGCGTGGCGACGCCGCCGATGCTCACGGCGAGGCCGAGTGTCATCCCGCCGGCGGTGCCGACGCGGCCGGGCAGGAAGTCCTGGCCGAGCGTGACGTGCAGCGAGAACGGGATCGACATCGCGATCGCGGTGACGGCGAGGAAGCCGAAGAACGCCGGCCCGGGCACGAACACCAGACCTGCGATAGCGGGTACGGCGACGGCGTACGACGTGCGCAGTGTCCGGACCCGCCCGTGGCGGGTGGCGAACCGGCCGCCGAGCAACGTGCCGAACGCACCGGCCGCGAAGAGGACGAACAGCGCCACCCCGCCGGTCGTGGTCCCGCCGCCGACCCGCTGACCGGCGTACAGGGCGATGAAGGTGCCGAGGCCGACGAAGACGATCGACCGGCAGACCATGATCGCCGACAACCGGAGGAACGACGACCAGTCGTCGGCGCCGGCCGCCGGAGGTTGGTTGCTGGAGGCAACCAGGCGGGCGTACCGAAGTGCGAGCCGGGTGATCGCTGCCCCGACGAGCGCGGGGACGATGAGCAGCGGTGTCAGCGACAGCCCGCCGGTCGCGATGATCGGCGTGACCAGCACGGGCGCCAGCGCGAACCCGACGTTCCCGCCGACCGAGAACCAGCTCATCCCGGCATGGCTGCCGCCGCTCACCGCGCGCGCCATCCGCGCGGCCTCCGGGTGGTACGCCGCCACGCCGAGCCCGGACAGCGCCGCGGCCAGCCAACTGAGCCAGTACGTCGGCCCGACCCCGAGCAGCGCGATGCCCAGCCCCGCGGTCGTCATCGCGACCGGGATCAGCCAGGTCAGCGGCCGCCGATCGGTCAGTACGCCGAACACCGGCTGGACCACCGAGGACAGCAAGGTCGCGGCCAAGGTGATCCCGGACACCGCGACGTACCCGAGCCCGCGCTCGGCGACCAGGAACGGCACCAGCGCCGGCACACAGCCTTGGTACACATCCACGCACGCGTGCCCGATCGCCATCAGCCCGATCGGTCGAAGTCTCCGCACACCGTCGATCGTCGCGGCCGGTCGGGCTGTCCGGCTTCCGATAAAATGCCAACGTATGCCGGAAACCCGCCAACGTCCCGCGAACACCGGCTTCCAGCCGATCCCGGCCGGAGGCGGCATCGAGGCGCACTGGCACGACCGGCACCAGATCGTGTACGCCGGTCGCGGCGTCCTCTCCGTCACCACCGACGCCGGCAGCTGGATAGCCCCCGCAACCCGAGCGATCTGGGTCCCCGCCGGCACCCTCCACCAACACCGCGCCTACGGCGAAACCGCCCTACACACCGTCGGCCTGACCGAAAACCCCCTCAACCTGAACACCCCGTCAGCCCTCGTGGTCAGCCCGCTCCTCAGAGAGCTGATCCTCACCTGCACATCAGGTGAAGACGGGGACCGAGGAGACGAGGACGAGCACCGCGTCGGCGAGGCGGGCGCCGCCGAGCGGCGGCGGCTGCACGCCGTGCTGCTCGATCAGTTGCGGCGGTCGCCTCAGCGGCCTACGTATTTGCCGACACCCAACGACCCACGGCTGGCCTCCGTCTGCGACCTTCTACGCGACGACCCTGCGGACACCAGGACTCTGACAGTGCTCGGCCGTGAGGTTGGGGCGAGTGAGCGCACCCTGAGCCGCCTGTGCAAAGCGGACCTCGGCATGACCTTCCCCCAATGGCGCACGCAGCTCAGACTTCACCACGCGCTGCGGCTACTGGCCGAGGGACACCAAGTGACCCGGGTAGCTCACCAATGCGGCTGGGCGTCGACCAGTGCGTTCATCGACACCTTCCGGCGGGCCTTCGGTCACACACCCGGCTCCCGCAGGGCCTGATCGAGGATGCGGCTCCACTGCCGCACGATGCCCCGCCGACGCGCACTGTCATCCGTCAGCAGGTCAGCCAGCCCCAGCCCACGCGCCATATCCAGCACGCCCTGCACCGTCTCCCGTACTCCAGGCGTCTGCTCACTCACCTCGAGCACCTCCAGCAGCGCCCGGTGCGCTTGACGTCCCACATGCGCTTCGAGCCGGACGATCTGCTTCCGCAGCGCCTCCTCGGTCGACGCCGCGACCCACAGGTGCAACGCGGCCCGGAACAACGGCCCGGTATACACGTCCGCCAGCATCCCGACGATCGCCTCAGTCCGCCCAGGCCCGATCGGCAACCGTCCAGCCTGCGCACGGATCTCCGCCAGCCGCACCTCGGTCATGTACTCGACCGCCGCCGCGAACAGATCCGCCCGTGTCGGGAAGTGATGCTGAGCCGCACCCCGCGACACCCCGGCCCGGGTCGCCACGACACTCACCGTCGTCGCGGCGTACCCGACCTCGGCCAGCGACTCGACCGCCGCCTCGAGCAACCGCTGCCGGGTCGCCCGACTACGGTCCTGCTGAGGTGCCTTGAGGCCGTGAGCGAGCGCAGCGAGTTCACCCATCGAACACCTCACTCACGGGCGGACTCGCGGGCTCGCAGCTCACGCCGGAGGATCTTGCCCGACGCGGCCTTCGGCACAGCGTCGATGAATTCCACCTGCCGCACCTTCTTGTACGGCGCCACCCGCGCGGCGACGTACTCCATCACGTCCTCAGCGGTCAGCGAGGCACCCGGCATCGGCACCACGAACGCCTTCGGCACCTCGTTGCCCTCGGCATTCACGCCGATGACCGCCGCGTCCGCGATCCGGTCGTCGGTCAGCAGCACCGCCTCCAGCTCGGCCGGCGGCACCTGGTAGCCGTGGTACTTGATCAGTTCCTTCACGCGGTCGACGACGTACAGGTAGCCGCGCTCGTCGACCCGGCCGATGTCGCCGGTGTGCAACCAGCTGTCCGGGTCGACGGTCGCGTCGGTCTCGGCCGGGCGGCCCAGGTAGCCCTTCATCACCTGCGGGCCGCGGATCCAGATCTCCCCGGTCTCCTCGTCGCCGACATCGTTGCCATCGGCACCGACCAGGCGCATCTCGGTCGATGGGAAGAGCTTGCCGACAGCACCCGCCGGCGGGTCCACGTCATCCTGCGGTACGGCGTGCGTACCCGGCGACAGCTCCGTCATCCCGTACGCCTGCAGCACCGCGTGCAGCCCGAGCCGCTTCGCGCACGCCTCGGCCAGGTCACCGTCCAGCGGGGCCGCCGCCGACGTCACGTGCTTCAGCGCGGACAGGTCGACCCCGTCCACGGCCGGGTGCTTCGCCAGCGCCAGTACCACTGGCGGGGCGACGAACGCCCGGGTGATCTTCTGCTCGTCGAGCGTGGTGAGGAACTGCTGCAGGTCGAACTTCGGCAGCACCACCACGGTCGCGCCGAGCCGCAGCGGCAGGTTCATCAGTACCGACAGGCCGTAGATGTGAAAGAACGGCAGGATCGCGATGATCCGCTCATCCTGCCCGAGCGTGATCATCACCTCGGCCTGCGAGATGTTGGTCGCGATGTTCCGGTGCGTCAGCATCACGCCCTTGGCCGCGCCGGTGGTCCCGCTGGAGTACGGGAGTACGGCGACGTCCTCGGCCGGATCGATCGTGACCTCCGGCTCGGGACCGGTCGACGCGAGCAGTTCCAGCACCGAGCGGTAGCCCTCGGCCTGGTCGCAGACGAAGATCTCGGTGACGTCGGTGCCCTCGACGGCCGCGGTCGCGACCGGCAGGAACAGCGAGATCGTCACCAGCAGCTTCGCTTTCGAATCGGCCAGTTGCTTGTGCAGCTCGCCGGCGGTGTAGAGCGCGTTCACCGTGGTGACCGTCGCGCCGGCGCGGGTGGCGCCGTAGAAGACCGCCGGATAGAGGATCGTGTTCGGGCTGTGCAGCGCGATCACGTCGCCGTGCCGGATGCCGAGCTCGGCGAGCCCGGCCGCGATCCGGCGGGTCATGCCGTCCAGCTGGGCGTAGCTGATCTCCTTCCCCGTCACACCGTCGACCATGGCCGGCCGGTCGCCGTACTCCTGGGCCCGGCCCAGCACGGCGTCGTGGATCGGTACGTCGAGGATCTCGACGGGCGGGAACTGGCTGGTGATGATCATTGGCCTTCACCCTCTCTGCGCTGGTGGCAGGAACTTTGGCCTACTGGGGAGTATTTGTGGAAGACCTCAGTACGACTTGGGCAGTCCGAGGCTGTGCTGGGCGACGAAGTTCAGGATCATCTCCCGGCTCACCGGCGCGATCCGGGTCGCCCGCGCGGCCGCGACCAGGGAGGCGACCCCGTACTCCTTCGTCATTCCGTTGCCGCCGAGCGACTGGACCGCCTGGTCGGTGGCCCGGACCGCCACTTCGCCGGCCGCGTACTTCGCCATGTTCGCGGCTTCACCCGCGGCCAGGTCATCGCCCGTGTCGTAGAGCGCGGCGGCCTTCTGCATCATCAGCCTGGCCAGTTCGAGCTCGATCTTGATCTGCGCGAGCGGGTGCGCGATGCCTTGATGGGCGCCGATCGGCGTCTTCCAGACCTGACGATCCTTGACGTAGGCGGTCGCCTTGCCGAGTGCGTGCCGCGCGATCCCGACCGCGAATGCGGACGCCATGATCCGCTCCGGGTTGAGCCCGGCGAACAGCTGCATCAGCGCCGCGTCCTCGGACCCGACGAGCGCTTCGCGCGGCAGTTGAACGTCGTCCAGGAACAGAGCGAACTGCTTGTCCGGGCTGATCAGGTCCATCTCGATCTGCTGGTACTCCACTCCGGGAGCGTCCACGGGGACGATGAACAGGGCCGGCTTGAGCTTGCCGGTCCGCGCGTCCTCGGACCGGCCGACCACGAGCACCGCCTGCGCGACGTCGAGCCCGGAGATGAAGACCTTCCGCCCGGTCAGCGACCAGCCTTCCTCGGTCCGCCGGGCGGTCGTGGTGATCTCGTGCGAGTTCGAGCCGGCGTCAGGCTCGGTGATCGCGAACGCCATGATCGTCGTACCGTCGGCGAGGCCTGGCAGCCAGCGCTGCTTCTGCTCGTCGGTGCCGAAGCGGGCGATCACGGTGCCGCAGATCGACGGCGAGACCACCATCATCAGCAACGGGCAGCCGGCCGCACCGAGCTCCTCGAGCACGATCGACAGGTCGGCCATGCCGCCGCCTCCGCCGCCGTACTCCTCGGGAAGGTTCACGCCGAGGTAGCCGAGCTTGCCGGCCTCCAGCCAGAGCTCAGTCGTATGCCCGCCGCTGCGTGCCTGCTGGTTGAACCAGTCGTAGCCGTACTTCTTGCCCAGTTCGCCCACGGCCTTCCGCAGCGCCTGGCGTTCCTCAGACTCGATGAAGCTCATGCTTCCTCCCCAACGACCGCCAGTACGGCGCCGACCTCGACCTGTTGACCTGCTTCGACCCTGAGCTCACTGAGCACACCGTCGGCCGGCGCGGCGATGGTGTGCTCCATCTTCATCGCCTCCAGCCACAGCAACGGCTGCCCCTGTTCGACCACGTCACCGACCTGTACGCCGACTCGGATAACGATCCCCGGCATCGGAGCGAGCAACGACCCCGCCGAAACCTGCTGCGCCGGATCCGTGAACCGCTCCACCGGGGTGAGGCTGACGCTCCCGAGCGACGAGTCCACACACACCAGTCCGTCGTACGCCGCCACCTCGAAGGTTCGCCGTACGCCGCCAACCTCGAGCACCACGCGATCCGGTGCACTGTCGACCAACTGCACGTTGCCTTCAGCAACCAACCCGTCCCGGGTCAGCCGATACTCGACGTCGTACGTCGTCACCCCGGCCCGGTAGTTTTTCCGCTGCGGCTGAGACGCGAGGTTCCGCCACCCACTCGGCACCCGCACCCGGGCCTCCACCTGCCGCCCAGCCGCATCCGCCAACGCCGCCGCCAGCGCGGAGAGCCTCGCCGTGGCGTCGTCCGCGAGCGGTTCGGCGAGCGTGCTCAGCCCGTGCCGGTCGAAGAACGCGGTGTCCGTGTCACCGGCGAGGAACGCGGGATGTTGGAGGATCCGGACCAGCAGATCCCGGTTGGTCAGCACGCCGTGGATGCGAGCCCGCTGGAGCTCCGCCGCCAGCTTCCGCGCCACCGCGCGCCGATCCGGTCCGGCGACAATCACCTTGGCCAGCATCGCGTCGTAGTACGGCGAAACGTCAGCCCCGTCCTCAACCCCAGAGTCCACCCGCACTCGAACCGGTCCCCCGCCCCCCACCCGCTCGCTTTGCGGAACATTCCGGTCGCCAGGCGCAAACTTTGTTCCGGAAACCAGCCCGAAGCTGTGGAGGCGACCGGTCTGGGGGCGCCAATCGTTCGCGGGGTCCTCGGCATACAGCCGGACCTCGATGGCGTGACCACGTGTTGGAGGTGGCTCGGGCGGCAGTTGCTCGCCGGCCGCGACCGCGAACTGGCGCTCTACCAGGTCGAGGCCGGTGGTCTCTTCCGTGACGGGGTGTTCGACCTGGAGGCGTGTGTTCATCTCCAGGAAGTAGAAGTTGCCGGCCCCGTCCGCGAGGAACTCGACCGTGCCGGCGCCGACGTAGTTGATCGCGGCGGCTGCCTTCCGCGCGGCGTCGAACAACGCGGCCCGCATGGACGGGATGCGCTCGACGAGCGGGGACGGCGCCTCCTCGATCACCTTCTGGTGGCGGCGCTGGATGGAGCACTCGCGTTCGCCGACGGCCCAGATCGTGCCGTGCTCGTCGGCCATGATCTGCACCTCGACGTGCCGTCCGGCCGCGAGGTACCGCTCGCAGAAGACCGTCCCGTCGCCGAAGGCGGACAACGCCTCGGCGGAGGCTGCCTCGATCTCAGCGGGCAGATCCTCCAGGCGCGCGACCACCCGCATCCCGCGCCCACCCCCACCGGCCGACGCCTTCACCAGCACCGGCAGGTCCTCCGCCGAAACCTCCGCCGGCGTGAGCTCGGCGAGCACCGGCACCCCGGCGGCCGACATCAGCTTCTTCGCCTCGATCTTCGACCCCATCGAGGAGATCGCGTCCACCGGCGGCCCGATCCAGGTCAGCCCCGCGTCGATCACGGCTTGCGCGAACCCGGCGTTCTCCGACAGGAATCCATAGCCGGGATGCACGGCGTCCGCACCGGCACGCAGAGCCGCTTCAACGATCAGTTCACCACGGAGGTAGGTCTCGCCGGGCGTGTTCCCGGGCAGATGTACGGCCGCGTCCGCCTCAGCCACATGGGGCGATCCCGCGTCGGCGGTCGAGTGAATGGCGACAGTGGAGAGTCCAAGCGAGCGGGCGGTACGAAAGACCCGCCGAGCGATCTCGCCCCGGTTCGCCACCAGCACTGAGGTAAGCACGGACATCACATCCTGAAGACGCCGAAGGATGTCGTGCCTTCGACCGGGGCGGAGTGGATGGCGGACAGGCAGATGCCCAGGACTGTTCGAGTGTCTCGGGGATCGATGACGCCGTCGTCGTACAAGCGGCCGGAGAGGAACATCGGCAGCGACTCGGCCTCGATCTGGCCCTCGACGTACGCGCGCATCTGGGCGTCGGCGTTCTCGTCGTACGGCTGGCCTTTCGCCTCCGCGGCAGCGCGAGCGACGATCGACAGCACCCCGGCGAGCTGCTGCGGTCCCATCACCGCCGACTTCGCCGACGGCCACGCGAACAGGAACCGGGGATCGAAGGCACGACCACACATCCCGTAGTGCCCGGCGCCGTACGACGCTCCCATCAGCACCGAGATGTGCGGCACCCGAGAGTTGGAGACCGCGTTGATCATCTGCGCGCCGTGCTTGATGATCCCGCGCTGCTCGTACTCCTGCCCGACCATGTAGCCGGTGGTGTTGTGCAGGAAGATCAGCGGCGTGTTCGCCCGGTTCGCCAGCTGGATGAACTGGGCCGCCTTCTGCGACTCCTCGCTGAACAGCACGCCACGTGCGTTCGCCAGAATGCCGACCGGGTACCCATGCAGCGAGGCCCACCCGGTCGCCAGCGACGATCCGTACAGCGGCTTGAACTCGTCGAACACCGACCCGTCCACCACCCGGGCGATCACGTCCCGCGGATCGAACGGGATCTTCAGGTCCCCGGGCACGATGTCGAGCAGCTCATCGGAGTCGTAGAGAGGTTCGTCGTACGACGAAGCCGGCGACGGACCCAGCTTGCGCCAGTTCAGCCGCGACACGGTCTGCCGCCCGAGCCGGATCGCGTCCTGCTCGTCCACCGCGAAGTAGTCCGCGAGCCCGGACGTACGGGCGTGCATCGAAGCACCACCGAGGGACTCGTCGTCGGCGTCCTCGCCGGTCGCCATCTTCACCAGCGGCGGACCGGCCAGGAACACCTTCGCGCCACCGTCGACCATCACCACGTAGTCGCTCATGCCCGGGATGTACGCGCCACCCGCGGTCGAGTTGCCGAACACCAGCGCGATCGTCGGGATCCCCTCGGCCGACATCCGGGTGAGATCGCGGAACATCGCGCCGCCGGGGATGAAGATCTCCTTCTGCGTCGGCAGATCCGCGCCGCCGGACTCGACCAGGCTGATCACCGGCAACCGGTTCGCCCGCGCGATCTCGTCCGCCCGCAACGCCTTGCGCAGGGTCCACGGGTTGCTCGCGCCACCCTTCACGGTCGGGTCGTTCGCGCTGATCAGGCACTCGACCCCGCTGACCACACCGATCCCGGTCACCAGGCTCGCGCCGACAGTGAAGTCCGATCCCCAGCCCGCGAGCGGCGACAGCTCGAGGAACGGTGAGTCCGGGTCGAGCAGCAACTCGATCCGCTCCCGAGCCAGCAACTTGCCGCGCTTGTGGTGCCGGTCGACGTACTTCTCGCCGCCGCCCGCCAGCGCCTTCGCATGCTCGGCGTCCAGCGCGGTCAGCTTCTCCAGCATCGCCTCGCGATTACTCATGTGGTGTACCCCAGTCGTTTCGAGGCCAGGCCGGTCAGGATCTCGGTGGTGCCGCCGCCGATCGCGAGGATCTTCTGGTCGCGGTACTGGCGTTCCACCTCGGCCTCCCGCATGTACCCGAGACCGCCGTGCAGCTGGAGCGCCTGGTCGCAGACCCATTGCCCGGCCTCGACCGCGGTGTTCTTGGCGAAGCACACCTCCGCGATCACGTCCGCACCTTCCATGGACTGCTGAGCCACGTGCCGCACGTAGACCCGGGCGACATCGATCCGCCGCGCCATCTCGGTGAGCGTGTGCTGCGCGGTCTGCCGCGAGATCAGCGGCCGGCCGAACGTCTCGCGGGCCCGGCACCACTCCACCGTGAGATCGAGTGCTCGCTGCGCACCGGCGTACGCCTGGACTGCCAGCGTGAGCCGCTCGGCGACGAAGTTCACCGCGAGCTGGACGAAGCCCGAGCCTTGGGCCCCGACGAGGTTCTCCACAGGCACGCGTACGTCGGTGAACGACAGCTCGGCCGTGTCCGAACACAGCCAGCCCATCTTGTCGAGCTTGCGGGAGACCTCGAAGCCAGGCGTGCCCTTCTCGATCACCAGCAAGCTGATCCCGTGGGCGCCCGGCCCGTCGGTGCGGACGGCGGTGGTGACGAAGTCCGCGCGGCATCCGGAGGTGATGTAGGTCTTCGCACCGTTCACGACAAACACGTCACCGTCGCGGCGCGCCGTCGTACGCAGCGAGGCGACATCCGACCCGCCGTCGGGTTCGGTGATCGCCAGCGCGCCGATCAGCTCGCCGTCGAGAGTCGGCCGAACCCACCGGTCGAGCTGTTGTTGATTGCCCGCAGCAACGATATGGGGTACGGCGATTCCGCAGGTCAGCAGCGAGGCGACCAGCCCGCCGGACCCACCGGCGTAGTGCATCTCCTCGACCACGGCCAGCGCATCGAGCAGCGAACCACCACCGCCACCGACCGCCTCCGGGAACGCAACACCGAGCAGCCCGAGCTGACCAGCCTTCTTGTGCAGCTCGCGGGGAAGCTCACCGTCGCGCTCCCACTGATCCAGGTGCGGCAGTACTTCGGCCGCCATGAACCGGCGGACGGATTCCCGGAAGTCGTTCACAACAGCACCTCCGGTACGTCGATGTACCGGGACCGGAGCCACTCGCCGACCGCCTTCGCCTGCGGATCGAATCGTGCCTGCGCTGCGACCCCCTCACCCAGCAACCCCTCGACGACGAAGTTCACCGCCCACAGGTTCGGCAGGACGTATCGCGTCACGGTCAGCGGCAGCGTCTCCGGGAGCAGCTCCTGGAACAGCTCGACCGTGAAAGCGTGCGCAAGCCAGCGCCACGTCTTCTCCTCTCGCACCCACACGCCGACGTTCGCATCGCCGCCCTTGTCACCGGACCGCGCGCCTGCGATCCGGCCGAGCGGGACCTCACGCGTCCGCGGCCGCCCGCTGGACGCGAGCTGCGGCAACGGCATCGGCAACGCGATGTCGTCGACCTCCGTGAGCGGTTGCGTCTCGGCCGCGGGCTCGACGACGCTCCGCGTCCCGTCCGGCAGTACGACGACGTGCTCCACCTCGTGGATGTCGACATACCCGGCCCGGAACACGCCATACGGCGAACCGTCGCCGGGCGGCGCGGTCACATGGAAGCCGGGGTAGCTCGCCAGCGCCAGCTCGATCGCCGCGCTGGAGAACGCCCGGCCGACGACCTTCGGATCCGGGTCCTTCACCGCGCACCGGAGGAACACGCTGGCCTCCTCCTCGGAAGCCGCGTTCGGCTTCTCGGTCCAGGCCACAGTCCACTTCAACTCGGCCGGTCGCTTCGGCAGGGCCCGCTCGAGTTGCGCCTTGACCAGCTCCGCCTTCTCCTCCAGTTGGAGCCCGGTGAGCACGAAGTCCACCTCGTTGCGGAACCCACCGACGCTGTTCAGCGACACCTTGTACGTCGGTGGCGGCGGCTCGCCGCGGACACCGGAGATCCGGACGCGATCCGGGCCGTCGGCGTCGAGCTCGATCGTGTCGAGACGCGTGGTGACGTCCGGACCGGCGTACCGCGCGCCCGTGATCTCGTAGAGGAGTTGGGCCTTGACCGTGTCGACGGTGACCGCGCCGCCGGTGTTGTCGTGCTTGGTGATCACGCTGCTGCCGTCGGCGTGAATCTCCGCGATCGGGAACCCGGGGCGGCCGAGGTCGCGGATCTCGCTGAAGAACGCGTAGTTGCCGCCGGTCGCCTGGCAGCCGCACTCGATCACGTGTCCGGCCGCCACGGCACCGGCGAGTTCGTCGTACTGGGTCCGCTTCCAGCCATGGTGGGCGGCGGCCGGCCCGACGATCACCGAGGCGTCGGTGACGCGGCCGGTGACGACCACATCCGCGCCGGCTTGGAGAGCTTCCGCGATACCCCAAGCGCCGAGGTAGGCGTTGGCGGTGAGCGGTGTGCCGAGGTTCAACTCGGACGCTCGGGCGAGGAGGTCGTCGCCTTCGACGTACGCGATGGTGGGGTGCAGGCCGAGGCGGTCGGCGAGCTCCTGGATTGCCTGTGCGAGGCCGGCCGGGTTCAAGCCGCCGGCGTTGCTGACGATCTTCACGCCACGATCGAGCGCTTCGCCCAGGCCGGTCTCGAGCTGCTTGAGGAAGGTTCGCGCGTACCCGAGTGACGGGTCCTTCAGCCGGTCGCGGCCGAGGATCAGCAGGGTCAGTTCGGCCAGGTAGTCGCCGGTGAGGACGTCGAGCGGCCCGCCCGTGAGCATCTCGCGGACCGCGCTGAACCGGTCGCCGTAGAACCCGGACGCGTTGCCGATGCGGAGGGGCTCGGTCATCCGAACTGCCCGGCTTCGCGGCCCTTCCCCGGCAGCCCGGCGAAGGCCTGGATGATCCCGAGCCACTCCTCGGCGTCCGCGCCTTCCGCGCGTACGGCGAGGTCGTCACGGTGCCGGCGTTGCGTCGCCAGCAAACAGAAGTCGAGCGCCGGAGCGGTCACCCGCTGCGTCGCGTCGTCCGGACCCCAGGTCCAGGTGTCGCCGTCGGGGCCGGTGAGTTCCACGTGGAACGGGTCGGCCGGTGGGGTGCGGTCGTTGAGCAGGTAGGCGAAGTCACGGGTGCGTACGGCGAGATGCGCGACATGCCGCAGCCGGTTGGTCGGCTGGCGCTGCACCCCGAGCGCGTCGAACACGTCCTGGCCGTGTGCCCAGGTCTCCATCAACCGGGCGGTCGCCATCGAGGTCGGACTCATCGGGGGCCCGTACCAGAGCACCTTCTCCTTGTCCGGGACCTTCTTCAGCGCCTCGGCAAGCTCAGTGCGCGTCTCGCGCCAGTACGGCAGCAGTTGGTCGGGCGGCAACGCCGCACCCTCGGCAGCACCCTCATCCACATATCCGGTCGGGTTGGCCGCCGCCTTCTGCAACGAGGCCTTGAACCCCTCCGGATCGGTCGCGGCCAGGTGCGCAGCCTCATCAGTCCACGCCAGATGCGCGATCTGATGCGCGATCGTCCAGCCCTCGGCCGGCGTCGGCGTCGCCCACCCCTCAGCGGCCAGCCCACCCACCAACCGGTCCAACTCAGCACTCTCGGCCCACAGATCAGCCAGCACTTCGTCCAGTTGCACGCTGCACTCCCTCGGTGGGCTCGTGCAGCCGACACTGACACGCCTCGGAAAAAGAATCAAGTGTGCTTGTTTTCATCCGGGTCCTCAGCAAGTGACTGTCATGAAGTGGTCTAGGTCTGTTGGGGTTGATGGGTGTGGAAAGGGTTCACGGGGGGTGGGGTTGGGTGTTAGGGAAGACCAATGCGTGGGTTGTTGCCGGGGAAGGCTGCTGAGATTCGGGCGTTGTTGCTGGGTTTGATCGACAACTTGCCGGAGGGGGCGGCGTTGCCGCCGGAGCGGGAGTTGGCGGTGCGGTGGAACGTGGCGCGGATGACGTTGCGGCGTGCTGTGGACGAGTTGGTGATCGAGGAGTTGCTGGTTCGGCGGCACGGCAGTGGGACGTACACGACGCGGCCGAAGGTGGCGCGGTGGCTGGGGATGATCGGATTCTCCGAGGACATCCGGCGGCGGGGGATGCGGCCGGGGAGCACGATGCTGGAGTTCCGGCAGCAGAAGGCCGAGCGGGCCGTGGCGCGGCGGTTGCGGATTCCGGTTGGCGATCCGATCATCGCGTTCACCCGGCTCCGGCTCGCGGACGATCACCCGATGGTGGTCGAGCGTACGACGATGCCGGCGGCGTACGTCCCCGGTCTCCGGGCGGAGGACCTGAACGGCTCCCTGTACGACCTGCTCAGCAACCGCTACGGCATCGACCTGGTCAGCGGTACGTCGCGACTCGAACCGGTGATGCCCGACGCCAAGACGGCCAACTGGCTCGACATCCCCTCCACCCAGCCGTGTCTCGCCGTGCACGGGATCAGCTTCGACAGCCGCGACCGCGTTCTCGAGTACACCTCCGCCCTCTACCGCGGCGACCGCTACGCCTTCACCGCCGAACTCCGCACCACCCCCATCCCCCGAGCCCGCCCCAAAGGTCTGTAAACCTGACTCGTCACGGTGATTACTGTCCACGCCCGGGTGGTTACTAGGGTGGGCTGACCATGGATCTCAAGAGTCCGATCAGTACTGTCGTGCCGTCGCTGGACGGGCCCGTGCTGCTCGTGCTCGCGCGGAGCGAGGAAGGGCTGTCGGGGCGGCAGATCCACAAGCTGGCCGGGTCGGGGAGTGTCGCGGGCGTGCGGCTGGTGTTGCAGCGGCTGGCGGCGACCGGGCTGGTGCATGTCGACGACCTCGGCAACTCGTTGCTCTATCGCCTCAATCGCAAGCACCTCGTCGCCCCGGCGGTGGAGTTCCTCGCCGACCTGCGCAGTACGTTGATCAGCCGGCTCGCGGACGAGATCGGCGGCTGGCGGATCCCGCCGGTCCACGCGAGTGTGTACGGCGCCGTCGCACGAGGCGACGGTGATCTGGACACGGACGTCGAGCTGCTGCTGATCAGGCCGGACCATTTGGACTCCGGCGACGTGCTGTGGGAGGACCAGGCCGGCCGGCTCATGCAGACCGTGGTCGACCTGACCGGGAACCCGGCGCACGTCTTCGAGCTCAGCCGGACCGAACTCGCCGGCCACCTCACCACCGAGGACCCGATCCTCAACGACTGGGCGCACCCCAGCCTCCCGCTGACCGGCCTCCCCCTCACGACTCTCCTCGCCGAAGCCGGCCACCTAGCCGCCGCAGCCATCAAGTAAGCCGCAGCATCAAGTAACTAGCCGCCGATCAGCGGCGCCATCCATCGGGCGATCAAACTCTCGCGCCGGGTCAGCCGTTCCTCCGTGTCCGCGAACGTCATCGCCCGTAACCCGGCATTGATCCCCAACCACCGCAACGGCTCAGGTTCCCACCGCCGCGACCGATGTCCGACCCACGGCAACCGGACCAACGCCGTGTCCCGCCCGAGGATCAGGTCCGTCAACGTCCGCCCCGCGAGGTTCGCCGTACTCACGCCATCCCCGACGTACCCACCGGCCCACGCCACGCCGGACCCGCGATCCAGCCCGGCCGACGCGCACCAGTCACGCGGTATCCCGAGCGGCCCGCCCCACGCGTGCGTGAACTGGACCCCGGACAGGTCGAACAGCTCGCGCAGCGTCGCCTGCAGCGCCTTGAACACAGCCGGAGACCTGTCGAACGACGGCTTGGTCCGCGATCGGAAGTGGTACGGCGCACCCCGCCCGCCGAACGCCAGCCGCCCGTCCGCCGTCCGCTGCCCGTAGATGATCAGATGCCGGTGATCGCTGAACGTCGGCCGATCCGCCAGCCCGATGCGATCCCACACCTCCGCGGACAGCGGCTCGGTCGCGACCATCAGCGAGTACACCGGCGCCACCGCGCGCGACTCCCCGTCCAGCCCCGGCGTGAACCCTTCGGTCGCCCGGACCACGACGTCCGCCCGCACCACGCCGTACGACGTGATCGCCCGACCGGGCGCGATCGTGTGCACCGGCGTGTGCTCGTGGATCGTCACTCCGAGCCGATCGACGACGCCAGCGAGTCCACGCACCAGCTTGCCCGGATGGATCGCCGCGCAGTGCGGCGTGAAGGTTGCCCCCAGCACCTTTGTGGCCCGCACCCTCGCGGCGACCTCATCAGGCTCCAGGAAGCGAAGATCACCAGGTCCCCAGTCGTGCGCGCGCGCAACCTCGGCCCGGGCCCGCGCGAGCTGGACCGGCGTACGGGCCAGCACGATCGTCCCGCCCTTGTGGTAATCGCAGTCGATCTTCTCCGCGGCGGTCACGAGTCCGACCTCGTTGACGGTCGCCTGCATCGCGCGATGCAGCTCGATCGCCGCGTCCCGGCTCGACCCGGGCAGCGACGCCAACCGCCGCGACGACACCGGGAACAGCGCGGAACACCAACCGCCATTGCGTCCTGACGCCCCGAACCCGGCCGTCTGCGCCTCGAGTACGACGATGCGCAGCGACGGATCGGCCTTCGCCAGGTAGTACGCCGTCCACAGGCCGGTGTACCCGGCGCCGACGATCACTACGTCGGCGTCTCGGTCACCGCCAAGCGCAGGGCGTGCATCGCCAGGCTCAGCGGACCAGAGGTTCAGCGCACACCCCAGGAATAGGTCTGTTTCACCAGCTTCAGATAGACGAACGTCTCCGTCGCCTTCACGCCCTCGATCTGGCGGACCCGCTCGGACAGCACCTGCAGCAGGTGCTCGTCGCTCTCGCACAGCACCTCGGCCAGGATGTCGAACGAGCCGGCCGTGATCACGACGTACTCGACCTCGTCCATCTTCGCCAGCTCGTCGGCGATCGGCTCCAGCGCGCCCTCGGCCTTGATCCCGATCATCGCCTGCCGGTCGAAACCGAGCTCGAGCGGATCGGTCACGGCGACCACCTGCATCACGCCGGCCTCGGTCAGCCGCTGCACCCGCTGCCGGACCGCCGCCTCGGACAGGCCGACGGCCTTGCCGATCGCCGCGTACGAGCGCCGCCCGTCGAGCTGCAGCTGCTCGATGATCGCCTTCGAGGTGTCATCCAGCAGGGTCTGGTTCTTGTCGGAGTTCCCCGTTCGCACTGCCACGCGGAGATCCTGTCAGTGTCACCGGGGGTAAGCAAGTCGTCGTAGCGGAATTCGTTGCGAAATGGCCGAGTAACTTCGGAATCCCTTGTCTATATCGGTCCGGTTTGACAGTATCGCCCGCGAAAGACGCTTTCTAGGGGGGTCCAATGAGTCCTCGTCACCAGCCTGTTCTCGGACGCCGAGCGGTCCTGAAGGGGATGTCGCTGTCCGCTCTCGGGCTGGGCGGGGCTCTCGCCGGCTGCGGGATCCCCGCCGCCAAGCAGAGCGCGGGCGACTGCATCAGCACCGATGAGTCGGCGCAACAGAAGACGCTGAACTTCTCGAACTGGCCGAGCTACATGGACGAGTCCGACGAGAAGGTCAACGGCAAGACGGTGCTGCCGACGCTGGAGGAGTTCCAGACCCGGACCGGCATCAAGGTCACCTACACCACCGACGTCAACGACAACGCCGAGTTCTACGCCAAGGTGCGCGACCAGCTCGGCAGTTGCCAGTCCTGCGGCCGGGACATCTTCGTGCTGACCGACTGGATGGCCGCCCGGATGATCGGGCTCGGCTGGATCCAGAAGCTCGACCACGCGAAGATTCCGAACGTCGACCAGCAGTTGCTGGCCAAGCTCAAGGCGCCGAGCTGGGACCCGAACCGCGATTACAGCGTCCCATGGCAGAGCGGTCTGACCGGGATTGCGTACAACGCGAAGGTCACCAAGCCAGTGGGCAGCTTCGCGGACCTGCTCAGCCGGGAGGACCTGAAGGGCCGGATCACGTTGCTGTCGGAGATGCCGGACACCATGTCCTTCATGCTCAAGCTGGTCGGCGCCGACCCGGAGAAGTTCAACGACGCGGAGTGGAGCAAGGCGCTGCAGAAGCTCGAGGACGTCGTCGGCACCGGGCAGATCCGCCGCTTCACCGGAAACGACTACGTGCAGGACCTGAACGCCGGCAACATCGCCGCCTGCGAGGCCTGGTCCGGTGACGTGATCGCGATGCAGGCCGACAACCCCGACATCAAGTTCGTGGTGCCCGAAGAGGGCCTGAATCTGTGGTCGGACAACATGCTGGTGCCGAACAAAGCGACCCACAAGGGCAACGCCGAGGCCTTGATGAACTACTACTACGAGCCCGAGGTCGCCGCGACGCTGGCCGACTGGGTGAACTACATCTGCCCGGTCACGGGGGCCAAGAAGGCGATGGAGACGGTCGACCCCGACGTGGTCGACGACCCGCTGATCTTCCCCGACGAGGAGATGCTGTCCAAGACCACCGCGTTCATGCCACTGGACACGGCCAAGGCGGCCCTCTACGAAACCGACTTCAACCTCGCGATCGGGGGCTGACATGACCACGCCTGAGACCTCTTCGACCCCGCCGCCCGGGTCGGACGACCTCGTCCTCACCGGCATCAGCAAGGAATTCGGCGCCCAGCGGGCCGTCGACGACCTCGACCTGACCGTGCCGGCCGGGACGTTCTTCGCACTGCTCGGCCCGTCCGGGTGCGGCAAGACCACCACGTTGCGGATGGTCGCCGGGCTGGAGGAGCCGAGCGCCGGGAAGATCCGCCTGGGTGAGCGGGACATCACCGGACTGCGCCCGTACAAGCGTCCGGTCAACACGGTGTTCCAGAACTACGCGCTGTTCCCGCATCTCGACATTTTCGAGAACGTCGCGTTCGGACTGAAGCGACGCGGCGTCAAGGACTTCAAGCCGAAGGTCGACGAGATGCTCGGCCTGGTCGAGCTCGGCGGGTTCGGCAAGCGCAAGCCGGGTCAGTTGTCCGGTGGCCAGCAGCAACGAGTCGCGCTGGCCCGGGCGCTGATCAACCGTCCGCAGGTGCTGCTGCTGGACGAGCCGCTCGGCGCGCTCGACCTCAAGCTGCGCCGGCAGATGCAGCTGGAGCTGAAGCGGATCCAGACCGAGGTCGGCATCACGTTCGTGCACGTCACCCACGATCAGGAGGAGGCCATGACGATGGCCGACACCATCGCGGTGATGAACGCGGGCGTGATCGAGCAGATGGGTAGTCCGACCGAGCTCTACGACCTGCCCGCCACGACGTTCGTGGCGAACTTCCTCGGCCAGTCCAACCTGATCCGGGCCTCGATCATCGGCCAGGCCGACCAGAACCTGGTGGTTGACGTGCACGGCCGCAAGGTGACTGTGCCGCTGCCCAGGTGCCGGGTGACCGAGGGCGATGTCTGGATGGGCATCAGACCCGAGAAGGTCTTCCTGGCGCGAACGGGCACCGAGCAGAGCAACGGGTCGAACCAGCTCCGCGGCGCGGTCGTGACCGATGTGAGTTACGTCGGCGTCAGTACGCAGTACCTGGCGAAGCTGCCGTGGGATCAGGAGCTGACGATCTTCGAGCAGAACACCGGCGCCCGCGACACGTTCGCGGTCGGGGACGCGGTCGACCTGCACTGGCAGCCGTCGCACACGTTCGTGCTGGACGCGGATCAGGATGCGCAGGCGGGGGTCGAGAAGGTCGACGACGCGGGTGGTGCCGGATGAGCGCGGTCGGCCAGCTGGGTGCGGCGACCGCGCCTCCGGCCGCCAAGACCGAACGGCCCGGCCGGCGGCTCACGGCGTACCTGCTGCTCCTTCCGGGCGGACTCTGGCTGCTGCTGTTCTTCGTCGTACCGCTGGTGACGTTGCTCGCGGCCAGCCTGTACGACCCGAACGGTTCGATCGAGTCCGGGTTCAAGATGACCTGGCACTTCCAGAACTTCGCCGACGCGATGACGGACTACGCGCGGCCGTTCTTCCGGTCGTTGTGGTACTCGCTGATCACGACCGCGTTCTGCCTGATCCTTGGGTATCCACTGGCGTATGCGATCGCGATGAAGGCCGGCCGGTGGAAGAACCTGATGCTGGCGCTCGTGATTGCGCCGTTCTTCACCAGCTTCCTGATCCGCACCTTGTCGTGGAAGCTGCTGCTGAGCGACAACGGCTTCGTCGTCGACACGCTGAAGTGGCTGCACATCCTCGGCCAGGACGGCCGGCTGCTCGCCACCACGACCGCGGTCGTCACCGGGCTCACGTACAACTTCCTGCCGTTCATGGTGCTGCCGCTGTACGCGAGCCTGGAACGGATCGATCCGAAGTTGATCGAGGCGGGCGGCGATCTGTTCGCCAATCCGTTCACCACGTTCCGGACCGTGACGCTGCCGCTTTCGATGCCGGGTGTGGTCGCGGGCACGCTGCTCACCTTCATCCCGGCGGCCGGCGACTACATCAACGCGCAGCTGCTCGGTACGCCGAAGCAGCGGATGATCGGCAACGACATCCAGCGCCTGTTCGCCGCGGGTGCGTATCCGACCGCGGCCGCGCTGTCGGTCACGCTGATGGCGGCGATCGTCGTACTGGTGCTGGTCTACGTACGACGGGCTGGGACGGAGGAACTGGTATGAGGGCCGGGCGCTGGATCAGGCGGAACCTGGTCATGATGTTCGCGCTGCTCGTGCTGCTGTACCTCTTCGCGCCGATCATGGTCGTGATGCTGATGTCGTTCAACCAGCCGAAGAGCAAGCTGTCGTACACGTTCGACGGGTTCACCTGGGAGAACTGGCAGCATCCGTGCCGGCCGTTCGGGCTGTGCGACGCGGTCAGCACCAGTCTGCGGATCGGCCTGCTCGCGACCGTGATCGCCACCGTGCTCGGCACGCTGATGGCGTTCGCGATGGTGCGGCACCGCTTCCGCGGGCGGTCCGGCACGAACCTGTTCATCTTCCTGCCGATGGCCACGCCGGAGATCGTGCTCGGGTCGTCGCTGCTGGCGCTGTTCGTCTCCGGCGGGCTCGGCGGCCGGCTCGGGTTCTGGACGGTGCTGATCGCGCACGTGATGTTCTGTCTGTCGTTCGTCGTCGTCACAGTGAAGGCGCGGCTGACCGGGATGGACTACCGGCTCGAACAGGCCGCGATGGATCTGTACGCGAACGAGTGGCAGACGTTCTGGCGGATCACGTTCCCCCTGGTTCTGCCGGGCATCGTGGCCGCGGCGCTGCTGAGTTTCTCGCTGTCCTTCGACGACTTCATCATCACGAACCTGAACGCCGGCACCACGGTGACGTTCCCGATGTTCGTCTGGGGTTCGGCACAACGTGACATCCCGCCGCAGATCAACGTCGTCGGTACGGCGATGTTCCTGCTGGCGCTCGTCCTCGTACTAGGCGGCGAACTCGCCCGGCGCCGACGGGTCCGATGAAACTGGCGGCACTCGCAGACGCCGAGCCGCGGGTGTTCTGGCTCGACGACAAGTCCGCGCCGGACGCCGCGCCGGCACTCCTCGGACCGACCTCGGCCGACCTGGTGGTGGTCGGCGGTGGGTACACCGGTCTGTGGACAGCGTTGCGGGCGAAGGAACGCTACCCTTCGCTCGATGTCGTACTGCTCGAGAGCGACACCTGTGGATCCGCCGCCAGCGGACGCAACGGCGGCTTCTGCGACGCCAGCCTCACCCACGGCTTCGGCAACGGCCGGGCCCGCTGGCCGGACGAAGTCGATCAGCTCGAGCAACTGGGCGCCGACAACCTCGATGCCATTGGTGACACCATCGAGCGGTTCGGCATTGATTGCGATTGGCAACGAACTGGCGAGCTCACTGTTGCCACAGCACCGCACCACCTGGACGAACTGGCCGAGGAGGCCGAGGAGCGTCCCGGCGTCACGCTCCTGGACCAGGAGGCCGCCCGCGCCGAGCTGAACTCACCGACCTACCTCGGCGCGTTGTCCGACCCTCACCGGACCGCCTTGGTCGAGCCGGCCCGCCTGGCCTGGGGATTACGCCGGGCTTGCCTGGAACTCGGCGTACGCATCCACGAACACAGCCGTGTGACTCGGATGCACAGCAAGCAAGTGTCGACGGAAACCGGCAACGTACGCGCGGATCGGATCGCGCTGGCCACGAACGCCTTCCCCCCGCTGCTGCGGCGCTTGCGTTTGTACACCGTGCCCGTCTACGACCTCGTCCTGCTCACAGAACCGTTGTCAGCCGCGCATCTGGCCTCGATCGGCTGGCGACATCGCCAAGGTGTGGGCGACGCGTCGAACCTCTTCCACTACTACCGCCTGACCCGAGACGACCGGATCCTGTGGGGCGGCTACCTGCCGCTGTACCACTTCGGCAGCCGCATCGATCCAGCCTTCGAACAACGTCACTCGATCCACGCAATGCTCGGCCGGCACTTCTTCACGACGTTCCCCCAGTTGGAGGGCCTGCACTTCACCCACCGCTGGGGCGGCGTGATCGACACCAGCACCCGCTTCTGCGCGTTCTTCGGCACGGCCCACTCCGGCCACATCGGCTACGCCCTCGGCTACACCGGCCTGGGCGTAGGCGCCACCCGCTTCGGCGCCGACGTCATGCTCGACCTCCTGTACGCCGAAGACACCGAACGCACCAGCCTCCGCATGGTCCGCGAACGCCCCCTCCCCTTCCCACCCGAACCCCTCCGCACAGCCGGCATCCACCTGACCCGCTGGTCCATGTCCCGAGCCGACACCCACAACGGCAAACGAAACCTCTGGCTCCGCACGCTCGACCGAATGGGCCTGGGCTTCGACTTCTAACCGCCGCCCACCCACGCAGCCACCCCTCCGTCGCGCCTGCTACGCACGCTCCCACCCACCCGAGGTCTCCGTGCGGGCTGCCACCCTCGCCCCTGCCCGCTTGCTGCGCGCCCGCTCAACTTCCGGGCCGGCGCGGTATCGCAAGGCACCCGCCATCACGCGAACCGCCAAGCCCGCTCGCGAGCCCGCTACGTTGGATCTTCGGAAACAAAGGTTCCTCAGGTGACCGGAATCTTCCGGAAAGCACGGTCGGCCGCGGCGCGAGCAGCCAGTTCGCGGGAGCTGACACACCTACTGGTGGGCTGGCACAAGGAATAACCTGTCCAGGCCCACCAGTTCCCGTTCCAGCCCACCAGTTCCTGTCTAGAGCTTGGACTCGGCCTCGGTGAGGACGGCTCGGATGATTTGTTCCATTTCGTCGAAGTGGGGCTGGTCGCAGATCAGGGGTGGGGAGAGTTGGATGACGGGGTCGCCGCGGTCGTCGGCTCGGCAGTAGAGGCCGGCGTCGAAGAGGGCTTTGGAGAGGAAGCCGCGGAGCAGGCGCTCGGACTCCTCGTCGTTGAAGGTCTCCTTGGTCGCCTTGTCCTTGACCAGTTCGATCCCGTAGAAGTACCCAGCGCCGCGGACGTCACCGACCAAGGGCAGATCGAGCAGCTTCTCGAGCGTCGCCCGGAAATCCCCCTCCCGGCTCCGGACGTGCTCGTTGATGCCTTCGCGCTCGAAAATGTCCAAATTGGTCAGTGCGACCGCGGCGGATACAGGGTGGCCACCGAAGGTGTAGCCGTGGGCGAATGTGGCGTCCCCGTGCAGGAACGGCTCGATCAGCCGGTCGGTCGCGATCATCGCGCCGAGCGGTGAGTAGCCGGAGGTGATGCCCTTCGCGCAGGTGATCATGTCCGGCTGGTAGCCGTACCGTTCGGCGCCGAACATGTGCCCGAGCCGGCCGAACGCGCAGATCACCTCGTCGCTGACGAGCAGTACGTCGTACTCGTCGCAGATCTCGCGGACCCGCTCGAAGTACCCGGGTGGTGGCGGGAAGCAACCGCCCGCGTTCTGCACCGGTTCGAGGAAGACGGCGGCGACGGTGTCGGCGCCCTCGTTCTCGATCGCGACGGCGATCTGGTCGGCGGCCCAGCGACCGAACGCCGTCGGGTCGTCGCCGTGGATCGGGGCGCGGTAGAAGTTCGTGTTCGGCACCCGGAACGTGCTCGGGACCAGGGGCTCGAACGGCGCCTTCAGCTCGGGCAGACCGGTGATCGACAGCGCGCCCTGGGTGGTGCCGTGGTACGCGATCGCGCGGCTGATCACCTTGTGCTTGCCGGGCTTGCCGGTGAGCTTGAAGTACTGCTTGGCCAGCTTCCAGGCGGTCTCTACGGCCTCGCCGCCGCCGCTGGTGAAGAACACTCGGTTCAGGTCGCCCGGCGCGTAGCCGGCGATGCGCTCGGCCAGCTCGATCGACTTGGGGTGCGCGTAGGACCAGAGCGGGAAGAACGCCAGCTCCGCGGCCTGTTTGGCCGCCGCCTCGGCGAGCTCCGTCCGGCCATGGCCGAGCTGGCTGACGAACAGGCCGGCCAGACCGTCCAGGTACCGCTTGCCGCGGGCGTCGTAGATGTAGACGCCGTCGCCGCGGACGATGACCGGCACCTCACCGGACTGGTAGCTCGAAAGCCTCGTGAAGTGCATCCACAGGTGATCGCGGGCCGACTGCTGCAGGTGGGCGAAGTCGGCGTCGTCGAGCGTGTCGGACGGCATGGGGTATCCCTCGTCTCAGGCTGGCCGTTGCCCGACATCGTGCCTGGAAAAATGCGTTCAGGCAAGTGATTTCGTGCCGGCCGAGCCGTTAGTGTGTCGATGTCAGCAGCTCATGGCACCATTTGGTGCGGAATCAGTCGACCGGGGCGGTGGGCGTGGCCAGCAACAAGCACCGCGGGGAGGTCGGCGGAGTGGACACGCTGTTCGTCAACGGCTCGGTCTTCGACGGGTCGCGGTACCGGAGAAGCTTGGCCGTCGCCGTCAGCTCCGGCCGGATCGCCGCGATCGGAGCCGACCTCACCGACCTGCGTGGCCCGCACACCGAGGTGGTCGACCTGGCCGGCGGGCTCCTGCTCCCCGGCTTCGTCGACGCCCACGTCCACCCGGTCCAGGGCGGTCTCGAACGCGCCCGCTGCGACCTCGCACCGGCGTCAGGACTACCGGCGTACCAGGAGAAGATCGCGCGGTACGCCGCTACGCACCCGGACGTCCCGTGGATCCTCGGCGGCGGCTGGCATCAGCCCGATTTCCCGGACGCCGCACCGGCCGCGGCCGACCTCGACCCGGTCACCGACGACCGGCCGGCCTTCCTGGTGAACGCCGACCACCACGGCGCCTGGGTCAACTCACGGGCGCTCGCCCTGGCGGGAGTCGACGCCCGTACGCCGGACCCCGCCGACGGACGCATCGAGCGCGGACCCGACGGATCGCCGACCGGGACACTGCACGAGGGCGCGATGGATCTCGTCGGCCGCCTGGTCCCGCCGACGACCCACGTCGAGATGGTCGCCGCCCTGCTGGACGCCCAGGCCTACCTCCACTCGCTCGGCGTGACCGGCTGGCAGGACGCGATTCTCGGTACGTACGCCAACATCGACGACGCGACTCCGGCGTACGTCGAACTCGCGCGCGAAGGCCGCCTGACCGCACGGGTCGTCGGCGCGCTGTGGTGGCAACGCGAGCGTGGCGCCGAGCAGATCCCGGAGCTGGTGGAACGACGGGACGCGGTCAAGTTCCCGCGGTTTCGCGCGGACAGCGTCAAGGTCATGCAGGACGGCGTCGCGGAGAACTTCTCCGCCGGGATGCTCGAGCCGTACTTCGACGGCTGTGGCTGCCGGACCGCGAACGCGGGCCTGTCGTTCGTGGATCCGGTCGAGCTACGCCATCACGTCCGCCGGCTCGACGCCGAAGGGTTCCAGGTCCATCTGCACGCGATCGGTGACCGGGCGGTCCGGGAAGCGCTGGACGCGTTCGAGGCGGCTCTGGCCGAGAACGGCGACAGCGACCTGCGCCACCACATCGCTCATCTTCAGGTGATCCACCCCGACGACATCGGTCGATTCGCGCAGCTCAGAGTCACAGCGAACCTGCAGGCGTTGTGGGCGATGTACGACCCGCAAATGGTCGACCTGACCATCCCGTTCCTCGGGCCGGAGCGGACGGGGTGGCAGTACCCGTTCGGAGACCTGGCCCGGTCGAGTGCCCGGCTCGCGGCCGGCTCGGACTGGCCGGTGTCGAGTCCGGACCCGTTGGCCGCCGTACACGTCGCCGTGAATCGTCGGCAGGACCAGGGCATGGATGTCTTCTTGCCCGAACAGGCGCTGGACCTGGCCACGGCGCTGGCGGCGTACACGTCGGGAAGTGCGTGGCTGAACCACGCCGACGACACCGGGCGAATCGAGATCGGGGCGTTCGCGGATCTGGCGGTACTCGATCGCGACCCGTTCGCCGGACCGCCCGACGAGATCGCAGAAACCCGGGTGCGGGCCACCTACGTCGAGGGCGAGTGCGTCTTCGGCGATCAGTCGAGCAGATAAGGACCGTCATGGAGCAGAGCCTCACCAACATCGTCGACGGCAAGCCGGTGGGCGCACTCAGTGGAGCGATGTACGACGTGATCGCGCCGGCGACCGGTGAGGTCTATACCCGGGCACCGCTGTCCGGCCGGGAAGACGTCGACCAGGCGATGACCGCGGCCGCGCGAGCTTTCGAGACCTGGCGCGACACCACTCCCGCCGAACGGCAGCTCGCGTTGCTGCGCATCGCGGACGCGATGGAGCGGCGCGCGGACGAGTTCATTGCGGTCGAGAGCCAGAACACCGGCAAGCCGCTGTCCATCACCACCACCGATGAGGTGCCGCCGTGTGTGGACCAGTTGCGGTTCTTCGCCGGTGCTGCCCGGGTGCTGGAGGGCAGGTCGGCGGGCGAGTACATGGCCGGTCACACGTCGTGGATCCGGCGTGAGCCGATCGGCGTGGTCGGTCAGGTAGCGCCGTGGAACTACCCGCTGATGATGGCGGTCTGGAAGATCGCGCCGGCCCTCGCCGCCGGCAACACGGTCGTGCTCAAGCCGAGCGACACCACTCCGGCATCGACCGTCCTGCTCGCCGAACTGTGCAACGAGTTCCTGCCGCCCGGCGTACTCAACGTGGTCTGCGGGGACCGCGACACCGGCCGCGCGCTGGTCGACCACGAGATCCCGCAGTTGGTCGCGATCACCGGCTCGGTCCGGGCCGGGATGGAGGTCGCGTCGAGCGCGGCCCGGCAGCTCAAGCGGACCCATCTCGAACTGGGTGGTAAGGCGCCCGTGGTCGTTTTCGACGACGCTGACCTGGAGAAGGCCGCGCAGGTGATCGCGGACGCGGGGTACTTCAACGCCGGCCAGGACTGCACCGCGGCGACCCGGGTGCTGGCCGGTCCACGCATCCACGACGACTTCGTCGACGCGCTGACCGATCGGGCCAACCACACCCACACGGGCATGCCTGACGATCCGAACGCCGCGTACGGCGCTTTGAACAACGAAGCCCAGTTGCACCGGGTCAGCGGCTTCATCCGCAACCTGCCCGACCACGCGACCGTCCGCACCGGGGGTGCTGCCGTCGGTGAACGCGGCTACTTCTACGCGCCCACAGTGGTCTCGGGACTCCGGCAGAACGACGACGCCATCCAGCAGGAGATCTTCGGCCCGGTGATCACGGTCCAGCGGTTCACCGACGAGGACGAGGCGCTGCGCTGGGCCAACGGCGTCGAGTACGGCTTGGCCTCATCCGTCTTCACTCGCGATCACGGCCGTGCCATGCGGATGGCCCGCCGGCTCGACTTCGGGTGCGTGTGGATCAACACCCACATCCCGATCGTCGCCGAAATGCCCCACGGCGGGTTCAAGCACTCCGGCTACGGCAAGGACCTCTCCATGTACGGCCTGGAGGACTACACCCGCATCAAACACGTCATGTCCGACATCGAGGACTGATCACCTCGAGTGGTCAGCGGTAGTCGTCGAGCTTGTTCGCCACCGCGTCGAAGACCGCGCGCTCATGGTCCTTCGGCGCGTAGACGACCAGTTCGTCGAACCCGATGCCCTGATAGCGCTCGACCAGCAGGGCGAACCCGTCCACCGACGCCCACGGATCGATCTGCCCGTACGCGAGCAGCAACCGCCGGATCGTCCGCCCCTCGAGGGCCGCGTCCAGGGCTTGCACACGCTCGACCGATTTCGCGTAGAACTCTTCCTCGTTCGCCGCGCCCGGGAACGTCACCCACCCATCACCGTGCGCCGCGACGACCGCTAGCGCGCGGGGAGCGTTCGCGGCGATGATCAACGGCAGCCGTTCCTGCACCGTCCCGGGCGTCATCGCGGCCAGCGAGTACGGGTAGTACGGCCCGTCGTGGTCGGCGACGTCCCCCGACAACAGCCGATCCACGGCCGCCACGAACTCGGCCAGCCGGTCGGTCCGCTCCCGCGCGCTCCAGATCGGCGTACCGGCCATGCCGTGATCGGTCGGCCAGACGCCGGACCCGATGCCCAGGTCGAACCGGCCGGCCGAGATGTGGTCGAGGGTGGTCGCCTGCTTGGCCAGTACGGTCGGTTGCCGGAACACCATGTTCGCGATCAGCAGCCCGACCCGGATCCGCCGCGTCGTCGCCGCCCAGCCGGCGATGATGGTCGGCCCGTCGTGCACCGCGATGGCGGGATCACGCGGGTTGCGCAGGTTGTCGCCGGTCCACAGCCCGTCGAAGCCGGCCTGCTCCGCGATCGTCGCCCAGGACGACGCATCGTCCCAGCCGGCCGGATTGACCTGGAGCCCAAAGCGCATAGCGTTCCCTCCCGAGGATCTCCGGCCAGCCTGCCATACCGGCCGAGTGGTCTACTGAAGGTGCTTTACCGCCCGCGTCTCCTCGGCAACAGTGAATGCTGCACTATTCCTGGTCGACTACTCACACTGGATCACTGCATGACCCGCATCGCCATCGACGGCGGACAGTCCGCCCTCAGACTCCGAGTCCTCCCATCGCGTCGTACTGGCGACGGACCCGGCTACACCCACGGTCCGGACGCTCCGCGCCACATGCTGGCTGCCATTGGCGCCGCGGCGGCCGAGGCGGAGGTGAGCGGGCCGGTCGAGGTGGTTGCCCTCGGCTTGACCGGTTATCCGCCCGCGCCTGGTGCGGCTGAGGTCTTCGCTGCGGAGGTCGGCGAGTTGCTCGACGCCGACGAGGTACGGCTGACCCAGGACATGGTGACGGCGCACGCCGGCGCGCTGCCCGGCGGGTACGGCGTAGTGGTTGCCGCAGGCACCGGATTGGTCTGCCTCGCAGTGGATCGGGACGGCACTTGGCGCAAGCTGGACGGACACGGGTACCTGTTCGGCGACGCGGGCAGCGCGTTCGCGATCGGCCGGGCCGGTCTGGTCGCTGTGCAGCGTGCGCGGGACGGACGCGGTCCGGTGACCAAGCTCGCGGAGACCACGCTCGATCCGGTTACCCTCTACCGCTCCTCGACGCTGGTCGACGACGTCGCCCGTTTCGCTCCCGAGGTACTGCGATGTGCCACGGAAGGTGACCCGGTTGCCACCGATCTCGTCGTACGCGCGGCCGGGGACATCGCGGAGACGATTGAGGCCGCGGTGGCGCAGTTGGCGGGCGAGGGACCCGTTCCGGTCGCCTGCGTCGGCGGGCTGTTCGCGGGCGCGGGTGAGCAACTGCTGGCCCCCGTACGCGCGGCCTTGACGCCGCGGGCGCAGTTGACGCCGGCCGCCGGGAACTCGCTCGACGGTGCGGAGCGACTCGCGACCGGGCCTGTCGGACCGTACGCCGACCTGATTGTGCTGCACCACCGATGAGATCCCTTGCCCGCGGCTCTCTCGTGGTCTCCTGCCAGGCGGGCCTCGGGAACCCGTTCTTCTCGCCCGCCGCGATGGCGCTGATGGCCCAGGCCGCCGAGGCCGGTGGTGCCGGTGCCATCCGGGCCAACGGACCGGACGACATCGCCGCGATCCGGGCCGTGACCAGCTTGCCGATCATCGGCCTGCACAAGCTCGGTGATCCGGCCGGCGTCTTCATCACCCCGACGTACGAGTCCGCCGTCGACCTCGTCGTGGCCGGCGCCGACCTGATCGCCCTGGACGGCACGCTCAGACCACGACCCGACGGGCAGCGGCTGGACCAGCAGATCCACCGGATCCACGACGAACTCGGCGTACCCGTCCTGGCCGATGTGGACACCTTCGACGCCGGCCTGGCCGCCCGGGCCGCAGGCGCCGACCTGGTCGCGACCACCCTGTCCGGCTATACCAATGGCCGTACGCCGACCGAACCCGACGTCGACCTGGTCCGCCAACTCGCCACCAAGCTCGACTGCCCCATCGTCGCCGAAGGCAGAATCCGCACTCCCGAACACATCCGCGCCGTCTGCGAAGCCGGCGCCCACGCCGTAGTCGTGGGCAACGCCATCACCAACCCGATGGACATCACCGCCCGGTTGGCGGGCGCAATTCCGGCTCCGTAGACCCGGAGGAGTGGTCTAGCCGACTTTGTCGATGTTGCCACTGGCCAGGCCCGGACTGGTTAGTATCGGAATTCCAGTTCCTGGGCCTGTGGAACGAGTACCTGCTTGTCGTGGTACTGAACACCGACGAGAAGCGTTACCTGGTGACTCAGGGGCTGGCGAATATCGCGGTCACGCCGGGGTACCACTGGGACTTCTCGGGGCTGTTGGCCGGATTGACCATTTCAATACTTCCGGTGCTGGCGGTTGACCGAGCGTTCCACCGTCAGATCAGTACCGGTACGACCGCTGGAGCCCGCAAGTGACCGTTCTCCTCCTGGCCGCGACTGGAGCCGTTACGTGACCGACCTCCTCCTGGCCGCGACGTCCCTGGACGTCACCCCGCCCCCCGGCCACCGAATGGACGGCTATGCCGCCCGAGCCGGTGGCGCGACCGGTACTGCGGACCCACTCCGGGCCACCATCATCTGGCTGAGTACGGCGGACGCCCCTGGGGTGCTGTGGCTAACCCTGGACGCGATTGCCGTCGGCAAGGAGCTCACCGCCGAACTGTCCGCGGCAGCGGGCGCCGCGGCCGGCATCCCACCGTCACACGTGGTGGTGTCCGCCTCACACACGCACTCCGGCCCGTCCGGCTGGACCGGGCAGATTCACCCGGTCATTCCGGCGGAGCGAGAGTGTGACATCGTCCACGCACTGCAGTCCTCGGTCCGGGGCGCCAGGCTGGAGCACCAGCCGGTGACAGCGACGTGGCGGTCGATCGAGGTGATCGGGGTCGGCACCAACCGGCATAGTCGCAGCGGTCCGCACGACAACACGGCCGGCATCCTCGCGCTGCATGGTACGGACGGCTCGCTTGAGGCGGTCCTGCTGGACTTCGCCTGCCACCCGACCACCTACGGTCCGGAGAACCTGCAATACTCCGCCGACTGGCCGGGTGCCGCCCGTGCCGCACTGGCTCCGGCGGTGGTCGGGTTCCTGCAGGGCGCCGCCGGTGACGTGAGTCCACGGTTCACCCGTCAGGGCCGCGGTGCCGCCGAGGTCGCCAGGCTGGGGGGTCTGATGGCCGGACGCGTCCGCGAGGCGCTGGCCGGGCCGGGCCTGGAGCTACCGCAGTCGGCACCGGCCATTCGCCGTACGACGCTCGACCTGCCGGTCCGCGCCATCCCATCGGCCGACGAGGCCGCGGAGCTCGTAGCCGTCGCGGAGGACCGGCTGAACGGCAGCGACGACCCATCCGGCCGCATCTCCCAATCCCGCCTCGAAGGCGCCCGCGGCCAAGCCCTGATGGCGTCCGCTTCCTTGCCGGAGTCTCTCGAGCTGCCCGTCAGCGTCGTCACCATGGGCGACGTCTGCTGGGTCAACCTCCCCGTCGAACTCTTCGCCGCCCACGGCGCCCGCCTCCAAGCCGACAGCACCCACCCCATCACCCGAGTCATCGGCTACACCGACGGCTACTACGGCTACGCAGTAGACCCCCCAGCCGCCGAATCCGGCGCCTACGAAGCCCTAATCACCTACTTCGACCAACCCACCACCACCCAACTCCTATCCCGAACAACCACCTTCATGAACAGCTAGGTTTCCCCGCGTGCCACGCAGGCACTCCTCCGTCGCACCCGCTACGCGCGCTCCCACCACCCCTCGCGTCCTGCGGCGGCTCGGGTCTTCGGAAACAAAACTGCGCCAGGTGACCAGAATCCTCCGGAAAGCGGCGCGGTCGTGGCGCACCGACCGACAGCTCACGGGGGTTCGAACACCACCTGGTGGGCTGAGACAGGCAATAACCTGTCCCGGGCCACCGGTTCCCGTCCTAGCCCACGAGTTCCACGCCCAGCCCACCACGTGCTGGCCGACCCCACAGGTTCCTGGCCGACCCCACCACGTGCTGTGTGAGCCCACAGGTTCCTGGCCGACCCCACAGGTTCCTGGCCGAGCTCACCAGGTGCTGTTTGAGCCCACCGGGTCCTGTCCCAGCACCCTGGACGAGCCGCCCGCTGGGGCGGCGCTGCTCAGATCACCCCGGCCCGGCTGCTACCGGCATGCAGCTAGAGCGCGAGTTCTGGTTGGAGCTTCTTGGCTGGCCAGACCCTTTGCTTGCGGGCGGCGAGGGTCGACGCGGCGAGGGCTACGGCGAACCAGGCGGCGAGGGCGAGGAGGTCGCGGCCGAGGGAGGTGCCGGGGCCGCCGTACATGAGGTGGCGGACGCCGTCGATGGCGTAGCTCATGGGGAGGGCGTGGTGGAAGAAGTAGAGCGGCTCGGGGATGGTCTGCCACGGGAACGTACCGCCGGCGCTGACCAGTTGGACCACCATCAGGACCAGGCCGAGGAACTTCCCGACCGCGCCGAACCACGCGGACAACGCGTGCAGGATCGCGACGAAGGTGAATGACGTCAGGATCAGGAACCCGACCGTCAGCCACGGGTGGGCCGCGTCGATGCCGAGGCCGATGCTCACCGCGGTGAAGACGAGCGCCGCCTGGATCGCCCCGAAGAGGGCCGGAGGCAACCAACCGCCCAGCGCGACCCGGAACGGCGACTGCAGCGCGGCCAGCGCCCGCGGGGACAGCGGCCGGACCAAAAGGAAGAGTACGTACGCACCGATCCAGCAGGCCAGGCTGAGGAAGAACGGAGCCAGCCCGGCGCCATAGCTGTCCGCCGTCGCCTGGGAGACGTTCTGCAGCGTCACGGGTGCGCCGAGTGTCTCAGCCACCGCCTTGCGTTGGTCGGCGGACGGATTGGGGATCTGCTTGACGCCGTTGGCCAGTCCAGTGTTCAGCTGGGTCGCACCGGTCTTCAGCTGGGTGACTCCGGTGGCGAGAGTGTTCACACCGGTCAGCAGCTGCCCCTGTCCGGTCACTGCCTGCTTCTCACCGGTCGCGAGCTGCTGAGCGCCGGTCTGCAGGCTGGTGAGGCCGGTCTTCAGCTGTCCCGCTCCCGTGTTCAGTTGGTGCGCGCCGTTGGCTGCCGTACTGATCCCGTTCGTGAGTGCCGGTGTTGCCTTGGCCAGCGCCGCCGCGCCATTGGACACCTTCCGGGCGCCCGTGGCCAGCTGGTTGAGCTGCTTGGACGTCGACTGGACCTGCGTGTTTGCACGGACGACCGGTGCGCGCAGCTTGGCGGTCTCGGCCAGCACCTGGTTGATCTGATGCTGGCTGAAGCCGTCGGCCTTCAGTCGCGCCGCGAGACCGGAGTCAAGAGTGCTCAGATCCTTCACCAGCGTGCTGGAAGCGGTCGCGACCTGACGGCCGACTCCGGCGATCTGTTCGTTCCCGTCGGCCACTTGATCGGCGCCGGTGGCAAGCGTCCTGGTCTGCTTCGGCAGAGTCGCAGTCTTCCGCTTGAGCGTGCCCAGTCCGTCGTCCAGTTGGCCGGCGCCGGTCTGCAGCTTGGCCGCACCCTGTTGCGCCTGCGTGGCACCGGTGGCCAGCTTGGAGGCGCCGGCGGACAGCTGCTTCTGCGCGGTGTTGAGCTGGCTCGCGCCGGTCTGGAGCTTGGTGACACCGGTGGCTGCGCTGGTCAGACCGCTCTGGAGCTGAGCGGCGCCCGCGGATGCGTGGCTGATCTGCGTGTGGATCGTGCTGTACCCGGCCAGCAGCTTGCTCGCCGCGGTCTCGCTCACCTGCGACGCGACGGTCTTGGTCACCTGGGCGACGACCTGGTTCGCGATGGTGTGAGCGATGTAGTTGTTGGCGTCGTTGGTGAGCAGCTCGAGCTGCGCCTGCCGCGGCGTGAAGTCGGCGCTCGACGCGAGGTCGGCGGAGAACGACTTCGGCAACACCAATGCGAACTCGTACTTGCCGTCCGACACTCCGGCGGTCGCGTCCGCGCGGTCGACGCGGTGCCAGTCGAAGCTCTTCGACTTCACCAGCTCGTCCGCTACCTGCGGTCCGACGTTGAGCTTCTCGCCGGTGGAGAGCGTCGTACCGGTGTCCTCCACGACGACCGCGGTCGGGATCTTGTCGAGGCGCCCGTACGGGTCGTGGTTGGCGTAGAGGTAGAGGCCGCCGTACAGCACCGGCACGAGCAGCAGTGCGACCACGGCCAGCTTGGGCAACCGCCCAGCGGTCAGCCTCCGCAGCTCACTCAAGGCCATCCTGATCGCGGTCACGCCTTCTGCTCCTCAACGACTGGTACGACGTCCTCCGCAGCTGGTACGACGTCAACCGGTACGACGTCCTCCGGCGAGTCGGCTGTCTCGATCGGGGTAATGGGTTCAACTGGTGCGATGGGCGCCACCTGCACAGGCTCTGGTTGATCCTGTGAGCCCAGCTGTGCGGCCGGCACACCGAGCAGCCGTGCGGACGCATCAGCGCAGGTGATGATCACGCCGTACCCACGGGACGCCAGGTCGCGACCGAGTGCGTACCACTCATGCGGATCGCCACCGTGCCGGTCCGGCATCGTCAGAATGACCAGCTTCACGTCCCGCCGTGCCACCGTCAGCTCGGCAAGCAGCCTGGTCCGTGCGGCGACCGGGAGATGCTCGAACCGCTTGCCCGCGTGCTCCGCCGCGTCATGCTCGGTCAGCCACTCGACCACGGCCTTCCGGCCGGCCTTGCGACCCGCGATCGCCAGCTCCTCACCCACCACGGTCTGAACGGGCAGCGCGTCGTCCGGCTCAGTGATCCCAGGTGCGTCGACCACAGCGATCTTCTGACGCAGCAGTGCCGCGTCCGCCTTCCCGTCGAGCCGGACTGAGCCAGTGTCGGGCTTGAGACGCCCAGACAGCCCGAGCGCGGCCGCGACGTGCCCCGGACCCGGGTAGCCCGCCAGCAGCACGACCTGATGGTCGGCGACCCGCACCGACGTGGTGTCCAGCATCGGTGCGTGTGGCCCACGCACGCTGATCCCGGTGGCCTCGAGCTGCATCCCAGTTCCCCGTTCAATACGGTTGTGTATTCAATACGGAACTGTATCCTACCGGTATGGAAACGCCCAAGCGCCGCCGCTCCAACACCCGGGCCCGCCTGCTCGAAGGCGCCCTCGAGGTCTTCGCCGAGCGTGGATTCCACGGGGCCTCGGTGGAGGACATCTGCGACCGGGCCGGCTTCACGCGCGGCGCGTTCTACTCGAACTTCGCGTCCAAGGACGAGTTGGTACTCGCGCTCTTCCAGGCAACCACCGACCGCCTGCTGGAGCAGATCGCCGCGCTGCTGCCGGAGCTCGCGAATCAGCCGGGCACTCTGCTGGACGCCGTACTGGGACTGCTCGACGAGGCGGCGCCGGACCAGAAGCAGTGGCACCTGATCTCGACCGAGTTCACGCTGCACGCGCTCCGGCATCCGGAGGCGGCGCGGGCGCTCAATGAGCAGCGCGCGATGTTCCGGGCGAGCCTGACGCGGTTGGTCGAAGAGATCTCCGAGACCAGCGGGGTGACCTTCAGCGTTCCGCCGGAACAGTTCGTCCGGCTGGTGATCGCGTTGCACGAGGGCGCGCGCTCACAGAGTCTGCTCGAGCCTCGGAAAGTCCCGGCGGGGTCGCTCGAGCACACCTTCCTGCCGATGGTCCTCGCGGCGGTCAGTCGACCTTCACGCTGACAGTGTGCAGGCCGGTCGAGCCGTTCGGCGCGGGTGGTGCCGAGGCCTCGATCTGCGCGTTGCCCTTGTCGTCGAACGCCCGTACCTGCAGGAGATGCGTGCCTCGCGACGCATCCCAGGTCCAGTGCCACTGCCGCCAGGTGTCGATCGACGCGTCGGTCGCCAGTGTCGCTTGTTGCCAAGGGCCCCCATCGACGCGCACCTCGACCTTGGACACGCCGACGTGCTGGTCCCACGCGACCCCGGCCACGGTCACCGGACCCGCCGTCACCTTCTTCCCGAACGGTACGTCGATCCGCGACGACAACTTGATCGGCCCGAGCTCCGACCACCCGCGCGGCGTCCAGTACGCCTCGAACTGGTCGAACCGGGTCACCTCGATGTCCACCAGCCACTTCGTCGCCGACACGTAGCCGTACAGCCCGGGTACGACGATCCGCACCGGGAAGCCGTGCTCGACTGGCAACGGCTGACCGTTCATCGCGAATGCGAGCATCGCCTGGCGGTCATCGAGCAGCGTGCTCAGCGGCGTACCGGCGGTGAATCCGTCCTTCGACATCGACTGGATCGCATCGGCGTCCTTGGACGGACCGGCCTCCTCGAGCAGGTCCTTGAGGAGTACGCCGGACCAGAGAGCGTTCCCGATCAGGTCGCCGCCGACCTCGTTGCTCACGCACGTGAGCGTGACCCACTTGTGCACCACCTGGCGCTTGAGCAGGTCGTCGAAGCTGAACTGGAGCTCGCGATCGACCATGCCGTGGATGCGCAGTTTCCAGTCCGACGGCAGGATCTGCGGCACGGACAGCGCGGTGTCGATGCGGTAGAAGTCGTCGTTCGGCGTGGCCCACGGCGTCGCACCCTCGGCTTGCACACCGGCCGGCGGTTCGAGGGTGGGCGGCTGGGGGAGCTGCAGGTCCTTCCGTGCGTCCGCGACCGCGGCACGGTTCCCGCTGACCACCCGGCCGAGCAGGCCTACTGCCGCCGACCCGAGCGCGACGCCGGCCGACAACTGCAGGAACCCCCGGCGGCTGGTGCCGTCCTCGGGGAAGTCGATGAGTGGCTCGAGTCGTTTGCTGAACAGCCGCAGGACCAGCAAGGCCGTGATCCCGGCGACCGCCGACGGCAGGAACCCGGTCTGCCCCGCGTCCGCCCGGGTCATCGCGGCCACCACAGCCGACCCGGCCAGTACGACGACGATCAGAGCGCCGGCCCAATAGCGCCGTACGGCGAGAACCCCGCTGAGTGCTGCGAGCAGGAGCAGGACGACCAGGATCCCGGTCCGCAGAGCCGTCTTGTCATGCGTCCCGAACCACGAGATCGCCAGATCCTTCAACCACGGCGGCACCCGATCGATGAACGCCGACCCGATCGCCACCACGGGCGTCTGCGACGTACCGACAAGTCCCGCCACGACACTTCCCGCCGCCAGCCCAGCCACCGCCGCAAGCACGCCACCCAAGGCGCCGCGCCACCGCGTCACCTGCCGGGACCGTCCGGCCGTCCCGCCGCCGTCCGCCTCGCCAAGACCAGGACCGCCTGGGAACTTCGTCCGCGCCTCGTCGGCTGGTTGTTTCACCTCTCAACCATTACGCGGCGGGGCGCCCGACACCAGTCGAGCGCCCCATCCGTTAGTCGCGGGTAATGCTTATCCAGTTGTGAGTGGCTGATTCAGATCCGGTCAGGTGTGATCGGCCCCAGACCCGGCCGGCCGTTCGGCCAGCGGCGGGCGTTGTCCCGAACCCGTCGGAGCTTGCCGAGTACGGCGTCCCGATCGTCGGCCAGCTGGGACATCCAGAGGCTGTCGATCTCCAGGAGGTGGTCCGGCAGTGCTTCGCGCAACCGCCGCTTCCCCTCCTCGGTCAGCACCGCGAACGAACCGCGGGCGTCATCGGGACACGGCTCCCGGCGCACAAGGCCGAGGTTCTCGGCACGGTCGACGAGCCGGGTGATGCCGCCGGTGGTGACGGTCAACTCCCGGGCGAGGGACGTGAGACGCTGCTTCTCTCCGTGGCTACGGGCAAGCCGCAGCAACAGTTCGAACATTGCCATTTGCAGACCACTGCGCTTCAGGGAATGACGCATCAGGTGATCGAGTTCGGCCGCTGCTTCACGCAGCAGGCCGTACGCGCTGATCACGTCGCTTTCCCAGGGTTCGGCGGCGCGAGTGGGTTCTGCATCGGCGAGCGCTAGGGGCGAGCAAAGCGAAGGCGCGATGGTCATGCGCGGACTCTATTAGCTGACTAGGTCACTTCGCTACACGGGGTGACCTTTCGGCTACAGATCGACCCCCAACCGCAAGCCTCCCGAGCGTAACCCACGTACCTCAACCCCCAACCAGGCTGTCGAAAACACGCCTCAGGACCTGCGCCGTACAAGCCGGACCCAGCCACCAAACTGATGAGCCTGTGATCCGGTCTAGTGCGGTGCGACTGGAGCGCCTACCACCCACCGCTCGGCCCCGCCGGTTCCGGAATGCGCTCCCGCGCCGCGGATCCGCTCGCCGACCTGGCGCTCGCCGACGGGGAGCCCGCCGGGCCCGAACCCGACGAACGCGAGCCCGACGTACCCGCGGAACCCGATCCGGAGGACCGCGCTCCGGAGGACCTGGACCCGCCGCGTGACATCGGCCCGAACGACGAGGTTGGCGTGACCGACCCACCGCCCGCCTCGCCGGCCGAGTGAGCGGCTGCCCCGGCAACACCGCCGGCCAGCTTGCGAGCGCCATTGACCGCCGCACCGGCCGCGGCCACACCCGCACCCGCCGGGCCGGCGGCAATCGCGCCGGACGCACCGCCACCACCACCCGACGCACCACCGCCGGAGCCACCCGATCCACCGAATCGACCCATCGCCGACCGTCCGATGTTGACCGCACCGGTCGCCATGCCGCCCGGGTCTGCGGCCGCGGCGCCCATGCCGGCGCTACCGCCTGCGACCGCTGCGGTCACTGGGACCATGAAGCGCAGCAGCGCCGGCAGGGCGAAGATCGCGAGGAACAGCATCATGAGGCCGGTGGCGGTCTGCACGAAGGTGTTGCTGGACTGCCCGACGTCGAGCTCGTTCATCCGCATCGCTGCGGCGTAGATGAGTGCCGCGGCCGGCTTGTACGCGAGGAACGCCAGGGCCCAACCGCAGTACTTCTTGAACCAGGACCGGCCGATCTCGGTATTGGTCGCGGCGGCCGCCAGCGGGAACGTGCCTGCCAGCAAGATCAGCATCGCCGATCGGATCACCATCAGCACGACCTGGATCAGTCCCGCGATGACGACGAACACCCCGATCAGCATCGTCATCAGGCTGGCTGCCTGATCGCCTGTCAACATCCCCGCGCTGCCGCGCAACACCAGGGCGCCCATCGCCGGCCCGAGAGTGGTGGCGTCCGGATGCACCGAGGTGATGATGCCCTCGGCGAGCTCGTCCGACCACTGGGTGAGCAACTGCAGGGTCGCCGCACCGGCCGCACTGACGGCGACGAACAAGAGTGTTGCCTTGAGCAACTGTTGGATCGGTTGGGCACGCTGCTCCCAGGCAGTCCGGATGGCCGCCACCAGCACCGCCATGGTGAAGATGGCCCCCGCCACCCACAGCACGTTGCTCTGCAGGAACTCCACGATCGCGCTGTTCGCCGGAGTCTGGGTGTCGGCGCCGACGACCAGCGTCGGCGAGGGCTCCTTGATCCAGAACGTCGCCACGCCGTTCATCGCGTCCAGTGCGGAGGTGCCGATCGCCTTCGTCAACTCCTTGAGGCCGTTGGCGGCGACAGTCCCAAAGCCGTTGGCGATGTGACAGGTCATCTCAGTTGGTCCACACATCAGACACCACTCCAAGCGACGAAATCGTCGAGATCACTGTGTTGGGAGAAGGGCGCGCCGACCGGGTTGCCGGGCAGCGGGGGTTGCACCCGCCAGTCGCCGGCGTGCCAGACGAGCGTGAGGGTGAGGCTCATGTACGCCGACTCGACCGGGGTCGCGAGCATGATGGTGGCCCGGTCGTGCTCGGCGTCGAGGATCCGGAAGCCGGCCACCTGGGTCACGGACGAGTCGGTCGACGGACTCTCCTTGCGCAACTCCTGGATCAGCGCGTCGGTGTTTGCCCCGGGGATCATCAGCTTCTGGACGGTCGGGATGGCTTGCCGCTGATCCGCGAGCGCGGCCACGGCGTTGTAGGCGGCGAAGAGCGCGCCCGTCGGCGAGTGAGCGAAGCATCGCCGGAACCCGTCGGTGTCGGTCTTGGCCGGTCCGAAGGCGTCCGATCGAGGTACGGCGGTTCGCCGACTGATCTCCCAGTTGCCGGTCACCGGTGCCTGGCTCGGGACAGCCTGATCGCCATCCGTCAGACCACAACTGCTCCCGCCGGCGCCCGAACCCGTCCCGGGCTCAGTACCAGCCGGCACGGCAGCCTTCTCACCAGTGCCGGAGCCGGAGCTGGAGCCAGAGCCGGACCCCGAGCCGGAGCCGGACGCCGAGCCGGAGCCGGACCCCGAGCCGGAGCCGGACCCCGAGCCGGACCCCGACGTACCCGCGGGACCGCCGTTCGTCGAGGAGTGCGTCGTACGTCCGGATGCGTCGGCGCGATCCGCGCTCCGGCCGCTGACGAGGAGCAGGACGCCGCACACCAGCACGGCGCCGATGACGATGCACGCCGCCACGAACCCCGGCCCGAAAGGTGACTTCTCGTCGCTCTCACTCATCCCGCTCCCCGTTCTGTCGGCTGAAAACCCCACGACGACAAGGTTGGCAAAAATCCGCCGACCGCCGCGGAAGTTATCCACAGGCCCTTCGCCCCGCCGTAAATCGTTGTCGGTGGGGTGCGGGAGGGTGGAAGCATGACGACTATGGGGCTTGAGCGGATCGCGTTGATCTCGGATGTGCATGGCAATCTGACCGCGCTGGAGGCGGTGCTGGCGGATATCGAGCGGCGGGGGATCGAGCGGATCTTCAACCTCGGCGACTACGTCGGCAAGGGGCCGCGCGGGCAGGCGGCGGTGGATCGGTGCCGTGAGGTGTGTGAGGTGAACATCCGCGGCAACTGGGACGACCTCCTGCCGGATCCGGATCGCGAGCACGACAGTGAAGGCCTGCGCTGGTGGAAGAAGGAGCTGCGTGAGGACCAGTGGGCCTGGCTCCGCGGACTGCCCTTCTGTCACGACTTCCTGCTCAGCGGTCGGCAGATCCGGCTGTTCCACGCGTCGTCGACGAGTGTTCACCGGCGGGTCCGGTTCGACCACGACGAAGCGGAGTACGTCGAGATGTTCGCGAACACCGAGGCCACCGGTGACGGTCCGATCCCGAGCGTCGTCGGGTACGCCGACACCCACGATCCGTTCTACGAGGTCGACCTCGGCCGCACCCTGTTCAACATCGGCTCGGTCGGCAACAGCCTCGACGACCCGACCCCGGTCTACACGATCCTCGAAGGCGTCCCGGACTCACCCGATCCGGCGCTGTTCTCGATCCAGTTCGTCCGCGTCCCGTACGACGCCCACGCCGAGCTGGCGATCGCCCGTGACCTGGGCATGCCCGAGCTCGACGGGTACGAAGCCGAGATCATTCGCGGTCTCTACCGCGGGAACTTCTACGCCGACGAGCCGCACACCTACCACCGCCGTACGTCGTGATCCGCGGTTTCCCCAGGTTTGTCCACAGGTGTGGATTAGGTGCCGTCAGCAACAATCCGCACGTTGTTCACGGTCCCGTCACTTGACCAGCAACGCCTCGGAGCCTACGGGTTTGTAGCCGGCGGCCAGGAACGTGCGGAACGAGGCCGCGTTGCCGGGGGTGACCTGGGCCCAGATGTGGGCGTCCGCGGGGATGAGGGCGCGGGCGGCGGTGGCGAGGCGGCGGCCGTGGCCTTTGCCACGGGACTGTTCGGGGACCTCGAGTGCGCACTCGAGGCGGCCGGCCAGACCTCGCCCGGTGAGCACGAGTCCGCCGTACTGGTCGCCGTACACGTGGACGTCGCCGCGGTAGCGCCACGCGCGTTCGACGCGGGGGTGGTCGTCGTGGTCGGTGAGTTCGGTCAGGCCGGTGGTCGCCGCGGTGCGGTCAGCGGGATCGGTGAGCGCCGGCGCGAGCAGCATCGCGTCGAGGGCGTTCACGCGACGGCCGGTCGCCTCTTCGAGCGCCGCGAGGAACGGCGGGTTCGTCGGTGCGGAGAGGTCGCCCGGTGGGACGCGTTCGGCAACCCAGGCCGGGGTGACGTCCGCGGCGATCACGATGTGGGCGGTGAACGCGACCACGCAGGACTCGCGGTCCGAAGGCGCCGGGACGACGGTGATGCTGAGGTCCGGGGGCGGGAAGACGCCGCGTTCGACGGCACGCAGAATGTCAGCAAGAGTTGTCATCACGAGCCATTCTCGCGGAGACCCCGCGCTACGCTCACGCACGGAGGCGATACATGCGGAAGCCCCAGCTGGTGAAGGCCGAGGGACTGCCTGACCGGGTGACGATCTACGAGGTCGGCCCGCGCGACGGTCTGCAGAACGAGTCGGCGATCGTCGACGTCGCGGTGAAGGCCGAGTTCATCAACAGGCTGGTGGACGCCGGCCTGACGACCGTCGAGACCACCAGCTTCGTGCACCCGAAATGGGTCCCGCAGCTCGCCGACGCGGCCGAGTTGCTCGAACGGCTCGACCTGCCGGCCGCCGCACGCGCGCCTGTCCTCGTGCCGAACGAACGTGGCCTGGACCGTGCCCTCGCCGCCGGCGTCCGTGAGATCGCGATCTTCGCCAGCGCGACCGAGACCTTCGCGTCCAAGAACCTGAACTCCACGCTGGACGACCAGTTCACGATGTTCACCCCGACGATCCAGCGCGCGCTGGCCGAAGGGCTGACCGTCCGCGGGTACGTTTCGATGTGTTACGGCGACCCCTGGGAGGGCGACGTACCGATCGATCAGGTGGTGAAGGTCGGTGCGCAACTGGTCGAGCTCGGCTGCCACGAGCTCTCCCTCGGCGACACGATCGGCGTCGCGACACCAGGCCAGGTGACCGCGCTGATCGCCGCCTTCGCGGCCGCCGGGGTAGGCACCGACAAGCTCGCCGTCCACTTCCACGACACCTACGGCCAGGCCCTCGCCAACACCATCACCGCACTACAAGCCGGCGTCACGACGGTCGACAGCTCCGCAGGCGGCCTCGGCGGTTGCCCGTACGCCGAAAGTGCCACCGGCAACCTCGCCACCGAGGACCTCCTCTGGCAACTCGACGGCCTAGGCATCGAAACCGGCGTAGACCTGCAAAAACTAGTCACCACCAGCACCTGGATGGCCCAACAACTAGCCAAACCATCCCCCAGCCGAGTAGTCCAAGCCCTAGCCGGCTGAAACTGTCGGTGGGGGTGGGGAGGATGGGTGGGTGAGTACGCACCGGGGTGAGCTCGGGGAGTTTTTGAAGGCGCGGCGGGCTCGGGTGGCGCCCGAGGATGTCGGCCTGCCTGCCGGCGGGCGACGGCGTACGCCGGGGTTGCGGCGGGAAGAGTTGGCGCAGCTCGCCGGGGTCGGCGTGACTTGGTACACGTGGCTCGAGCAGGGGCGGCCGATCAACGCGAGCGGGCAGGTGCTCGACGCGGTCGCTGTGGCTCTGCGGCTGAGCTCGATCGAGCGCGAGCACCTGTACCGCTTGGCCGAGGCGACTCCGGCGCGGCCACCGCGGGCGAGCGTGTGTGCGAACGAGGCAGTGTTCGCCGAGATCCTCGACTCACTCGACCCGCTGCCGGCGGTGATCACGAACACCCGATTCGACATCGTCCGTACGAACGCGGCGTTCGCGGACCTCTTCCACGACTGGCACGAGCTGCCCTGCATCCACAAGAACCTGCTCTGGTGCATCGTCACCGAGCCGACCGCCCGCAAGCAGTTGCTCAACTACGACACCGAGCTCCCGTACCTCGTCGGCCGCCTGCGATCGGCGTACGGCGAACACGTCGGCGACGCGGAGTGGGAGACGGACCTGGAGCGGCTGCGGGCGTTGAGTCCTGAGTTCGCTGAGCTGTGGTCGCGCCACGAGGTCGCCGCCTGCACACCGCGGCCGCGGCAGGTCGTCCACCCGGTGGCCGGCGAGCTCCACCTCACGGTCACCGAGTTCGCGCTCCCCGCGCATCCAGACCTGCTCCTCTTCATCGAGACGCCCGCCGATGAGGAAACCCGCAAGCGTCTCCCCCTGACAAGACGCACCCTGGCGCCGGCCGACGCCTGACGCTCAGCGCGATTCCGGCGGTCCGCGCGTCGGCGCCCGGTAGCTGGGATCGTGCTGGAGGCCTCACCCACCAGCAGTGCCTCAGGGCGTATCAGGGCTCGATCGGGCGGCGGATGCGGCGTACGAGGCTCTTGTCGGCGTACTGACCGACGCGGTACGTCGACCAGCCGTCGACGCCGCCGCCGACCACGCCACCGAGCAGCGGGATGCGACGGGTGACCGTGAGCGCCATCTTCTTGCCGCTGATCCGCGCGATCAGCTCGCCGACCACCTCGCCGGAGACCTGGCGATCCAGCTCCGGGTCGAACACCGGGGCGGTCGCGATCGCCATCGGGGACGACACCAGGCTGGACTTCTTGATCCGGTCGGCGATGCCCTCCTCGCCGAGCAAGCAGGTGATGACCGCGGTGCGGACGCGCGGGTCGTCCAGGTCGTAGCCGCGCAGGTGCGCGATCGCGGCGACCATCCGCGCCTGGACGATCGCGATGCCGGTCAGGTTCGCGGGCAGTGAGACCGGGAGGGTGACAAGGCCGCCGAGTCCGGTGGCGAATCCCTGGACCCCAGCCAGCCGGATGTGCTGGTCGATCACCGCATCGACGGCGAGCTGCGCGTCGCCCTCGCACCGGATCAGCTTGCTCTCCGCGACCTGCTCGGCGCCGGGGAACCGCTGGTATCCGTCGATCGCGACTTCGAGAATCTGGCGCAGCACACCCGCCGCGGCCTGCGGGGCGAACCGCTGTGCGGCGGGCGCAAGACTGCTGGCGACGAACCTGGCTACTCCGGCCACGGTGCTCCTTCCCGCCCTCCCCCGCGTCCGGAAGCCTGGGCGTGCTTCAACTCTACGTGGCTTCCGGTACCCCGCCACTCGGGACAAACCCCTGGTGTCCCCTGGTGGTCCCCTCGACGACGGGCTGCCGGGCGTGGTCCAGGATGGTGGTGTGCCTGTCGAGCCTGCTGCTTCTGTGTGGGAGTTTCCGCCGGTCGGGGTTGCCGGGGCGAGTGACGTGGTCGCGGGCGGTGCGGACCTGGCGCCGGGGACCGTGCTGGCGGCGTACCGGCGGGGTCTGTTCCCGATGCCGGACCATCGCGGCTCGGTGCTGTGGTGGTCGCCGGTCGATCGAGGGGTGATCGAGGTGGCGGGGTATCGGCCGTCACGGACGGTACGGCGGGCGCGGAGCAAGTTCGAGATCCGGGTCAACACGGCGTTCGACCAGGTCATCCGCGCGTGTGCCGATCCGCGCCGGCCCGGCTCATGGATCGACCGGGACATCATCGCGTCGTACACCGAACTCCACCGGCTCGGCTGGGTGCACTCGGTCGAGGCCTGGGACGGTGATGAACTGGCGGGCGGTCTGTACGGCGTCGCGATCGGCGGGCTGTTCGCCGGTGAGTCCATGTTCCATCACAAGACGGATGGCTCGAAGGCTGCTGTCGCGGGGTTGATCGAGCTGCTGGACGACGAGTACGCCGCCGACCGCGTCCTCGACATCCAATGGGTTACCGACCATCTGGCGACCCTCGGCGCGATCGCGATCCCCCGCGACGACTACGTCCGCCGGATCACGCGCGCGGTCGACATCCCACTGCCCAAGGCCTTCAGCTGAGACCGACGAAGGTGGCCATTTGTTTGGTAGCGGACGCGAAGAATTCGTCCGCTGGGTCCATCGACCCGACCAGCTGACCGAACAACTCGAAGTTGATCATCCCGAACAGCTGCGTCCACACGATTACCATCCGCAACAGCACCCTCGGCGGGACGCCAGGCGCCAAACCGACCAGCACGTTCACCTGGCTCGCCAAGACGCCGTCCGGCTCGGGAGCATCGTCAGGCGGCACCAGCCGGCCCTCCGCGTCGGCTTGCTGCAGAAGGCCGAGGATCAGCATCGGCACCCGAACAGCAGGCTGCACCGTCGCCTGCGGCGCCTGGTAGCCCAGCACCGGCGACCCATAGATCAGCGCGTACTCCTGCGGATTCGCCCGAGCCCAGTCCCGAACAGCCGCAAACACAGCCCCCCATGTCTCCAACACATCCCAAGCCCCCGCCACCGGCGCAGCCTGCCGATCCCTCGCAACCGCCTCCCGCGCCACCTCCGCACCCCGCGGCTCCCGCGCCGCCTCCGCACCCTGCGGCTCCAACGCCACCTCCGCACCCCGCGGGTTCGACGCCACCTCCGCCGACTCCGCGTCCGCCGACCCCGTGTCCGCCGACCCCGTGTCCGCCGACCCCGCGTTCGCCGGGCCTGCGTCCGGTGTCTCCGGTGAGCGGACTGCGAACGCTGCGCCGGACTTCACGGCGGCTGCCTCGGCTGCTTCGCCCAAGGCGTCGTACGCGTCGATGATCAGCACCGTGAGCAGGTCATCGCGGCTCGGGAAGTACCGATAGATCGCCGACGACACCATCCCGAGCTCCCGGGAGACGGCGCGCAGCGACAACCCCTGTGCCCCGACCGTCGCGAGTTGCCGCCGGGCGACCGCCTTGATCTCGTCGGTCAGCTCGGCCCGGGCTCGCTCGCGTGCGGTGCGTCCAGCGTTCATGGCGTCAGTGTGCCACAAAATCGAGAGCAGTGCTCTTGACAGTGAGCACTGCTCCGGTGTTCACTGATCACAACAGAGAGCACCGCTCTCGCGGATCAGGAGAGGTACGACGATGCCGGAGTACAAGCAGACCTACGACAGCAAGCGCGTGATCACCGCGGCCGAGGGCAGCATGCGGGTCTTCAACCGGATCGTCGCCCGTCTCACCAAGCTCGGCCTGAGCCTGATGGGTAGCCGGGTCCTCTCGGTCCGCGGCCGCAAGACCGGCGAGTGGCGCAGCACCCCGGTCAACCTCCTGGTCCTCGACGGCCAGCGCTACCTGGTCGCGCCCCGAGGCCACACCCAGTGGGTGAAGAACCTCCGCGCCACCAACGAGGCCCGCCTACAACTCGGCCGCAAGGTCGAGACCTTCCGCGCCGAAGAGATCGCCGACGCCGACAAGACCCCGATGCTCCGCCTCTACCTCAAGAAGTGGGCCTGGGAAGTCGGCACCTTCTTCAGCGGCGACGTCACCAAAGACTCGCCCGACGAGGTCCTCCACCACATCGCCCCCGGAGTCCCCGTCTTCCGAATCCACCCCGCCTAATCCGCTCACCGCCGGGCCCAACCCGGCCACCGCCCCGGCAACCCGCCCACAGCCCCGCCTGATCAGGTCGAGTGGGAGATCACGATCTTGCCGAAGCCGCCGCCGTCGAAGTAGTAGCGGAAGGCGGCGGCGGTTTCGTCGAAGGGGAAGACCCGGTCGATGACCGGGTGCAGCTCAGCTTGGGCGATCGCCTCGTTCATTGCCTCGAAGTGTGCTCGGTGGCCGAGGGCGATCGGGCGAAGGGTCGCGGCGGACGTGAAGAGGAGCCGGGCGTCGATCGGGTCGGCGCCGCCCAGTGAACCGACGAAAGCGATCTCGCCCCCGGTAGCGACGGCACGCAGCGATTCGTTCAGAGAGCCGGCGACGTCCACGACATGATCGACGCCGCGGCCGTCGGTCAGTTCACGTACCTGCTTCGCCCAGTCCTGGGTGATGGTGTGGTTGATGACGGCATCGGCACCGAGCTCGGTCAGCCGCGCCGCCTTCTCGTCGCTCCCGGCGGTCGCGATCACCCGAGCCCCGAGCACCTTGGCCAACTGCAACGCGAACAACGACACCCCACCCGAGCCCAGAGTCAGAACCTGCTCGCCAGGTACCAGCCCCTGCCCGCCGACCAACGCGTTCCACGCGGTCACCGCCACACATGGCAGCGTCGCCGCCTCCTCGTACGTCAGATGCTCGGGAATCGGTACGACGCCTTCCTGATCGAGTACGGCGTACTCGGTCAGCAGCCCATCGAGCGAACCACCCAACTGATCCGCGCGCGCAAGGTCGAATTGCCCGTCGAACCACCGCTGAAACACAACCCCCATCACCCGATCCCCGACCTGGAACCGGTCGACCGCAGACCCCGCCGCGACCACCTCGCCAGCTCCATCGGACGCCGCGATGATGTCGTCGCCCACCGGCAGCGGATAGCGGCCCCGCAGAATATTCAGCTCACGCGAGCTAAGCGAGTTAGCTCGCATCCGCACCAGCACCTCAGTCGAACCAGGCTCCGGCACAGCATGTTCACGCAACCGCAGACTCTCAAGCCCGCCGCCGTACCGCAGGTGATAACTCTTCATCGTCTCCACACCCCAACGGTGCTTCCGCGACCCACCCACCCTCAATTCCCGCCCGGGAATCGCGTCGTAGCTCATGGCGCGTTCAAGGAACCGGCAATCGTGCAATGCCGCGTTGCACAAATGCGGATCGGGCCGGCCAGTCCGCACATGTGCATGAGGGTTTTGCGAGGGGAGTGCAGGTCGCGCCGGGAGGTACTTGAGGCGGTGCGCCGTCGGTCGACGACGTTTGGGGGGATGCTGCGAAGATGGCTGGATGATTAGTGGGGAGTTGTTGACGGCGGCGCCGAAGGTTCTGCTGCATGACCATTTGGATGGTGGGTTGCGGCCGGGGACGGTGGTGGAGTTGGCGCGGGAGATTGGGCATCGGTTGCCGCGGACTGATGCGGGGGAGCTCGGGGAGTGGTTTGTCGAGTCGGCGGATTCGGGGTCGCTCGAGCGGTACCTGGAGACGTTTGAACACACGGTTGCGGTGATGCAGAACGCTGAGGCGATCAAGCGGGTGGCCAGCGAGTGTGTGCAGGATCTGGCTGCGGATGGGGTGGTGTACGCCGAGGTGCGGTATGCCCCGGAGCAGCACCTGACTGCTGGGCTGACGCTTGAGCAGGTCGTGGATGCGGTCGGGGAAGGGTTCGAGCACGGGATGGCGGTCGCGGAGCGGCCGATCGTGGCTCGGCAGTTGCTGACGGCGATGCGGCACAAGGCTCGGTCCCGGGAGATCGCGGAGTTGGCGGTCGCGTACCGGGATGCGGGGGTGGTCGGGTTCGACATCGCCGGCGCGGAGGCGGGGTACCCGCCCACCAGGCACCTGGACGCGTTCGAGTACCTGCAGCGCGAGAACGCGCACTTCACCATCCACGCGGGCGAGGCGTTCGGCCTGCCGTCGATCTGGCAGGCGATCCAGTGGTGTGGCGCCGACCGGCTCGGCCACGGCGTACGGATCATCGACGACATCACCTATGACGCGGCTGGTGAGAAGGCCGAGCTCGGGCTGCTGGCGGCGTACGTGCGGGACCGGCGGATTCCGCTGGAGATGTGCCCGAGTTCCAATCTGCAGACCGGTGCGGCCGAGTCGATTGCGGATCACCCGATCGGGATGCTCACCAAGCTGCGCTTCCGGGTGACAGTCAATACCGACAATCGCTTGATGAGCGGTACCTCGATGAGTCGCGAGCTGACCCTTCTCGCGGACGCGTTCGACTACGGTCTGGCCGACTTCCGGTGGTTCGCCATCAACGCGATGAAGTCCGCCTTCATCCCCTTCGACGAGCGCCTTGCGCTGATTGATGGAGTAATCAAGCCCTGGTACGCCGAAGCCCTCGCCGGGTGACGTCGGCGAGGGCTATCGGGGTCAGACGGAGCGTTGGTAGGTGCGGAAGGCTCGGGTTGAGAGCCAGCCGACGAGGAGGGTGAAGGCGAGTAGGTAGGCGCTGTGGCGTAGCACCGACGACCAGTCCGGGTCGGCGGCCAGGGCTTGGCGGGCGGCGATCGCCGCCCAGTCGACCGGGTTGAAGCGAGCGGCCACGTTCACCCAGTGCGGCGCCACCGCCGGGTCGATCATGATCGACGACATGAAGGTGAGCGGCAGCGAGACGAACTGCGAGATCCCGATCAGAGCCTCCTGCTGCCGGGTCAGCAGCGCGACCGCGTTCGACAGCGAGCCGAACGCGATCCCGACCAGCATCGACACCCCGATCGTCACCAGGTAACCGGCCGCACCGCCGTGGTACCGCGCGCCGGCGGCGATGCCGATCACGAACACCAGGATGGTCTGGATCAGTGTCGTGGTCGCGTTGCTGATCAGCTGCCCGGCCATCAGCCCGCCGCGGCTGACCGGCGACGCGAGCATCCGATCCATCACTCCGCGTTCCATGTCGGCGATGAACGTCGTACCGTTCCAGCCGCTGGTCATCAGCGCGGTCATCATCACGATGCCGGGGGTGAGGAACGCGATGTACGACGAGTCGCTGAAGCCCGGGATGTTCACGACGCCCTTGAACAGCTGACCGAACAGCAGCAACCAGATCGCCGGCTGGATGAGCGTGAACGCGATCAACGCCGGCTGCCGGTACGACGCCCGCAGCCACCGGCCCGTGATCAGGCGAGTGTGGGCAAGGAACCCGGTACGGCGCGGAGCCGTGGCCGGAAGGGTTGCAGTGAGAGTGGTCATCACGCCGCCTCTTCCTCAACCCGGAACGAACGGCCCGTATACCGCAGATAGACGTCATCCAGCGACGGCCGTGACACGGTCACCGCGGTGACCGGAACCGCCTTGTCCTCAAGGGCTCCCAGTACGGCGGGAACCGCGGTCGCACCGTGGTCGACCCGAGCCCGCAGTACGTTGCCCTCGACAACGATCGCACCGACACCGGGCAGCTGGCCGAGCAACGTACGGACGGTGCCGTCGAGGTCCGGCGAGACCAGTTCGACCTGCACGGAGTCGCCGCGCAGCTCGGCCTTCAGCGCCTCCGGCGTGCCCTCGGCAACGATCCTGCCGTGGTCGACGATGGCGAGCTGATCGGCCAGCCGGTCCGCCTCCTCCAGGTAGTGCGTGGTGAGCAACACGGTCAGGCCTTCGTCGCCGGACAACCGGCCGACCTCGTTCCACAGGTCGGCGCGCGCCTCCGGGTCGAGGCCGGTGGTCGGTTCGTCGAGGAACAGCACCCGCGGCCGGTGGACCAGGCCGAGGGCGACGTCGAGTTTGCGCTGCATCCCACCGGAGTAGGTCTTCACCGGACGGTCGCCGGCCTCGGTCAGGTCGAACCGCGCCAGCAGTTCGGCGGCCCGGCGTACCGCGGAAGGCCGGGACAGGCCGTAGATCCGGCCGCTGAGCACGAGGTTCTCCACGCCGGTCGCCATCGGGTCGGAGCTGGACTTCTGCGGTACGTAGCCGATCGAACGCCGTACTTGGTCCGGCGAGCGGTCGACGTCGTACCCGGCGACGCGCGCTGTACCGGAGTCGGCCCGGGACAGCGTGGTGAGGATCTTGACGGTGGTCGACTTGCCGGCGCCGTTCGGACCGAGGAGGCCGAGAACGACGCCGTCGGGGACGCTGAAGGTGAGACCGTCGAGCGCGCGGAGGGGTGGGTTCTTGCGGCCGGCCGGGTACGTCTTGACCAGGTCGACCGCTTCGAGGGCATGCGTAGCCATCACGTGACTCCCTTGTGTGTGCTGGGAGCCGGACCGAGCTGGCTATCCTGATGAATGCGCCTTGGGTGCCAGGTCTTCGGACCGACTCGAGGAACCGCGGCCCTTGACCCTGGTGTTGCCGCACCGTGGGTCGAGGGCCGTCTTTCTATGGGATGGCCTTCATCCAGGCGAAGTCCGTCCCGAAATACTTGACCGGGTCCTTCAGTTGCTCCGCCGGGGTGATGCCCTCCTCGACGAAGACCTTCCAGGCCTGGCGCCAGAACGTGGATCCGCCGAGCGTGCCGGAGCGGATCTCCTCGGCCAGTTGGTGGACGTACGCCGACTCCGCCTGGAGCAGGGCCAGCCGGAACTCCGACTCGACCCAGAAGATCCGGGGGAACTCGATCGACGCCATCTGGTCGTGCATCGCGGTGATCTCCGCGATCTCCGCGTCGACTGCCGTGAGCCGCTGGTCCAGCAGTTCGACCACGCGATCGGGCGGCAGACCGGGGAGGTAGGCGAGGCCGGCCTCGAGCGGGTGGAACTCGCGCGACGGCGTACCGAGCAGCTCGGTCAGCCAGTCGGAGAACTCCTCCTGACCGGTCCTCGTGAGCTGGTAGACCGTCCGCTCCGGGCGGTTGCCCTCCCGGATCGTCTCCAGCGCCTCGACGAACCCGTGCTTCTCCAGCGCCGCGACGACGGAGTAGAGCGAGCCGTAGTTCAGCTTGATGCTCTGGTCCTTGCCGCGGGACCGGAGCAGCGTGGAGATCTCGTACGGGTGCATCGGCCGCTCGACGAGGCTCCCGAGCACCGCGAACGCCAGGGGATTCCCGACCTTTCGCCTGGCCATGGCACCCTCCTCGATCTCTAATACTCGAAATCGAGTATTAGACCCTGGGTATCCGATGTCAAGTAGTCAGCCAGGCGACCGCGCGGAACCCGAGCCGCCGTAGCGGCTGGACGGCGGTGAGGACCCGATAGAGCGGCTGTTCGACGTACTTCGTCAGCAGCCAGGCCAGCGTGATCACGCCGGCCACGGCGCCGGCGATCTGCAGGACCCGGCCCGCTCCGAGCGCCATCAGGTGGTAGGCGATCAGATAGCCGACCTCCTGGTTGAGGAGGTAGATGCCGAAGGAGATCTTCGCCAGGAACTGGATCGGCCGGCGAATCGGAGCCAGCAGCGCCCAGTCCGGCCCTCGGGCGGCCAGTGCGACGACGACCAGCAGCACTCCGATGCCCAACGACGACGGCACGTCAGCAGTGTGCGCGTGTTGCGCGAAGACGGTCGCGACGAGGAGAGAGCCGAGGTGCAGTACGCCGATCCGGCGCTCCGACCACAGCCAGATCGCGATGCCGATGGCGAACAGCTGCAGTCGGTGCAGTCCGAGTCCGTTCCAGGCCTGTTGGACCCAGAACGGGCTGTGCAGGATCCGGTCGTGCCACTGCACCACCACCGGCGCCAGCGTCATGACCCACAGCAGCACTGTGATCCGCTGACCCGAGCCCATGCCGCGCGGCCAGAGCAGACCGGCGGCGATGAACGCCATCAGCTGCAGCGGCAGCGTCCAGTACGAACCGTCGATCAGATGCACGGTCGGGTCGAACGAGCTGCTCAGCGTGAGATTGCCCCACAGGTCGTGTGGGGTGGGGAGAACCCAGTTGTCAGGCCCGAACAGCACCAGGACCGAGTAGGTGAACAGCACAGCGGCCAGGTACGGCGGGAGCGCCCGGCAGATCCGGCGCCACAGCCACCGCGAGGTCGATCCCTTCCGGATCGTGACGCAGATGAAGTACGCACTGATCACGAGCAGGATGCTGGCGCCGACCTGGAACGGATAGCTGCCCAGGGGTGCGCCGAGCTCGGGATGCAGCACCGGGCCCTGGTACGTCGTGTGGCAGAACATCCCTGCCAGGACGGCGAGCACGCGGACGACGTCCCAGCTCAGACGGCGTGAAGTACTGGCCCCGGGCGGGGTCGGCGTTGCCACAGTCGCTCCAACTTCTCTCGGCTCGCCGATCTCTTCGGCCGTTACCCCCCTGTGACACTTCGAAGGACACTACTAGGAGCCCACGGGGTCATCGCAAATCCTGTGGGCGATGTCACGCTGTGGTCGACCGGCTACACGCCGTGAATCAGCTGGCGGTCTGGAACGTACGGCGGTAGTCCTGCGGCGGCACACCGACCACCCGGCGGAAGTGGTGGCGCAGCAGGGCCGCAGTGCCGAATCCTGACTCGGCCGCGATTTGTTCGATGCCCATCCGGGTCTGCTCGAGCAGGGTCCGGGCGCGCAGGACGCGTTGCGTGGTGACCCACTTCAACGGCGTCGTCCCGGTCTCGGCGACGAACCGGCGAGCGAAGGTCCGCTCCGACATCTGAGCCCGCCGGGCCAGTGCGGGCACGGTGTGCTCGATGGTCAGGTTGTCGACCATCCAGTCGAGCACCGGCTGCAGGCTCTCGCCGGACGACTCCGGCACCGGGACGTCGACATACTGCCGTTGGCCGCCGTCGCGCTGTGGCGGAACCACCATCCGGCGGGCGATCCGGGTGGCTACCGCGCTGCCGAGCTCGCGCCGGACCAGGTGCAGACAGGCGTCGATCCCAGCCGCCGTACCGGCGCTGGTGATGATGTTGCCGTCGTCGACGAACAGCACGTCCGCGTCCAGCTTGGCCAGCGGGTACTGCTCCTGGAACAGCTTCTCGTAGCGCCAGTGCGTCGTACACGGCCGTCCGTCCAGCAGGCCGGCCTTGCCGAGCACGAACGCGCCCGAGCACACCGTCAGCAGGATCGCCCCACGGGCCTCGGCCCGGCGGAGTGCGTCGAGGATGCGCTCGTCGTACTCCTCCCGCCAGGTCGTCGCCGGCAGTGCGACCAGGTCGGCGTCCTCGAGCTCCTCCAGCCCGTACGGCGCGATCACCGCGGAGTGACTACTACTCCGCAGGGGCTGCCCGGGCTTGGTCGAACACACTTTGAAGTCGAACGCGGGCACGCCGTCATCGGTCCGGTCGATCCCGAACACCTCGGACACCACGCCGAACTCGAACATGGCGACGTCCTCCATCAGGACGACCGCGATCTTTCGGAGCATGCAGCCAGTATGGCAGTAATTTGTGGGAGTATGTCAATAGTGCCAATGGTGGCTGGATCTAGTTGGTAGCATGATTACTGCCATGACCGGATACATCGTTTTCGTAGTACTCGTGCTGGCCGTCATCGCGGCTCTGGAGATCAGCAACAGGCGCCACTCCACCGGTCTGACCGGTTCGGATGGCACCTGGGTCGCTGACGACCGCGACGTGGCCCGGACCAAGCTCGACCTGCTCGCCCTAGGTGGCGCGGCCGAGCCCTTCAACCACAAGCCCGCTGCGACCGCTGGGACCGTGCACACGATCCGCGGCGCTCGCCTCCTCACCCACCACGGCCGTCACGCGGCCTGAACCGATTTGCGCCAGTTGAGGGCGGTCACGTTGGTGGCCGCCCTCAGTGCGCCTTCCACCGGCCCGTAGCTGAAGGTGCTCAGCCAGATGTGGCTCAGCAGCACCTGTACGGCGAAGATGTCGATCGCGACGCCCGTCGTCGCTAATGGGGACAGCTGACCGACCAAGCCGAGGCCGACGCCGGTGAAGATCAGCAGGGTCGCGACGGACTGGCCCAGGTAGTTCGACAGGGCCATCCGGCCCGCCGGAGCCAGCAGGCGGCGGACGTCCTGTCCCCGGTCGGAGTGCATGATCCGCAGCAGCGTGGCGACGTACGCGGCAGTCAGGAAGGGCGCGGTCAGCACACTGGCCAGTACGGAGCCGGTGTCGCCGTTGCCGCCGGACGCATAGGCCACACCGCCCGTGATGCCGATGGTGAAGCCAACGAGTTGGATCAGTCGTAGCACTGCCTCGGTGCCGTTGAGGTTGTCGAGAAGTCGGCGGCGTCCGGCGACCATGCCGATCAGGAACGCGGCCAGGGTGGTCGGGCCTTGGACAGTGAGCAGTGAGAGGCCGTACGTCGGCAGGGCGCGGACGTGCTCGCCGACGACATCGCTGAACGAGCCGGCCAGGTTGGCAGTGGTCTCCTGCGCGGGTGCGACCGCCGTAGTCGGGTCGATGATCGCCGAGCTGTCGATGAACATCGTCGCGGCAGCCAGGGTGACGAAGAGGTAGGCATAGATGGCGCCGGCGACGATCAGGGCCGTCCGGTCCTTCACACGCCGCATGCCGAGCAGGACCAGCCCGATCAGCGCATAGACGCTGAGGATGTCGCCGGTGATCAGGAAGACCCCGTGCAGGCAGCCGATCACGAACAGGCCGCCCAGTCGGCGCAGCATCCGCGGCCGGAACGCTGCACCGGCTCGCTGTGCCGCCACCAGTTGCAACTGGAAGCTGTACCCGAAGAGGAACGAGAACAGCAGGTAGAACTTCATGTCCACGAACGTCGCCGACACCCAGTGCACCGACTCGTCGAGCCACGACCGGTACGCCGGATCCTCCGCGACGTGGATCGGGAAGCCCGAGGCGGCGAAGGTGATGTTCACGATCACGATGCCCAGCAGGGCGAAACCACGCAGCGCGTCGATGTCCTGGATCCGCGGCCGATTGCGTACCTGGCTCATGTGGTCCAGCACACCAATGCACGGCGCCGGGCACAGTAACCCTGACTCTCCCCCTAGGGGTGGACTTTGCTCTACCTCCGACGGGAACCCAACGGCCGCGGGCGTCGTCTGTAGCGACTGAAAGGGTTTTCCGATCTGAGGAGGGTGCATGCACCGGAGGACGTTCCTGCAAGGGCTGGCCGCGGCGGCCGTTGGCGCGCCGGCAGTCACGCTACTGGGGCAGCAGGACGCACAGGCGGCGGTGGTGGCTGCGAACTACTACGTGGCGACCACCGAACAGACCAAGAACAAGGTCCTCGTCTTCCCCAAGAACAAAGCGTTCTCGGACGCCAATGTGCACTGGAGCTTCAGCCCTGGCGGCGGAGCCTGGTCGAACCTGTCCGACGTGAAGATCCGCGAGACCGCGGCGCAGGGCTGGATCGCGCTGATGGCCGCGTCCGGCGGCAAGGCCGGGATCGTGAACATCGACAGCGAGAAGAACACCGAGCTGAACGACCTGGCCTGGAGCGCGATGCCGGGCGGGAACCCGCACGCGATCGAGCGGGTGCCGGGGAACGGGTCCGTGATCGTGGCGAGCTCCGACGGCAAGCTCACGCTGTACGCACCGAGCAGTGTCGGCAACCTCGGCAGCCTGGCGAAGGTGCAGACCGTGGACTACGCGGGTGCGCACGGGGTGCTGTGGGACCCGACGTACGAACTGCTGTGGGTGGTGGGGAAGAACCGGTTCAGCCACTACGCGGTGATGGGCAGCAAGCGGAACACGCGGCTCAAGTACGCCGCCCACTTCAGCTTGGGGAGTGGGAATCTCGGGCACGACCTGCAGCCCGACTACACCAACCACCAGAAGATGCTGATCACGGCGACGAAGGGGGTGTACGAGCTGCTGACCGACGGCGGGACGTTCCGGACCCGGAAGATCTCGTCGGAGACGCGGGTGAAGTCCCACGTGAAACACTCCTCCGGTGAGGTCGTGTCGATCCGTGGCGACGGGACGCAGCCGCGGGACTGGGCGAACAAGACGGTCCGCTTCTCCGCGTCGCCGGACCGGACCCGGTCGGGTGCGCAGTTCTACAAGGCGCGGATCTGGACGCCGGCCTTCCAGTAGATCTGCGCTGCCAATAAGTCGGCGCTGCCGGTAATTCGGTTCTGAGCCGCGTCGCGGTGTGCCAGAGTTCGAGCCGTGAGTGACTACCGGGATGTGAATCGGGCCAGCTGGGACGAGCGGGTGCCGGCGCATGTGGCGTCGCCGGACTACCGGGTGGCGTCGTTCGAGCAGGATCCGTCGTACCTCAGCGGGGTCGTCCGGTTCGACGTACCTCGGCTGGGCGACATCTCCGGGCTGCGCGGGGTGCACCTGCAGTGCCACATCGGCACTGACACGGTGTCACTCGCGCGGCTCGGGGCGCGGATGAGCGGGCTCGACTTCTCGGCGCCCGCCGTGGAGCAGGCGCAGTCGCTGGCCGATCGGCTCGGGCTGACCGCGGACTTCCACGTGGCCGATGTGTACGACGCGGTCGAGGTGCTCGGCGCGTCGTCGTACGACCTGGTCTACACCGGGATCGGCGCGCTGTGCTGGCTGCCCGACATCCAGCGCTGGGCGGACACGGTCGCCGGACTGCTCAAGCCCGGTGGGCGGCTCTTCCTCCGCGAGGGCCACCCGATGCTGTGGGCGCTGGCCGGCGAGGGCCTCGAGGAGCCCGTGCTGAGGCACCCGTACTTCGAAGCCGTGGAGCCGATCGTGTGGGACGAGGGCGGGACGTACGTCGAGACCGACGTCGAGTTCACTGTGAACCTGACCCACGAGTGGAACCACGGCCTGGCCGAGATCATCACCGCGGTCCAGAAGGCCGGACTGACGTTCGACTCGCTCGCCGAACACGACAGCGCGCCGTGGAATGCCATGCCCGGCCTGATGACCGAGGATGCCGCGGGCGAGTGGCGGCTGACGGAGAACCCGAACCGGCTCCCCGCCACCTACACCCTCCAGGCCCACCGCACTCAGTAGCTCAGTGCGCCCGTGACGCTCAGTGCGCCCGGCGCTGCTGGACCTTCTGGAACGCTTCCTTGAGCTTCTGCTGGTTCTCCGGCTTGCTCAGCTCGCGCTGCAAGACCTGAGCCACCTTGGCGACGACGGCACCCTTCACCAACGTCTTCACAAACCCCATGAGGGCCTCCCTACTCTGTTGCCACCGACGGTATCCGGCCGCGCAACCACCCTCCATAGGTGATCCGCCGGAGAAACCCGGGAAAGTGTCCCTGGGTTCGGGCACACTGGGACGGTGCCTGAGTTGCCGGAGGTGGAGTCGCTGGCGGGGTTCCTGCGGGAGCGAGCCGTCGGGCGGGCGTTCGTGCGTGCGGACATCACGGCCATCAGTGCGTTGAAGACGTACGATCCGCCGATCTCCGCGTTGGTCGGGTTGCTGATCGACGACGTGCAGCGGCACGGGAAGTTCCTGGACATCGAGGCGCAGGGCGTGCACCTGGTGATCCACCTGGCCCGCGCCGGCTGGCTGCGGTGGAAAGAGGAGCAGTCGACGACGCTGGTCCGGCCCGGGAAGGGCCCGATCGCGTTGCGAACCGTGCTGGACGACGGCTCCGGGTTCGACCTGACCGAGGCGGGCACGCAGAAGAAGCTCGCGGTGTACGTGGTCCGCGATCCATCCGAGGTGCCGGGGATCGCGCGGCTGGGGCCGGATCCGTTCACGCTCTCACTCGACGACTTCGCCGCCATCCTCAAGCGCGAGGGCCGCGTGCAGCTCAAGGGCGTCCTCCGGAACCAGTCCGTCATCGCGGGCATCGGCAACGCCTACTCCGACGAGATCCTGCACGTCGCGAAGATGAGCCCGTTCAAACCGGCTTCGAACCTCACCGACGACGAGCTCAAGATCCTGTACGACGCGATGCGCGAAACCCTCCAGGACGCGGTCGACCGCTCGGCCGGCCTCGCCGTCCAGGACCTGAAGTCGGAGAAGAAGTCCGGCCTGCGGGTGCACGGACGCAAGGGCGAGAAGTGCCCGGTCTGCGGTGACATTGTCCGCGAGGTCAGCTTCCACGACTCCTCACTGCAGTACTGCGCCACCTGCCAGACAGGCGGGAAGCCGCTCGCCGACCGCCGCCTCTCCAAGCTCCTCAAGTAGTCACCGGTCAAAGGTGAATGACGTACGGCGATGATGCCGACCGGCGGCCCGCGTCGAGCCGGGCCTGAACCTCCTCCGCTCCCGGCGGCCCGGTCAGCCGTGTCACCCATCCGATCGATCGGCCCGGCGCGAGCCGGTCGAACGTCCACCGGTGATCGCTGGCCGACCAGCCCGGCGGCAGTGGCAGCACGACCTCGCCACGGGCCCGCGTCCGGCCGAAGTTGGTGACCAGGACCGTGAGTTCGCCCGGTGCGCTCGGGTGGATGGAGGCCAGCACGGTGCCGACCGGTGCGATGAGCATCCGCCGTACGCCGGTGGGGACGAGCAGCCGCAGCACTCGACTGTCCGGCAGCGCGAACGGGCCGATCGTCGCCCGCTGCAGTTGGCAGCCGGAGACGGCGTACATCCGGCCCGCCAGCCGGATGTGGTGCTGACTGTCCGGATCGATCGGCCCGAGGAACCGTACGGCGACCTCCGCGGAGCGACGTGCGACCAGGTGCGCCGTCGGACCGGCCGGGGTGAGGTCCCAGACGCCGTCGGCGTTGGCGGTGACGGTATCCGGCGGGACGATCCGGAGTTTGCCCTGCAGTGCGACCCGGACGAGCGGTGGGTCGGCTGACTCGGGCAGGCGGACCACCAGGTCGTCGCCGTCCTGCCGCCAGGTCAGGGCCTTGCCGGTCAGGTCCTCGACGACGTGCAGTGGGGTGGTGGCCAGGCCCGGCAGCCGGACCTCGTGGTCGGGTGGCCGGCGGGCGATCCGGAGCAGGAGGAGCTCACGGCTTCGCAGGATCGCCTCACCCCAGGGTTGCGGCTCGAACTCCCCCGGGATCCCCTGAATCAGTGCCACCGCAGCCTCCTTCGAGCCACCGTCCGCAATCCGGGGAGCGTTGTCAATCCGTTATCCCACACCTCGGGCAATCGCATTCCCAGCCTCCCGCGCGACTGCCGGGGCCGACGGTGTGTGGGCCGGTCTGCCATGCTTGGCGGCATGTTCCAGAACCAGCAGATTCCCTCGGTCGTCGTGGCCGATCTCGACGACACGTTGCTGACCGAGGCGTTCGTGCTCGACGTCCGTGAGCCGGACGAGTGGGACCGCGGGCACATCGAGGGTGCCAAGCACATCCCGCTCGGCGAGCTGCAGGAGCGGGTCGGCGAGGTGCCGCTGGATCAGAAGGTGCTCTGCGTCTGCGCCGTCGGCGGCCGCTCCGGGATGGCGACCCAGTTCCTCAATCAGCTCGGCCGGGAGGCGATCAACCTCGACGGCGGCATGCACGCCTGGCAGACCTCCGGGCGTCCGGTAAGCACCAACTGACCACGAGCGTGGTGAGCCGGGTCAGCTTCGACGATCCAGAACCCGGCCACCGCCCGGCACGGTCGCCTCGACCCGCCAGCTGACCACCAACCTGAGAAGAAAACCTTCCGGTCGGGCTCTGGAGACGTTACTTTGTCACCGGTCGGTTGACCGGCGTACACCTGTGCCTCACACGGCGGTAGGGCACACGGCGTCGGATGGCCGCGTCCGTCCACGCTGGGGAGGCTGTTGTGTCGCTCTACCGATCTCTCAGTACCGCGCTCGGGGTGGGCGGCCTGCTCGCCGGCGCCGCGCTGACCCCGGCCTTCGCGCAGCCGGTCCCCGCTCCGCAGCCGGTCGAGGCCCAGCGGGCCTCGTCGTCGAGCTCGGACATCGCCGACGTCGCGATCGCTCCGGCCGGCGAAGGGCTGGTGACGAGCCGGCAGGACAGCCCGGTCGCACCCGGCGTCGACTACACCGCCTTCGAGCGGCTCGACGCCCGCGGCTGGTTGCGCGGCGACATCCTCGCCACTGACCTGGACAAGCACGGCGTGACCGTCGACTACGTCAACACCGGCAAGGTCTCCGGCGGTACGCCGCTCAGCCGGCAGCTGGCGCGGAAAGGCGCGATCGCCGGGGTCAACGGCGACTTCTTCGACATCAACGACACCACTGCGCCGCTCGGCGTCGGGGTCGAGCGGTCCGGCCGGCTGATCAACGCCCCGGCAGCCGGCCACAACGACACCGCGGTGATCGGCAAGGACGGCCTCGGGTCGATCGCCCAGCTCTTCCTGCAAGGTACGGCGACCGACGACGACGCGACGAAGCTCGAGCTGACCAACCTGAACTCGCCGGCCGTCAACTCCGGCGGGATCGGCCTCTACACCCCGGAGTGGGGCGACGCGGCCCGGACCAGGACCGTCGACGGCCTGCCGACCGTCCGCGAGGTGATCCTTCGCGACGGTGTGGTCGTCTCGTCGGCCGCCACACCGGCCACCACGCCGCTGGCCGCGAACGAGCAGGCGCTGATCGGCCGTGAGGCCGGCGCCGACGCGCTCATCGCTTTCGAGGTCGGCGACAAGGTCGACGTGCAGTACGGCCTGCGGCCCGACGCTGCGGACGTCGCGGTCGGCATCAGCGGCAACTACCAGCTCGCGAAGGACGGCAAGGTTCCCGACGACGTGCCGGACGCCGACCTTGCGCCGCGGACCGCGGTCGGGTTCGACGCCGACGGCAGCCGGATGATCCTGCTCACGGTCGATGGCCGGGCGACCGGCTCCCGCGGCTTGTCGCTGAAGGAGATGGGCCAGCTGATGATCGGCCTCGGGGCCGACGACGCGCTCAACCTGGACGGCGGCGGGTCGTCGACGATGCTGGCCCGCACACCCGGCAAGGCGGCGCCGTCGGTGGTGAACGACCCGTCCGACGGCGGCGAGCGCCTGATCCCGAACGGCCTCGGACTGCTGCCGGTCAAGGGCTCCGGCAAGCTCAAGGGCTTCCGCGTCGAGGCGCTGGGCACCGCGGCCGAGGAGCCGGACACCGACATCTCCCGCAGCTCCCGTGTCCTCACCGGTCTCAGCCGCGTTCTCACGGCCACCGGTCACGACGAGACCTACGCTCCGGCGACGGGTACGCCGTCCTGGTTCGGCGGAAGCAATGTCCGCGTCGACCAGCAGGGTGTGGTGACCGGTCGGAAGGCCGGCGAGGCGGTGATCACGGCGGCCCGCGGTACGGCGAACGGAAGGTTCCCGATGACAGTCCTCGGTACGCCGACCCGCCTGGCACCGTCGACCCGGCAGGTGTCGTTGCCGGACGCAATGGCCAAGGGCTTCTTCGAGGTCGACGGGTACGACGCCGACGGCTTCTCCACCTGGATCGAGCCCCGCGACGTCACGCTGGACTACGACCCGGCAGTCGTGAATGTGGTTGCTAAGGGCAATGGATTCCAGGTGAACGTGCTGAGCGACCAGGCGGTCTCGACAGTGATCACCGCCAAGGTCGGTTCCTTGAGCACTCAGCTCAGTGTCACCGCCGGGTTGGCCGCCACGGTCGTCGACGAGCTCGACGACGTCACCAAGTGGGCGGCGAACGCCGTACCGGTCGGAGCGGCGACGGCGTCGCGGTCGGCTGCCGAAGGGCATGACGGCGGTCAGGCGATCGCGCTCGACTACTCGCTCACGGGCAGTACGGCGACGCGAGCGGCGTACCTGTCCCAGACTCCGCAGCAGACGCTGCCCGGCCAGCCGCAGAAGCTCGGCGCGTGGGTGTACGGCGACGGCAAGGGTGCGTGGCTGCGGGCGAACGCGTACGACGCGGCCGGCGGTACGGCACAGACCCTGAACCTCGCCGCTTCGGTGGACTGGACCGGCTGGAAGTACGTCGAGGCGGACATCCCGCCCGGTCTGACGATGCCGCTGCGGTTCTGGCGGATCTACGTGGTGGAGACCGTTCCGACCCGGCAGTACTCCGGCCGGATCATCGTCGACGACCTGACCGTGCGCAGCGCGCCGCCGGTGACGGTGGCGCCGCCGGCGAAGGTGATCGACCCGATGGTGGTGACCGACGGGACGGTGACCGGCGGTGGCCGCTGGCGGTTCGCGGTCATGTCGGATGCGCAGTTCACCTCCGACGACCCGAACTCGGACTACGTCAAGCAGGCCCGGCGGACGATCCGCGAGGCGCTCGCGCAGAACCCGGACTTCCTGGTGATCAACGGCGACTTCGTCGACCGCGCGTTCGGGCCGGACATCGCGCTGGCCAAGCAGATCATCGACGAGGAGGTCGCGGGCAAGGTGCCGGTGCACTATGTGCCGGGCAACCACGAGAGCTACGGACCGGGGGACCTGTCCGAGTGGAGCAAGGTGTTCGGCTCGCCGACCAGCACCTTCGACCACAAGGGCACGCGGTTCATCCTGCGCGACTCGTCGCTCGGATCGCTGCGGGCCGGTGGGTTCGACCAGATCCTCGACCTGCGCGCGCAACTCGACGACGCGGCCCAGAACAAGGCGATCCGCAACGTCGTGGTGATGGCGCACCACCCGATCGACGACCCGTCACCGACGCAGAACTCGCAGCTCGGTGACCGCAAGGAAGCCGCGATGATCGTGCGGTGGCTGGCCGACTTCCGGGCCTCGACCGGGAAGGGTGCGGCGTACATGGCCGCGCACGCCGGGACGTTCGCGGCGACCCGGACAGACGGCGTGCTGCTGCCGCTGACCGGCAACTCGGGCAAGAGCCCGGCCGCGGCGCCGGATGCCGGTGGCTTCACCGGCTGGGCGCTGGTCAGGATCGACCCCAAGGCCTCGGCGGCTCCGGCCGGCGAGCGAAAGTGGTCCGCGCCTGAGCGGTCCTGGTTCCAGGTCGAGCTGCGTCCGCACGTGGACTCGCTCGAGCTCACCGCACCGGCATCACTGCAGCGTGGTGAGATGGGTACAGCGGCAGCCACCGTCGTCCAGGACAGCCGCCGGGTGCCGGTGGCGTTCCCGGTCTCGTCGGACTGGTGGGGCTCGCAGCAACTCCACATCGGCCCGGCCCGGACCGCGCCGTTCTGGGCGGTCGCGTCGTACGACCCGTCCACCGGCCAGGTGACCGCCCTGCGCCCCGGCACCGCTCAGCTCGGCGTCACCGTCAACGGAGTCTCCAAGAGCACTACCATCAAGGTCGATTGGTAGCGTCTGCGGCGTGACTGACGTGCTGGTGCCGCAGCGGCTGCGGAGTGGAGATCGGGTCGCCGTGGTGGCGCCGTCGGGACAGGTGGATGCCGAGCGGCTGGCGATCGGCCTGGAGCACCTGAAGGCCTGGGGGCTCGAGGTCGAGGTCATGCCGTCCGTGCTGACCGGTCATGAGCGGCTGACCTACCTGGCCGCCGACGACAAGGCCCGCGCCGAGGATCTGCGGACGGCATGGCTCGACTCGAGCTTCGCTGCGGTGTTCTGTGCCCGAGGCGGGTACGGCGTCCAGCGGATGCTCGAGTACGTCGACTTCGACGAGCTGGTCGCGGTGCCGAAGTGGTTCATCGGCTTCAGCGACATCACCGCACTGCACGAGCCGCTGAATGCACGGGGCCTGGTCACCATCCACGGACCGATGGCCGCCGCAGTCGAGCAGCTGGACGTCGAGGTCGGACGGGATCGCCTCGGCACGCTGTTGTTCGAGCCGGAGAGCATCACCGACCTGCTCGCACCCAATGGCGGTCGCGAGGTGTTCGGTGGCGTGGCCGAAGGACGCCTGCTGGGCGGCAACCTCGCACTGCTGGCGACGAGCCTCGGCACACCGACGTACGCGCAGCCGGCCGGAGTCGTCGTACTGGAGGACGTCAACGAGGACGGGTACCGGGTGGACCGAATGCTCACGCAGTTGCTGCGGTCCGGATGGTTCGACGAGGTCACCGGTGTCGTGGTCGGGGACTTCAGCGGGTCGGACGAGCTGATCGACGATGTGGTCCACGAGCGGCTCGAGCCCCTCGGCGTACCGGTCGTGGCGGGTGCCGCGGTCGGGCATGAGGCTTTGAACCTCGCCGTACCGCTGGGACTGCCGGTACGGCTCGACGCGACCGCGGGGACTCTTACTCCGCTGTGGTGAGGTGTTCCCGCAGGAACGTGAGGGCCCGGGGGTAGGCGTCCAGACGGTTCTTGAGCTTGGCCAGTCCGTGGCCTTCGTCCGGGTAGACCAGGAGCTCGCATGGCACGTTGCGTTTGGTCAGGGCGTCGGTGACCTGCTCGGCCTCTGACAGCGGCACCCGTGGGTCGTTGGCGCCGTGGATGACGAACAGGGGTGCCCGGATGTCGTCGACCCGGCTGAGCGGGCTCGCGGACGCCAGAAACTCCCGGTCCGTCGCCAGATAGCCGTACTCGCGCTCCCGCATCGCCCTGCGGTAGTCCGAGGTGTTCTCCAGGAACGTGACCAGCGAAGCGATCCCCACGATGTCCACACCGGCCGCCCACAGCTCCGGCTGGAACGCGACCCCGGCCAGCACCATGTAGCCGCCGTACGAACCACCCCACAGCGCGGCGTGCTCCGGGTCCGCACCGATGGACGGCAGCCAGGCATGGATCGCGGCCAGGTCCTTGACCGAGTCGAGCCGCAGCTCCCGGTCGTCGAGTGAGTACCAGCGCTTGCCGTACCCCGCCGAGCCGCGGACGTTCGGTACGACGACGGTGTGGCCATCGGCGGCGAGTGACGCGACCATCGGATTCCAGATGCGCATGGCCGCGCCTTCCGGACCGCCGTGCACGTGGACGACGGTGGAACCCAGGTCCGGACCGGTCGGCCGGAACACGAACACCGGCACCTGCTCACCATCGAACGACGGCACGAGCAGGCTCTCCGGATGCGTGAGCTGTGCCGGCGGCTCAGCCTTCCCCGGCGACCGCAACTCCACGATCTCGCCGGTCGACGGGACGTACCGGTACACCGTCGGCGGCCTGATCGGCGAGTTGTAGGTGATCGCCGCAAACGAGCCGTCGCTGGACCAGAGCGGATCCGGCGTCATCATCGTCAACGCGGCACAGCCGCCCGCGGGCAGATTCAGCGGGGTGATCGCTGCGCCGTCCTTCAGCCGGTGCAGCGCCAGCGACACCTCGCCGTCCTGCACCGCACCGACGAGCAGTTGCTCACCGCCGGGGGAGACCCAACCGGCCAGGTCACGGGCCTCGTCCACCAGTACGTCGCTCCACGCCGCGTCGGCGACGTCGTACCGGCGTAGCGCCATCCGGTCGCGGTCGGCGTTGCTCGACACCAGGAAGGCGGTGGAGTCCGGCAGCCAGGACACCGCCTGCTGGTCGTTGTGGGCGTCGGCCGCGGTCAGTTCCGTGACGGCCTGTGTGGTGGTGTCGACCAGGAGCAGTTGGACTGAGTTCGCCGGCGTGCTGGCCAGGGACAGCACGACCCACCGGTCGTCCGGCGACGGGTCGACTTGCATCACCCAGCCGCCGCCGTCGTACATGGCGGTCTCGGTGCCGGTCGACAGGTCCCGGGTGACCAGGTCGAAGTCGACGCCGTTGCGCCGGTTCGTGGTGAAGAGGATCCGGGTCGCCTTGGCGTCGACCAGGTGGTGGTTGTACTCGAGGTCGTGGACGAGCGGAGTGAGCACGGGTACGCCGGGCTCGTCGAGGTCGAGCACCGACAGTTGGCCGCGTTCGTTGCCGCCGCTGTCGTGCTCGACAACGACCTGCCGGGTGCCGGGGATGAACCGTGCACCGCGACAGGTGTCGTCCAGCTCGGTGAGTGCTCGCCAGGTCCCGTCGGGAGCGATCTCGTTGACCTGGCGGACGCCGGTGCCGTCGTAGAGGACGAGCAGGCGACCCTCGTCGTTCACGTCGAGTGCCAGGGTGGACGTCAGCGAGAACAGCGTTGTCAGCACTGCCCTATCCTCACACGGCTGAGGTCACCGGGGGCAGGCACGCGGCCTGCCCCCGGATGACCTGTCAGCGCTCGCCGTGCCAGGAGTGCCAGAGCGCCGCATACGGGCCCTGGGCATCGACCAGTTCGTCGTGCCCGCCCAGCTCCACGATCCGGCCGTCCTCCACGACGGCGATCACGTCCGCGTCGTGCGCGGTGTGCAACCGGTGTGCGATCGCCACCACGGTCCGGCCTTCCAGCACGCCGGCCAGCGACCGCTCCAGGTGCCGGGCTGCACGCGGGTCCATCAACGAGGTCGCCTCGTCCAGGACCAGCGTGTGCGGGTCGGCCAGCACCAGCCGGGCCAGGGCGACCTGCTGTGCCTGGGCCGGCGTCAGTGAGATCCCACCGGACCCCACCTCGGTGTCCAGCCCGTTGTCGAACCCGGCGACCCAGCCGTCCGCGTCGACCGAGCGCAGTGCTGCCCACAGGTCGGCGTCGGTGGCTTCCGACCGGGCCAGCCGCAGGTTGTCCCGGACACTGCCGACGAACACGTGGTGCTCCTGGTTCACCAGAGCCACGTGACTGCGGACCTGCTCTGCCGACATCTGGTCGAGGGCGGCACCACCCAAGGTGATGTCACCGACCCGAGGCGAGTAGATGCCCGCCAGCAACCGGCCCAGCGTCGATTTCCCTGCTCCAGAAGGGCCTACGAGCGCTACGCGGGCACCCGGCTGCACAGTCAGCGTGACACCGTGCAGCACGTCCCTGCCTTCCAGATAGCCGAACCGAACGTCGTCGGCCAGCACAGTCCGGCCCTCCGGCTCGGCGTCTCCGTCGGTGGCGGCTGCCTCGACCTCACGGACTCCGACCAGTCGCGCCAGTGACACCTGCGCCACTTGGAGCTCGTCGTACCAGCGGATCATCATGTTGACCGGCTCGACGAGCATCTGGATGTACAGCGCGCCAGTGGTGAGCGCGCCGACGGTGAGCCAGCCCTGGATGGCGAGACCGCCACCGAAGACCAGCACGGCGGCCAGCGCGACCGTGTGGGTCATGTTGATCACCGGGAACAGGATCATCCGCAGGTACAGCGTGTACCGCTCCCAGGCGACCCACTGGCCGATCCGGGTGTCGCCCAGCTTGATCCGGCGGTCGCCGAGCCGGTGCGACTCGACGGTCCGGCCGGCGTCCACGGTCTCGGCCAGCCCCGAGGCCACCGCGGCGTACCCGGCGGCTTCGGACCGGTACGCCGCCGGCGCGCGGCGGAAGTACCACCGGCCGCCGATGATCAGGATCGGCGTCGCGATCACCACGGCCACCGCGAGCTCGGGTGCGGTCACGACCAGCGCGCCGATCAGCAGCCCGGCCCAGATCACCGCGATGGTCAACTGCGGCACGGCGTCCCGCATCGCGTGCGAGAGCCGGTCGATGTCGGTGGTGATCCGAGACAGCAGGTCACCGGTCCCGGCCCGCTCCAGTACACCCGGCGGCAGTCCGACCGCGCGGACCAGGAAGTCCTCGCGCAGGTCGGCGAGCATCTCCTCGCCGAGCACCGCACCGCGCAGCCGGGTGAGCCGGATGAAGACCGTCTGCACCAGCAGGGCGATGACGAACCCGGTCACGACATACGGCAGATTCACATCGGTGTTGCCCTGCGACAGCTTCTCCACCACGTTGCCGAGCAGCCAGGGCCCGACCATGCCGCTCAGCGCCGCCACCGCGTTCACCAGCGTCAGCCAGCCGAACGCGCGGCGGTGCCGGCGGAACAGTGTCTTCAGGTAGGCGCGCACGGTCGTGCTGCCTGCCACCGGCAGCCGAGCCACTTCCTGCGGGGCTGCCGGATCGTACTCGGGGCGCTTCACAGCGACTCCTCTAGCGTTGGTTCGTCTTCACGGGTCACGACCGCGCGGTAGCGCGCGTTGGTGTGCACCAGGTCGTGGTGGGTGCCGACGGCATCGACGCGACCGTCCGGCACGAACACCACGCGCTCCGCGCGGTCCAGCATCAGCGGGCTGGAGGTGAACACCACAGTGGTCCGGCCGGCCCGCAGCAGCCGCAGGCCGTCGGCGATCCGGGCCTCGGTGTGCGCGTCCACCGCACTCGTCGGCTCGTCCAGCACCAGCACCGGCGGGTCGACGTACAGCGAACGGGCCAAGGCCACTCGCTGCCGCTGACCACCGGACAGGGACCGTCCGCGCTCGGTCAGCACGGCCTTCATCGCGTCGGACTCACCGGCCGGCAGCGTCTGCCGCAGTACGTCGAGGATGTCGGCGCACTGCGCTGCGTCGAGCGCTGTCTCCGGAGAGACCGCGCCACTCGCCGGCACGTCGAACAGCTCGCGCACTGTCCCCGACAACAGCACCGGGTCCTTGTCCTGCACCAGTACGACGGTCCGCGCCGAGTCCAACGGGAGGTCGTCCAGCGCGACGCCGTCGAGCAGCACCGAGGGCTCGTCGGCCTCGGTCGACGGGCTGTGACCACCCAGCCGGTCGGCCAGCCGACCGCCCGCGTCCGGGTCACCACAGACGACCGCGGTGAAGCTGCCGGTCGGGACGTGCAGACCGGAGACCGGGTCGAGCAGGTCGCCGTCAGGCAGCTGAGCCTCGGCGGTGCCCTTGGTCTCGTCGGTCCGCTGCAGTGACAGCACTCGCGCGGCCCGGCGGGCCGACACCTTCGAGAAGATGAACGCGCTCGCGGTCTCCTCGAACGTGTGCAGCGGCACCAGCATGAAGGTGACGAACCCGTACGTCGTGACGAGCTCGCCGACCGAGATCTGTCCGGAGATCACCAGCCGGACGCCCAGCCACACGACCACCACCAGGAACACCCCGAACAGCAGCACCTGGAGAGCCGCGATCAGCGACCACATCCGGGCACTGCGGACCGCACTGGCCCGGTACTCCTGCGAGGCGGCGCGGTAGCGGTCGAGGAACAGCTGCTCACCACCGATGCCCCGCAGCACGCGCAGACCGGCGACGGTGTCGGCGGCCAGCTCGGTGGCCCGGCCGCCCTTGGCCCGCTGAGCGTCGGCGCGACGCTCGGCCGGACCCATCAGCGGCACGATCGAGAACGCCAGCACCGGAACGGCGATGGCGACCACCAGACCGAGCTGCGGCTCATAGAACAGCAGGCCGATGACGACGGCGAAGCACGTGAGCAGTGCAGCGGCGAACCGGCCGAGCACCTCGACGAACCAGCCGATCTTCTCCACGTCGCCGCTGCTCACGGCGACCACCTCGCCGGCGGCGATCCGGCGGGTGAGCAGCGAGCCCAGCTCCGCGGCCTTGCGGAACAGCAGTTGCTGCAGGCGCGACGCCGTACTGATCCAGTTGGTCACCACGGCGCGGTGGAAGAACGAGTCGGCCGCCGACTTGGCCGCTCCGAACGCGAGCAGCAGGGCCCCGGCCAGGATCAGCTTGGGCCAGGAACGGTCGATCACCGCCTGGACGGCGAGACCGACGGCGACCGGAGCGGCGGCGATACCGCCGAAGTAGAGCAGGCCGAAGAACACCGCGAGGGCCTGCCCGCGCAGTTGCTGGTGCTCCAGCCAGACAATGAGTCGGAGACCGGACCGGGTGTCCGGCACACCCGGGTCGGCAAACGGAATGAGGCGCAGGGACATGACGTCTCGCAAGAGGCGTAGAAGGATGGAAGAAGGGCACCTGACCAGGCGAATGGATCCAGCCTAGGCGTCGCCGCCGACAGTCCGTCAAACCCTTTTCGTCCCAGGCGCCGGACCGTCGGGAATCGTTTCCGACGGCGGTAGTACAGTCTTCAACGGACGAGCGGAGGGAGCCGGGTGGAGGAGCTGACGCGCAGGCGGCGGCTGCTGGTCCTCGGCATCTGCTGCTCCAGCCTGTTCATCGTCGGGCTGGACTCCACGATCGTGAACCTGGCGCTGCCGGCCATCCGCTCCGAGTTCGGCGCCTCGGTGGCCAAGCTGCAGTGGACCATCGACGCCTACACGCTGGTGCTGGCGAGTCTGCTCATGGTCTCCGGCTCGACCGCCGACCGGATCGGGCGGCGGCGGACGTTCCAGGCCGGGCTGGTGGTGTTCGGGATCGGGTCGCTGCTGTGCGGGTTGGCGCCGACCGTGGACCTGCTGATCGTCTTCCGGATGCTGCAGGCGGTCGGTGGGTCGATGCTCAACCCGGTCGCCATGTCGATCATCACCAACACGTTCACCGATCCGCGCGAGCGTGCCCAGGCGATCGGCGTCTGGGGTGGTGTGGTCGGGCTGAGCTTGGCCGTAGGGCCAGTGGTCGGTGGCGCGCTGGTCGACGGCGCGGGCTGGCGGTTCATCTTCTGGATCAACGTGCCGGTCGCGCTGGCGGCCCTGGCGATGACTGCCTTCTTCGTGCCCGAGTCGCGCGCGGCGGTGCCGCGGCGGATCGATCCGGTCGGGCAGGTGCTGGTGGTGCTGCTGCTCGGCGGCCTGATTTACGGAATCATCGAGGGTCAGTCGGCCGGTTGGGGATCGCCGCTGATCATCGGGTGTTTCGTGCTGGCCGCGTCGGCGCTCGTCTGCCTGGTGCTGTACGAGCGGCGGCGGGATCAGCCGTTGCTGGACCCGCGGTTCTTCCGCAGCGCGCCTTTCTCGGGAGCGACGTTGATCGCGGTCGCCGGGTTCTCCGCCCTCTCCGGTTTTCTGTTCCTGAACTCCTTGTATCTGCAGTCGGTGCGTGGGTTCTCGGCGCTGCAGGCCGGGTTGCTGACGTTGCCGATGGCGGCGATGACGGTGGTGTTCGCGCCGCTGTCCGGGTGGCTGGTCGGGCACCGCGGTCCGCGGCTGCCGCTGGTGGTTGCCGGGAGCACGCTCGCCGCCTCTGGGCTGGTGTTGTCGCAGTTGAGCCTGACGACCTCGACCGCGGCGCTGCTCACCGGCTATCTGATCTTCGGACTCGGTTTCGGCATGCTGAACGCGCCGATCACGAATGCCGCGGTGTCCGGGATGCCGGTGTCCCAGGCCGGCGTCGCTGCCGCGATCGCCTCGACCAGCCGCCAGGTCGGAGTGTCCCTCGGTGTCGCGATCGCCGGCACCGTCCTCACCGCTCGGCTGGTCGGCCCGCTCGAGACCGGCTTCGTCGAGGCCGCCCAGCTGTGCTGGTACATCATCGCCGGCTGCGGCGCACTCGTGCTCGTGCTCGGACTGATCACGACCGGCGCCTGGGCCCGACGAACGGCGGCCTCCGTCGCGGAGGACCTGGTCAGGGCTCCGTGATGCCGGCGCGGGCGAGCGCCTTGAGCCGTCCCCGCAGGATCTTCTGGCGGCGCTCCTCGTCCGGGAACAGGTCGACGTACGCCGTCCCCTTCGCGGCCAGGAGGTCGTCGTCGAGGCGCCGTACCGTGCCGGCCGGGAAGCGGTGGGTCATCGCGGCCTGCACTGCGGAGCTGTCGATGCCGGTGAGAAGCTCGGTGAGCTGCTCCTCGGAGGTGACGCCGAGCCGGTCGAGGATGCCGAGCATCCACGCGTAGTGGTTGGTCTTGGCGTGCGGCGCGTCCGGGTAGCGACGGGTCAGGTACGTCGTCAGGATCGCCGTGGTCAGGTCCCGCGGGGTCTTGTCCGTCTCGGCCGCCGCGAGCTCGCGGTAGAGCCGGTCGATCTCGGTGAACTCGTTGTCCACCAGCTCCATCAACGCGGCCGCGAGCAGGAACCGCCGATCGAACTCGGGCTTGCGGTCCGGCGGGATGTCCAGCTTGTACCGGATGTCGTGCTCGAACTCGGCCCACGCGTGCTGGACCGCGGTCCGGACCTGGATCTCCATCGTCAGGTTCTTCAGTACGGCGTACTCCGGCAGCTCCCGGCGATGGGCGTTCAGCCGCACCAGATAGTGCTTGCTCGCGTACCCGAACACACCCTGCGCGCGGGTGTGCGCGCCCATGTCGGTGTGCTCGACGATCTCGAACTCGGCCTCGATCACCTCGCACACCCGGTCCACCGCCTCGACCAGGAACGTGATCACCCGGGCCGCGACCAGGTCGGTGATCTGGTTGAGCGGATCGTCGTACTTCGGTCGGCTCGGATCGTCGGGATTCGGTTTGGCCGCCTTCGCCAGGAACGACTCCGGATCCTTGGCCCGCGCGGTCGCGCTCAGGTAGTTGATGCCCTCTTCTTCACCGATCAGCTCGTCGATCAGCGCCTCGAGCTTGCGGGCACCTCCGACGTACTGCTGATGCACGCGCTCGTACAACGCCCCCGCCTGCCCAGCCCACTCCACCCGCATGGCCGAACCATAGTGCGCCACCGGTCGCTCGCGCTGTCTATCACTCTCTAGTCTTTTCACTAGAAAGTTGTAGACAGCTGTCGCGACACGCTCTCGCGGTGGCTAGCGAAATCTAAGGAAAACGCTAGACGGGCTCATACAGTGACAGCATGGATCCGATCCGGAATCCCTATGCGCCCGGCGCCGGTCAGCGGCCGCCTGAGCTGGCCGGACGCGACACCGAGGTGCGGCAGTTCGAGGTGGTGCTCGAGCGGGTCGCGGCAGGCAGACCGGAGCGGAGCCTGGTGCTCAGTGGGCTCCGTGGGGTGGGTAAGACTGTGTTGCTCAACACTTTGCGCAGCCAGGCGATCAAGCGGGCCTGGGGTACCGGGAAGATCGAGGCCCGTCCGGATCAGAGCATCCGGCTGCCGATCGCGCAGGCGCTGCACACCGCGATGCGGGAGCTGGGGCATCGGCACCGTGACGACGAGCGGGTCGACCAGTTCAGCGCCGTACTCAAGGCTTTTGCTTTGCGGACCGATGCGCACGACCGGAAGGGGATCCGGTGGCATCCGCCGGTCGACGTGGCGGCGGCGAAAGGCCGCGCGGACTCCGGTGATCTGGAGATGGATCTGATCGAGCTGTTCGCCGATGCGGCGGATCTGGCCGGCGATCTGTCGGTTGGCGTGGGGCTTTTCATCGACGAGATGCAGGACATCAGTCCGGACGATCTCTCCGCTTTGTGCGCTGCATGTCACGAGATCTCGCAGCAGAGCGCTCCGCTGGTTGTCGTGGGAGCCGGGTTGCCGCATCTGCCCGCCGTACTGTCCGCCAGCAAGTCGTACTCCGAGCGGCTCTTCCGCTACATCCGCGTCGACCGGCTGGCGCGGGAGGCGTGTGATCGGGCGCTGATGGTCCCGGCCGAGAGCGAGGGCGTGCAGTACGACGAGGAGGCGCTGGACGAGCTGTACGCCCAGACCGACGGTTACCCGTACTTCGTCCAGGCGTTCGCCCACTCCACCTGGGACCACGCCCCGACATCCCCCATCACCATCAAGGACGTCGCGGTCGCGGCCCCGGAGGCCTCCGCCGAACTCACCGTCGGCTTCTTCGGCTCCCGGTACGAACGCGCCACGCCCGCGGAACGCGAGTACATGCGGGCGATGGCCGAACTGGGCATCGGCGTCGACGACGGCTCCGTCCCCACCGCCGAAGTAGCCAGCACCCTCAACCGCAAACCCCAGTCCCTCTCCCCCGCCCGAGACGGCCTGATCAAGAAAGGCCTCGTCTTCTCCGCCGAACGCGGCACCGTAGCCTTCACAGTCCCCCACTTCGGCAAATTCCTCAGAACCCGCACCGCCTGACCCCACACCCGTCAGCCGGTTGCGTTGATCAGGGCTATGAGGGTTGTGCCTTGGGGGAAGGTTCCGCGGGTTATCTGGTCGTAGAGGGCGTACATCATCTTGGCTTCGTAGACCCAGTCCAGCAGCACGCCGTGCCTCGTCCCGAAGTCGTCGATGAAGGCATCCAACTCGGGGGTTCGTTTCGCGTAGCCGCCGAAGTGGTAGTTGCACTCGAGGTGCCAGGTGCCGACACGGGAGCCGTACGTCGTTCTCTGGAGTTCGGTGATCTGGTTCTCGAGGAACGCGCCGCCCTTCAGGACGGGGACGCCGACCACCGCCTGGGGAGCGCTTGCGGCGACGCCGGCCAGGGTTCCGCCGGTGCCGACTGCGCAGAACAGTACGTCGTACGGCTCCGTGAGTTCGGCCGGCAGTTCCGCGCATCCCAGGACGGCCTCGCGGTTGCTTCCGCCCTCGGGCAGTAGGTAGAAGTCGCCGAACTCTCGGTGTAGCGCAGTGATCACCGCATCGGAGGTCTTGGCGCGGTAGGTGGTCCGGTCGAGATAGGTGAGCCGCATTCCGCGGGCAGCGGCGTACGCGAGCGAGGGGTTCAGCGGCAGGTGCGCCTCGCCGCGGATCACGCCGATGGTGTTGAAGCCGCCGTGGTAGCCAACCGCGGCGGTCGCTCGGATGTGGTTGGAGTACGCACCACCGAAGGTCAGCAGCGTGTCGAACCCGAGGTCGCGCGCCGCGGACACGTTGTACTTCAGCTTGCGCCACTTGTTCCCGGGGATCTCCGGATGAATGAGGTCGTCACGCTTCAGCAGGAGACGCACTCCCGCCGCGGTCAGACGCTCGTCGCAAAGCTCCGACACCGGCGACGGCAACCGAAGACCGACCGACGAGAGATCGCTCACGATCCCACGATCACACGACGACGCAGCCGGGTAAATTCCTCCGAGCCGGTACGGCTTAACGTAACTGCCCTTTCGGGCGGGGCCGCTGGGTCGGTAGGGTCGACTGTCATGACCACCCTGCGGAGCGGCCAGCAGGCGGACGCGCCTGGGCGGAAGCGGCGGGGTGGTCGGCACAGTCGGCGGAAGTCTTATAAGGCGCAGTGGTTCTCGGTGACTGCGTTGGCTGTGCTGGGCACCGTGGTAGTGATGCATCCGGATGTGACCCATCGGCGAAGTCTGGCGGCTGACGTGGTGGCTGATATGCCGGTGAGTGCTCCGGTGACCGAGATTCCGGTGAGTACGCCGACTCCGGTTGTCACGCCGACGCAGCGGTTCACGACTCCGTTGCGACCGGCACCGAGTTTGACGCGGCAGCCGAAGAGCTCGAAGCCGAACGTCACCGTGTCCACCGGCAAGCTCGCCGTGGTGCCCGGGTTCAACAAGGCCAGCGGCGTACGGGACAAGCTGACGTATCGGGTCGAGATCGAGCAAGGGCTGTCGGTGAACGGTGCCGCGGTTGCGGCGATCATCCACAAGACGCTGACCGACCCGCGGGGGTGGCAGGCGGTGCACCCGGTCAACTTCGAGCGGACCGACAAGGTGGACGCGGATCTGCGCATCATCCTGGCCACGCCGACTCTGACCGACAAGCTCTGCCTGCCGCTCGACACCGGCGGTGAGGTGTCCTGCCGGGTCGAGGACCGCGTCGTGCTGAACGCCAAGCGCTGGATGTACGCGATCCCGGCGTACAACGGCGACGTATCGCTGTACCGGAGCTACCTGGTCAACCACGAGGTCGGGCACGCACTCGGCCATGGTCACTCGACCTGCACCAAGGCGAAGACCCCCGCGCCGGTGATGATGCAGCAGACCAAAGGCCTGGCCGGCTGCCTCCCGAACGCCTGGCCGACGATCAAAGCGACCTGATCCAACCCCGCGTTCGTGAGAAGCTGAGTCCGAGGGGAGGTAGCGATGTCGTCACAGGATTTCCCGACGTACGGCCGGGGCGATGAGCCCGAGCGGAGCGGCGAGGAGCACCACTACGCCCCGCCCACGCCGTACGGCGGCGGCACCTACGGCTCGGGCCCGCACGCCGACCCGCAGCCGGGCCCCTACGCCCAGCCCCAGCCCTACAACTCCCAGCCGGACAACGGCACCCCACCGCCCCAACAAGGCCCGCCCCAAGGACAGCCGCAGTACGCCGCTCAGCCCCAAGGCCCCATGTACGCCCAGCCGCCCACCTACCGCCCCGGGACCCCCTACGGCCCGCCGGCGCATCCACAGCAGCACGAGCTCCCGACGTACGGCCGGGATCAACCCGTCGCACCCCGTGACCCCCGCGCTGCCCGGGTGGTCGGGCTCGCCACGATCGTCGCGGCGATCTACGGCCTGCTCGTGGTCTCCGTCCAGCGGGTCGCCCTCCGGGAGATCTCCCAGGCCCCGGGCTCACCGCTCAACCACCCGCTCCGCACCGACGTGATCGACACGATCGGCCAACTGGTGCTGATCGTGGTCGGCGCGGCCGCGCTCGTGATGTGGATCCGGGACGTGCTCGCCCGTCGCAAGGCCGGGCGCCAGCCCGACCCGGTCGAGCTGGGTGGTCTGCTGCTGGTCGCAGTCTCTGCGATCCCGATTCTGGTCTGGCTGATCATGGTCCTGTCCACCGGACTGGGCGCCATCGACGACTCGGTCGACCGGCTGCCCACGGCGTACGGCTGGGGCGGCAGCGGTCTGCTGATCCTCGCCGCCGGTCTGGCCCTCGGGTACCGCGAGCTGAAGCCCGAGGTGCGCAACCCGGTCGTCCAGGGTCCGCCACCCAAAGCGCCCTGGGAGTGAACGCACCCGTCATCCTGGTCCCGGGCCTCGGCCTCGGGCCGGAGTCGTACGCCAAGACGGTCGAGCACCTGATCACGCCGCACCACGTGGTCACACTGCCCGGGTACGGCGAACCGGCCGGCGCGCGGGAGGACCTGCATCCGCGCGCATTGGGCGTGGCACTCGCCGACAAGATCCGGGAGCGGTCGGTCCTGGTCGGGCACTCGGCCAGCTGTCAGATCGTGGTCGAGACCGCGGTCATCAACCCCGAGCTGGTCCACGCGCTCGTACTCGCGGCTCCCACCGGAGACATCCGCATGTCGAGCTGGCTGGACCGGGCCGTCCGCTTGCTCGGATCCGCGGTACCGGAGTCACCCCGGCTCATCCGGGTCGTCACCCCGCAGTACGCGCGGACGACGCTCTCCACGATCGCCCGGGCCGGAGAGGCCGCCAGGCACCACGACCTGGCCGCCGTCATCACCCGGGTGAAGGCACCCGTGGTCATCGTGCGCTGTAAGCACGATCTGTTGTCGCCGGCCGACTGGGTGCAGAAGCTCGCGGAGCTGAGCCATGGTGAGGCCCGGACCCTGGATACCGGCTCACACATGCCGGTGCTGACCAATGGCCCAGAGATGGCCGCTCTCATAGAGCGAGCTGCCGCGGTGCCGCCGACGACCTGAGGCGTTATCGTTGAGGCGCTAACAACCTCTGCGGGAGCTCGCACCGATTGCGCGGGCTGAGAGGGCGACAGCTGGGTCGCCGACCGCCTGAACCTGACCGGGTAATGCCGGCGTAGGGAGCGGTCATCATGACCAGTACTGTTGTTCGTCCTGCCAGCCAGACCGAGGCACCGCTGGTCCTGACCACCGATGCCCCGCGGACCCTCGGATTCCTGGACCAGTTCACCCTGTGGGGGAACTTCGGCATCTCGCTGTTCGGACCGGTCACGGGTGCGCTGGTTGCGGCGTACACGGGCTCGCTGTGGCAGGGGCTGCTCGCGGTTGTCGTCGGCTGCGGAATCGGCGCGCTGGTGCTCGGCGGCGCCGCTGTGTTCGGTTCGCAGACCGGTGCGCCGGCGATGGCGTGTCTGCGCGGGCTGTTCGGCCGGCGGGGTTCGATGGCGCCGACCGTGCTGAACATCGCGCAGAACGTCGGTTGGGCCACGATGGAGATCATCGTCATCTCGCAGGCCGCGGTCGCGGTGACGAGTGAGCGGTGGCGCTGGCTGTTCGTCTTACTGGCCGGGGTGATCGCGACGACAATGGCCGTCCGGCCGCTCGGCAGCGTGAAAGTGCTGCGGAAGTTCATGGTCTGGCTGGTGCTAATCGCGTCGGTGTACCTGTTCGTGCAGGTCCTCAGCAAGCCGGTGCAGGCTATGCCGCAGGACAGCGTGTTCGGCTTCTGGCCGGCTGTCGACCTGGCCACCGCGGGTGTGGTGTCGTTCGCGCCGCTGGCCGCCGACTACACGCGGCACTCGCGCACCAACAAGGCCGCCTTCGCCGGATCGTCACTGGGCTACGGGATCGCGGCGATCCTGTACTACGCACTCGGCGTGTTCGCGGTCGCGACACTGCAGACCAACAGCGAGGACGTGATCACCGCGCTCGTCACACTGCCGGCCGGTGCGATCGCGCTGTTCGTGCTGCTGGTGGACGAGGTCGACGAGGCGTACGCGAACGTGTACTCGACCACGATGGCCGCGCACAACCTGATCGGCCACATCGACCGCCGGTGGATCTCGGTCGCGATCGGCGTGCTCGCCACCGGTCTCGCGCTGATGGTTGACCTGGGCAACTACACGCAGTTCCTCTACCTGATCGGCTCGGTCTTCGTCCCGCTGTTCGCGGTCGCGATCGCCGACTTCTTCGTGGTCAGCAAGATGAACTGGGACGTCTCCGATACGGCGCGCTTCCGCTGGCAGCCCACGGTCGCGTGGCTGATCGGCTTCGTCGCCTACCAGCTCGTCAACCCCGGAACGGTCTCCGGGTGGTCCCCGTTCTGGCTCGACCTCCAGCAGAAGCTCTTCAACAACCAACCGGTCCCCGGCTGGCTCGGCGCGACGTACACCTCCATCATCATCTCGATGTTGGCCGCGGTGCTCCTCGGCCGGATCGGACGTCGGCAGGCTGCCTGAGCAGTACGAGCGCGACCGCCGGGAACACCAGCACGGACAGCAGTCCGGCGCAGACCAGAGCGGCGGCGGTGACCGGAGCCATCAGCCCGGTCGCCACGCCGATCTGCGTCGCGGTGACGATGAACGGCAGCGACGTCGCCTGCAGCAACCCCGCGGCCGCGGTCTGCCGGGGCCCTAGGGTGCGCACCGCCAGGTACGCCGGTACGCCGCGGACGACGAGCAACGCGATCAGGAACAGCGGGACGCGGACGAGTGCGCCCGGGTCGTCGAGCAGGCCCCGCAGGTCGAGCCGCAGCCCGCTGGTCACGAAGAACACCGGGATGAGGAAGCCGTACCCGAGCGCCTCCAGCTTGATCCGGAAGCGTGGATGCGAGCTCGCGTCGCGATCGACCAGCCCGACGACCGCGCCGGCCAGGAACGCGCCGAGGATCGTCTCCAGCCCGAACTGTTCGGCCAGGGCGACGAAGGCGACCAGCAGTACGACGGCCGCCCGGACCCGGATCTCCGCCGTGGTGTCCTGGAGCCGCAGCAGGACGCCGCCGATCCGCTGCGACCGCCCGGCCGTCGCGACGACGAAGCCGGTCACGACGACGAGCAGCGCGAACAGCCCGACCATGATCAACCGTTCGCCAGGGCTCCCGCCTTCGGTCGAGAACACCAGCGACAGCACGAGAACCGCGGCGAAGTCGGCCACCGAGGCCGCCGCGATGGTGAACCGGCCGACCGCACCGTCGGCGCGGCCCGCGTCCTTGAGCACCGGCACCACCAGACCCAGCGAGGTCGCCGAGAGCGTGACGGCGAGCAGGAGCGCGCTGTGCACCCAACCGGCAGCCGAGAACGCCGCACCCGCGACACCTCCCAGCGCAAGGGTCACCAGGTAGCCGAGGACGGCGAGCCGCAGGACCTGTCCGCGCAGTTGGTGGACGTCGATCTCCAACCCGGCCAGGAACAGCAGGAACGCCAGTCCCAGCAGGGCAAGGATCTGCAGCGGCAGGTCGACGTCGACCAGGCCGAGGCCGTGTGGACCGACCACGATGCCGGCCACGATCTCCAGCACGACGGCCGGGAAGCGAAGACGCGGGGCCAGGCCGAGGAGCAGTGGCGCGAGCAGCGCGATCACTACGACGACGAACAGGTTGGTGAACTCCACATCCGGCATATCGGATCAGTGCCGCCGGAGCACCCGGGCGTTACAGGTCAGTCGCGGGGGAACGAGCGGAAGGCCTGCAGAAGGCCGTCGCGCGTCGCGTCGGACAGCGTCTCGGGCTCCACCCTGCCGACCTCGGCGATCGTACGGCGCATTTGGTCGACGTAGATCTCGCAGCCGTCGCAGAGCGCGAGATGCTCGACGAAGCGCTGCTCCGTCTCGGGGTCCAGTGCACCGTCGAGGAAGGCGGTGACGAGTTCGACCAGTTCGGCGCACGTCATGACTCAGCTCCGGTGGTGGTGAAATAGTGCTCGAGATGGCCGCGGACCGCTGCGCGTGCACGATGCAGCAGGACCCGCTGGTTGGCCGTTGAGATGTCCAGCAGTGCGCAGACGTCCTCCGCCGTTCGGCCGTCGATGTCCCGCAACGTCAGCACCACCTGCTGCCGGACCGGCAGGCGCTCGATCGCCGCGGCGACGCCGGCTCTCACCTCGTGCGCGAGTACTTCACTCTCGGTGGTCGGCCAGCGTTCCGGAAAGGCGAGCCAGCCGCCCGGGTACTGGTCGTGGGCACCCCGGAACCGGCCCGGGTCCACGGTCGGCTCGCCATCCTCGACCAGGCTGGCCCACGGCACCGTCCGTTGCTCGCGGGCACCGCACTTGCGCGCGATGTTGACCAGGATCCGGTAGACCCAGGTCTGCAGCGAGGATCGGCCCTCGAACCGCTCGATGCCCTGGAACACGGCCAGCCAGGTGTCCTGGACGACCTCCTCGGCAGTGGCCGCGGTCGACACGAACGACCGGGCCAGCCGCAGCATCGAGCCCGACCAGCCGTTCAGCAGGCACGCGAACATCTCCTCGTCCCCGGCCCGCAGCCCGGCGACGAGGACGTCGTCCGTCGGCAGTACCACCCCCACACGCCGACGGTACAGCAGCAGCGCGCCGATCAGCGGTACTCCGGGTTCTCGAAGTCGAAGCGGCAGCCGGCGTCCCACTCGGAGCGCTGGTTGCCGTAGGCCGGGACGCCGCCCAGGTCCTTCAGCATCCTTGCCAGGTGCAACAGGTTCCAGGTCATGAACGTCGTGTTCCGGTTGGTGAAGTCGTTCTCCGGGCCGCCGGAGTCCATGTCCAGGTACGACGGACCCGGACCGGCCTCGCCGATCCAGCCGGCGTCGGCCTGCGGCGGGATCGTGTAGCCGAGGTGCTGCAGCGAGTACAGGATGTTCATCGCGCAGTGCTTCACGCCGTCCTCGTTCCCGGTGATCAGGCAGCCGGCGACGCGTCCGTAGTACGCGTACTGCCCGTGTTCGTTGAGAATCGACGAGTTGCCGTACAAGCGCTCGATCACCTGCTTGGTGACCGAACTGTTGTCGCCCAGCCAGATCGGTCCGGCGATGACCAGGATGTCGGCCGCCATCACCTGCTCCTGGATCGCCGGCCACGCGTCGGTGGCCCAGCCGTGCTCGGTCATGTCCGGCCAGACGCCGGTGGCGATGTCGTGGTCGATCGCACGGACCACGTCGACCTGGACGCCTTGTTTCTCCAGGATCTTCCGGCTGACGTCGATCAGGCCCTCGGTGTGGCTGACCGCGGGCGAGCGTTTCAGGGTGCAGTTCAGGTACAGCGCGCGGAGGTCGTCGTACTCGGGCATGGTTTCTCCTAGAGAAGTTCGGCGTCCTGCTCGATGCAGAGCAGGGCCGGTCCGGTGGTGGTGAAGAGCTCGGTCATCGCGTTGTCGAGGTCGCCGCGGCGGGTGACGCGCAACCCGGTCGCGCCGCAGAGTTCGGCGTACGCCGCCCAGTCGGGGTTCCGCAGTGAGGTGTGCCAGACGGGGTAGTCGGCGGCGAGTTGTTCCTTGCTGATCTTGCCGAGTGAGTGGTTGTCGAGCAGGACGTGCTTGATCGGGATGCCGTACTTCACCGCGGTTGTCAGCTCGGCGGCGTACTGGCCGAACCCGCCGTCGCCGGTGACCGCGACGATCGGCCTCTCCGGCGCGGCGGCCCAGGCGCCGAGGGCGGCCGGGTAGCCGAAGCCGATCGAGCCGAGGTAGCCCGACATCAGCACCGGCTGGCCCTTCGACTCCAGGTACCGGCCGAGCGAGTACGCATGGTTGCCGACGTCAACGGTCACGACCGCGTCGGCGGGCAGGTGCTTGCTGAGCGCGTCGAACACCGCGGCCGCCGAGACACCGCGACCGCGATCGTCCTGGACCCGGCGGGCCTTCTCCGCGCGCCAGATCGCCCACCGCTCGGCGACGTCCGGGCGCTGGTCCTCGGCCTTCGGGTCGGCGAGCATCCCGGTCAGCGTGGTCAGCGCGAGGCCGGCGTCGCCGAGGACGTCCACGGTGACGGCATCGAACCGGCCGATCGCGGCATGGTCGTCGTCGATCTGCACGATCGGCTTGTACGCCGCGATGCCGGTGTGGTTGGCGAAGGAGGCGCCGACCACGATCAGCAGGTCCGACTCGTTCATCAGCCAGCTGGCGACCGGCGTACCGCTGCGACCGAGCACCCCGGCGCCGAGCGGATGTGTGTCGGGCACCAGGCCCTTCGCCTTGAAGGTGGTCAGGACCGGTGCGTGCAACCGCTCCGCGAGCGCACGGACCTCGTCCTTCGCGTCCCGGGCGCCGTGGCCGACGATCAGCACCGGCCGCCGGGCGCCGCGGATCAGGGCCGCGGCCCGGGTCAGCGTGTCCTCGTCGGGCCGGATCTTCCGCCGCGACAACCGGCCGGCCGAATCCTGCGCGGCCGCCTCGGACGGCAGGACCTGCACCTCGTCGGGCAGCACGAGATGGGCGACGCCACGACCGTCGATCGCGTGCTTGACCGCCAGTGCCGCGAGCTCGGCGTGATCGCTACCGGCCTGGACCGCCGTACTGGAGACCGCGACGTCCTTGAAGACCGCGGTCAGATCGAGGTCTTGGAAGGCGCCGCGGCCGAGGACCCTGGACGGCACCTGACCCGAGATGGCGAGCACGGGCGATTTGTCGAGCTTGGCGTCGTACAGGCCGGTGAGCAGGTTGGTGGATCCAGGGCCGGCGATGGCGAAGCACGCGGCCGGGCGGCCGGTCAGCTTGCCGTACGCGCTGGCGGCGAAGGCGGCGGCGCCCTCGTGCCGGATGCCGACGTACGTCAGCTCACCGCGTTCCTCCGCCCGCCGCATCGCCTCGGCGAACCCGAGGTTCGAGTGGCCGACCATGCCGAAGACATGACTGATGCCATGGGCAACCAAAGTCTCGACCAGTACGTCGGCGACCGTCCGGACCGGCTGGGCCGGAGCGGGCAGTCGCACGTAGACACCGTCGGCCCGCTCGTCCACCGGGTACGCCGTGACGCCGTCGGAGAAACCCTCCGGCGGCTGACCGGTGATCGGGTCGTAGTCGTACCCGTGCCACGGGCACCGCAGCAGCCCTTTCTCGATCGAACCCTCGCCGAGCGGACCACCCTGGTGCGGGCACCGGTTCTCCAGCGCGCCTAGCCGGGCGCCGCATCTGGCCAGCGCGACACTCCGGCCGTCCACGACCACACTGCGCACCCGCCCGTCCGCGGGTACGTCGACCTCGTCCACCCGGTGCCACTTCTCCGACATGTAACGTCTCCCGCCCTGTGCGACACGGACCGTTCGAAGGATCAGTGCCGGACCAGGGCCTGGCGTTACAGGAGGAGACTGCACCCATGGATGAACGTTCGCTCGCCGTAACCCGGCGGTCCCTGCACGGTGTCGCCGAGTTGGTGCTGGCCGGACCGCAGTACCGGGAGTCCGGGGAGATCAAGCTGCGTGTGCTGCCCGGTGGGTTCGGGACTGTCGTCGAGCCGGATCTCCGGGTCGAGGGTGACGTGCTCGTCGCACCGGCCGGGTCGTTCCCGTTGGCCGGTAGTCATGCCGAGCTGGCTGCCGCGGCCGGTGTGGAGGCCAGGCGGCTCGACGACGTGTACGCCGGTGGTCCGGCGATCGATCCGGATGAGCGGATCGAGATCGACCCGGTGGCCGCCCGGGTGCTGGTGGATGCCTTCGCCCGCGGTGAGGCCGCGCTCCGGTCCCTGGCGCCGGACGAGGAACCCATCCTCTGGCCCGAGCATTTCGACATCGGCATCAGCCTCGGCGAGGTCAACTACGGGATCTCGCCGGGTGATGACGCCATCCCCGAGCCCTACGCGTACGTCGGCCCCTGGACACCGCGCACCGGTGAGTTCTGGAACGCCTCGTTCGGTGCCGCGCGCTCGATGGCCGAACTGGCCGATGTGCTCGGGTTCTTCCGGATGGGGAGAGCGCTGGTCACTGACCCGGAGTAACCGGGATACTTTGGGCCATGCTGAATTCCGCACTGCGCAGCCGGGCCGAGTACGCGGAACTCGGCGCGGACGGGTTGGCCGCGCGTACGACGCCCGAGCGGGACGCGGCGGTCGTCAAGGCCGTCGAGGAGTTGCTGGCCGGGCGTGAGTCGGTGCTCGACCTGTGCTGCGGCTACGGCCGGATCGCGCTGCCGCTGCGGAAGGCCGGCAAGGTCGTCCGCGCGCTGGACATCTCGCCGAACCTGGTCGAGGCCGGTCAGGCGATGGCGGCCAAGGAGGAGTTGTCGATCGACTGGGCGATCGGCTCGATGACCGACCTGCCGTACAAGTGGGACTCCTTCGACGCGGTGATCTGCCTGTGGACCGCGTTCCACGAACTGTTCGCCGAGGACGAGCAGATCTCCACGATCTGCGAGATCTCCCGGGTGCTGAAACCGGGTGGCGTGGCGATCATCGAGGGCCCGGCCTGGGGTCCGGCGACGGCGGCCGAGATCGCCAACGGGATGCGGCAGGGCCCGGAGCACCGGATCGTCACCACCGAGCACTTCGGCACCAGCAGCGTGCACTTCATCCACGACGAGATCAGCTACGGCCGGCTCTGTACGGCCGCGGGGATCGAGGACTACAAGGTCTACAAGCGGGAGTGGGGCGGGCGTCGCCGGCTCATCCTGGAGATCCACCAGCCGGCCACTGACTGACGTGTCAGTTTCTTGACCTGAATTCTTTTCCGGAACCATTTCACTTCCCCGTATCCCTTGCAGGCAAGGGGAAAACAAGAAGCAGATCCCCACTCCACATTGGGGATCTGCTCCTTTGTTCTGCGAGTGTAAATCAATTCCCCAGGTGCCGGGAAAACTCAGCTTTTTGCTTCAAGATTCAGCAGGAATCGCTTCGCCTCCAGGCCGCCGGCGTACCCGGTGAGCGCGCCGGTCGAGCCGATCACCCGGTGGCACGGCAGGACGACGCAGACCGGGTTCGCGCCGAGCGCCGTACCGACGGCCCGGGCGGCCTTCGGCTTGTGGATCTCCCCGGCGACCGCGCCGTACGTCGTGGTCCGGCCGTAGCTGGTGTGCAGCGGCAGATCGTTGAGCACGAGTCGCTGGAACGGCGTCGCCAGGGCGAGATCCACCTCCAGGTCGAACGCGTGCCGTCGACCGGCGAGGTACTCGTCCAGTTGCCGTCGTACGTCGTCCAGTGCGCCGGGCTGCCGCAGTACGCGCGGTGACACGGCCCGGGCGAGCCGGTTGGTGATGGACTCCTCGTCGCCGAAGGAGCTGGCCACGACCCGGCCGTTCGCGACCGCGAGCAGCATGGTGCCGATCGGGGTGTCGTGCAGGGTGTAGGCCACGTCGGCATCCGGCAGGATCGGTGGTTTCAGGTCTGTGGTGGTGAACCGGGCGAGCCGGCTCTCGAGGTCATTCATGCGTCTACTCCGAGTTTGGTGCGCAAGGTCGCGAGGGCGTCGCTGACGAGCCGGCGCGATGCGGCAGGCGTGGTGTCCAATGCGGCGGCCACGCCGTGGTGGTCGAGGTCGCCGATGTATTTCAGCGTGATCGCGAAGCGCTGGCGTTCGGGCAGTGCGTTGACCGCCTGCCAGAGGTCGGGATCCGGCCAGTCGGCGACGTCCGGGCCGTCGACCGCGATCGGCGGGGCTTCGTCGAGCGGGCGTTGTGGTTTGCGGGCGCGGTGCAGGTCGGTCGCGCACCGGGAGGTGATGGTCAGCAGCCAGCTGCGCAGGTTCTTCGCCGAGGTCAGGCCGGGGTAGGCCGCGAACGCCTTCTCCCAGGCGCGCTGGGCCACGTCGTCCCCGTCCACCGGCCCGGCCAGAGCACGCGCCAGCCGCGCCACGTCCCGCCAGTGCGCGTCGACGAGCGCCTGGAACGGCGGCAGTTCGACTTTCTCCCGAGCCATCACGCCAGTAGAACGCATCAGGTTCGGCCGATGTGAGGGTGCCTGGTCCGGATTCCGAGATTGTCTAGTTACTCAGTGGACATTGATGAGAAGATTGCTGACATGACGACGACCTTGCTCACCCGCCGTCGCGTCATCGATCTGCTGCGGACGGCGAGCGCCACCTGTCGGTGACGCCTGCGCCGTATCGCGTTGCCCCGGCGGAATTCCGCCGTACGAGGCCTGTCTGACCACCGCCTCCCACACCCCGCCCGGCTGTGGTGCTTCCTGCTGCCCTGGACGCGATGAGCTGTCCCAGAGCGAACCGCGCCGGTCGTCCCTGCCCCCGTACCCGAGGGAGAGACATGTCAGTCCATGCGATCAACCCGTCCGATCGTCCGCCCTTGTCCGTCGTCCCGGACCGCCACGAGGAGCAGACCGTCGACGCCGACGTGTTCCGGTCCGTGTTCCGTCGCCACGCCGCCGGTGTCGTGGTGATCACCGCGGACGCCGGGCACGGTCCGGTCGGGTTCACCGCGACCTCACTGGTCTCGGTCAGCCTGCTGCCACCGCTGGTCTCGTTCGCGATCGCCACCAGTGCGTCCAGCTGGCCGACCGTCAGCATCGCGGACAGCCTGGTGATCAACTTCCTGTCCGCCGACCAGCAGGCCATCGCCGGGCGCTTCGCCACCAGTGGCATCGACCGGTTCGCCGAGCCGACCCGCTGGTCCCGCCTGAACACCGGTGAGCCGGCTCTCGACGAGGCGCCGAGCTACCTGCGCGCGCAGGTCGAGCACCGCTTCGCCGTGGGCGACCACTACTTGGTCGTCGCCCGCCTCGCCACCCATACCGAACGACGTGAGCACGACCCGTTGCTCTACCACGACGGCCGCTACGTCACCGCCACCTCTGACCCGAAAGCACACCATGTCTAGGACCAAGTACGCCGTTATCGCCGCAGCCCTCGCGACAGTCGCCCTGGTGGCGGGCTGCGGAGGTGCCGCGGACGCCGGCAGCGGCTCCGCCAAGCTCTCGCTCGACGCCGCCCTGCCGACCACCGTCCCGGACGGCACCAAGATCGTCGTCGGCGACCCGGCCACTGAGGTGGCGCTGAAGCTGTCCGGCCAGATCGACAAGGTGTCGAAGTTCGTCCAGTTCGCCAACCTGAGCGGCGGTCCGCAGACCACCGAGGCGTTCCGGGCGCACGCACTCGACCTCGGCTCGGTCGCGGAGATCCCGCCGATCCACGCGACCTGGACCGGTCTGCACGTGAAGATCGTCGCGTCGAAGTTCCGCAAGGACGCGCTCCAGCACCCGATCTACAAGCTCGGTATCGCGCCCGGCGTGAGCGTGAAGACGCTGGGTGACCTGCGCGGCAAGAAGATCGCCTACAGCCCCGGTCAGGCGCAGGGCGCCCTCGTCCTCAAGGTGCTGCAGAAGGCCGGCCTGACCAAGGAAGACGTGAAGCTGGTCGAGCTGCCGAGCACTGGCGACGTGTACTCCAACGCGCTGGCCGCCAAGCAGGTCGACGTCGCTCCGATCGGCGGCGTGCAGATCAAGCGCTACCTGGCCAAGTACGGCAAGGACGGGGCCAGCACGATCGACCACGGTCTGCGCGACGACGCCGGACACCTCTACGTCGTCACCGAGTCCCTGGAGGACCCGGGCAAGGCCGCCGCGATCCGCGCGTACGTCGCCGCGTGGGGTGTCGCGCAGGACTGGATCGACAAGCACCCCAAGGAGTGGATCCAGGGGTACTACGTGAAGGACCAGGGACTCACCGAGGCCGACGGCCAATGGCTGGTCGACAACGCCGGTCACCCGGACATCAGCGCGGACTGGAGTGACGCGATCCAGCGGCAGCAGCAGACCATCGAACTGGTCGCCAAGGAGACCGGCAACAAGGTGATCCAGGCCAAGGACCTGTACGACCTGCGCTTCCAGACGGTCGCGGCCGACGCGATCAAGGGAGCCACCAAATGAGTGCCACGACGCTGCCCGGCCTGCGGACCCGGGAGGCCACCGGGACCAAGGCCGTCCGGCGTCCCCGGCTCGGACTCGGGAAGCCGATCAGGTTCGGAGGTGCGATCGGACCCGTTCTGCTGCTGGTGATCTGGAGCATCGGATCGGCCACCGGCTGGATCGACCAGCGGGTGCTGTCCGCGCCGTGGACCGTGGTGACGACGGCCGGTGACCTGATTGCCGACGGCCGCCTGCAGTCGAACCTGTGGACCTCCACCCAGCGGGCCCTGCTCGGACTCGCGCTCGGCATCGTCCTGGGCGTCGTACTCGCGCTGCTGTCCGGACTGTCCCGGCTTGGCGAGGCCATCCTGGACGGACCGATCCAGATCAAGCGAGCGATTCCGTCGCTGGCGCTGCTGCCGCTGCTGATCCTCTGGCTCGGCATCGGTGAGTCGATGAAGGTCGTCACCATCCTGCTCGGGGTGTTCGTGCCGATCTACATCCACACCCACAACGGCCTCCGCACGATCGACAGCCGGTACGTCGAACTCGCGCAGACCGTCGGCCTGTCCCGCCGGGACTTCATCCGCCGGGTGGTCCTGCCGGGCGCGCTGCCCGGGTTCCTGCTCGGCCTGCGGTTCGCGGTGACCGGCGCGTGGTTGTCGCTGGTCGTCGTCGAGCAGATCAACTCCACCAGCGGCATCGGCTACATGATGGAACTGGCCCGCACGTACGGGCAGACCGACATCATCATCGTCGGCCTGGTCCTGTACGGCGCTCTCGGCCTGCTGTCCGACGGAGCCGTCCGCCTGATCCAGAGGAGGGCCCTGACATGGCGCCGAACACTAGCGTCCTGACCGTGCTTTTGGCCGGGCCTCCGGCGCCGGCGTGGTCATGGGGCCTTGGTTCCCGGCCTTCCCTCGTCGTTCCAGTCGCTTCGCTCCCTTCACTCCTCAGTCCAGGCCGGGAGGCCCCATGACCGCGCTCATGACCGCCACCGTCCACGTGTGGGATCTGGTACGCCGGTACGACGATCGCGCCGTACTCGACGGGCTTGACCTGGATATCGCACCGGGTGAGTTCGTGGCGCTGCTGGGGAAGAGTGGATCCGGGAAGAGCACGTTGCTCCGGGCGCTGGCCGGGTTGGACTCGGATGTGGCCGGCTCCGGGAAGCTCGTCGTACCGGCCAATGTGTCCGTGGTCTTCCAGGACTCGCGGTTGTTGCCTTGGGCACGAGTGTTGGACAACGTCGTCCTCGGGCTGCCGGGTGCATTCGACCGTGGCCGGGAGAGTCTCGAGGAAGTCGGGCTCGCCGGGCGCGAGAAGGCCTGGCCGAACGAGTTGTCCGGGGGTGAGCAGCAGCGGGTCGCACTGGCGCGGTCGCTGGTGCGCGAGCCGGAGTTGCTGCTCGCGGACGAGCCGTTCGGTGCGCTGGATGCGCTGACCCGGCTGAAGATGCATGTGCTGCTGCGGAAGTTGTGCGCCGCCCACCAGCCCGCCGTACTGCTGGTGACGCATGACGTCGACGAGGCGATCGTGCTCGCCGACCGGGTGATCGTGCTCGACGAGGGCCGGCTGGTCGCTGAAGAGGTGGTCGAGCTGGGTGCGTCCCGTAGCCCGGCCGATCCAGGATTCGCCGCGGTCCGGTCGCGGCTTCTCGACGCGTTGGGAGTTTCGTTGTGAGCAAGCAGTTGCATCTGAACGCGTTCCTGATGAGCACAGGGCACCACGAGGCCTCGTGGCGGTTGCCGGAGAGCGATCCGTTCGCCAACATCTCGGTCGAGCACTACCAGGGGCTGGCCCGGACCGCGGAGCGCGGCAAGTTCGACTCGGTGTTCTTCGCGGACTCGCCGGTACTGCTCGGGGACGTCGGCCGCCGGCCGGCGGGGACGCTCGAGCCGACGGTGCTGCTGACCGCGATTGCGGCGGCGACCTCGCGGATCGGGCTGATCGCCACCGCGTCGACGACGTACAACGAGCCGTTCAACCTGGCCCGGCGGTTCGCCAGCGTGGACCACGTGAGTGGTGGGCGCGCGGGCTGGAACGTCGTGACCACGGCGGGTCCGGAGGCGGCCCGGAACTTCAATCTCGCGGATCAGCCGGCGCACGCCGAGCGGTACGAGCGGGCCGCGGAGTTCCTCGAGGTGGCATACAAGCTGTGGGACTCGTGGCAGGACGACGCGGCGGTCGCGGACAAGGCGGACGGCGTGTGGGCGGTGAACGACCGGGTGGTGCCGATCGACCATGTCGGGCGGCACTTCCAGGTGCGAGGCCCGCTGAACCTGCCGCGGTCGCCGCAGGGGCACCCGCTGATCGTGCAGGCCGGGTCGTCGGAGGACGGCAAGGGACTGGCGGCGCGGTACGCCGAGGCGGTCTTCACGGCCCAGCAGACGCTGGAGGACGCGCAGGACTTCTACCGGGATCTGAAGGCGCGGGCCGCGGCGCTCGGCCGTGATCCGTCGTCGGTGAAGATCCTGCCCGGGATCGTGCCGGTCATCGGCGGGACCGTCGAGGAGGCGCAGCGGCTCGAGCGTGAGCTGGATTCGCTGATCCGGCCGGACTACGCGCGGCTGCAGCTGGCGAAGACGCTGAAGGTCAAGCCGGAAGACCTGCCCTTCGACGAGCAGTTGCCCGCGGATCTCCCCGACGAGGACGAGATCGAGGGTGCCAAGAGCCGCTACACGCTCATCGTGACCCTGGCCCGGCGCGAGAAGCTGACCGTCGGCGAACTCATCGGCCGCCTCGGCGGTGGCCGCGGGCACCGCACCTTCACGGGTACGCCGGAACAGGTGGCGGACGCGATCCAGCACTGGTTCGAATCCGACGCGGCCGACGGCTTCAACATCATGCCGCCGGTCCTCCCGTCCGGACTGACCACGTTCGTCGACGAGGTGATCCCGATCCTCCAGGCGCGCGGTCTGTTCCGCACCGAGTACACAGGCACGACCCTGCGCGACCACTACGGCCTGGCTCGCCCGGTAGGCCGCAGCAAGGCGCTGCAGGAGGCGACCGCCTGATCCCTTGTGCCGGCCCTGTCAGGTGGCAGGGCCGGCACAGGCTCAGCTGACGCGGACGACCAGCTTCCCGACGGCTTGGCCGTCCTGCATGATCCGGTGGGCTTCGCCGATCTGATCCATCGTGAAGACCCGATCGATGCGGATCGGGAGTTTGCCGGCCGCCACCAGGTCGACGTACTGCTGGAAGGCCCCTGCGGGGAGGTCGCTGCTCTCGCCGCCGTACGCCGCCAGCCGGACGCCGTTCGGGAGATAGCCGATCGGGTAGAAGTCGGGGATCGTCCAGTTGTCGCTGAGCATTCCGGTGAAACACACCGTGCCGTGCACCGCGGTCGCCTTCAGGGTGTCCGGCAGGACATTTGTGCCGACGAGTTCGAGGGCCGCGTTCACCCCGCCGGGCAGGATTTCCCGGACCTTCTCCGCAACGTTGCCATCGTCAACGATCGGGTAGTCGACCCCGAGTTCGCGCAACACGTCGGTGCGCTGGGGATTGCGCGTCGTCGAGAACACGGTCAGCCCGTGCTCCTTCGCCAGTACGGCGGCTGCCACCCCGACGGACGACGTACCGCCGCGGACCAGCAACGTCTGCCCGGGCTCGATCGCGAGGCCGGTGTGCAGCGAACCGTGGGCCGTCTGCAGCATCTCCGGCAGCGCGCCGAGCGTGGCCCAGTCGAGGTTCGTCGTCACCGGGATGACCGACGACGCCGGTACGACGGTGTACTCGGCGTACCCGCCGTCGAACTCCCGGCCCATCCCGCCCATCATCGCCACCACCTGCCGGCCCGGCTCGAACTCGCCGCCCGGCGCTGCGTCGACGGTCCCGGCCGCCTCGATCCCTGGGATCACCGGGAACCGCGCGTTCGTCGCGAACCCCGCGCGCAGGTGGTACTCCGACCGGTTCAGGCCGAACGCCTCCACCTTGATCCGGACCCATCCGGCCACGGGCTCGGGGACGGCGACTCGTCGTACCCGCATGTCCTCCGGCGCACCCGGACCGTCCAGCACGATCGCCCGCATCTCCATGCGCCCATCTTCGCTCGGCCGGGTGATGAGAAACCGTTTTCCAACAATCGGCGTGCCTCGGTGACTTCCTCACCTGAAGGGGTGACAGAGTTGTCCATATGGGACAGAGCTTCCTTGGAAAGACGCGCCCCAGAGTGGTGGCCCACCGTGGCGCCAGCGAGATCAGTCCCGAGCACACGCTGGCGGCGTACCGCCGGGCGGTCGACGTGGGAGCCGACGGTCTCGAGTGCGACATCCGGCTCACCGCGGACGGACATCTGGTCTGCGTGCACGACCGCCGGATCGAGCGCACCTCCAACGGCCGTGGCGTGCTGTCCACAATGAGCCTCGAGGAGCTCGAGGCGTTCGACTGGGGTTCCTGGAAGACCCCGTGGGTGGATCTCGACGACGAGGCCGAGCTGCCGAGTCCCGACATGCGGAAGGTGCTGACCCTCGACACGTTGCTCTCCACCGTCCGCGATGCCGGCCGGCCCGTCGAGCTGGCGATCGAAACCAAGCACCCGACCCGGTACGCCGGTCTGGTCGAGCGCCGCCTGATCGAGGCGCTCGACCGCTTCGGCTGGGCGCATCCGAAGGTCGGCACGGAGTCCCCGGTCCGGGTGATGAGCTTCTCCTGGCTGTCGCTACGCCGGCTGCGCACGATGGCGCCGGGTCTCCGAACGGTCCTGTTGATGGACCGCGTACCGCTCCGCTTTCGCGACGGTTCGCTGCCGACCGGGGTCTCGTACGCCGGTCCCAGCCTGGAGATCGTCACCGCGCACCCGGAGTACGTCGATCGTGCGCACAAGCACGGGCACCAGGTTCATGTCTGGACCGTCAACGCCGAGGCTGACGTCCGGCACTGCCGCGACATCGGCGTCGACGCGATCATCTCCGATCGGCCCGAGGCCACGCTGAAGACCCTCGCCGAACCCGTCAAGCCGCCGGTTCCGACGGTCACCTACCCGCCCCGGCGCCGCGACCGCCGACAGTCCTAGGCGGCCGCGGAAGGAGTAGGACGCCGCCCGAGGTGACGAAGTTTGTTACACATCACGGGAGTTTTGTGTGGCGTGTGTCACGCAGTGCGGATACGTAGCGGAGTGAATGCGGGCCGTTATTGCAACGTTCATTTCTGTCGATTTCGTCTCGGTTTCTCCGCGTTTACGCGTGATCCACGGACGGCTATGTAACGGAATTACTGCAGTGGTTTTCCGGGGCCGGAAGCTGGGCAGATGTGATGGTGGCTGTACCGACCATCGAGGAGACCCTGCTTGTCCTCTGCGACCTTGCCCGCCGACGTGAGCGTTGTGGACGTCGTACTGCCGCACGACGTGTCCGCGGTAGCCGACTCCCGGCGCCGTCTGGCCGCATACCTGAAGCGCTACCGGGTCGCTGTAACCGCCTCCGACGACGCTCAGCTCGTCCTGTCCGAGCTGCTCTCGAACGCGATCCGGTACGCCCCGCCGCTTCCGGCGGGTGAGGTCCGCGCGGCCTGGTGGATCGACAAGGCCGGCATCCACGTCGAGGTGACCGACGGCCGTGGCGACACCGAACCGCAACGGATCAGCGACACCCACCCCGAGTCGATCGGTGGCCGCGGCCTGGCGATCGTCGACATCCTCACCTCGACCTGGGACGTCCGCACCGCCGCCAAGCACCGCACCGTCCACGCCATCATCCCGAACTGACCGTCGGGCGGGTTGGCCGTCGGGCGTGGTCGGCTGCCAGACTGCGGGGTTATGGGAAAGAAGTCGCGGCAGCGCGCGAAGAACACGACGACCGTCACGCTCGATCCGGCCGACCTGGTGAACGTCGGCCAGCGGGAACCATGCCCGTGTGGCTCGGGCAAGCGGTTCAAGCAGTGCCACGGCCGGGAGCGGGCGCAGGCGGCGGACACCTTCGTGGTGCGGCCGTTCGAGGGCCTGCCGTCGGAGTGTGACCTGATCGCGTTCCGCGAGATCGTCCCGTCGGGTACGGCGGAGATCGTGCTGACCGCCGACGCCGGCACGGATGCCGCGGGCAAGGTGGTCAACCTGGTCACCCTGCTGCCGATGGCGATGCCGGGCCTGGTCCGCGACGACGAGTCGATCTGGATCGGCCTGCAGACACACGCGTCGTCGGGTGACCCGAGCCGCGACCTCGGCCACGCGATCACCGCCGCGCTGCACACCGAGCCGGGCAACCCGATCCAGCTCGGCGACCTGATGAAGGAAGGTCCGCGGCTGCAGGACCTGATCGACACCTCGAAGCCGATCGAGGTGAAGGTCCACGAGGGCTTCGACTTCTGGGTCGGCGAGAATGTCGAGGACCCGACCGGCGAGGTCGCCGCGGGCCTGGAGCGCGCGAACGCGGCTGCTGCCCCGACCGTGCGGCTGGAGTCGGTCGAGGGCGCGTACTGGACGCAGATCGGCGACCGCCGTTACCTGCGCTGGGTGCTGCCGCACAGCGAGGACACCTTGCTCGACGCCCTCGCCCGCCTGCACGCCGCCGGCTCGTCCGCCCTCATCGAAGGCAGCCGCCTGATCGGCTCCTTCCGCGCCCTCGGCGTCCTGGCCCCCGTCTGGGAGCTCCCCGCCGACACCGAGGCCGCCGACGTCGAGAAGCCCGCCGCCGACTTCGCCGTGGCCCTGGACAAGGCCCTCGCCACCGAGGCCCCGCTCACCACCGAAGAACGCGCCGCCAAGGCCGGTCTCTCCAGCCGCCAGCTCACCATCCGCTGACCGCCGAGAAGCCGAACGCCCGGGTGCACAGGCACCCGGGCGTTTCGCATTCGGCCGCAGAGATCCACGGCGATGAGATGGACCCTCTGGATGGTTTACTGAGAGTGGTCTAGGCCGGGAGGCGGGGGCGCGCCTGCGACCGGACCAGATACGTGGACGGCCCAAGTCCTGCTGACGGGGGAGCAACAGGGCCTGGGCCTAGCCATGAAGAGTACTCATGATGGGTGCCCGCCACAAGCCCCGATTTCACTGCGCGTGTCGCTGGGCTCACCCGACCGGCGCGCGGAGCACCGGGCACGACATGCAGCGCGGTCCGCCACGGCCGGAGCCCAGCTCGGAACCGGAGATACGGATGACATCGATCCCGGACTCCTCCAGGCGCGCATTGGTCTCGATCGTCCGCTCGTAGGCGATGCACACGCGCGGCGCGAGCGCGAGGGTGTTGTTCCCGTCGTCCCACTGCTCGCGTTCGGCGGTGACCGGGTCCAGGCCGGTGTCGATCCGGCGCAGTGTGTCGATGCCGAGGGCCTTCGCGGCGGCCACGAGGAACGGCTCGGGCTCCGCGACGTGCAGCTGTTCGCCGTCGGTGGTGACGGCTAGCGCGCGCATCTCCTCGGCCATGTTCGGATACATCAGTACGGCGTCCACGTCGACCATCGTGCAGACCGTGTCGAGGTGCATCGTCGCGCGCTGCTGAGCGATCGGCACCGCGAGTACCGTGTGCGCCAGGTCCTTCGCGAACACCCGCCGGGCCAGCCGCTCCACGCCCGCCGGCGTCGTCCGCTCGCCGACCCCGACTGCGAGTACGCCGGGGCCGAGCGCGAGTACGTCACCGCCTTCGACGTGCTCGAGCTGGTGGCCGTAGACCTTGTCGGCACCGACGAACCGCGGATGGAACGTGTAGATCAGCTCGGTCAGCTGGGTCTCGCGCACGCGAGCCGGCATCGCGAGCGAGGTGACCGCGACCGAGTCCCGGATCCAGAGGCTGGAGTCGCGGGTGAAGAGCAGGTTCGGCAGGGGGTCGATCAGGAAGTCCTCGTGCGCCAGCAGGGACGTGACCAGCCCACCTACGCGGACTTCGTCGTTCCGTACGCCGGCCATCAGGGCCTCGGCGAGCTGAGCCGGATCGAGCTCGCCGAGCGAGGCCCGGAGGTACTCGCGCAGGGTGTCGCCGAGCCGAAGGTCCTCGGTCGCGCCGCTGACCGCTTGAGCGCGGGCCGCCGGATCGCTGAGCGCCTCGGTGAGTAGCTCGCCGAGGTACAGCACCTCGACGTCGCGATCCCGGAGCGCCTGGGCGAACGCATCGTGCTCCTCCTGAGCGCGGCCGACCCACGGGATGCCGTCGAACAGCAGCTTGTCATTGTTCCGCGGGGTGAGCCGGCGGAGCTCGTTCCCCGGCCGGTGCAGCATCACCGTCCGCAGTGGTCCGACTTCACTGTCGACGCCGTACGCCGCCCCGACTGCCTGCGCCTCGGTCATGAGCCCACCCTCTCCACGAATGCCGCATCGAGTCCGGTCTGCCAACCACGCTACGGCAGCCCACCGCCTCTCGGCAGACGTCACGCTCTCTGTCTGATTGTCCGACAATATCCCTCGGTAAGCCGGGATCGGCCACGGGGTGCGGGATATCGGCCAGGTGGCAGATGTTCCGGCGGTCGCGCGGCGGCAGGATTTCCGGTGTCAGGACGACTCGACATCGGAAGAGGTAGTGAGATGACGCGCAAGGTGACCGCCAACATCATGCTTTCGCTGGACGGCCGGGTGAACGGTGCCGGCGGGGACTACGACATGAGCTGGATCGTGCCGCACGCGATCACCGAGGCGGCGCGGGATCACATGATCCGGGTGACCGCGCCGGCCACCACGATCCTGCTGGGCCGGAAGAACTACGAGGGCTTCGGCGGCTTCTGGCCCGCGGTCGCGGACGACGAGAACGCGGCGCCGCAGGACCGGGCGGTGTCGAAGTGGATGACCGAGACGGAGAAGGTCGTCTTCTCCTCGACGCTGACCGAGGCTCCGTGGCAGAACTCGCGGATCGTCGACGCCGATCCTGCCGACGTCGTCAAGCAGCTGCGGGCCGAGGGCGGCGGCGACATCATCGTGCTGGCCAGCGTGAGCGTGATCAAGGCGCTGCTGGCCGCGGACGAGGTCGACCAGCTGAGCATCACGCTCGCGCCCGAGGTGGTCGGTGGCGGAGCGCGCCTGTTCGACGACGGTCTGCCGGGGTCGTCGTGGCGGCTGGCCGACTCGACGCCGACCGAGTCCGGCGCCATCTGCCTGCTCTTCGACCGCGTCCGCTCCTGATGGTCGTACGAAAGAACGAGATATCCACAGCAGCCGGGATCTGACGCGGTCGATCGGCTCGGAAGGAACTAGGCTGCGGTGCTGTGTCCGGTCATGATCTGCCATCCGAGCCTTATCAGCGTGCCGTCGCCTGTGTGATTCCGGCGAAGGACGAGGCGGAGCGGATCGCGGCCACCGTGGACGCGGTGCACAAGATCATCGGGGTGGACCTGGTCGTGGTCGTCGACGACGGCTCCGCGGACGGTACGGCGCAAGCCGCCGAGCGCGCCGGGGCAGTCGTCGTCCGGCACGACCGGAACCGGGGGAAGGCGGCGGCGATGGAGACCGGAGCGGCGGCGGTCGCGGAGCGCGATGGCGCCCGGCCACGGCACCTGCTGTTCCTCGACGCCGACCTGACCGACTCGGCGACGGCCGCCGCGCCGCTGATCGAGCCGGTGCAGACCGGCCAGGCCGACATGACCATCGGCACGCTGCCGGTGCAGTTGCGGCCCGACGGGTCGAAGGCCGGTGGCCACGGGTTCGTGGTCCGGCTGGCTCGAGCCGGTATCGAGGAGGCGACCGGCTGGGCTCCGGAGCAGCCGCTGTCGGGGCAGCGCTGCCTGACCCGGGCCGCGTTCGACTCCGCCGTACCGCTGGCGGCCGGGTTCGGGGTCGAGACCGCGCTGAGCATCGACCTCGGCCGCAAGGGCTTCCGCATCATCGAGGTGCCGATCGAGGTCGCGCACCGAGCGACCGGGACGGATCTGCGCGGCCAGCTTCACCGCGCGAAGCAATACCTGCACGTCCGTCGTGCCCTCGCCGCGCGCAGTGCCCTGCCCGCGGAGGGCGGCGGTCCGTCGTTGCGCAGCCTGTTCCCGCGGAAATCGTCGCAATGAGCACCAGCGAGACCACCACCGACCGGCAGTTGGGCAACCGGTACGGGCGTCGCGCAGTCGCGTTGTACCTCGCCTGTACGGCGCTGATCGTCGCGGCCGGTCTGCTCGGCCCGTCCGTCGTCGTGCTGACCCTGACCAACCGGCACGCCTGGCTGCCGTCGTACTGGTTCGACAGCAAGCCGAACGACTGGCTCGTCACGGTGATGATCTACGTCGCCATCCTGCTCGGCGGGTACGGCGTCTTCCTGGCCACCAAGGCGCTCAAGAACGGCTGGGCTCCGCGGGTCAACCGATTGATTGCCCTGGGCATCGGTACGACGGCGGCCATCACGCTGGTCCCGCCGATGGCCTCCGGCGACGTGCTGATCTACGCGGCGTACGGACGGATCATGTCGCTCGGCGGCAACCCGTACACGACCGCGCCGGCGGACACGATCCGGCTCGGCTACGACCCGGTGATCGCGGCGACCGAGCGGCCCTGGCAGGGCGCGAAGAGTGTGTACGGCCCGATCGCCACGTGGATCCAGTGGCTCGCGTCGCTGATCGGCGGCGACTCGATGCAGCTGACCGTGTGGATGCTGCAGTTGTCCGTCGCGATCAGCCTGGTCGTCACCGGACTGCTGCTGCTCAAGCTCGTCGGCCCCAACCTGCCGAACCGTCGACGCGTGATCATGCTCGGCCTGGCGAACCCGCTGATCCTGTGGACCGTCCTGGCCGGCGCGCACAACGACGCGATCGCGGTGATGTTCGCGGTGATCGCGCTGGTGCTGTTCCGGCGGCACGTGTTCTGGGCCGGCATTCTGCTCGGTGTCGCGGGCTGCACCAAGCTGTCCATCGGCCTGGTCGGTGTGGCGATGCTGTGGTCGCTGCGAGCGGATCGACGCAAGGCACTGATCTTCTGCGGCGGCGGTGCGCTGGCCATGGGCGGTCTGTACGCCGTGGTCGGGCTGCAGGCGTTCCAGCAGGCGCGTTCGCAGACGTCGTTCATCTCGACGGGTACGCCGCACAAGGTCCTGCTGAGCTTCTTCACCCTGTTCCTGCCGAACGGGCTGGTGCGGACGGTCCTGGCGATCCTCGCGTGGGTCGGCCTGATCGTGGTCGCGATCCTGCTGACGCAGGTGTTCCCGAAGTCACTGGTCCCGCAGACGCATCCGGACGACCCGACGCCGGCCGCGATCCGCTACACCGCGATCTACGCGATCGCCTGGATCCTCACCGCGATGTACTCACTGCCCTGGTACGACCTGATCGCCTGGGTCGCACTGGCCGCGGTCGCCGCGTCGAAGGTCGACGGGCTGATGGTGGTCCGGACGACGATGCTCGCGATCGCGTACGTCCCCGGCCGAGATCCGAACGCACGTCAGGTCGCCGCGAGCCTGTCCGACTCCCTCGAGTGGTTCAGCGCGCGGCTCCGCGACACGATCTGCCCGGCTGTCGAGCTCGCGGTCCTGGTCCTGCTGATCGTCTGGGCCCGTCGCGGCGGAGCACAGTGGTGGCCGTACGACTGGCCCCGCCGCAAACAGAAGACCCTTCCGCAGAAGGCCGAAGCCCGCTAACCCCAGAGGTCGTGCCCGGCCGCGATCGCCTTGGCCAGCACGGTTTTGACCGGCTTCTTCAGGGCGGCGGCCGCGGCGGCCACGTCGTCGTACTCCGGCTGCACGTTGACCACCTGACCGCCGTACCGGGCGATCTTCACGTGGATGCGCTGCCCGTCGACGTCCACTGAGGCGAACTCCCGGTCCGCGGCGTGCTTGCGGATGCCGAACTCCCGCAGGCCGATCGCAGAGGTCTCGGCCAGGATCACCGAGCGGACCAGTTCGGCCTTCGCGCTGCCGACCAGAACCGACAGGGTGTGCGCGGGGCGGCCCTTCTTCATCAGGATCGGGGTCAGCCACGCGTCGGCCGCGCCGGCCTCCATCAGCCGGGCCAGCACCTGCGGCCAGATCCGCGGATCCAGGTCATCGACATTGGTCTCGTAGACGAGTTCGGTGGACGACTGCTCGATCGACTCACCCAGCACCACGCGCACGATGTTCGGCACCTCGACCGGATCCCGCCCGCCCGCGCCCACGCCGGTCTGTTCGATCCGCATCGGCGGCAGCAGCCCGAAGTCGTCGGCGAGCGATGCAAGCAGGGCTGCTCCGGTCGGCGTCGTCATCTCGTACGCCGCTGCGCCGCCGGTGACCGGTGCTTCGGCCTCGGAGAGCAGATGCAGTACGGCCGGACCCGGGATCGGGATGCCGCCGTGCTGACCGCGCACCTGGGTACCGCCGCCGAGTGCGATCGTCGAGACGACGACCCGGTCGATGTCCAAGGACACGGAGGCCGCTGCCACGCCGACGATGTCCGCGATTGCGTCCAGGGCGCCGACCTCGTGGAAATGCACGGCATCCGGCTCGACCCCGTGAGCCGAAGCCTCCGCGCGAGCCAGGCGAGCAAACGTGTCCAAGGCCCGGTCCCGGACCGCATCGGTGAGATCGGCCGCCTCGAGGAGACGCCGGACATCAGCCCAGGCCCGGGTCGGCGGATGACCGTGCCCTCCCCCCGACCCAGCGTCCCCGTCGTGCTCGTGCCCATGCCCAGCACCGGGCTCAGCCGGCGCATGCCCGTGCCCGTGCCCGTGCCCGTGCCCATGCCCGTGTCCGTGGTCGGCGTCCGGGAAGTTTTCCGGGTGGGGCGTTCCGTTCACCTGGACGCTGGCTTTGGTGGCGGCGATCTGGTGGCGGAGGGTGTGCTCGACGGTCACGGACAGGGAAGGGTCCACAGCGGCGACGGCCGCGTTGACCACGGTCACGTCGGCGCCGGCGTCGAGGAACGCGCCGAGCAGCATGTCGCCCGAGGCCCCGGCCGAGCAGTCGATCCAGGCGATTCTCACTGGTTCTCCTTGGACTCGCGAGGAGCGGAGCGGCGGGCAACCCGGGCGGCAAAGACGCCGGCCCCGAAGCCGTTGTCGATGTTCACTACGGAGACTCCGGGCGCACACGAGTTGAGCATCGCCAGCAACGCCGCCAGCCCACCGAACGAAGCGCCGTACCCGACCGACGTCGGTACGGCGACCAGCGGTACGCCGACGAGTCCGCCGACCACACTGGGCAGCGCACCCTCCATACCGGCCACGACGATCAGGCAGTCCGCGGCGTCGAGGCGCTCACGCACGCCCATCACCCGGTGCAGCCCGGCGACACCCACGTCGGTGATCAGGTCGACGTTCGCCCCGAAGACCGTGGCCGTTGTCGCAGCCTCGGCCGCCACCGGGGCGTCCGACGTACCGGCCGCGACCACGGCGACCGTCCCACGCAGTACGGGCGCCGCACCGAGCACCGCCGTACGCCCGACCGGATCGACCACCGCGGACGGCAGCGCCGCGGCGACAGCCTCCTGAGCCTCCTCCGTCAGCCGGGTGGCCAGCACGGCGTGACCGGGGTGGGTTGCGTGCAGCGTGCGCAGCAGTTCGACCACCTGAGTCGGCGTCTTGCCGGCGCCGTAGACCACCTCGGCGTCGCCGGTCCGCTCGAGCCGATCGGTGTCGAGACGTGCATATCCCAGGTTGTGGACACCCGGCTGAGGACGTTGATCAGGCAAATGAGTCACGTCGAGAATCTACGTGGCCTGGGACGATGCCACGTCGCGTGGTCCAAACATGCACTCTTCGCAGTCGCCTGAATACTCAGGCATAAAGGCCCATGCCTTAGGCTGCGGTGCGTGTCTTCGTCGTTAGCCGGTGCATTTGGAATTGCCGCTCTGTTCGTGGCGGTGCTCGCCCTGGTGTTCGCCATTCAGGCCTTGCGGGCTCATGCCGGCACGTCCAAGTCGGCCGGTGTTGCGCCGAGTCCGGCGCCTGAGCCGGAGCCTCAGCAGCCGGAGGCCAAGCCCGGCACGGTCCGGTCCGAGCTGCGCAAGCTCGGCAAGGAGATCGAGGTCACCCGCGGGGAACTGCGCCAGACGCTGCAGCACCTGGCCGTGGTCCGGTACGACGCGTTCGGGGATACCGGCGGGAAGTTGTCGTGGTCGATGGCGCTGCTGGACGACCAGGGCGACGGGGTCGTGCTGACGTCGATCAACAGCCGGGCCGATGCGAGGACGTACGCCAAGGAGGTCAGGGCGTTCGCGAGCGAGGCCAAGCTGTCGCCGGAAGAGGAGGAAGCCATAGAGACCCTCCGGAAAGAATCCGAGCAAAAACCCCCCAACTGAACTGCGCTCTCCGGGCGCGGGGTGGGGTGGGGCTCGCAACGCCGGGTTAGCGGCGTTTGGGGACTCGGGCGGTGAGGGCGCCGGGCTCGATTTCCGCGGTGAGGAAGCGACCTGGACCGATCGGGTCCCCGTCCAGCTGCCGTTGGACGTCGACCGCCGCGACGATCTCGACCTTGCGCCCGGTGAACCGCTCCAGGTACATGTCCTTGCGGTTCGTCCGCGTCATCAGCCGCCAGACGACGATCGGCCACTGCGTCACCCGGCGCGGAGCGATCACCACGACATCGAGCAGCCCGTCGTCGGGCCGCGCGTCCGGCAGCAGCGGGATGTTCGCCTGCAGCATGCCGACGTTGCCGACCACGACCGTACGGACCCGCCGCTCGATCGGCGCCCCGTCGTCCAGCGCGAGCCGCACCCGGACCGACGGGTGGTTGATGTTCTTGGCCGCCGACACCAGGTACGCCGTCCAGCCGATCTGCGCCTTCAGGTGCGGCGGCGCGTCCGAGATGATCGCGGCGTCCAGCCCGAGCCCGGCCATCACCGCGAACCGGTCCGTGTCCAGCTCGTCACCGCGCACGCTGACCAGGTCGATCCGCCGGTCCCGGCCGTCCAGGATCCGCTCCAGCGCGTCGTCCAGGTCGAGCGGGATGTGCAGGTTCCGGGCCAGCAGGTTGCCGGTGCCGGCCGGGATCACCCCGACCGGGATCCCGGTGTATGCCAGCGCCGCGCAGACCACGCGGACCGTACCGTCACCGCCGGCGACCAGCACCAGATCCGACTCGTTCTCGATCGCCTGCTTGGCCATCGCGTTCCCGGCGTCGTCCACCCGGGTCTCCAGCCACAGCGGGTCGTCGTACCCGCGGACCGCCAGCGCCCGGGTCACCTTCCGCCGGAACGCCACCCCGTCGCCGACCTTGATCGGGTTCACGATCACGGCCGCCCGCGGCGGGATCGTCGTACCGTCGCTCTCCGCCGGCGTACGGCGTCGCCGCCGGCGCAGCCCGGGACGGAGACCGAAGCCGATCGACGTCGCGGTCAGGATCGCCAGGCCGAGCGCCCACCCGCCGAGCACGTCGGACAGGTAGTGCACGTTCAGCGCGATCCGGTCGGCCGACGCGATCCACACCACCGCGATCGCCGGCAGCATCACCAGCAGGCGGAACCGGCGCCGCCAGCCGCGGACCGACGGCAGCACGACGCCCAGCGCGCCGGCCATCACGAATGCGGCGGTCGCATGGCTCGAGACGTACGACCAGCCGACGGCGTCGACCAGCGCCTGGGGCGGCCGGGGCCGCTCGAAGATGTACTTGACCGCCTGGACCAGGCCCAGCTCCGCGCCCGCGGTCACCAGCAGCCAGAACGTCAGCACCCGGGCCCGACGCTGCCAGAGGTACGCCGCCACGACGACGACTACTGTCCGTGAGGTCCACGGCAGGACCACCGCGCCGACGACCTGCCAGAAGTCGATCACGCTCTCGTGGGTGGCGCCGTACGCCGCGGCCCGGGCCGCGACGGACTGGTCCCAGCGCTCGAGCGGCGGCCAGTGTTCGAAGACCAGCACGGTGATCACGATGAACGGCAGCGCACCCAGGACGACCGTGAGCACACGGCCGACCGAACTGGGTGGATGGTGGTTCATGACCCGCTCAGATCCCCCTCGATGATCGCGTGCAGTAAGTGCTTCATCGAGAGTCGCTGGCACATCTACTCTCGATGAAGCACACCACATCATCCCGAATAGACTTCGCCGTCTGTGACACGCCCCGATACCCTCGTCGTGTGATTGACGCGAAACTGCTCCGTGAGAACCCCGATGTCGTGCGCTCGGCCCTGACCAAGCGCGGTGAGAGTGCGGACCTGGTCGACCAGATCCTGGTGGCCGACAGTGAGCGTCGATCGTCCCTCTCCGCCTTCGAGTCGCTCCGGGCCGAGCAGAAGACGCTCGGTAAGCAGGTCGCCCAGGCCAAGGGCGACGAGCGCACCGCGCTGCTGGACCGGACCAAGACCCTGGCCGCCGAGGTGAAGGCGAACGAGGCCGCCGCGAACGAGGCCGGGAACCGCTTCGACGAGCTCGCCCGCGCACTGCCGAACCTGGTCTCCGACGAGGCCCCGGTCGGGGGCGAGGACGACTTCGTCGTGGTCGAGGAGGTCGGCAAGCCGCGGGACTTCGCCGCCGAGGGCTTCGAGCCGCGCGACCACCTCGAGCTGGGCGAGCTGCTCGGCGCGATCGACATGGAGCGCGGCGCGAAGATCAGCGGCTCGCGGTTCTACTTCCTCAAGGGCGCCGGCATGCTGCTCCAGCTCGGCATGCTGCAGCTGGCCATCCAGCAGGCGGTCGAGTACGGCTTCACCCCGATGATCACCCCGACGCTGGTCAAGCCCGAGGTGATGGGTGGCACCGGCTACCTGTCGGCACACGACGACGTGTACAGGCTGGCCGACCCGGATCTCTACCTGGTCGGCACCTCGGAGGTGTCGCTGGCCGGGTACCACATGGACGAGATCCTCGACCTGGGAGAAGGCCCGATCCGGTACGCCGGCTGGTCGTCCTGCTACCGCAAGGAAGCTGGGTCGCACGGGAAGGACACCCGCGGGATCATCCGCGTCCACCAGTTCGACAAGGTCGAGATGTTCTCCTACTGCAGCCTGGACGAGGCCGCCGCCGAGCACCAGCGGCTGCTCGGCTGGGAGAAGGAGATGCTCGACAAGATGGAGCTGTGCTACCGGGTGATCGACACCGCGACGGGTGACCTCGGCATCTCGGCGTACCGGAAGTTCGACTGCGAGGCGTGGGTGCCGACGCAGGGCCGGTACCGGGAGCTGACCTCGACGTCGAACTGCACCGACTTCCAGGCCCGCCGGCTGAACATCCGGCACCGCGACGCCGACGGCAAGACCCAGCCGGTCGCGACGCTGAACGGGACGCTGGCCACCACCCGCTGGATCGTCGCCATCCTGGAGACGCACCAACTGGCCGACGGCTCGGTCCGGGTCCCGACCGCCCTCCGCCCGTACCTGGGCGGCCGCGAGATCCTCGAACCGGTTGGCCGATGACGGACGGCCCGCGGCCGACGGCCGTTGCCCTGGACATCGATGGAACGCTGATCGACCACGACGAGGGGCTGTCGCCCGCGGTCGTCGACGCGGTACGGCGTACTGCCGCGCAGGTGCCGGTGATCCTGGCGACCGGCCGGGCCTGGTCGACCACGAAACCGGTGGCCGAGCGGTTCGGCCTGCCGGCCGGCGGATTCGTTGTCTGCAGCAACGGCGCGCGCACGCTGCGGTTCCCGGACGGGAAGGTCGTGGACGAGCGGACGTTCGATCCGACCACGGTGATCGCCTCCGTGCGCAAGTACGCCCCGAACGCCCGGATGGCGGTCGAGGAGTACGACGGCAGCTACCTGGTCACCAAGCCGTTCCCGGACGGCGATCTCGGCACCGGAGCGACGATCCGGGTGGTCAGCGACGACGAGCTCGCACCGGAGCCCGTGACCCGGTTGATCATCCGGGACCCGGAGCAGTCCGAGGCCGACTTCGTCCGCCTGGCGGAACGCCTCGGCCTGCACGGCGTGAGCTACTTCGTCGGGTGGACCGCGTGGCTCGACATCGCCCCCGAGGGTGTGGACAAGTCGACCGGGCTGAAGGTCGCGCTGGCTCAGTACGACCTGGACCCGTCCGGCCTGGTCGCGATCGGTGACGGCCGCAACGACATCGAGATGCTGACGTACGCCGGTCGCGGGATCGCGATGGGGACGTCGCCGGACGAGGTCAAGGCCGCCGCCGACGAGGTGACCAAGTCGGTCCAGGACGACGGCGTCGCCGCCGTCCTCAACCGCTGGTTCTGATTCCTGACGGTTGTCAAGAGCAAGCGAAAGGCCCGGAACCCCTGTCTGTACAGGGATTCCGGGCCCTCGTTGCTCCTTCATCTCTTTTCTTCTCCGCTGTCGAGCGCAAAGCTCGAGAGTGAAGAAGAGAGGAGGGGTGTCCGATAGTCCGCTGGCGGGCCGAGTATCGGATCAGGCGACCCGGCTGCTGCCGGTCCGGCGTGGCTGGAGCTGCTGGTGGTCGATCACGGTGTCGAACGCGTCGAGTACGGCGTTGACCTCCGGGCGCGGCCGCGGCGTCTTGGCCGCCGGGCTCTGTCCGCGGCGGGCGCGGCGCAGGTGACGCTTCACCGTGGACAGCGAGCATCCCAGTCGCATCGCCAGGGACTCCAGGCTGTCGTTGGGGTACTGCGTACGCAGCCGCAGCACTTCCTCGTGGCTGACCGGCCGGCGGGTGCCACGGGCACCGGCGAGCTGGTCGAAGTCGTCGGCCTGGACCTCGACATCGAGCAGGTTGCGGATCGAACGCCGTTGCACCGCGGTGGTTCCGGCGACGAAGCCGCTCACGTCGTGCTCCGCGACGGCGCTGTACAGGCAGTCGGTGAACAGCGGGCACGCAGCGCACAACGTTTTCGCGTCACGCACCAGTTGCTCGTACCGCTCCCGGGTGCGACGGGTGGCGGACGCGGGCGGCGGCTCTTCCATCAGGCGGTGCTGGAAAATGTCCGAGCGGGCGATGCAGCCGGTCATTGCCCCTTCCCTGTTGGAAGATGTGTCGACAGCCACTCGGGAGCTATTGCCCCCTGGCCCCGCTAGATTGGCGCTGTTGACGGTCATCAATGGCTCCCCAAGTATCAGGACCCGCGTGAACGAACGGTGAAACGACGTTCGGTCCTACAGATCCACTAGCTGATGGACCGGCGAACTGTTGCCGGACCCACCGTGTCGTCCCGGGCGCGGGACGCACCGATCCATAACTGTTGACGCCGCTGCCGCGGTTTTGGTTGCAGCCAACTCCGCAACGGTTTGGTGGCGTTTGTGTCTTGTTCAGGGTTGGTGGGGCAGTATCAGTCGCGCTGATCCAGAACAGGCTTACGACGCGGCCGAATCGCCCCCGGTTCCCCGCCAGACCAACGCATGAAATCACGCGCAAACCGGGCTGCGCAGGGGAACTTGCTGCCTTTGCAGCATCCTGCCGTAACGGTCTGATGACGTTGTCAAAAGCTCAATCAGATAAGTCAGAAACGTCTGAAACCGACGTCGGATGGCTTGCGCCGGACGTGCCGACAGGAGTAGTGGAACCCGGAGGATACGGTGGCCGCGTGACCGCCACCGACAGCCCTCGTCCACCCCGCCTGATCGGCACCGATCTCGACGGAACGCTGGTCCGCAGCGACGGAACGGTGTCGGCGCGCACCCGCGCGGCGGTCCTCGCGGCCCAGCACGCCGGAAGTGTTTTCGTGATGGTCACCGCCCGGCCACCTCGCTGGCTGCACGACCTGTCCGACCTGGTCGGTGATCACGGTGTCGCAATAGTTGCCAACGGCGCCATTCTGTACGACGTCGTGCGCCGCAAGGCGATCCGGACCCGGTTGATCGACCCGGCGGTCGCCCTCGAGGTCGCGCAGGCGATCCGCGCGGAGATTCCCGACGTGGAGTTCGCGATCGAGCGATCGGACCGCTACGGACAGGAACCGAACTACCTCAACCGGTGGCCGAGGCCCGACAACACGCTGGTCGCGGCCATCGACGTACTGCTCTCCGAGCCGGCTGCCAAGCTGCTCGTCCGCCACCCCAGCTGGCATTCCGACGAACTGCTGGCCCGCATCGGTCCGGTCGTCGGCGATCGGGTGACCGCGAGTCACAGCGGTGGTCACAGTTTGGTGGAGATCTCCGCGAGTGGTGTCTCCAAGGCCGCGATGCTGGCCGATTTCGCTGCGGACCAAGGGATTTCGGCGGCCGAGACGATCGCGTTCGGTGACTCGGTCAACGATCTGCCCATGCTGGCCTGGGCGGGTACGTCGTACGGCGTGGCCAACGCGCATCCCGACGTACTGGCCGTGGTCGACGTGGTGTGCCCGGCAAACGACGAGGACGGCGTCGCCGCCGTCCTCGAAGTGTTGTTTCAGCCTTTGAATTAAGGGATCTACAGGTACATCCCGCCGCTGCCGGGGCCGTCGGTGTTGCCGGCCTGCGGCGCACCGGGGAAACCGGGGACGCCCTCCTCGGCCGGCACCTGCTGGCCACCGGGGAGTGCGCGGCGCATCTGCTCCAGCTGCTGGCGCGCCGCCATCTGCTGGGCGAACAGCGCGGTCTGGATGCCGTGGAACAAGCCCTCCAGCCAGCCCACCAGCTGGGCCTGCGCGATCCGCAGCTCGGCCTCGGTCGGCGTGGTGTCGTCGGTGAAGTCGAGGCTGAGCCGTTCCAGCTCCTCGACCAGCTCGGGCGCAAGGCCGCTCTCGAGCTCCTTGATGGACGCCTCGTGGATCGCCTTCAGCCGTTGCCGCGAGGCTTCGTCGAGCGGAGCGGACTTCACCTCCTCGAGCAGGTTGCGGATCATGTTGGCCACCCGCATCACCTTGGCCGGCTGCTCGACCAGTTCGGTCACCGATCGCGGTTCGTCCTGCTCGTCGTGCTCGTCCCGATCACGCTCGGAGCGCGGCGGCCCCTCGACGGCCATTCCGTCCGGCCCGACGATCAGCACCTTGCCGTCCTCGGTCCGCGCACCGGCCATCGGAATTTCCTGGCTCTCGCTGCTGCTCTCGGTCATTTGCCCATCCTAGATCTGCTTCTGGATCCGCTGTCCGCACCCCGAACGGTCGCCTGTGGACAACTCAGGACGCCTTCGCGCGATGCCGCCGGACCGCGTCCCGGTTCGCGCAGGCGGGGCTGCAGTACCGCTGCCGGCCGGTGCGCGACAGGTCGGCGTACACGGTGTCGCAGCCCGCCGCCGCACAGCGCCCGAGCCTGGTGATGCCACGGCCCGCCAGGTGCAGCGCCGTACCGGTGCTGATCAGCGTCGTGACCAGCCGGCCGACCGGCACTCTGTCCGGCCGGTAGTGCATGTGCCAGCCGTCGCCGGCGTGGTTGGTGAGGCGTGGATGCTCGGTGTACTTGGCCAGCATCGCGTTGATCAGGTCGACCCGCGTCCGCTCATCGGTCGCGTCCACGACCGCGAGCCACTCGTCGAGAGCGACTCGCACTGCCGCCAGGTCCGCCGCGGTGACGCGGCGCTCGCGGACCAGGCGGCTCTCGACGCCACTTTCCTCGCACCGCTCGGCCAGCTCCTCGGGGGTGGTCGCCGGCCGGGTGACCAGATTGACCGCGAGCAGGACCGCGTCCGCGCCGTAAGGGTTGAGATGCATAATGCCATTACATCACGATGGACACATGACAGCCGGAGACGAAGTTCATCGGCACCGCTGGAACGCGGTGTCGTCCCATCAGGTCAGCGAAGGCATGGTCGTGTACCAGCGGTGTGCCTGTGGTCAATGGAGAGTCACAAGCACACCGCCGTACCCCGTCGCCTACCCCGAGATCGCCCAGGCCGGCTAGTCGATCCGGCTCACCATCGGTAGCCGGGACCGTGTCATCAGCCAGGCGAGCAGCCCGGCGAAGAGCGGTACGACGATCACGATGCCGCCGAGTTCCGCCCACGGGACGATGAAGTGCGGGGAGCCGAAGGCCGCGTGGGCCGTGTAACCGTAGAGCGCGCCGACACCGACACCCAGAACACAGCCGAGCTGGCCGAGCACCCAGGCTTGGGCGGCCGCCAGGGACCGCCGCCGGCGCGGTTGGGCCCCGATCGCCGCGAGGGTCGCGAGATCCGCGCGGCCCTCGGCGGCCGACAACGACACGGAGATCGCCACGCCGAGCAGGGTGACCACGGTCGCCGCCGCGAGAATCCCGATCAGGAACACGCGCGCCGGGCTCTGGTAGCCCTCCTCCAACTGCAGTACGTCGTCCCCGCCGAGGATCCGCGCCACCGCGGCGAGCTCCGTATCGGTCGGCTTGCGGGTCAGCTCGTACTGGATCTCGGACACGTCGATCCGGCCGTACTTCCGGGCCCCGTCCGGGGTGATCAACGCGCTGCTGCGGAGGAACTCGACGTTCGGCGTCATGCCTACGGAGGCCGCCTCGACGGCCCAGCCCTTGTCGCCGGTGTCAGACGGGCCTTGGTTGTGCAGCGTGATGGTCTGGCCGGCCGTGAGCTTCGTACTGGGGATCACGACCTTGCCGGCCCGCAGTTCGGCCGCGGCCTTGACGCCGTACTCGCCGAAGCGCGCGATGAACGTGGGATCGACCACCAGCACCGAGTACCCCGTCATACCCTCGGTGTTCTCGGGCGCGTTGGCGTAGAGCGACGGCACGAAGCCGTACTGATCAGCCCTTGCGTTCGGCAACGAAATCGAACCCAGCTCGTAGGTGTGCCGGACCGGCAGGTGCGCGGCGACGTCGTCGACGATCGTGCGCGAGTACGCCGGCGAACCCGGGCCGGTGTCGAACCGCAGGACCGCGTCACCGTGGCGCGCGATCGGGGTGTACTCCTTCGCGTACGCCGCGATCGCGTTCGACGCCGCGAAGGCGACTGCAGCCGTCGCGGCCACCGCCATCATGATCGCGGCTGTCGCCGGACCCGTCCGGTGCCGGTGCCGGGCGGCGTCCCGGACGGCCATCCGTGCGCTCAGCGGCAGCATCCGCGCCAGGCCGGCGAGCTTCCCGACCAGACTGGGCAACATCCACACGAGGGCGGCGATCGTCGCGGTGATCCCGAGCAGCACCAGGGCGATCGGCCCGGTGGGTGTCGCCGTCGGCTGGTAACCGGGCTGAGTCGACTGCTGCGCGTGCTTCAGCGCCGCGGCGATCAGGCAGCTGCCGATGGCCACGCACACCACGCCGGCGATCAGCAGAACGACCGTTGCCACCCGGATCCGAGCCTTCACCGCCGTCGTCGCGAATCGTCCGGCCAGCGCCGCCATCGGCGCCTGCCCGCCCGCACTGATCGCCGGTACGACGGCCGCCGCGAGGCCGGCGAGCAAGCCGAGGGCAGCGATCAGTACGACGGTCCGCCACGGGACCTGCCACGCGACGAACACCGACGACGTCATCCGCTCCCACAGCGGCTTCCCCGCGAGGACCAGTGTGAATGCGAGGACGAGCCCGCCGATCACCCCGGCCAGACCGGCGAACAGCCCTTGCATCAGCACGATGCGGCGGACGTCCCGCGGTGTCCCGCCGGCTGCCATCACGAGGCCCAGTTCCCGGGTCTGCCGCCGGGCTCCGACGGCGAACGCCGTACCGGCGAGCAGGACGATCTCGAGGACGCCGAAGCCGATCACCAGCGCCACCGCGGCGTACGGGCCGATCTGCGCACTCGTCATGCCGTACGGGTCCGGCGGCGGATCGACGATACTTGCCCGCGGCAACAGATACAGGCCGTGCCCGAGCAGCTGGGTGGAGAGGTTGTAGGGATCGGCCGACGCGGGCAGCTTGACCAGGTAGCGCACGCTGCCGGCCGTGTCCGCGGTCTGCAGCGGAGTGTCCGGAGGGGCGAAGATCGTAGGCGCGCCCGGACCCGAGATCGAGCGGACGAATCCGACGACGGAGTAGCTCGTGCCGTCCGCGGCGACCACGGTGCCGGACGCCATACCGAGTCCGAGGCGATCGGCCAGCGACGGCGAGATGGCGATCTCGTTCTTCGCCGCGGGCAGCCGGCCCTCGTCCAGCTTCACGGTGCCCTGGGTGAGCGGACTCGTCCCGTCGCCGGTGACGAGGCCGACGGACGTGTTCGACCCGGGGCCCCGGATCTCGACCGTGCCGGCGTCGACGAACTGGCGGGCGACGGTACTCCCAGCCGGCAGCAACGGCAGTGGATCGAACGTCGACGGTGTCCGGACCGCCTGCTCGGCGCCGCGGACTACGGGCGGCTCGCCGAACTGCAGCGACGGCCCGCCGGGCAACTCCTGGAGCTTCCCGTACTGCGTGACGCTCAGCTGGCCGTCGGCCTGGCCGACCGTGATCGTGGCGAGCGTTTCACCCTTCGGGCTCGAGGTCTGGAAGACCACTCCCATCCAGGTCGCCGCGACGACCGGCAGGCCGATCAGCGCCGCGACCAGGAAGGTCCGGCCCGGCGACTTCCTCGTCGTCCGTCGGGCGATCCGCAATGGTGGACCCCAGTGGCCCATCAGAGCGTTTCCTGCAGCAATGCGTCGGCCTCGGGCAGCGGACCGGACTGGCCTACCAGCACACCATCGCGCAGGTAGACCACGCGATCGGCCCAGGCCGCGTGCCGGGCGTCGTGGGTGACGAGCACGCCGCCGATGCCGTGCTGGTCGCAGCGATCACGGAGTAGCTGGAGGACCGCTTCGCCGGTGTCGGAGTCGAGAGCACCGGTCGGTTCGTCGGCGAGGAGCAAACGCCGTTCGCCGACGATCGCGCGGGCGATCGCGACTCGTTGCCGTTGGCCACCGGACATGTCTTCGGGGAATCGGTCGGCGAGATCATCGATACCCACCTCCTGTAAGGCGGCTTCGGCGTACTTGCGGGCGGTCCGGGTCCGGGTGCCGTCGAGCTCCAGGGGAAGGGAGACGTTCTCGGCCGCGGTGAGGGCGGGGATCAGGTTGAAGTCCTGGAAGACGTAGCCGATCCTTCTCCGCCGCAGCGCGGCGACCGCGTTGCGGCTCAGCGTCGTCAGATCGTTGCCGTCGACAAGTACTTCGCCGTTGGTGGGCTGGTCGAGTCCGCCGGCGCAGGTGAGCAGCGTGGACTTGCCGGAGCCGGACGGGCCCATCACGGCGACGAGCTCACCGGGCGCCACCGCGAGGTCGACGCCGCGCAGAGCGTGGACGGCCTGCTCGCCCTGACCGTGGGTCCTGGTCAGGCCGCGGATGTCGAGAACGGCGCTCATCGCCTGGCCTCCTGCTCATTCGGTACCGCGTGGGTCTGTGGTGTCGCGGCGGGACGGCCGCGGTGGCGTAAGAGCAGGGCTTCGCAGTGGTCGAGCCAGCGGATCTCGGCCTCGGCGGCGAAGATCATCGACTCCAGCACGAGCTGCCACGAGATCTCTCCGTCGCGACTGCCGCGCTTCAGCCGGGTCAGCTCCTGCAGCGATCCCATCGTCGACATCCGCTGCCGCTGGACGACGGCGCTCACGTCCACGCCCGGTACGGCGAGTGCGAGCGCGAGCTTGATGGCGAGTTCGTCCCGCGGGCGCGACTCGCGCGTCACCGGGGTCTCGAACCACTTCGCCAGCTCGGCCCGGCCGGCGTCGGTGATCTGGTACATCGACCGCCCGTCAGCTTCAGCGGACGCGGCACTCACCAGGTCGTCTCGTTCGAGCCTGGTGAGGGTCGTGTAGACCTGCCCGATGTTCAGCGGCCAGGTGGCTCCGGTCGCGGCCTCGAACTCACCCCGCAACTGGTAGCCGTACTTCGGCCCCTCCCGCAGCAACGCCAGCAACCCGTGCTTGATCGACATGGATACTGAGTATGCATACCGAGTATGTGTTGGTCAAGCGACCGGTCTAGTCCTCGCGGACCAGGCGCCGGACCAGGCGCGTGGTGATGGCGTCGACGTCGTACGGGCGGCCGGTGCCGGGCGTGAGCTGGTCCAGGACCAGGCCGTCGATCGCGAAGTGCAGGAGGCGGACCTCTTCGGCGCCGCCGGGAAGGCCGGCGTTGACATGGAACGAGACGTCGGCGTCGAAGCCCTGCCGGATGGTGCGGGACAGGATCTCGTGCAGGTCGGGGCGGCGGGCGGCTTCGAGGCGGAGCTCGAGCAGGGCCAGGGAGAGCTCGGGGCGACCGAGGAGGCGCTCGACGATGTAGCGCACGTAGTCGACGACCAGGTCGATGCTCGGCCGGCGGTGTGACAGTGGCTCGATGACAGCTTCGTCGGGTGCGAGCCGTTCGAAGATGCGCTCACCGAGGGCGCCGAGGAGGGCGTCGCGCGTACGGAAGTAGTTGGACGCCGTTCCGGCGGGGAGTCCGGCCGCTGCGTCGACGGCGCGATGCGTCAGGCCGCGGGCGCCGGCTTCCGCGAGGACGGCGAGGCCGGCGTCGGCGAGTCGGGTCCGGCGTTCGGGGTTGCTGGGCATGTTGACAAGCGTAGCAGGCATCCACTACAACTGTCGTACACAACAACGACATTTGTAGTGATTAGGAGAACCGCATGCAACCCGCGGCATTCGGCGCGACCGTGGTCACCGACCGGCCGGCAGAGGTCGCCGCCTTCTACCAGCAGCACTTCGATCTACAGATCGCCATCGACCTCGGGTGGTTCATCACCCTGCGCCGTGGTGAGGCCGATTGGGAGCTGGCTATCTGCGAGCGCGGGCACGCGACGGTCCCGGCCGCGGTGTCCGCCGCCGGGGAGAGCACCCATCTGTTCGGTTTCATCGTCGACGACGTGGACAAGGTCGCCGCCGCCCTCACCGAGGCCGGCGTTCGGCTGGAGACCGATCCGGTCACCGAGGTCTTCGGGCAGCGGCACTTCTTCGTCCGCGACCCCGAAGGCACCTGGGTGGACGTCATCCAGCTGGTCGCCCCCGACCCCGACTGGCTGGCCGCCAACCTGCCGACCGCCTAGAGAGTCAGGAGGATCTTGCCCAGGTGGGTGGATTCTTCGAGGTCCTGGTGGGCGCGGGCCACCTCGGCGAGGGGGTAGGTGGCGTGGACGATCGGACGGACCTTCTTCTCGGCGATCAGGGGCCAGACGTGGCCGACGACCTCGGCGAGAATGCGGCCCTTGTCCTCGACCGAGCGGACCCGCAGGCCGGTTCCGGTGATCGATCCGCGGCGGCTCATCAGCCGGCCGAGATCCAGCTCGCCCTTCGTGCCACCCTGCATCCCGATCACCACCAGGCGGCCGTCGTACGCGAGCGTCTTCACGTTGTCGGTCAGGTACTTCGCGCCCATGATGTCGAGGATCACGTCCGCGCCGGCCTTGCCGGTCGCCTCCTGGACGACCGACGCCCACTCGGCTTCCTTGTAGTTGATCGCGACATCCGCGCCGAGCCGGGTGCAGAACTCCATCTTGTCCACGCTGCCGACCGTGGTCAGCACCCGTGCGCCATGCGCGACCCCGAGCTGGATCGCCATCGAGCCGATGCCGGACGAGCCGCCGTGCACGAGCAGCGTCTCGCCGTCCTTGAGATGCGCGGTCATGAACACGTTCGACCACACCGTCGCGACCACCTCGGGCAGCGCCGCGGCGCTGACCAGGTCGAGCCCCTCGGGTACGGGCATCACCTGCGGAGCCGGTACGGCGACCTTCTCGGCGTACCCACCACCCGCGAGCAGCGCGCAGCACTCGTCGCCGACCGACCAGCCCTCGACCTCCGCGCCGACCGCGGAGATCGTGCCGGACACCTCGAGCCCGATCGTCCCCGGTGCTCCGGGCGGCGGCGGATAGAACCCCTGCCGCTGCAGCAGATCGGCCCGGTTCACCCCCGCGGCGACCACGTCGATGACGACCTCGTCGACGGCCGGCTGCGGATCCTCGATCTCGCCGACCGTCAGAACCTCGATTCCGCCGGCACCCTCACACACGACAGCTCGCATGCCGCCCACCGTACCCTCAGCCGTTGACCAGCTCGGCCAGCTCCGCTGCGATGCTTTCGAGGTGAGTGGTCTCGCCTATCGACTTGAACCAGTCCCAGAGTTCGAGCGAGTGATAGACGCGGTACAGGTGCAGGCGGTCCGCCCAGTCCGTGGGGAGTGCGCCGTACCCGTCGACCAGACCGGCGAGCTTGTCGGCGTTGCCGCGGATCGAGTACGACGCGGTTTTCGCGAGGTCGATCAGCGGGTCGGCGGCGATCGCGTTCTCGACGTCGATGAATCCCGTCACCCGCCCGGTCACCGGATCCACGAGCACGTTGCCCTCGTGGAAGTCGTTGTGACAGAGGACGGGTGCTTCGTTGTTCGCCAGCAATCCTTGGTGGCGATCGACGAACTTTCCGATCCTCTCGGCCAGTAATTGGTCTCCGCCGAGCTGCTCGAACTCGTCGAGCTTCTTCGCGAACTGCCTGCGCATGTACTGATCGTTGTCCGGCAACGGATCGAGGATCTGGTCGGTCAGATACCCGTACGCCGGTTGTGGGATCCGATGCACCCGGGCGAGCAGTTGCCCGAGTTCGGCGTACGTCGCTCGCCAGTCAGTCGGCTCGAACTCCGACAGCGGTACGCCGTCGAGCTTCGTCAGGACTGTGAATGCGTCGTGCTCATCGGTGTGAATCACTCGTGGGATGGAGCCGTTCAGCTCCGTGGCCAGCAAGCGGTAGACATGCACTTCCTTGGCCTGCTTCCAGGCCCACTCCGGTGCGTACAGCTTCACGATCAGCGGGTCGGCGTCTACTCGTCGTACCTCGAAGACCGTGCTCAGTTGGCCGCCGGTCCGTTGGACGACCTCGGTGACTTCGCTGTCCGGGCTGGCTTTGGCCACCATCGCCTCGATATCCACAGCCTCACGCTAGAAGCGGTGTCTATCGGTTTTCAGTCGTCAAAATCTGACCAGGTGTCGACGTCGTCGCCCGCTCGGGTGGGCGCCGACCAGGTGAGATCGAGTCCCGCGAGCAGGCGGCGTACTGACTTGTCGCGGGGATCGCCGAGCTGCGTGATCGCTTCGGTGAGCGCCGTACGGCGGTACGCGGTCGCGAGCTGTTGTTCGCGGCCGTCCGTGTCCCGCAGTCCGTGGCCGTCGTGGTCACCGAGTCCGTCGACCAGCTGCGCGACGTCGTCCTTTGTCAGCCACGGCAGGTCGCAGCTCAGGAGTACGACGACCGGTGCGGTGCCATGGCTCAGCCCTGCTGCGATCCCTGCGACCGGACCGCCGGACGGTGGATCTTCGACGGTCCAGGCGACCGGGCGGCAGGTGGTGCGGACCGGGCCGACCACCACGGTCGATACGGCGTCAGCGGTCGCAGTCAGCACCCGGTCGAGGAGCGTGATGCCTTCGAGCACCAGCATCGCCTTGTCCACCCCGCCGAACCGGGTCGACCCACCCCCAGCGAGTACCAGCGCGTCGAACTCCACGAAGGCAGTCTCCCACCCGACGTGCTGCGGCTGGGTTCAAGTCCCACGCCTTTGCGGCACCATGGAGACGTGAAGATCGCCGTGGTGCAGACCGCCAGCAGCCTCGACAAGGCCGCGAACCGCGACCTGGTGACCCGCGTCGTCGCCGATGCGGCCCAGGGCCGGCCGGACCTCGTCGTACTGCCGGAAGCGATGATGTCCGACTTCGCCATCGAAGGCGGATCGGTGGCGGAGGCCGCTGAAGCGCTGGACGGGGAGTTCGTCGACACGCTGCGGAAGTGTGCGCTCGAACACGGCTTGGCGATCGTGGCCGGGATGTTCGAACGCAGCTGCGACCAGCACCGTCCGTACAACACGCTGCTGGCCGTCGGTGCGGACGGATCGTTGCTCGGCGCCTATCGGAAGATCCATCTGTACGACGCGTTCGGGTACAAGGAGTCGGATCAGCTGACGCCGGGAGACGTAGCGCCGGTGGTGGTCAACGTCGGCGGCGTGTCGCTGGGCCTGATGACTTGCTACGACCTGCGCTTTCCTGAGTTGTCGCGCGCTCTGATCGACGCCGGCGCCGAGGTGCTCGTCGTACCTGCCGCGTGGGTCCGTGGGCCTTTGAAGGAGCACCACTGGACCACTCTGCTTACCGCTCGGGCGGTGGAGAACACGTGCTACGTGGCGGCCGCTGCGCAGAACGGGAAGAAGTACTGCGGTCTCAGTCAGGTCATCGACCCGCAGGGGGTTGCTCTGGCGTCGGTGGGTGAGGCGGACGGGCACGCGCTCGCGGACGTGTCGGCCGAGCGGCTGGCCGACGTACGCACGCGCAATCCGTCACTGCGGAACCGCCGGTACACCGTGACCCCTCGCTAACGCCCAGTGCTTGGACCAACTGGTCCGGAATCCGGCTGGAACCGCTAGCCTCCAGGGGTGCTGGATGGGTTTGATCTGGAGCATCATGGCGATCTCGAGGTCGGAGATGGGCTGGTCGATCTCGCTGTCAATGTGCGGGCGGGTACACCACCGCAGTGGTTGATCGACGAGATCACGTGCAGTTTGACCGACCTGGCGTCGTACCCACGGCAGGACGCGGCGGTGGCGGCGATCGCCGCGCGGCACCGGGTGGCGCCGGCTCGGGTGCTGTTGACGGCGGGTGCCGCGGAGGCGTTCGTACTGATCGCGCGGGCGTTCCGGCCGCGGCATGCGGTGGTGGTTCATCCACAGTTCACCGAACCCGAGGCGGCGCTGCGGTCCGCCGGGCATGTGGTCGACCGGGTGATCCTGCGTGCCGAGGAGGGGTTCGTCCTCGATCCACGGACGGTGCCGGCCGACGCTGATCTCGTGGTCATCGGCAATCCGACCAACCCCACGTCGGTCCTGCATCGCGCCGACGATCTGCGTGAGCTCGCGCGCCCGGATCGGATCCTCGTCGTCGATGAAGCGTTCATGGACGCCGTACCGGGCGAACCTGAGTCGCTCGCTGCTGCCTCGATCCCGGGGTTGGTGGTGATCCGGAGTCTGACCAAGACGTGGGGTCTGGCCGGCCTGCGGATCGGGTACGTACTCGCGGCGCCCGGGTTGATCGAGCAGTTGGCTGCTGTCCAGCCGCACTGGCCGGTGTCCACTCCTGCACTTGCGGCGGCAATTGCCTGCAGCAACGAACGGGCCGTGGAGGAGGCGGCCCAGGCGGCGCTGGACATCGAGCGTCAACGCGTCCATCTGCTTGACAGCCTGGGAGTCGGGGGCATGGCCGGGTCCGGGGGTTTGGTCGCGTCCGTGGGCTCCGCCACGTCCGGTTCGGCCGGGTCCGGGGTGCGTGGTCCGGTTTCGACGTATGGCGTGCCGCGTGGACCGTTCGTGCTCGTGCGGGTCGAGGGTGGCGCCGTACTGCGGGAATCCCTGCGACAGCGTGGATTCGCGGTCCGGCGCGGCGACACGTTCCCGGGGCTCGGACCGGACTGGCTGCGGATCGCGGTCCGCCCGGAGGACGTGACCGACGGCTTCGCCAAGGTGTGGCGCGACCTCACGTCCTGACCGTTTGCGACCCCGCTTCCTGACCGCCCGCGACCCGGCTTCCTGACCGCTCGCGACCCGGCTTCCTGACCGCGCGTGGCTTGACGTTCTGGTTGCGATGGCGGTCGTGCGGCGTTCGCCGTCGAACCGAGTTGCCGCTGTAACCCCTGAGGGGTTTAGTCGACCCGCACTTTGCGCACAGGATGGTCCCTGAGTGCCCCGCTCCACGTCTGGCACTCCTTCTGGTCATTCGCGAAGGGAGCAGCAAGATGGGTCTGAACGACGATGACATGAACACCTCATCCGAAGGTGGCGAGGGTCTCGCGGACGGTGGCGCGACCGCAGGTGCCACGGATGGTGGTGCCGACGGCGGCGCCGGCGGGTACGGAGGCTCGGGCGGCGAAGGACCGGCGGACGGTGGCGCCACCCCCGGGGGCACTGACGGCGGCGCCGATGGTGGTGCGGATGGCGGTGCCGGCGGCGGTGAAGGGCCGGCCGACGGTGGTGCGACGCCTGGTGGCACGGATGGTGGTGCGGATGGCGGTGCCGGCGGCGGTGAAGGGCCGGCCGACGGTGGTGCGACACCGGGCGGCACGGATGGTGGTGCCGATGGCGGCGCGGACGGTGGCGCGGGAGGCGGCGGCGAAGGGCCGGCTGACGGTGGAGCGACGGAGGGTGGCACTGACGGTGGTGCCGACGGTGGAGCTGGCGGCGGCTCCGGGAGTTGGTGAGTACCGTGCCGGGGGCCGGGCCGCTGCCGGATGAGCGCCCGGCTCTCCGGCGCTGCGTAGCGGGTGATCTGGACGAGTTCTCGAACTCCTACTGGGGTTCGCGGGCTCTGCTATCCCATGGCCCGGACCTGCCCGCGCCGTACGACGATCTGTTCACCCTCGAGGCCGCGGACGAGCTGTTGTCCCGACGCGGGCTCCGGACACCGTTCCTGCGCATCGCCAAGAACGGTGCGGTTGTCGGCGACGGACAGTTCACCGGGTCGGGTGGTGTGGGCGCGGACATCGGGGATCAGATCCGCGACGACAAGGTGGCGGCGTTGTTCGCCAATGGCCACACCGTCGTACTGCAGGCCCTGCACCGCACCTGGCCGGCGCTCGTCGACTTCGCGACCCAGCTGTCGGCTGATGCCGGTCATCCGGTGCAGATCAACGCGTACATCACTCCGGCGGAGTCGCAGGGGTTCTCGGCGCATTACGACGTACATGACGTCTTTGTGCTGCAGGTGGCGGGTGAGAAGCACTGGACCGTGCATGAGCCGGTGCACGTCGATCCACTGCGCAACCAGCCGTGGACTGATTACTCGAACGCGGTAGCGTCGGCTGCGCGCGACGAGGCTCCGGTGATCGACGAGGTACTGCGGCCTGGCGATGCGCTCTATGTACCGCGCGGCTTCCTGCATTCGGCCAAGGCGCTCGGTGGTGTCAGCGCGCATCTGACGGTCGGCATGCACACGCTGACCCGGTACCTCCTCGTGCAGGAGCTGGCCGCGCTGGCTGCCGACGACGCATCGCTGCGGACCGCGTTGCCGCTGGGCTTCGATCCGGGCGACCCGGACCAGCTCAGCAAGGTGCTGCCAGAGGTGGCTGACCTCTTCGTCCGTCAGATCCAGTCAGCAACACCCGATGCGCTCGCGGCTCGCCTCAGACGCCGTACGTGGTCCGGCAACCGCCCCGCCCCACTACCGCCGCTGGCTCACGCAGCATCCATCGCTTCCCTGGCAGTCGGTACGACGGTCCGCCTACGCACCGGCCTCCGCTGCCGAGTCATACCAGGCGACCCCGTAGTCCTCCAGCTACCGGACCGCACCATCACATTGCCAGCCGTCACAGCCGCTGCGGTCGTGGAACTGACCTCCGGCACCGACTGCAAGGTAGGCAACCTCCCAGGCCTCGACGACCCCGACCAACTAGTCCTGGTCCGCCGCCTCCTCACCGAAGCAGTCCTAGTCGCAACCAGTCCCTGACCACCCCAACCGATGCGGTCGTAGCGCGACCAGCTCTTGAACAGCCGGGGGTGGTTGGAGCGAGCAACAGTAAGGTGAGTGGGCGTGGGTGACGACGGCAGATACCGCGCGGAGACAGGCTGCGCCGCGCTCGCCGGCCTCCGGGGCGATTCCCCCGTAGCCACCGCCCCACCCGCCAGCCGCTGGCTCCTCATCGAGTCCCACCACCCTTGGCCCCGCAACGCCCTAACCAGCCTCGACGCCGGCTCCGCAACACGTGCCCGCACCGCCAGCCCCCGTCCAGCAAGTGCTGGTCCCGGGAACGCCGCTGCCGGGAACGCCGGTACGGACAGCGCCGGTGCCGAGAGCCCCGACGCCGCGAGTGCCAGCGCCGCGAGTGCTGGTGTGGGGATTGCTGGTGCCGGGGTTGGTGGTGTGGGGGACGGGTTGGGGGTGGAGGTTGCGCGAGTTTGTCGGGAGTTGGGGTACCGGCCGGTGCTGGTACGGCGGTTTGGGCGGGTGGATCGGTCGGCGCCGCGGCGGTGGGGATTGGTGGATTGCCGGCCGGGGCGGGAGTCGGTTCGGTGGGGTGAGTTGCCTGCGGACGAGCACCTGCTGGACGTGCTTGTGGGCGCGGACAAAGGAACACTCAGCCACGAGCCGGTGTATCTGGTGTGCACGCATGGACGGCACGACGCGTGTTGTGCCGTGCGAGGGCGTCCGGTGGCTGCGGCGTTGGCGGCTGCCTATCCCGAGCGGACGTGGGAATGCAGTCACATCGGCGGCGACCGGTTCGCCGCGAATGTCGTCGTACTGCCGCACGGCCTGTTCTACGGGCATGTGTCCACGACCCGCGCCGTCGAGCTCGCCAAGCGCTACGACGAAGGCACCGTCGTACCCGATCTCCTCCGTGGATCAGGTGCGTTCACACCCCCGGTCCAAGCAGCGCAGCACTTCGCCCGCGCCGCCGGCCAGTCACTTGCCGTCAACAACCTCCGTCCTCAAGCCGTTCAAGAACTCCCCAACCACCGCTGGCTGGTAACGCTCGCTTCCACCGCAGGCCCCATCACCGTCGAGCTGTCCGTCCACCTCGACACCATCGACGCCCGCCTGACGTGCTCAGGCACAGCACCCGCCCAGGTACGCCGCTTCGAGCTACGCAACCTCACCATCGGTTGACGCGTCGCACGAGGCTACGGGTCGAGGAGGCGGTCGGACTGGTGCGTGCCGTAGTAGGTGGATTGGCGGGACATGATGTCGCGCATGGGGGTGCCGCGGGGGACGCCGTAGACGGTGCCGGGGAAGTCCAGGTCGCGCTGGAGTTGCCAGAGCTCTTCGTGCCGGTCGGGTGAGAAGAGCTGGGCCGGGTCGCCGGCCGCGATCCATCCGATCGGGAGGACCGCGCCAGGTTCCAGGCGCGAGTTCACGTGCAGCACGCTGTTGATCCGGAGCTCCGCGCCTGCGCCGGCGACAGAACCAGGGAACAACGCGGCGCCCGTGGCGATGAAGACTTCGTCCTCGACCGTGGCGCCGTTGACATGTGCATGGGGACCTACCAGGACCGCGTCGCCGAGCAGGGCGGGATGATCGGCCCGGCCGCGCACCAGGGCGTTCTCCATCACCACACTGTTCTCACCGACACGGACCTCGCCGTTCTCCGCCGTCAGCACCGCACCATGCAGGACTCTGCTGCCCTCGGCCAGCACGACGGCTCCACAGAGCACGGCTGATGGGGCGACGTAAGCGGATTCGGGCACGACCGGTCGGCGGCCGCGATGTTCCAGCAGCATGTGTCGCTGTCCTTCCGTCGATCATCACCTCGTCTTCCTCAGCTGTACCCGGTTGGTGAACGGATTCTCCACAGCCCGGGTCCTCACAACGCGGGCGGCGGCGTCGGGCGGCCGTCCACATCGAAGGTGGGAGGCTCGGTCGACCGGACGATCCAGGGTGGAGAACCACGAACTGGGAAAACATTAGAACAGATGTTCGATCGAACGCAACGCATCCTGACGAGTCAGATGTGATGTCTCAGGACATGGGTGACGGTTGATGTGTCAGGACTTCGGTGACGTTTCTAGGGGTTTGGGGCGGCTGCCGGGCGGGCGGGGGACTGCCGTTGCCGACGTATTTCACTCCGGGCGCGGGCCGGGGTGTGCTCGATGAGGATCTAGACTTCTGCTTCAGTTCGATCGAGCCGGTCCGGGACGTCGGCGAAGTCGCGGTTGACGACCCGGGGACCCAGGCGATGTTCGCCCGGCTCCAGCAGATCACCGGTACCGACGATCGACATCATCGGCGCGCAGTTTGCCATCTTCCATCAAGTCGTGTGCAGCCAGGACTCCTTCAAGAAGGACCGCGGCGCCGCGGGGCTAATGCCAGGAACCCAGCATCCGTGCAACGTGGTGAACGTCGTCGAGGCCCTTGGCAATGTCCAGCACCAACTCGTAGGCCGTGTCCTCGTCGAACCGCAACTCGACACCGTTGAGGGCATAGAACAACCGTATCGCGACCCAGCCGAGGCGCTTGTTGCCGTCGACTAGGGCATGGTTGCTGACCGCCGAGGTCAGCAGCGCGGCCGCCTTCAGGTCCAGACTCGGGTAGACGTCGATCCCGAACACGACCGAGGTGTGCCGTGCGATCGACGACGACAACAGCCCCACGTCGCGAATGCACTCCGGGCCGCCGATCCGTTCGGCAGCCCTCACCAGGTCCTCAAGCCTCAGGAACTCGGTCACTCGGCGAGACGCTTCAGCAGGTTCTCGTCCTCGGTGAAGATCCGGTCGAGGAGCCGGTCACGCAGTGCTCGGTGGTTTTGGGTGTATTCGGCGATCGCGTTTCTGGCGACGTCCTGCATCGAGCGGTGCTCAGCCTCGGCGGTTCGTCGCAGGGCATCCGTCTCTTCCTCGGTGAGTCGCAGTGTCATAGCCATACCAAATGATACCACGGCGGTATCACGCAGGCCGATCGAGCTATTCGAGACGCCCGTCTCATCAATCAGGCCCTTCATCTCTCGTCAAAGTCCGCCGATGCCTCGATTACTACCAGCTTCGAGGGGCTCGACCTCGGACGCCGGGACCGGGGCTCAAGCACCGCGGCCGGCCCATCGAGCATGGCGCGCTTGCGCAGCTCGTAGAACGAATTGCGGGAGATGCCGAACTCGGCACAAAACGTCGACACCGCCTCACGAGGCGCGTCATCAGACCACTGCGAGATAGCGAGCCGAACAGCAGGATCGATGGGTTCACTGGCAACCATCCCCAAGCCCTCAGGGCCGAAGTGTCACCACCCAGACCGCCACCAACGTCACCCATGTCCTGACGCAGAACTGTCACCTATGTCCTGAGAGATGACATCCTGACGAGTCAGATTGTCGGGCGAACCTGCGTCATTCCAGGTGCCCGGGGCGCGCGGTGAAACGCAGGTGCGCTCACGGGTGTGTTCGGTGATCCTGCCGTGTTGGGTGCGCGGGAGGCTCAGGCGCGCTGGACCGTGCTCTGAGGGATCGCCCGGTCCAACGCGAACATCGTCACGCTGGCCACGAGGGCCAAAGCGCTCAGGGCCAGCCACGGGAACTCGTGCTGCAGCTCGAAGAGCTGAGCGAAGAAGGCGGGCGCCAGCACACTCGCGAACGTGAAGGAGTACTGCCAGTAGGACAGGTACTTCCCGCGCCCGACGACCGGCGCCACCGCGGCTGACAGCGCGTTGTTGGTCGCAGCGTGCAGTACGTCGGCGAACGCGAAGCACGCCGTTGCCAGCACCAGCACGGGCACCACCAGCGCTCCCGGAAGATGCAGCAACGACGCCATCAGCAGTCCCCACACCGCCCAGGTCACACCGGACACGATCATGACGTTCGTACGACGACGCCGTTCGGTGTGCCGCACTACGAGCGTCTGGCCGGTCGCCAGGACGACGGAGGTCCCGGCCAACAGGACGCCGACCAGCCACTTGGGTACGGGCAGCGCCTCAGCGATGTACACAGGCAGTCCAACACCGAACATCATCATGCAGAGGGCCAGCAAGGTGTTGGCGCCGATCAGCACCAGGAACGGCTTGTCCTTGCGCAGAAGCGGAGCCGGTCCGGTGTCCTGCTTGGTCTGCTCGTGGTGAGACGGGTGCAACCGCAGGAGAAGCAGACCGGCCACGAAGAAGGTCACCGCGTTGACAGCCATCGCAATCAGGAACGGCGTATCGCCGCCGATCGCCAGCAGGAGGCCGGCCGCCAGTCCACCGAGGGCGAATCCCCCGGCCTGCATCATGCCGCCCAGACCGAACCACCGGTCGCGGTCGCCGTCGTCCGCGATGTCAGCCAGCAGACTGAAGATCGCAGACCAGAACGCCCGCTGTCCGGTCGTTGTCACAAGTGCGCAAAGGAACAGGAGCCAAAGCGACCGGCCGAAGAAGAAGCCCGTGAAGGCGAGACCCTGGGCGAACTGCGCGCCGATCACGAGGTTGCGCGGGCCTACTCTGTCGATCACCAAGCCCACCACGGCCGGTGCGGCGATGGAGAAGAGCGTCGCGACCGTCAGTACCAGTCCGGCCCTGCCGAGAGGGACGTCGGCGACCCTGACGAAGTAGAGCAGTAGAAGCGGCCCGGCACACCCGCCGCCGAACGAGTCGATGGACAGCGCGACGAGAAGCGGTACGCGACCACGGACCTTCGGGAGACCGAGAGATGTAGCTGTGGGCATGACAGTGCTTCTCCCATCGCATCGACTCGGCGGCCACGAACATAGCAAGCGCTCTCCGAGACCCTGCAACCGATTTCAGTCCGTTGCGGGCACCTGGCGTACCGAGACGTGGCGAAGTGGCCGCCAGGCGACCACCGTCATCAGCACCATAGCCACGAACGCTGCGGCGAACGGCGCGGCCAGTCCGAACCGTTGCGCCAGTACGCCGCCCAGCGCCGAGCCGATCGCGGCGCCACCGACCGAGGCCAACATGTACACGCTGTTCACTCGCCCCATCAGCGGCTCCGGCGTCGCCAGCTGCCGAGCGGTCGTGGACACGATGCCCCACACCACGGCGTGGACGCCGAACACAGCCATGGTCGCGCCGGCGACCCAAGGGCTCCGGGTGAGCGCGAGGATCAGGTGGACCGTCGTCTCGATCACCAGACCGCCGCGCAGCAGGGTCAGCGAGCCGACGCGCGGCTCGAGCAAGTGGTACACCGGCATGCCGAGGACCGCTCCGATTGCGCCGACCGAGATGAGCAATCCGAACTGCGTTTCGCTCAGACCGAGCCGCTCCCGGGCGAACAGCACCCAGGTCGCGAAGGCGGCGCAGAAGGTGATGTTCATGACCAGGATCGAACAGGCCAACGTCCGTACGCCGGCGTGGCCCCAGAGCCAGCGGACTCCCTCCCGCACTTCGCTCCAGAGCGCCGTACCCGACGGCTCCGGTAGTGGTGGACGTACGGCGACTCGTGCGACCAAGGCGGCCGCAGCGGCGAACGTCACCGCGTCGAAGACCAGTGGGACGCCGGACCCGACCGCGAACAGCAGTGCGCCGAGCGGTGGGCCGCCTAGCTGTTGCAGAACGGTCCCACTGGCAAACAGTCGCGCGTTGGCCCGACCCAGGTGTGCTTTGGGTACGGCGCTCACCAGCAATGCACTCGATGCGTTATCGGCGAGTGTTTCCGCCGTACCGAGTAAGAAGAGCGCCAGATAGATCGCCCACAGGGGTGAGGTGCCGAGCAGTACGGCGACGCCGAGGGCGGCGAGCACCGTCGCGCGAAAGAGGTCGGCGGCAACGACCATCAGCCGGCGATCGAGCCGGTCGACCAGTGCGCCGCTGAACAGGGCGAACAACAGCCATGGCAACTGCTGGACGAAGGCGGCCGCGCCGACCGCGGCCGGTTCACTGGTGATCGAGGCGACCAGCAGCGGGCCGGCGGCGAGCATGGCGCCGTCGCCGAGGTTGGAGATGATCGAGGCCGGCCAGATCTTGCGGAAATCGGATCCGAGGTCGGACGGCAGCAGGAACGTACCGAGGGAACGCATACGAGAGCTCCAGAGGGCATGACGGGACAACCGGAAGTGCCGGCGTGACGCCGGCGGAAGACCCGGTCGGCTGCACCACAGCCGGCCGGATAGCCCGGTCAGCCGCTGGTCAGCGCGCCGACCGGACGGTGTGTGCCATGTCCTCGAACGACCGAGACATTGCCCTCACCTCCGTCCGTACCCCAGGCGGCCCGTCCGCCTCTGCCGAGACCATACCGGTGGCTACCGGCCCCCGCACTCGACTTCCACCCCACCGCCCTGCGCTATCCTCAACGATCGGCGGCACAGCCGTCTGGAGGGTTCGCATAGCGGCCGAGTGCGCTGGTCTTGAAAACCGGTATGGCGGGTGACCGTCATCGTGGGTTCGAATCCCACACCCTCCGCGTTGTTATTTGGGTTTCCGGGTGGCTCCTGAGAGGCGGCCGGCAGCGGCGGGGCGTGGTGTGGAGCTGCGGCGGCGGGTGGTGCAGTGGCGGTACCAGGCGTAGGCGAGTAGGGCGCAGATGGCGCCGTTGAGTACGCCGGCGCCGACGTCCGTGACGTGGTGCATTCCGCGGTAGAGCCTGGAGAACGCCACGAGCAAGGGCATTGCGAGGCAGAGGATCACTGTGGTCCAGCGCAGCCAGGTGCGTTCGATGCCCAGTGCGAGCAGCGCGAACGCGACGTACAAGCCGGTCGACGCGCCTACGTGCCCACTGGGGTAACTCGCGGTCGGTGGTGACGCGTCGAGCTTGTCCACCTGCGGGCGATCGCGGTCCACGACTCTGGCCGCGATCAGGAAGATCAGCCCCTGCATGGCGATCGCCACCGGTGCGACGAGCGCCAGGCGCAGGTCCCGGGTCCGCCACAGCAGCAGGGACGAGACGACGATGCAGACCGCGATGACGCCCGCGGTGTTGCCGATCTGCGACCACACCGCGGTGATCGTGTCCCAGGTTCCGTTCCGGTCGGCGGCTAGATCCTTGTTGACCGTCTCTTCGGCGTGGGAGATCCCGTCGAGTGGTCCCTTCAGTGCGAGCCCGATGCCGATGATGAGGCCACCGAGGGCTACGCCGGGTGCGACGGTCCTGGTGAGGAGGTCGCTGCCGTCTTGCCGATGAATCCGATCCATGAAGCGAACATAATGCCCAGACCGAGTACGTGCCCGGCGAGAATGTCGGACGGGAAATGCGCGCCGATGAACAGCCGGTCCAGACCGACGATCACCGGCACCACGATCGCGAGCGCGACGGCGATGCGGCGTTGGGTGGCGGACAGCAGCGGCCAGAGCAGGAAGACCAGGACGCCGGCCGCCAAGGTGATGTTCAGGGTATGGCCGGAGGGGAACGAGTAGCCCTGCGCATGCGGCACCGAGTCGTCGACGACCGGCCGGGCGCGCTGGGCGATGGGCTTGGCGATGCCGCCGATTCCCCAGCCGACCATCATCGTGACGAAGGCCCACAACGCCCGCCCCTTGAGCTTCTTGGACCTCCAGACCCAGACCACCACCACGGTCCCCACGAGGTACACGAAGATCGGCTGGCTGACGAGCTGGATCACGGTCAGCGCCGGTACCAGCCCGTGACGAACGCTGAACCCGGTGGCCGCCCGGATGGCCGCCTCGTCGGCCGTGATCAACGGATCGAACTTCTGTCGCACCGCCAACCCGAGGAGCACCACAGGCAACGCGAACACCAGCATCGCCAGGACACCACGGACCAACCGCCAACTCCGCGTCCGGACGACCGCAGCCGCACCTGCCCGCCGTATCGCCATAATCCGCCTGTACCCACTTGTCTCGGATTTCCTTGGAACATCAGCCCGGTAGGTTGTGAGACGCCCGTCCGGAATGTGTGGAGCCACACTCCACATCCTCCGCCGATAGACCACGGGGTGGAACGTGGTGGATGAGCCTGCTGAGCGGGCAGTGCGGTTCGTTGCCGCGACAGCCGCTGGGGACGCGGTGGACCCGGGGTTGCGGGTGACGGTGAACTTTCAGCCGGATCGGTGGGTTCGGGGGCGGCTGGTGCTGGATGCGCTGGCGAGGGACGGCGTGTATGTGTCGCAGTTTGTTACTGGAGTCAGCAGTGGTGGGTTGACGGCGCATCCGGGTGGGGATCGGTGGCGGTGGGAGAGCCGGATGTTCGGTGGGGCATACGACGGGGCTCCGGCGGGTGTGCGGCCGGTCTATGGGGCTCTGAACTATCGGACCAAGGTGGTTGGTGGGGCACCGCGGTTTGGGTCGGCGCACCTGCGGTTGACGGCGGATGCGGTTGCGCGGGCGACGTTCTGTTATCCGGATAGCTGCTTTGAGCCGGAGCACTTTGGTGTTGCGGAGCGGATGGGGCTGATCGCGATGGCTGAGGCGGCGGAGTGCGACGTACTGGATGACTACGTCGAGGCTCAGATCCACGGTCCGGTGCGGTTGGCGAGGGATGTTGAGGCGGTGGTGCTGGATCCGAGTTATCGGGGTACTCCGGTGGAGGATGCGGCGCACGGGCTTGGTTGTGCGGTGGAGTGGCATGGCGGGTTTCGGTTGACGGTTGAGGAGTTGGGGCGGCATCCGGAGTACCGAGGGGCGCGGTACGTCGAGGTGGGCAGGCGGATCGCGGTCGATGGGGTGCTGACGCCGCGGGTGGTCGGGGATGCGGCGGGTGCGTACGACGAGCAGGAGTTGAAGCGGGTCTGGCACTGTCTGGCTCGGTTCGGCCTGGCAGGGTAGAGGGATGGAGCTGCGGATTCCGGTTGGGCCAGATGAGGTTTGGGCGGAGCATGTGGCGGGGGACGGGGTGCCCGTGGTGCTCCTGCATCCCGGGGTGGGGGACTCGCGGGTGTGGGATCCGGTGATGCCCGCGCTGGCGGGGCGCCGGGTCGTTCGGTACGACGTGCGCGGGTACGGGCGGTCCGCGGCGCCGACAGCCGAGTTCTCGTTGCTCGAGGATCTGGTGACGGTGCTGGATCAGCTCGGGCTGGAGCGCGCGCTGCTGGTCGGGTGCTCGATGGGTGGCGGTACGGCGCTCAGCCTGGCGCTCTCGGATCCCGCCAGAGTGCAGGGCTTGGTGCTTCTGTGTCCTGGGGTGCCGGGGTTTCCCATGCCGGACGAGCCGGAGCTCGACGCGGAGTATGAGGCGCTCGCGGACAAGAGGGATGTCGAGGGACTGGTGCGGCTCGGGCTGCGGCTATGGGGTGCCGCGGGGGATGACGAAGCCGCGGTCGCTCAACTGCAGGCCGCCGTACCGGCGTGGTTCGACCAGGACGACTATCTGACGCCGGACCCACCGGTCTACGACCGCCTCCAAACCGTGCAGGCCCCGACCGTAGTCATGGTGGGCGACAAGGACCGCCCGATCCTGGCCGCAGTCGCCGGTGCGACCGCCGCACGCATCCCCGATGCCGAGTTCATCTGGATGCCGGGCGTCGACCACCTCCCGAGCCTACGCAACCCGGCCCTGGTCAGCCGGACGATCCTGCGCCGGGCCGACCACGTTCCCACTCAGCCTTCGTGATCGAGAACTGCCGGTAGAACGACTGTGCGACGAGGAAAGGTTCTTCGGCGCCTGTGCCGGTCTCGGTCATGCCCAGGCTGAGCAGAATGCGGATCGACGCGTGGTTGGCGTCCAAGGCATCGGCGGTGATCGCCTTCAGGCCGAGGTGACCGAAGCCATGGTCGAGGCCAAGGCGAGCGATGGCGGTGCCGATGCCTTGGCCCCAGCGGGTGGACGGGCCGACGACATAGCCGAGTTCGCGCTGCTGCGGGTCCTCGCCGTGCAGGTCGACGTACCCGACGATCTCGTCGCCGAGAACGGCGGCGAGGCGGATGAGCTCCGGATGCGGTTCGGTGATCAACCGGTTCCAGTGCGCCTCGTAGTCGGGCAGCGGTAGGCCGATGGTCCACCCGGCGTGCTCACAGAACCGCTGGTCCTGCCCCCATCGCGCGTACGTCGCGATGTCCGACAGAACCAGCGGGCGGAGAGACAGCATGTACTGAGCCTAAATGCGCTGGTTCATCGGTCACGGCTAGCGAGTGATTGGACCAGCGCTCCAGAGTTGCGGCGGCACTGCCGTTGTCCACAGCCTGTCGACACCGCTCCAGACAGTCCGCCAACTGTTCGAGCAACTGTCCGTCTTCCAGGTGCAGGGTGGCCAGGGCGGCCGCAGCGTTCAGGAGTACGACGTCTCGCACCGGACCGTGTTCACCGTCGACCAGACCGCGGAGCACACGGGCGTTGAAGGCGGCGTCACCGCCGCGGAGCTCGGCCAGTGAGGACGGGCGCAGTCCGAGTGCGCGTGGGTCGAAGACATGCGAGCGGGCGGAGCCGCCGGACACCACCCACAGCCGAGAGAGCCCGGTGGTGGTGAGCTTGTCGAGGCCGTCGTCGCCTCGGGCTACGAGGGCGGATTTCCCTTGCTGGGCAAGCGCATGGGCGAGCACTGGGAGCATGCGAGGGTTGGCGACGCCGACCAACTGATGCTGCGGGTCGGCGGGATTGAGCAACGGGGCCAGGACGTTGAAGGCAGTGGGGACCGCGAGCTCGCGACGTACCACGGCGACCTGGTGCAAGGCCGGGTTGAAGCGTGGTGCGAACAGATAGGTGAGGCCGACGTCCGCAGCCACCCGCGCCGCGTCCGCGGCGGACAGATCCAGTGGGACGCCGAGGTGCTCGACCAGATCGGCAGAGCCTGCTGCGGACGAGGACGCGGCCCGACCGCCGTGCTTGACCACGGTGACACCGGTGGACGCCGCCACGACCGCGGCCATGGTGGAGACATTCACCGCACCGGTACGGTCGCCGCCCGTGCCGACGATGTCCACGAACGGCTCGTCGATCCGCACCGGCGTGGCGTGCGAACGCAGTACCGAGGCCAGTCCGGCGAGTTCGTCGGCGGTTTCGCCCTTGGCCCGCAAGGCGATCAGGAAGCCGGAGATCTGGGCCGGTGACGCGTCGCCCAGCACGACCTGGTCCATCGCCCAGCCGGTGTCCGCGGCCGTCAGGTCGGAGCCGGCCAGGAGCGCGGAGATCAGTCCGGACCAGGTCCGGAGTGTTGTTGCCATCGGCAATCCTCGAGGGTGCGGGGCCGCCCACGAGGAGACATCACAACGGCCGCCTCGCAGGAGACGGCCGGGTGGTTACGCGCGGAAGCAGCCGTCTAGTCGACGGCCCACCACTGACCCGCGCGCAGGAACATACCGACGACCTTAGTCAGGCGACCAGTTGCTCCGCAATGTTCCATCCACGGATGGAGTCGACGGTGAAGGTGGGCACATGGTCGTTGGCACTCCCGTCGGGGAAGTCGAAGACGGCGAGCATCAGCTGCAGCGGGTACGTCGGAGCGCCCGATCAACTGCGGATCGGCGCGCCGTCGACGAAGAACGTCGCCTCGCCGGAGGCCCATTGCACGGCGTAGGTGTGGAAGTCGCGCAGGTCCAGCGGGAGCCGGACCGCCTCGAAGTCCTGCGGCACGGACGGGTCACGGATGGTTTTCAGGCCCATGCCGACAGCTGTGGAGTCACCGGGAACGATCGCGTCGCCGAAGACCTCCATCACACAGATCTCTCCGCACCGCTCCGGCTGGTCCTCCAGTCCGACCATCCACAGCGACACCATCGACCGTGGACTGAGATCGGCCCGCGCCCGCAGTTCGACGTACCCACCGTTCGGAGTCCAGCCCCAGAACTCATGCTGCGCCTCGCGGACGACGAGACCCTCCCGGTACGGCTGCTGCCCGATCGTGCTGCCGACCGGACCGGAGTAGTTGCCGGACTGGATCCCCGACACCCGCAGGTCCGGTTTGTGGTCGCCGTCGCACCAGAGTCCCTGCTCCGGCGGGATGCTGAGCGTGAGGCATGAGTCATTCAGCCGGTACGTCGCAGCCGACGCCGCACGGGAGCTCCAGTGCGGCAGATAGTGCGGTGACCACGCGGACCGGTCGAGCGACGACGCTTCGAAGTCGTCCTCGAACACCAGGTCACCGCGGGTCGCAGGCATGACCCCATCATGGGTGATGCGGAAGCCCTGTCACATCATGGTGCTCCGATCCGTCAGGGAAGTGATGGAGGCATCAGTGGACGACCACGACCAGCTGGCGAGGCAGTTCGAGCAGCATCGCGGGCAGTTGCGCGCGGTCGCGTACCGGATGCTCGGGTCGCTCGCTGAGGCCGAGGACGCCGTCCAGGAGGCGTGGTTGCGGCTGAGCCGGTCCGACGTGAGTGATGTCGGCAATCTGGCCGGATGGCTGACCACCGTGGTGTCGCGGGTCTGTCTGGACATGCTGCGCAGCCGCAAGTCCAGGCGGGAGGACTCACTGGACACGTTCGTACCAGATCCGATCATCAGCCGGGAGGCCGGTGGGCTCGGGCCGGAAGACGAGGCGTTGCAGGCGGATGCGGTCGGTCTGGCGCTGCTCGTCGTACTGGAGACGCTGGCGCCGGCGGAGCGGCTGGCGTTCGTGCTGCACGACATGTTCGGGGTCAGCTTCGACGAGATTGCGTCGATCGTGGACAAGTCCCCGGCGGCGACCCGGCAGCTGGCCAGCCGGGCACGGCGGCGGGTACAGGGCGCGCCGCGCAGCGATGGTGACACCGGGCGGCAGCGGGCTGTGATGGAAGCGTTCATGGCCGCGTCGCGCAGTGGTGACTTCGAGGCGTTGCTTTCGGTGCTCGATCCGGACGTCGTACTGCGCGCTGACGCGGGAGCGGCGACCGCGGAGTTCGCCGGTCCGGCGGTATCGAAGCTGGTCCGTGGTGCGCGGGCGGTGGTCGAGCAGGCGCTCCTCTTCGGCCGGATGGCGCCGTACATGGAGCTCGCGACGATCAACGGCGAGCCGGGCGGGATCACCGTCGTCAACGGCCGCCTGATGGGGGTCATGGCGGTCACGGTCGCCGATGGCAAGATCACCCAGATCGATATCCTCGCGGACATCGAACGCCTCAAGGAACTCCCGCTGCCGGCCTGAGCAGCTCGAGCACCCGTCGCGCCTGCGCCTCCGCCGCACCGGGTGGATTCCGGTTGGCACTTGGTCCGCCCGGACCGATCAGTGTCAGCCAGAACGCCGCCCACAGACAGCGGGCGGTGTGGAAACGGGACGGGTCGACGGCGAAACGTCGTACGACGGGACTCCAGTCGGTCTCGCGTCCGGCGAGATGCTCGACGAGGTTGGCGAGCTCAAGGCAGAGGTCACCGCGCCCCGCGTCCTCGAAGTCGACTATGCGGATCCGGGTGCCGTCCCAGAGGTAGTTGGTCAGGTTGGGATCGCCGTGGGCGACCACTGGGTCGCGCAGCTCGAAGTCGGCAAAGCCGTCGAGCCAGACCGCTGCGGCTGTGGCGGCATCGGCGAACACTCCCGTGCCTGTCCGCAGAGTGGCGAGGGCGGTCTGGGTGCGGTTGACCAGGGCCGGTGTGTCGATCGGGTAGGTCGTGGGGAGCCACCGACCACAGAGTGGTGAGGGCGTCGCCCAGGGCGTCGATTTGCGCACCAGTGAGCGCGCCGCTAAGTGGCTGACCAGGGAGGACTGTCATCGAGACCCACGGACGCGGCGCGGCGCCGTCGACCAGGGGGATCGGTGCCAACCCCGGCGCGTGCTGCGCGAGCAAGGTGAGGGCAGCCCATTCGCGGCCCGGCTCATCGCGGGACCACGAGCTGTAGTGCTTCGTGAGGACCTCGCCGGTGACCTCGACGGTGTGGGTCATCTGAAGAAGTTTGCCGGGGCGTGTCGATCGGCGCCTCCTTCCTTCGACGTATTGGCAGAAGCGGATACGTGAGGGAGTGGGTTGGGATGACGACGCAGACGGTTGCACCGGTTGCAAGCGACGTGGTGGCGGGGCTGCTGGGCGCCGGGTTCAACGGCGCCATCCGGCAGCCCGGTGAGACGGAGTACGACGTACAGCGGAAGTCCGTGATCCCCACAATCGACTCACGGCCGCTGGTGGTCGCCGAGGCCTCCAGCCGGACCGACGTCCAGGCGGCGGTGCGGACGGCACGCGAGTACGGCGTACCGATCGCGGTGCAGGCCACGGGTCACGGGACTCGGGTACCGGCCGACGGCGGGATCCTGCTCAAGACCACGCCCATGACGAGCGTGCTGATCGACCCGGAGCGCCGGATCGCCAAGGTCGCACCGGGAGCGCGCTGGGGTGCGGTGCTGGACGCCGCAGGGCAGTTCGGGCTGGCGCCGCTGTCGGGCTCACACCGCGACGTCGGCGTCACCGGGTACACGCTCGGTGGCGGCGTGGGCTGGCTGGCCCGGAAGTACGGGTTCGCGGCCGACAGTGTGATCCGCGCCGAGGTCGTCACCGCGGACGGGCGCACTGTGACCGCGAGCGCCGAGCACCACCCGGACCTGTTCTGGGCGATCCGCGGCGGCACTGGCAACTTCGGCATCGTCACGTCGCTCGAGTTCCGGCTGTATCCGGTCCGCACAGTCCACGCCGGCATCGTGTACTACGGCATCGACCGCGCGGCCGCGATCCTGCGCCACTACCGCGACTGGACCGCCACGATCCCCAACGAGCTGAGCACTGCGGTCGTCCTGACCCGGGTCCCCGGCACCGAGCAGCGTGCCGTCGCGATCAAGGTCATGTACGCCGGTGCCGCCGAGCTGGCCGAGCACCTGCTGAAGCCGCTGTTCGAGGTCGCCGGTCCCCGGCTGGCCGGCGAGCTGACCACGATCGAGTACGGCGACGCCGCGATGGGCGGCACGCCCGCCCGGCACCTCGACTTCCTCGACACCCTGACCGACGAGGTGATCGACGTGGTCACCGGCTTCGACGACGAGGACGCGCCGACCGTGGAGATCCGGCACTGGGGCGGTGCGATGGCCCACCCGGGTCCCGGCGCCGGTCCGGTCGGTCACCGCGGAGCGTCGTACTCGCTGATCGTGGACCGCGAGATGCACGGCGTGCTGCCGGACTCGGGCCGCACCTTCGTGAACTTCCTCGGCGACCTGGGCCGCGCGGACACGGCGTACGACGTCAAGGACCTCAGCCGGCTGCGCGAGGTCAAGCGGGCCTACGACCCGACGAACTTCTTCCACCTGAACGCCAACATCCGCCCCTGAAAAAGCGACCCGGTCCCCAGGAGGGCAGGGGACCGGATCGCTCGGGGCGTCTCGGGTTTGGCTCAGACCGTGCCGGAGTTCCCGTAGACAGTCACGTGCACGTGGTCGTAGTGGTTCGCGGTCGTGCTGCCGCGGTCCTCCATCGCGCGCCAGCCTTCGCTGCTGCGCTGGACGGTCCAGATGTGCTGCTGCCAGATCAGCTGGCTGACACCGAGCTTCTTGTAGTTCGCGTGCAGCCAGTCCGCGACCTCCTGGCCCTCCGACCCGCTGACCATGATGTCCAGCGCGTGACCGGTGGAGTGCTCCGAACCGCTGTCGCCGGACCGCAGACCGCCGTACGACGTGATGTCCGGGAACTTGGCGCAGATCGCGCGGTGGACCCGGATCGCGTCCTGGGTCAGCCCGTCCTCGACCGAGGAGCCGGACTTGCAGGCCGCCTGGGAGATGCTGCCGGAGGTGCTGGTCGTGCTCGCGACCGGCTTGGTGGCCGACAGGTACGCCGCCTTCACCCAGCGGGACTTGTTGTCGCTGACGACCTCGGCCCAGATCCCGTCGATCTTGCCGGTGACGGAGACCTTGGTGCCCTTCGGCAGCACGTCCAGCAGGACGCCGGTGAGCGGGAGCGACCAGAGGTTCACGTCGGTGGTCGTGTACTTCGTGCCCATCACCTTCGGCGGCGTAGCGCTCGCGGCGGCGCGCGTCTTGGTCGCGGTGGGCTTCGGGATCGGCGCCGCCTTCTTCAGGTGCTTCGCCGAGGGGGTGCTCTTCGGCTTGGGAGCCGGGGTCTGCGACGGAGCGACGTCCAACGGCGGGCGCAGAGCGTCCCGGCTGACCTGGGCCTCGCGCGACAGCTGCAGGGACGAGCTGGCGATCGAGGTGTCGAACTTGACGTGCTGGTCGGGGAGTGCGGCCGCCGATCCGGTGACCACCAGGGCCACTGCGGCGCCGGGAATCGCCACCTTCGCGACACCGGGCCGGATCACCTGGGGGCGCGCCTGCCGGTGCCGCGCCTGTCTATGCCGTCCTGCAGTCACTTTCTGAAACCCAATCTGCCGAGACCAAAACGTTATCGACCGGAGGAGTCAAGCACACATCGCCGCGCGGGTTCGAATCGGCCCCGAGTCTTAACGCATTACGAACATCCACAGCGGGGTCCCAGTCGTGATCTGCTCGCGATTCGGATGTGACCTCTTCGAGATCAAACGCTTGGTCGGATCACGGCGTCCGTGATCGCGCTCGCGACCAGGTCGGCGTACCGCTCGGGGGTCCAGCCGCGGAGCAGAACGAGGAGCTCGTAGAACTCGACCGAGATGTACGTCCACAGCACGTCGGCGACCTCGTCGAGCGTGATCCCGGGCCGCAGTTCGCCGGTGTCGAGCAGGTGCCGGCCGAACATGGTCATCCCGGTCAGGCGTTCGTCCAGCAGGGTCTGCCAGGTATCCCGCAGGGTCTCGTCGTTGTGCCGGCCGTCCCGGATCAGGATCTGCACCCGCGCCGACCGCTGCTGCCGCTGGACGAACCCGTCGACGTACAACTGGATCTTCCGGCGTACGTCGGGCTCCTGCTGGATCGCCCGTGACTCGGGGCGCTCCGCCATCGGGATCGGCGCGTCGTCGCCGGCGATCACGAAGTCGAACACGGCCTTGGCCAGCGCGGCCTTGGTGCCGAACCCCTTGTAGATGCTCTCGGCCGAGACTCCGGCGCGCTGTGCGACCGCACTGATCGTGGTCGCCTGGAAACCGTCGGCCTCGAAGAGCTCCTGCGCCGCGACCACGACGTCCCGCCGCCGTTGCCGGGCCCGCTCGCGCCGGCCGGTGGCGTCGTACTGCCTCTTGACTTCCGCCATCACCGATCCCATGCTTTTGAGTACAGCCTCACTGTATCTAATTAATGGGGGAACCATGCACACCGAAACCGACGTGGGTGCGATCGCGGTCCGCGGCATCCAGATCATGGCCGACGGCGACCGGGCCGACTTCGACACCCTGATCCATCCGGACGCGGTCAACCGGGAGGACGAGATCGAGCCGCCGGACTGCCGGGTCGGTGGACCGGCCGGCTACTACGCGACCGCGCTCTGGCTGCGGACCGCGTTCGAGGGACTCGCGTACGAGATCCATCATGTGGTTGCCGACGGCAACTTGGTCGCGATCGACTCGACGATGAGTGGGCGGCACGTGGCGCCGTTCGCGGTTTACACCCCGGTGGGCCAGGTGGACACGGTCTTCCCGCCGACCGGCAAGACCTTCGCCATCACGCAGTCGCACTGGCTGCGGATCGAGGACGGGAAGGTCGTCGAGCACTGGGCCAACCGCGACGATCTCGGTCAGGCCAAGCAACTCGGCTGGGTCCCGCCGACGCCCGCCTACCTCTTCCGCATGGCCCGCGCGAAGTCCCGCGCCAAGCGCGCCGCCGCGTAGTCCTTCTTTGTGCACGGCTCGACCGTTTTGGCGGCCGATCCATGGTCGAACGGTGCACAAAGTGGGTGGTGTGATGCAGCTAGCGGCGCGGAGGGGTGGCCGGCTGGTTGACTGCGGGGGTGGATGAGCTGGGGTTCCGGATCGAGGGCGGGGTGGTGGCCCGGCTGGTGATCGACCGGGTCGAGAAGCGGAACGCGCTGACCCGCGCGATGTGGGATGCCCTGCCCGGTCTGCTGGCGGAACTGGCGGCCGACGACGCGGTGAAGGTGCTGCTCGTCACCGGCGCCGGGCCGACCTTCTCCGCCGGTGCGGACATCCGCGAGCTGATCTCCGGGGACGATCCGGTCGATCCGATGGCGGAACTGCGGGCGTTCAACCTGCGGGCCCAGACGGCGCTCCGAGATTTCCCGAAGCCGACGATCGCCGTGGTGCGCGGGCACTGCATCGGCGGCGGTCTGGAGATCGCGGTGAACTGTGACTTCCGGTTCGCCGCGCGGGACGCGACGTTCGGGGTGACACCGGCCCGGATCGGGGTGGTCTATCCGCCGGCGGCGATCAAGGTCTTGCTCGATCTGGTCGGTCCGGCGACGACGAAGTACCTGCTCTTCAGCGGTGAACTGCTGACCGCGGAACAGGCCGAGCTGAAGGGTCTGGTCGATCGGGTCGTCGACGATCCGGACGCCGAAGCGGCGGCCTTTGCGGCGACGATGGTGTCGCGGTCGCAGCTGACGATTCGCTCGGCCAAGGAGACCGTGAACGCGTTGCTGGCCGGCGAGGACGCGGACGCCCAGGCCGTACGGCGTTATCGCGAGACGATCGCCGGTGGTGAGCTCGCGGAGGGGATCGCGGCGTTCACGGAGAAGCGCTCACCCACGTTTCCCTGGCATTCACGCTGAGATCAGCGTGCCGCGGAGCTCGACACGATCGCCGGCCGCGGTCGAGACGCGCGCCGCGATCGCCTGGGCCTGGTCGTCGTCGGCGACATCGATGAGGAAGAAGCCCGCGAGCTGCTCCTTCGACTCGCCGAACGGCCCGTCGGTGACCACTTGCGCACCATCGCGGATCTGCACGATCCGCCCCTCCTCCGGAGGTAGCAGCCCCTCCGAACTGACCAGCTCACCACTGGCGGCGAGCTCGCTCTCGAGCCGCATGAGCCGGCCGAGCGCCTGCTGGTCCTCGTCGGTCCAGGTGCGATCGAGGCTCCGGAAAATCATCACGACGTACTTCATGGGCACACCGTAGCGACCCGCACGGACAGAACCCCGCGGGCCGGAAGGGCCCGCGGGGTTCTGAAGCCTGCGACGGATCAGTACCAATGTCTGCGTCCGCCGACCGCCCGGCCGGCCGATCCGAGCAGGAACAGTACCGCTCCGATCACGACCAGGATGATGCCGATCGTCCACAGGATCGGAACACTCAGTAAGAACCCCAAAATCAGCAGGATCACACCGAGGATGATCATGAAGCCTCCTTCTCGAGGGCCGCCGGGCGAAAAGGTGGCGGCCACGCGGATCAGGTGCCCTCGGCCGTCGCAACGGCAAACGTCCAACGAGTGTTTGAAGTCAGGGCGCCACTGCCTCCAGCTGGTGCTGTACGGTGCGATTGCGTCCGAGCAGGAGGCCGCATCCGGCGAGACCGAGCGCGATGAACAACCACACCGCCACGAACGCGACCCGGTAGCCGTGGGTGAGAGCGGTCGGCGTGGCACCCGTCGTACTGGCCGTGGCGACTGCCGATAGAACGGCGATGCCTACCGCGCCGCCGATCTGGAAGCTGGCGTTCTGCAGTCCGGATGCGACGCCGGCGTCTGCGCCGGTCACGTCGCTGAGGGAGGCGATGGACCCGGCGACCGTTCCGGCACCCAGCCCGGCACCGAAGATCGTCAGACCCCAGAAGGCCAGCTCGAAGTACCCGGAGTCCACCGTTAGCCGAGCCATCACGGTAGTGCCGACGCCCGCGAGCAGCAGGGAGACGAACGCGACCCGGCGGGTGCCTACGCGTGTGACGAGGTGTTGGCCGACCATGGACCCGCCTACCGCGGCAGCCGCGAGTACGGCGGACATCAGGCCGTAGCGGATCGCGGACACACCCAACGCCAGTTGGGCGTACTGCGTGTAGATGAAGTTCAGTCCGAACGCCGCCAGTCCCCAAGCGATCGTGATCAGGTTGCCGCCGACCAGAGCGCGCGAGCGGAAGATCCGCAGTGGTACGAGCGGTGCGGCCGACCGCTTCTCCACGAGTACGAACAGTCCGAACAGGGCGGCCGACAACAGCACTAGCAGCACGGTCCGGCCCGCGGACGACTCCGGCGCTTCGATGACGGCGTACACGAGCACGATGAGCGCAGCAGTCACTGTGACAGCGCCGGCCACGTCGAACCCGCGTCTGCCCGGTCCACGGCTGTCCAGCAGCAGAACGGGAGCCAGTACGACGACCAGCAGGCAGATCGGCACGTTGATGAAGAAGATCCACTGCCAGCCGAGTCCGTCCGTGACAGGCCCTCCGACGAGCGATCCCGCCGTACCGCCGACCCCACTGGTCGCTCCCCAGATCCCGAGCGCCTTGTTGCGGTCCGGACCCGCGGGGAACGTGGTCATGACGATCGAGAGTGCACTCGGAGCCAGTACGGCGGCAGCCGCGCCCTGCAGCCCACGCGCGAGTACCAACGCGTCACCGCTCCACGCGAACCCGCAGAGCAGCGAGGACCCGGCGAACAGCACCAGTCCGGTGATGAACACCCGACGTCGGCCCAGCAGGTCGGAGATGCGGCCGCCGAGCAGCAGCAGGCCGCCGAACATCAGCGCGTAGCCGCTGGGCACCCATTGCACGCCACCGGTCGAGAAAGTCAGCTCACGCTCGATCGACGGGACGGCGACCAGCACGATCGACGCGTCCAGGATGATCATGAACCCGGTCAGGCAGAGCAGCGCCAGTGCGAACCAGCGCTTCGATTCCAGAACCATCTGACATCTCCAGTACGGCGCGGACGCCCCGGCTGAGCGTCACTCGGTGGAGACGTCGGGTCCGGCCCGGTCACTTCGACATCTCGCGTTTGTCGAGTCGGGCCCGGGTGTTACGACGTACCGGGTGAGAGGGGGTCACAGCGGCCTCCGCGAGGGACAGGATGGTGCCTGTGAAATACATGCTGCTGATCTACAGCAACGCCGAGAGCTGGGCGGGCCTGTCTGCTGAGCAACGCGAGGGTCTGTCGCGGGCGCACGAGTCGCTGTCGCGTGAGCTGAGTGAGCAGGGGCTGCTGGTCAGTGCGGCCGGGCTGGCCGACCCCATCACCACGCGGACCGTGCAGGTGCGTGACGACACCACGATGACCACGGACGGGCCGTACGCTGAGGCCAAGGAGCACCTGGCCGGGTTCTACCTGGTCGAGTGCGATGACATCGACCAGGCGATCGGGTACGCCGCCCGGATGCCGGATGCGGAGTACCTCGCGGTGGAGGTGCGACCGGTGATGGACACGTCCGGGCTGGAGATGTGAGCGACTTCGAGCTGCTGCTCCGTGAGCAGGCGCCGCAGGTCCTGAGCGCGCTGGTCCGGCACTACGGTCACTTCGACCTGGCCGAGGAAGCCGTCCAGGAGGCACTGCTGGCGGCCGCGCAGCAGTGGCCGACCGAGGGGATTCCGGACAACCCGCGGGGCTGGCTGATCCGCGTCGGGTCCCGCCGGCTGACCGATCTGCTGCGCAGCGAGTCGGCCCGGCGGCGCCGCGAGGAGAACGCGGCACAGCTGTCCGCACCGGAGGAATTCGTTGCTTCAGGCCCGGAGATCGACGATCCGGGCGGCCGGGACGACACGCTGACGCTGCTGTTCCTGTGCTGTCACCCGGCCCTGTCGCCGGCCTCGCAGATCGCGCTGACGCTGCGCGCGGTCGGTGGTCTCACCACTGCGCAGATCGCGGCCGCGTTCCTGGTGCCGGAGGCAACCATGGCGCAACGGATCAGTCGGGCGAAGCGCAGTATCAAGCAGGCGGGCAGTACGTTCGAGCTGCCGCCCGAGGCGGAGCGGGACGAGCGGATGGGCGCCGTACTGCACGTCCTCTACCTGATCTTCAACGAGGGCTATACCGCCTCATCCGGTACGTCGTTGCACAGCGCGGAGCTCACCACCGAGGCGATCCGGCTGGTGCGGGGCGTGCGCAAGCTGCTGCCGGACGACGGAGAGGTGGCCGGGCTGCTGGCACTCATGCTCCTCACCGACGCACGTCGGCCGGCTCGGACCGGTGTGGAGGGCGCACTGGTGCCGTTGGCGGACCAGGACCGCTCGAAGTGGAACAAGGCTGCGATCGTCGAGGGCGAAGCACTGGTGACGGATGCGCTGTCGCGCACGCAGCTGGGGCCGTACCAGGTTCAGGCCGCGATCGCTGCGGTGCATGACACCGCTGAGCGCGCCGAGGACACGGACTGGCGGCAGATTGTCGCGCTGTTCGACGTACTCGAGCAGATGGTCGACAACCCGATGGTGAAGCTCAACCACGCGGTCGCGGTCGCCATGGCGGTCGGTCCGAAGGAGGGGCTCGCCGTACTCGAGCCACTCGAGTCCGACGACCGCATGACCGGCCACCACCGGCTGGAGGCGGTGCGTGCGCACCTGCTGGAGATGTCGGGTGAGCGGGCTGCCGCACGAGAGAGCTTCCTGCTGGCGGCCCGCCGGACGACGAGTGTCCCGGAGCGCAACTACCTGCAATCGAAGGCAGACGAGCTGACCTGAGTCGCGATGCCCCCGGACATGTGTCAGGTTTGAACCGTGGATCTGACCAGGGCCTCGCTCCTCCGGGAGATGCTGACCGGCACTGAGCTGGGGAGCCGGACGACCGAGTTCGCGCACTCCCTGCGGCGGTTCACCACTCGGACCGGTGGACTGATGCTGTTCGGGCCGGCCGACGACGAGCCGTGGCATCTGACCGCGCACCTGGATGACGAGCTGCACCGAGCCGGGGTTGAGGACATCCGGCCGTCGCTGGTCCGCTGGGCGCCGCCACCGGACGCACCGCCGCACCTGGCGATCGGACTGGATCGGCTGCAGGACGCGGGCCGCGGTGAGTCGCTACTGGTGGTCGCCGAGGCGGATCCGGCGGAGACGTTGCTCGAGCGGATCAGCGACGTACGACGCCGGGGTACGACGATCTTCAGCATCGGGAACGGGGATCAGGAGCTGACGTCCCTCAGCCACGAGACGCTGGTGCCCGAGTTGCTGGTGCCGGACGGGTTCGGGTGGACCAGTCGGCGGATCGAGCTCGAGTTCGACCACGACGAACCGCAGACCGCCGTACCGCTGACCGATCTGGAGCCTCAGGCGGCGGAGGGGTTCGAGATGGCCCAGCATCTGGTCAGCCTGGCCGCGGCCGACGCGGACGCCGGTCAGCCCGGGTGGCGCCGCCGGCTCCGCGCCGCCATCGAACGCCTCAGCGGCGAACCGGCCTAGGCTTCTAGGTAGAGCGCGGCCAGCCGGGGCAGGTGGGTCTCCAGGTCGTCCTCGTCGTCGAAGTCGATCTCCTTACCGGCAGGCAGGGCCGGGGTGTCCGGGGTGTCCGCCTCGACGGCCTTCCAGTACGCCGCATCGTCGCCGGTGACGTTCTTGTACGCGTGACTGCCCACGTGCAGCAGCCCCTCACCGTCGAATCCCTCGAAGCCCTCCGGCCGGTCCTCGTCGACCACGTCCGCGAGCGAGTCCGGTTCGGCCAGCGCGGCCTCCCAGACCTCCCTCCCCTGCGCGATCAGCCAGCCACGGAACGAGTCGAACCCGTCCTCCGAGGCACCCGAGTTGATCAGGTACGCCGCCGCCCACAGATCCCACCGGTAGGACTCGACCTGCAACCGCGCGAGCTCCACCCCGAACTCGGCGATCTCCCCGGCCTCTAGTCCACCCAGCTCCTTGACCAGCGCGTCCGCAACCCCATCCGGATCCGCGACGGTGTCATCCACACCACCACGCGCATCCTCGACCAGTCCCCAGAAACCATCCCTGTCCACCCCCAAAGCGTCTCACCACCCCTAGGCCAAAGGGGAGCGTTGATCAGAGGTGATTTACCAGACCTCGTCCAGTTGGGCGCGGTGTTCGGGGGTGAGTTGGAGGTGGGCGCCGTTGAGGGCGGTTTGGAGGTAGGTGGGGGTGCTGATGCCGATGATGGGGGTGATGGCGGGGGTGCCGGTGGTGAGCCAGGCGATGACTGCTTCGGAGGGGGTGATGTCGAGGTCCGCGGCTACCGCGGTGAGGGCTTCCAGGCGGCGGGTGGTGCCGGGGTGGGTGAAGGCATCGGGGATCGGGCGGTCGGGGCGGTTCTCGTAGGCGCCGGACATCAGCGGGCTGTAGGCGAAGAGTTGCTGGCCGGGGTTGGTGGCGGCGTAGTCGAGGACCTCGTCGGTGATCCAGCCGAAGCGGTGGTCGTGGGTGTGGTCGCGGACCAGGGGGCGGGGCTGGAGGTAGGAGTAGCGAAGCTGGAGAGCGCTCGGGCCCATGACACCCAGCTCGGCGGCGAGTCCGCGCATCCGCTCGTACCGCCACAGGGCGTAGTTGGACAGGCCGAGGCGGCCGATGGTGCCGGCTGCAGCGTGCTTGCCGAAGGCGGCGGCGGTTTCCTCCAGCGGGGTCGAACGGTCGTCGCGGTGGGCCCAGTACAGGTCGATGTGGTCGACGCCGAGTCGCCGGAGCGAGGTCTCCAGCGCCGCGTCGATCGCCTGAGCGCCCAGGCCTTCCGCGTGCTCGGGGTAGCTGCCGGGCCACAGTGGTTCGCAGCCGACCTTCGTCGCGAGTTTCACCCGGTCACGCACCCCTGGCCGCTGGGCGAACCACCGGCCGAGCAACTCCTCGCTCTGCCCGCCATGCCCACTCGGGTCCTGCCAGAACGCGTAGCAGTTCGCCGTGTCGATCCATTCACCCCCGGCATCGACGTACGCATCCAGCAGCGCGAAAGACTCCTTCTCACCGATCCGCGTCCCATACTCCATAGCGCCCAGCGCGATGTTCATCATGCCGACCACCCAACGACCTAGACCGCTCTCTAGGTCAAGTCGTGTGCGAACTGGCGGAGGACCGGTGCGAGTACGGGAGGCTCGACGTTGTGGTTTTCGCCTGGGACGGGCTTAAGGGTCGCGGTTGGCAGGAGTTCGGCGACTGCTTGGCTGCCGGTGATCAGGAAGGGTGCGGTGGCGTCGCCGTGCATGACCAGGACCGGGACGTCGACCGCGGCCCAGCGGTCTGCTGGCAGTGGGTTGCCCGACATGGTCGTGCCCATGATCCGGCCGTCGTACGAGATCGTGTGCGCGATCTCCTCGACCGGCGCCCAGTACGGGCTCTGCCGGATCCCGGCGACGAACTCGGGCGGCATGCCGGCCGCGGCGGTCATGAACAGTTCCGCGGCCTGGTCCCGGCGGCCCGCCGCGACGAACGCGTCGAGTTGCTCGACGTAGTCGGAGGGCAGCGGCGGACGCGAGTCGTCGACCACCACCGGCGGCTCGAAGAGCGCCAGTGCGGTGATCGGTAGCCCGGCGGCCGCCGCGTCCAGGGCCAGCAGCGAACCGGAGGACCAGCCGAACACGATGGCCGGCTGCCCGGCGTCCTCGATCAGCGCGGCCAGGTCCTCGATCTCCCGCTGGATCGCGTACGGCGCGGTGTCGGAGCTCTCACCGCGTCCGCGCCGGTCGTAGGCGTAGACCCGGAACTCGTCACTCAGCAGCTTCGCCACCTCGGCGTTCGACGGGTTGACCGCGCGGTGGGCGGTGGCGCCGTCGACCAGGATCAGCGGCCGGCCCGTGCCCCACGCCTCGAAGGCGATCGTCGTGCCGTCGGCGGATTTCACAGTGCTCATCGTCGTTCTCCTTCAGTGTCGTTCGGAACTAGACCGTACAGTACTCAGAGAAGAACTGGACTGTCTAGTATGATTTCGGTGACCACCGAGGAGGACGCCGTGGAGGAGTATCGACAGCGGGCTGCCGTCTGGCAGCCGGAGCAGGCCGCCGTCACCGTCGAGGGCGAGGGCAGGACGCCCCGCAAGCGCCGGGCGATCCTGGCCGCCGCGACCGAGGTCTTCCTCCAGCACGGCTATCTCGGCGCGAGCATGGACGAGGTCGCGGCGAAGGCCGGCGTCTCCAAGCAGACGGTCTACAAGCAGTTCGAGAACAAGGAGCGCCTGTTCGCCGAGATCGTCCTCGGCACCAGCGATCAGCTGATGGACGGACTGCTGCAGGCGTACGCCGAGACTCTCGACGGCGCGACCGATGCCCGCGAAGCCCTGCGCGCGCTGGCTCGTCGGCTGCTCGACAGCCTCACCTCCGACAGCGTGCTCCAGCTGCGCCGGCTCGTGATCGCCGAGGCCGATCGGTTCCCCGAGGTCTGCGGAGCCTGGTTCACCAGCGGGTTCGAGAACTCACTGGAGGCGTTGGGTACGGCGCTCACCCGGCTGACCGAGCGTGGTCTCCTGCGTGAGCTCGACGACCCGACGCTGGCGGCGTACCAGTTCGCCGGGCTGGTCATGTACAAGCCGATGAACCGGGCGATGTTCGCCGGCACCCGGCAGCGGCCGAAGCCGGGCGAGCTCGACAAGCTCGCGGACCAGGCGACCGAGGTGTTTCTCGCCGCGTACGGCGCTTGACGCCTACTCCTCATCCCCGGCGGACGGCGGTGCCTCTCTCCTCGACGGACTGGTGATGTGCAGGTGGATCCGCCAGCCGGCCCAGGCCAGGAGGCCCACCGGGATCGGCAGCCAGAAGGAGACGAGCCGATACATGAGTGTCCCGATGAGTGCCGTGTCCGCGCTGACTCCGATCAGGACCAGCAGCGCTGCGAGCCCGGCGTCGACGAAGCCGAGACCACCCGGCGTGATCGGGATCATCGCGAGGGCCTGGGCGACGACATAGGCCAGGAGCACCATTGAGGGCCGGGCGTGCGCATCGAGCGCCGCCAGCGCGGCCACGAGCGCTGCGTAGTCGAACATGCGGTTCGCCGCCGCCGCGACGGCCGCACTCCACCAGTGGCCCTCGAACGCAGCGGCTACCCGGTCCCGCTGTGCGACCAGCGTCGCGGCGCAACTGTCCGCGGTCACGCTGCGCTTCACGACATGGATGACGCGACCGGCCGCCCGACCGGCCATCACCACGAACCGTTTCCAGGTGAGCGCAGTGAGCCCGAGACCGACGATGACGATCGCCATGATGAGCGACACCAGGAGGCCGAGTTCCAGCTGCCGAGCGGGCGGTGGACCGATCAGCACCGCGGGCACAGTGAGTACGGGCAACAGCAGCAGCACGCCGGTGGTGATCAGGCCCATCGCGGTCAGAGCGGACGCAACGACTGCGGCCGGCTGCCCGGCCTGGATCAGGAGCCTGGCTTGGAGGACTCCACCGGTGGCCGCGCCACCGGGGACGACCTTGCTCGCGGCGTTCCCGGCCAGTTGCGCCGTCGCGATCGTGCCCCACCCTGGATGGACGGGTCGTGGCTCCTGGTCCCCGTGGTGCTGGGCCAAGGCCAGTTTGGCGAGCCACCACAGCGCGGCGAAGCTGCAGGCCTCCAGGACTACGAGGACCGGGAACCACCAGGGATTCACATCAGCGAGGCGTGGCCAGGCTCCGAAGAGGGACAGAATGCTCGGCGCCACGATGTACAGGCCGACACCGGTGATCGCCAGGCCGACAGCGCGGCCGCCCCACCGCCGCACCAAACCCCCGCCAGCGACGCGCATGTCTCACCTCGCACAGTGACCCCCACTCGCCTGGCCACCATAGCGCGACAGGCTCAGAGAGTGCCTCGGGTCGAGGTCCGGACGACGAGCTCGGGGGTGAACGTCACCCGCTGGTGCTCGTGGTCCGGGTTCGAAGACTCGTCCAGCAACAGTTCGGCGGCGGTCCGGCCGAGGAGCTGCCGCGGCTGGCGGACCGACGTCAGGGGTACGGCGGCAGCCTCGGCGAACTCGATGTCGTCGTACCCGACGATGGCGAGGTCCTCGGGAACGCGCAGGCCGAGGCTCACGCACTGCTGCAGCAATCCCAGCGCCAGCAGGTCGTTCGCGCAGAAGGCGGCGGTCGGGCGCCGGGCCGCCGGGAGGCCGGCGAGTCGTTGCCCCGCGCCCCTACCTTCCGCGACCGTCAGAGCGCCGGTGGTGATCTCGATCAGGTTCTCCGGCGGTTTGCCGGCCTTGCGGAGCGCGCGCCGGGCGCCGTCGCGGCGGTCGATGACCTGGCCGATCGTGTTCGGGCCGCCGACGTACGCGATCCGTTCGTGGCCGAGCTCGAGCAGGTGGGCGATGGCGAGCTCGCCGCCGAGGATGTCGTTCACCGCGACGGAGCAGTGGTCGGAGTCGTCGATGGAACGGTCCACGACGACGACCGGCGTACCGCGGGACGGGAGTTTGCGCAGGCGGGAGGAGTTCTGGTCGATCGGGGTGATCAGAATGCCCTGCACGCGTTGCTGCTCGAGCAGGTCGAGATAGTCGGCCTCGCGGTCGGCGTCCTCGTTGCTGTTGCAGAGGAAGACCGACAGTCCGGCCGCGCGGGCCGCCTCCTCGACCCCCTTCGCGACATCGGTGAAGAACGGGTTGCCGGCGTCGAGCATCAGGTACGCGAGGATCCGGCTGCTGCCCGCGCGGAGCTGGCGGGCCGACTCGTTCCGCACGAACCCCAGCGAGGCCATCGCCGCCTCGACCTTCGCCCGCGTCAACGGACTGACCACCTCGGGCCGGTTCAGCACATTCGAGACCGTCCCCAAAGACACTCCCGCTGTCGCCGCCACCGCCTTGACCCCCGCAGCATGCCGCTTGGCGGCTGACCGGCTGGCGCCGGCACGGCGGATGGGGCCAGGGGCGTGGTCCGGGGTGCTGTCCGCCGGCATGCGTGACCTCCCCGCGTCGTGGATCGGTTTGAAACGTGTTAGCGGGCGAAGCGTACCTGCTTTCCGCCGGGTTTCCGCAGTAACCGTCCGGAATGGGACGCCAGGAGGTGGGCGACCTCTTGACGGCTGGAGGCGCCCACCCTTACGTTCGTGCAATCCTCTTGAAACCTTTCAGCAACTCTACGCCCCGAGTTGGAGGTGACGATGACCGACGGCTCGCCGCGTCCCCGACCTGTCCGGGGCCGGGAACATCGCGATGGGCCGCCGGCCGCTGGGTCGTTTCAACATCATCGACCGGGCTGTCGCGGCCCGGCGGTCCGCCCAGCCGTTCGGCCGCCTCGGCGTGTCGACCGCCACCATCGACCAGTTCAACTTCTGAGGACCGCTGTGAATCGCTACTGCTTCTGCCTCCAGGTCAGACCTGACCGCTTGGAGGAGTACATCGAGCGCCACCGGAACGTCTGGCCCGAGATGCAGGCCGCGTTACGTGACTCCGGCTGGCACAACTACTCACTCTTCCTCCGCGACGACGGCCTGCTGATCGGATACGTCGAGTCCGACGACCTGGAGGCGGGGCAGAAAGCGATGGCGGCGACCGAGGTCAACACCCGCTGGCAGGCGGAGATGACCGAGTTCTTCACCGGGATCGATGGCCGGCCACCGGACGAGTCGTTCCTGCTGCTGCCCGAGATCTTCCACCTGACTGCGTCGAATTTTCCATCCGAAGGGGACTGAACCATGACGACCGAAGCCGCGAAGGCCGCCCTCAGCCGCCAGGAGATCGAACTGCCCTCGTGGGCGTTCGGGAACTCCGGCACCCGGTTCAAGGTGTTCAGTCAGCCCGGCGTGCCGCGCTCGCCGGAGGAGAAGATCGCCGACGCCGCCGTCGTGCACAAGTACACCGGTGTCGCGCCGAGCGTCGCGCTGCACATCCCGTGGGACAAGGTGAACGACTACGCAGCCCTGTCGGCGTACGCGAAGGAGCAGGGTGTCCGGCTGGGCGCGATCAACAGCAACGTGTTCCAGGACGACGACTACAAGCTCGGCAGCGTCACCAACCCCGATCCCCGGGTACGGCGGAAGGCGACCGACCACCTGCTCGAGTGCGTCGACATCATGGACGCGACCGGGTCCCGCGATCTGAAGCTGTGGTTCTCCGACGGCACGAACTACCCGGGCCAGGACGACATCCAGGACCGGCAGGACCGGCTCGCCGCGGCGTTGAAGGAGGTGTACGACCGGCTCGGTGACGACCAGCGGATGCTGCTGGAGTACAAGTTCTTCGAGCCGGCCTTCTACACCACCGACGTGCCGGACTGGGGTACGGCGTACGCGCACTGTCTCGAACTGGGGCCGAAGGCAACGGTCTGCATCGACACCGGGCACCACGCGCCGGGGACCAACATCGAGTTCATCGTTGCCTCCCTGCTCCGGACCAAGAAGCTGGGCGCCTTCGACTTCAACAGCCGGTTCTACGCCGACGACGACCTGATGGTCGGGGCGGCCGACCCGTTCCAGCTGTTCCGGATCATGAACGAGATCGTCCGCGGTGACGCGCTCGACCCGGACCGCGGGATCGCGTTCATGCTCGACCAGTGCCACAACATCGAGGAGAAGATCCCCGCGATCATCCGCTCGGTGATGAACGTCCAGGAGGCCACCGCGAAGGCGCTGCTGGTCGACCGGGACGCGCTGCGCGCTGCCCAGGCCTCAGGTGATGTGCTGGAGGCGAACGCCGCGCTGATGGACGCCTACAACACCGACGTACGGCCGTTGCTCGCCGAGCTGCGGGAGTCGCAGGGACTCGATCCGCAGCCGGTCGCGGCGTACAAGCGCAGTGGCTACTTCGAACAGATCGTCAAAGACCGAGCCGACGGCCAGCAGGCCGGATGGGGAGCCTGAGCAACTATGACCGACACCGCCTCCGAACTTGTTGCACGTAGCAACAGACTCGGTGCCGATCCGCGCAATACGAACTACGCGGGTGGGAACACGTCCGCGAAGGGTACGGCGACCGACCCGGTGACGCAGCAACCCGTCGACCTGGTCTGGGTGAAGGGCTCCGGCGGTGACCTCGGCACGCTGACGTCGGCCGGTCTCGCCGTACTGCGGCTGGACCGCCTGAACTCGCTGGTGGACGTCTATCCGGGCGTCGACCGCGAGGACGAGATGGTCGCCGCGTTCGACTTCTGCCTGCACGGTAAGGGGGGTGCGGCGCCGTCGATCGACACCGCGATGCACGGCCTGGTCGACTCTCCCCATGTCGACCACCTGCACCCGGACTCCGGGATCGCGCTGGCGACCGCGGCCGACGGCGAGAAGCTGACCGCGGAGTGCTTCGGCGATCGGGTGGTCTGGGTGCCCTGGCGGCGGCCCGGGTTCCAGCTCGGTCTCGACATCGCGGCGGTCAAGCGGGAGAACCCGTCCGCGATCGGCTGCATCCTCGGTGGTCACGGCATCACCGCGTGGGGTCAGACCTCGGCGGAGTGCGAGGCCAACTCGCTGGAGATCATCCGTACGGCGGAACGCTTCCTGGCGGAGCGTGGATCCGCGGAGCCCTTCGGTGGCGTGGTCCCCGGGTTCGAGCCTCTGCCGGAGGACGCCCGGCGGACCCGTGCGGCGGAGTTGGCACCGGTGATCCGCGGACTCGCCTCGACGGACAAGCCACAGGTCGGCCACTTCACCGACTCGGAGGTCGTCCTCGAATTCACCGCCCGGGAGAAGCTCACCGCCTTGGCGGCGCTGGGTACCTCTTGCCCCGACCACTTCCTCCGCACCAAGGTGCGGCCGCTCGTGCTCGACCTGCCCCCGACCGCCCCGCTCGACGAGGCGGTCAGCCGGCTTCGCGAGCTGCACGAGCAGTACCGCGAGGACTATGCCGCCTACTACAACCGGCACGCCTCGGCGGACAGTCCGGCGATGCGGGGTGCCGACCCGGCGATCGTGCTCGTTCCGGGTGTCGGCATGTTCAGCTTCGGCAAGGACAAGCAGACCGCGCGGGTGGCCGGCGAGTTCTACGTGAACGCGATCAATGTGATGCGCGGTGCCGAGGCGGTGTCGACGTACGCGCCGATTGACGAGCGGGAGAAGTTCCGGATCGAGTACTGGGCGCTGGAAGAGGCCAAGCTGCAGCGGATGCCCAAGCCGAAGCCGCTCGCGACCCGGGTCGCTTTTGTGACCGGTGGTGGGTCGGGGATCGGGAAGGCGATCGCTCAGCGGCTGGCGGCCGAGGGCGCTTGTGTCGTGGTGGCGGACCTGGATCTGGCCGCGGCCGAGGCGGTGGCGAAGGAGATCGGGTCGTCCGACGTGGCCGTTGCCGTCGGCGCCGATGTCTCGTCGGCCGAGGCAGTGGAAGCGGCGCTACGGGAGGGCGTACTCGCCTTCGGTGGTGTCGATCTGATTGTCAACAATGCCGGATTGTCGATCTCGAAGTCGTTGCTGGAGACCACCGAGCGCGACTGGGACCTGCAGCACGATGTGATGGCGAAGGGTTCGTTCCTGGTCTCGCGGGCGGCGGCGAAGGTGCTGATCGACCAGGGCCTGGGCGGCGACATCATCTACATCTCCAGCAAGAACTCGGTCTTCGCCGGCCCGAACAACGTTGCGTACGGCGCGGCCAAGGCGGACCAGGCACACCAGGTCCGGCTGCTCGCGGCCGAGCTGGGTGAGCACGGCATCCGCGTCAATGGCGTCAACCCGGATGGCGTCGTACGCGGTTCCGGGATCTTCGCCAAGGGCTGGGGAGCGCAGCGTGCCGCGGTGTACGGCGTGCCCGAGTCGGAGCTGGGTGCGTACTACGCGCAGCGGACCTTGCTGAAGCGGGAGGTCTTGCCGGAGCACGTGGCGGCCGCTGTGTTCGCTCTCGCCGCCGGCGAGCTCACGCACACGACCGGTCTCCATGTGCCCGTTGACGCCGGCGTGGCTGCCGCCTTCCTTCGTTAGGAGTTTTGATGACCGAGCTGGACGTCCGCCCCGGGCTGGAGCGGATCACCACGCGCAAGACGCGGATCGGGCTCGTGGCCGGCGGGCTCGGGGCCTACTGGCCACAGTTCCCCGACCTGCTGCCGCAGTTGCAGGCGTCTGCGCGGCGCGTCTCGGAGCGGTTCTCCGCACTGGACTGTGAGGTCGTCGACGTCGGGTTCATCTCGGACGCGCAGGAAGGTGCTGTCGCGGCCGAGAAGCTGCGGGTCGCTGACTGCGATCTGATTGTCGGCTTTCTGACGACGTACATGACCGCGTCGATGCTGGTCCCGGTCGCTCAGCGGAGCGGTGCGCCGGTGCTGTTGCTGAATCTGCAGCCGACCGAGGCGATGGACCACGCGACGTTCGACACGGGTGCTTGGCTGGCGTACTGCGGTGCCTGCCCGTTGCCGGAGATGGCCAACGCCTTCGAGCGGTGCGGGGTCGACTTCCGATCCGTGTCCGGCTATCTGGAGGACGAGCGGGCGTGGGGGCGGATCGATCGGTGGATCCGCGCGGCCGGGGTGCGGGCGGCGTTCCGGCACGGGCGGCATGGTCTGCTCGGGCATCTGTACCCGGGGATGATGGACGTGATCACCGACCCGACGCTGGTCTCGTCGCAGCTCGGCGGCCACGTGGAGATCCTCGAGATCGACGACCTGCGGGTCCGCGTCGAGAAGGTCACGTCGGCCGAGACGGACGAGCGGATGAAGCTCGCGCAGGACATCTTCACCCTCGACGACTCGGTGAACGAGGACGACTTCCGGTGGGGTGCCACGGTGTCGGTCGCGCTCGACCGGCTGGTGGCGGACTTCTCCCTTGATTCGCTGGCCTATTACCACCGGGGGCTCGACGGAGAGACGCACGAGCGGGTCGCGGCCGGCATGATCCTGGGCGCTTCGTTGCTCACGGCAAGGGGTATTCCGGCGGCCGGCGAGTACGAGCTGCGGACGTCGCTGGCGATGCTGGTGATGGATCGGCTGGGTGCGGGCGGGTCGTTCACCGAGCTGCAGGCGCTGAACTTCAACGACAACGTGGTCGAGATGGGCCACGACGGACCGGCGCACCTGGCGATCAGCTCGTCCAAGCCGTTGCTGCGTGGGCTCGGGGTGTATCACGGGAAGCGCGGCTGGGGTGTCTCGGTCGAGTTCGACGTGAAGCACGGGCCGGTGACGGCGTGCGGTCTGGGTCAGCGCCGGGACGGTTCGTTCAACCTGATCGCGTCCGAGGGCACCGTCGTACCGGGGCCGTTGCTGCAGATCGGGAACACGACGTCGCGGGTCGACTTCGGGTGTGATCCGGGCGAGTGGACCGACGCGTGGTCGGCCTCCGGGGTCGCGCACCACTGGGCGCTCGGTACCGGTCACCGCGCCAAGGACCTGGCCGCGGTCGCCGACCTCCTCGATCTCGACCTGACCGTCGTCTCCCCATGAAACATCTCGCCGCGGTAGATCTGGGCGCGTCCAGCGGAAGAGTCATGCTGGGCGCGGTCGGCGACGGCCGCCTGGACCTGACCGAGATCCACCGCTTCTGGAACGGTCCGGTGCAGGTCTCCGGCACCCTCCACTGGGACATCCTCCACCTCTACCGCTCAATCCTCGAAGGCCTCCGTACGGCGGGCGCGGTGGACGGCATCGGCATCGACTCCTGGGCCGTCGACTACGGCCTCCTGGACACCTCCGGCCGCCTCCTCAACAACCCCGTCCACTACCGAGACTCCCGTACCGACGGCGTGCTGGAACGGGTCCTGGAGAAGGTGTCCGCCGCCGAGCTCTACGAGATCACGGGCCTGCAGCAACTTCCGTTCAACACGATCTACCAACTAGCTGCAGAGAACGCGCTCGACCGGGCCGAGGTTCTGCTCATGATCCCGGATCTGCTCGGCTATTGGCTTACCGGGGAGGTTGGGGCCGAGCGGACCAACGCCTCCACCACTCAGCTGTACGACGTACGTGCGCGGGAGTGGAGTGACGTGCTGGCCGCGAAGGTGGGGATCCCTCGGGAACTGCTGCCGGCGCTGCGTGAACCGGGTGAGGTGGTGGGGACTTTGCTGCCTTACGTGGTTGAGGAGACTGGGCTTGATGCTGCGACGCCGGTGATTGCGGTGGGGTCGCATGACACTGCTTCGTCGGTGGTCGCCGTACCTGCTGGGGACGAGCGGTTTGCGTATATCTCGTCCGGCACCTGGTCGTTGGTGGGGCTGGAGTTGGAGGCGCCGGTGCTCACGGAGGAAGCGCGGGCGGCGAACTTCACCAACGAGGGTGGGGTGGACGGGCGGACCCGGTTCCTGCGGAACGTGATGGGGTTGTGGATTCTGCAGGAGTGCCGGCGCATCTGGGGGGACGACGACCTACCGCGGCTGTTGCGGGAGGCGGCCGACGCGCCGCCGTTCGCCGTACTGATCGATCCGGACGCCCCGGAGTTCCTTGCCCCCGGCAACATGCCGCAACGGATCGACGAGCACTGCCGTGCGACCGGGCAGGAGCCGCCGCGATCGCGGGCCGCCGCAGTGCGGTGTGTGCTGGAGAGTCTCGCGCTCGCGTACCGCCGGACGTTGCGGTCGGCGCAGAGCATCGCAGACCGGGCGGTCGACGTACTGCACGTCATCGGCGGCGGCTCGCAGAACGAGTTGCTCTGCCAGTTGACCGCCGACGCCTGTGGGTTGCCTGTACTGGCCGGGCCGGTCGAGGCCTCGGCGCTGGGCAACATCCTCGTTCAGGCTCGCGCGTTGGGCGAGCCGTTGCCGGACCTGAGCGCGATGCGCGCCCTGGTCCGGTCCACCCATCACCTGCGGCGCTACGACCCGCAGGGCAAACCGGCCGACTGGGACGCCGCCGAGTCCCGGATGTTCGGAACCAGGTGATCCGTATGACCGTTCTCCCCCAGGAACTCCGCCCCCTCGCTCGCCGGGTGCCACCTCGCGAGATCAGCCACGACGACCTGCAACTTCTGCGACTGCTCGCCACCGGGCTGCCGGTCGACGCGGTGGCTCGCCGGCTCGACCTGTCCGAACGCACTGTTCGCCGCCGTACCCGCCTGGTCTGCGACCGCCTCGGCTTCAGCACCGCCATCGAAGCGATCGTTTGGGCCGCCCGCCGCGGACTGGTCTGAACCTCAACCCGGACCGGCTTCGGCGTTAGGCCGAGGCAGGTCCGGGTACCGGGTGTTCTGGACATCGAGCCTTGGAGGGGCGATGGACGGATTGACTGTTTTGTGGATTGTTGTGGCTGTTGCGGTGCTGGTCATCCTGGTGGCTCTGCTCGCCGGGGCCTCGTCGCGGTCGTCGAAGCGACGGGCCGAGCGGGAGCGTCAGGAGGCTTACGAGCACGAGCAGCAGGCCAGGGCTTCGGCAGTGCAGGCCGAGCGGCAGCAGGCTGTGGCCGATGAGGTCGAGGCGCGCTCGCGCAAGGCGCAGGCGATCGCCGATGAGAAGGCAGCTGAGGCACGTCGCCTCGCGGCCGGTGCGGCTGAGCGGCAAGAGGCCGCGCAGGAAGCCCGTACGGAGTCGGAGGACCACCGCGCGCAGGCAGCTGACCTGACGCACGATCGGGATCAGGACTGGGCCGATGGCACGCATCCGCAGGATCCGCGGACTGCGAGGCATACGAAGAACTGACGACGAGGTGGTGATCCCGCCGGCGCGGAGAACGCTCGGCGGGATCAGTGCGTTCAGATCAGGTAGCGGAACTCCGGTGAGTTCGGGTTGATGCGTTCGATCTCGAGCGGCGCCGCGTCCATCCGTGCCTTCAGTCCCTCGAGATCGCCCGGCCGGCTGATCTCGATGCCGACCAGTGCCACACCCGTCTCGCGGTTGTTGCGCTTCACGTACTCGAACAGCGTGATGTCGTCGTCCGGGCCGAGCGCCTCGTCCAGGAACTGGCGGAGTGCGCCCGGCTCCTGTGGGAACGTCACCAGGAAGTAGTGCTTGAGCCCTTCGTGCACAAGCGATCGCTCGAGGATCTCGCCGTACCGGCTGACATCGTTGTTCCCGCCGGACAGCAGGCAGACCACCGTCTCACCCGGCCGCACCGCCAGACCGTTGCCCAAGGCACCTGTCGACAGCGCGCCGGCCGGCTCGGCGATCAACCCGTCGGTCTGGTAGAGCTCGAGCATCTCCGAGCACACCAGTCCTTCGGGCACCGACATCATCTCGACGCCGGCCGCCTGGACCAACGGCAGTGTCACGTCGCCAACCCGCCGTACGGCGGCGCCGTCCACGAAGCTGTCCAGGTGCGGCAACGTCACCGGCTCGCCGGCTTCCAGCGCCGCGGCCATGCTCGCCGCTCCGGCCGGCTCGACGCCGACGATCCGTACGCCGGGATGCCGCTCGGCCAGCCACGTCGCGACCCCCGCGACCAGCCCACCACCGCCGACCGGAACCACCAGTACGTCGGGCGCCTGACCGAGCTGCTCGACGAGCTCGACGGCCACAGTCCCTTGTCCTGCAACGGTTCTCGGGTCGTCGAACGCCGGAACCAGTGTGGCACCGGTGGCCTCGCCTTCCGCGAGTGCCGCGGCGGCCGCGTCGTCGTACGTGTCGCCGGTGACGATCACCTGGATCTGCTTGCCGCCCAGCGCCGCGATCCGGTCCCGCTTCTGGCGTGGCGTCGTACGCGGAACGTAGACCTTGCCGTGGACACCGAGGATGTGGCACGAGTACGCCAGGCCCTGACCGTGGTTGCCCGCACTCGCACAGACGACCCCGGCCGCCTTGGCCGCGTCGTCGAGCTGGGCGATCAGGTTGTAGGCGCCGCGAAGCTTGTAGGACCGGCCGATCTGCAGGTCCTCCCGCTTCAGCCAGACCTGCGCGCCGGTGCGTTCGGAGAGGCGGAGGTTGCGTTGCAACGGTGTACGCACCGCGACGCTGTCGAGTCGCTTGACCGCGGCCTCGATCGCTGCCGCGTCAACGGCCGGATGGCCTGTACCGGTGGTCGATCGAGCGACTGAACTACTGCCCTGCATGAGCTTCCTTCCCGTGCATTTGCACGATCCTCGCCGATTCGCTCGCTGCACAAGACAATTCGCGTCCACAGTACGGACGGGCGGGCTAACTTTGCGCATCAGACTCTTGCACTATGCGTGAAACGGCTCTTCGATGGGGATTCTAGTTTTCATACGCTCACTCGGTGTAACGGCCAGGGGTCTGGACGGGATGAGCCGAGTAAAGCCGGTCAGAAGGACTGGAGGGCAGGATGGAACTGATTCCGTTCAGTCTGTGGGGCGACGCCTTGTGGTGCGGTCAGGAAGTCGTGCGGGAGGCTCCGCACGAGCAGGCGATCCGAAGCCTGTTCCCCGACCCCATCCCGGCGCGCGGCGCAGACCTGGACACCGAGGCGGACCTGGTCCCGGAACCGCACAACCGTTTCGACCCCCGATCGATCGCCGTACGGGTGCAGGGGAAGGTTGTCGGCTATCTGCCGAGGGACGACGCGCACCGGTACCACCCGGTGCTGTCAGAACTGGTGGCACAAGGCCTGCAACCGCAGGTGCCGTGCCATCTGTGGGTGAGTGAGTGGGAGCCGGCGGACTGGGACAGCAAGGGTGACCAGGGCACCGAGTTCCACGCCAGCGTGGCGGTGGCCCTCGGCCAGCCGCACATGCTCGTCCCGGTGAATCTGCCGCCACCCGGCAGCTTCCACCTGCTGCCGCCCGGCAGCGGCATCGTCGTACCGGGCAGCGAGGTCTATCCCGACCTACTGGCGCCGTTCTTCCGGGCGGAAGGCGAGTGCTGGGCGTACGCCACCATGCATGCGATCGAAGAGGAGGACGGCATCCAGGACCGGCACCGGATCGTGGTTGAGATCCGGCTGGACGACGAACCCGTCGGCCGGCTCAGTCCTCGGCTGAGTGCGGAGTTCCTGCCCGCCATCCACTACCTCAACGACATGCGTGCCGAAACCGCCGCACGCGTCGCCGTCCGCGGCGACCGCACCGCATCGGAGGTGACCTTGTACGCGGCGCGAAGTCACGACCTGCCGGCTACCTGGCCGGACGGCTTGACCCGCTCCCCGGTCGCGTCCCCGCAATGGCACTACTGGGCCACCAAAGAGGCCAACTAGGCGGCTGCGCAGTACTCACCACGCCCTGAGGTGGGTACTGCGGAGCTACTTCAACCGTCTACCTGAAGGCTGCGGCGTTCTGCCGGCACCAGTCCGCGAAGGTCCGTGGGTCCTGACCGGTGAGGCGGCGTACGGCGTCTGTGCGCAGGCCGACCGTGTCGGCGCGCATGAGCTGGAGACCCTCGACGAGCGCGGCGGCCAGGGCCGGCGGGGCGCCGTCGGGGTAGCGGAACCGCACCGCGTCCTCTGGGGTCTCGACTGTGCGGACTTCGAGGTCGCGGCCGATCGCCTGGCTGAGGATCACGACCTGCTCGGCCACCGTGAACGTCTCGCCGCCGGTCAGGGTGTAGTCCTTCTTCTCGTGTCCTTCCTCGGTGAGGACGGTCGCCGCGACCGCCGCGATGTCGGCCGGGTCGATCGGTGCGGCGCGGCCGGGGCCGATCGGGTCCAGCACGTAGCCGCCGTCCCGGATCGTCGGCAGCCAGTCGAACGCGTTACTCATGAAGCCGGTCGGCCGGAGGAAGGTCGCCGGGATCCCGGCCCGCTGGATCAACTGCTCGCGCTCGTGATGCCAGTGGCCCATGGCGGGGATCGGTTCGCCGAGTACGGCGTACGACGAGAGGTACACGAGGTGCCGTACACCAGCGGCCCGGGCGGCGGTGACGACGTTCTCGGTGTGCTCGAGGCCGATGCCGGGCGCGAGGAGAAACACCTTGTCGACGCCTTCCAGTGCGAGCGTTTCCGGCCGGCCGAGGTCGCCGATGAGGTGCTCGCCGGGCACGTCGGTGCGTGGTTCTCGCAGGAGGACCTTGAACTCGGCGCCGCGGCGGTCGAGCTCGCCGACCAGGAGCCGGCCGACGTGGCCGGTGGCGCCGGTGATGAGTAGCATGGGAGACTCCTTTACCGGTTAACGATCTCTGAGAACGTTAACCGGTAAACGATCTGGTCGTCAATCCGGAGTCCCTTGATGCCTGAGTTCCTGGACCTGCACAGCAAGACGTCGAAGGCGCTTCGGGTGGCCGCGGACGCCGCCGTACAACGGCATGGGCTGCGGCTCGGGCAGGACCACCTGCTGGCCGCGTTGTGGGAGCAGGACGGGCGTACGCCGGGCGAGATCGCCGCCGCGGTGAACGTCACCACGCCGGCCGTCACCAAGCTCGCCACCCGGATGGCGGAGTCCGGGCTGATGGAACGCCGGCCCGATCCGCACGACAACCGACTCGTCCGCCTCTGGCTCACCGACGCCGGCCGCGCCCTCCGCGAACCGATCGAGGCCGAGCGTCAGCACCTCGAGGATCAGCTCACCGCCACGCTGACGAAGACCGAACGCGCCCACCTCATCAAGGCCCTCACCAAGATCCACGAAGCAGCGACGACGCTGGCCAAGTGACGTACGTTGGCTCCATGGCAGCTGATGTCGTCGCACCCACGTGTCCAACCTGTGGCGATCGTGGAGTGCCGATCCTCTACGGCCTGCCAACACCTCGGGCCCACGAAGCAGCCGCCGCCGGCCGGGTCGCCCTCGCCGGCTGCGTCCTACCGCAAGAACCCCCGCAATGGTGCTGCCCCGCCGCCCATCAGTGGCGCGCCGGCGACGAACAACTCCTGGTCGCCGCCATCGAAGCAGCCCTCACCGAGAGGTAGATCACGTCACGGCGCGAGGATGCCGAGGTGGTCGGCAGCCTCGATGACACTGACCTTCCACGAAGGCGATGCGGTGCACGAACTCGACCCGGGCGACTCGATCGAGGTCGACGAACCCGTCGCGCACGTCTTCGCCAACACCAGCGATGGCGAGTGCCGCTACGCGATCATCCTCACCCGCGTCGACAGCCCGTAGGCCCAGGTCGATGACCTGGGCCTGGGGCCTCCGTGCTGCTACTTGGTGGGTTGGATGTTCTGGTTGAGGTGGAACAGGTTGGTGGGGTCGTAGGTGTTCTTCACGGCGACGAGCCGGTCGTAGGTCGTCGTCGGGTACGACGCCCGCACGATGTCCTCGTTGGTCTCGCCGGTGAAGTTCACGTACGACGCCGCGTTCGGGCCGAGTGCGGCACCCGAGGCGCGAGCCCACTGGACGGCCTCGTCGTAGCCGTCCGCGTCCGGCGTACGGGCGACCACGTTCAGGATGTACTCACGGTCGCGAGTGCCGAACGCGGTGGCGTCCGCCGGAACCCGGCCCATCGCTCCTCCGAGGTGATGGACGTGGAGCTCGGACACACCGTTCGGCACCTGGGCGTGGGCCGAGACGAGCGCGTCGACGGTCGGCTGCTCGAGGTCGCTGAAGAACGCCGAGCGGAAGTAGTTCCGCATGCCGCGCGGGAACAGCGGATCGAGCAGCGTCTGCATCGCGTTGTACGGCATCGGGCCGAACAGATCGGCAACCACCGGCGCGAGCTCGCGGAACGGCTTGGTCGCCGCATCGCCCTCCTCGACCCGCCCCGACCACATGCCCAGTACGGCGACAATCGGCTTGCCGTGCACATCTTCCGGCAGGAACGGCAGCGGCGGCGCGGTCGTCAGGTTGATCGCCAGCGACAACTCGTCGGGTGCGCCGGCGGCCGCCGTACCGAAGCCGCGCAGTACGTCGGCTGCGCTGTCGCCCGGGTAGAAGACGAGACCGGCGAACACCGTCGGGCCGACCTCGTGCGCCTTGAACTCGAACGACGTGACGACACCGAAGTTGCCGCCGCCGCCACGCAACGCCCAGAGCAGCTCCGGGTTCTCCTCCTCACTTGTGTGCAGGTACCGGCCGTCCGCGGTGACGATGTCGGCGCCGACGAGGTTGTCGCACGCGAGTCCGGCTTTGCGGACCAGCCAGCCGATCCCGCCGCCGAGGGTGAAGCCCGCGACGCCGGTCGTGGACACCAGGCCGCCGGTGACGGCCAGCCCGAAGGCCTGCGCTTCGGCGTCGACGTCTCCCCAGACGCAGCCGCCCTGCGCCACGATGCGGCGCCGGTCGGGATCGATCCGGACCGAGTTCATCGGCGACAGGTCGATCACCAGGCCGCCGTCCGTCGTCGAGAAACCGGGGATGCTGTGACCGCCGCCCCGGACGGCCAGCGTCAACCCCTCGCTCCGGGCGAACTCCACGGCCCGGATGACGTCGGCCACCCCGCGGCAGCGCACGATGAGCGCGGGTCTCTTGTCATGCGCGGCGTTCCAGATCGACCGTGCTTCGTCGTACGAAGCGTCGGTCGGGCGGATCAGCTCGCCACGAAGTCCCTCGGCGAGCTCACCGAGCGTGGCCTCCCCGAGCGTGTCCTGCCGCGCTTGCGTCGTTGTCATCTCTGCTCCTGATTCGTCGAACCCAGGGGTTTCCCTGGACCCGAACGACATTAGGAAGGCTGACTTCGCAATGGCTTAGCGTGACTTAGCGTGCTGCGGTCAGGGGAGGGCGGCTGCCCGTGCGATGCCGATGCGGGAGCCGAGCCGGGCGAAGATCTCGACCGCCACCCGGCCGTGCCGGGACAAGGTCTCCACGTCACCGTCGTCCCGTGCGAGCTCGGCGGCGAGGAGCCGGGTCCATGCCTCCAGGCGCAGATAACCCTGTGGCCGAAAGGCTTCCACCGCCTGTTCGGCCAGCATCCGGGCGGCCTTCCGCCGGCCGGCGAAAAGTTCGACGACGACGAGGTTCAGCAGCGCGCCGGCCGCGCCGGGCACATCGTCGACCGCCTCGCCGCGGTCGAGGGCGACGCGGGTGAGCCGCCGGCCCGCCGCGGGGTCGCCGGCCGCCGCAGACAGCAGGCCGAGGTTGGCCAGCGTCAGGTTCTCGCCCCGGCGATCGCCCAGTTGCTCGCGGATCCGCAGCGCCTCGCGGAGATGGTCCTCGGCCGGCTCGAACAGTCCCTGGTCGCGTTCGATGCACCCCAGATGGTTGAGCGCGTGGCCGAGACCAGCCGCGTCGTCGACACCGGCGAACACCTCGACAGACCGCCGTACGGCGTCGAGCGCGCCGGCCAGATCTCCCGCCAACCGGTGGGCGTCAGCGAAGGCCGACAAGGCGTAGCCCCGGCCGCGGACGGCGCCGACCCGACGGCCGAGCAGGAAGGTCTCCTCGAACACCGGCACCATCGAGCCGTCGACCGGGGCGAGCGGCATACACGCCGTCACGGCAGGGAAGAACGGGCCAACTGCCGGGTCGATCAGGCTCAGCCGCTCGAGGCACTCGGCGAACCGTTGCTGTGCCGGTTTCACGTCCTCGCGGAACAACGCGGCCATCGCGGCCAACTGCTGGGCGGAGGCGGCGACGGGTGCCGCTCCCAGGGAGTCGGCCCGCGCGAGCGCTTCCATGGCGGTCTGTTCGATCTCGTTGAGGTCTCCGCTGCCGAGGAGAAGCGTGCCGCGCAGGACCCGGGCGGACACGATGTCGGTGGGATCGTCGGACTGCTCGGCGACGGCGACAGCCTGGTCTCCGAGCCCCGGGAGCCGGTCGCTCAAACCGCTCCGGGCGTCGAGAACCGCGAGTGCGAAGATCGCCCGGACCCGATCCTGGGACGGTACGACGGCCACGTCGAGAATGCGTTCCAGCCAGCCGGCTCCTTCGGCGAAATGACCCCGCGCCAGCCAGTACTGCGACAGGTTCACCCCCAGCAGCAAGGCCTGTTGGTGATCATGACGTACCGCCCACGCGAGCGCAGCGCGGAGGTTGTCGTGGTCGACGTCGAGCGACTGTGGACGTTCGACGACAACGCTGGCCCGTTCCGGATCCTGGGCGCAGGCCAACTCCAGGAAATGCTCGAAGTGCGCTGTCTCCAGCGGTTCGACCTCGTGCGCGGCGACGAGTCGCTCCCGCGCGAACTGCCTGATGGTCTCCAGCAGGCGATAGCGCGAACGCGGACCGTCGTGGTCGACCTGCAAGAGGGACTTGTCGACCAGGCGACCGAGACCGTCCAGCACGTCCGCGGCGGGAATCCGATCGTCCGCGCACACCTCCTCGGCCGACGGCAACGAGAAGCTGCCGGCGAAGACCGCGAGCCGCCGAAGCAGGATCTGCTCGTCGTCCGAGAGCAACGCGTGGCTCCACTCGAGCGCGGCCCGCAACGTCGCATGCCGCGTGATCTCACCGTGCCGGCCGAGCAGCGGAAGAGCCTGGCTCAACCGCTCGGCGATCTCCGCCGCCTCCAGGTGAGACGCGCGGGCGGCGGCCAGTTCCAGGGCGAGTGGAATGCCGTCGAGACGACGGCAGATCTCCACGATGGGCGCGGCGTTGTCCGCATCGAGGACGAAGCCGGGCCGGACGTCCTGGGCCCGGTCGACGAAGAGCCGTACCGAAGCCAGCGTCCCGAGCCGGCTCAGGTCACCGGCATCCTCAGGCTCCGGCAGCTCGAGTGAGGGCACCCGGAAGGTCACCTCGCCCGGCGTGTGCAGAGGCTCGCGGCTCGTCGCGAGCACGGTGACGCCAGGGCAGCTTCGCAGTACTGCGCTCGCGAGTCCGGCGCAGGCAGCGAGCAGGTGTTCGCAGCTGTCCAGAACAAGAAGGAGGTTTCGTGGAGCCAAGCGGGTGATCAGTGTGCGCAATGGGTCCGAGCCCGCTGCGGGATCCAGTCCCAATGCGGCCGCGACCGTGTCGGGGACGAGCCGCGGATCTGCCACCGGGACCAGGTCGGCGATCCAGATGCCATCGGCGTACGCATCGAGCAGCCGCCTCGCAGCCTCCTCCGCAAGTCGCGTCTTGCCCGCACCGCCGACCCCCGTGAGGGTGACCAACCGGCCCCGGTCCAGCAGGCGATGGAGGTCGGCGATCTCGCGCTCGCGTCCGACGAAGCTGGTCAGGGCGGGGGCGAGGTTGTGGCGGGGCCGGTTCGGGGGTGCCTCGCCTGTCAGAAGGTCGCGGTACACGCGTTGGGTCTCCGGGTCCGGATCGGTGCCGTACGTCGTACGCAGGTCGGTGCGGAGGCGTTCGTACTGGGCCAAGGCCTCCGACGATCGGCCCATCGCCGCATGACGCCGCATCAGGTCGCGGACGGCACGCTCGTGGAGCGGGTCGATGGCGAGGGCGCGTTGCAGGGCGTCGAGCGCCTCTACGTCGTTCTCCGTCGCCTCCGCCAGGTCCACGAGGAGGTCGCAGAAGGTCGCCCGGAGCTCGTCCCGCGGCCGGTCGGCCCAGTCCTCGAACCGGTCCTCGGGGAGCAGATCGCCGGCGTACGCAGCGACCGCGGCACGCAGGTCGGCGAGGTCACCGCTGGTCCGCCCGTGCGCGGCCAACTGCTCGAACGTCCGTACGTCGACCTCGACGAGACCGTCCGCGAGCAGCACCACGAAGTCGTCGCGCAACTCGAGCAAACCGTTGCTCGGCTCGTCGCCCGCAAGCGCTCGACGGGCGACGTGCAGCGCCTGGTGGAGATTGTTGACCGCGGACGTCGGAGCCCGATCGGGCCACAACGCCTCGAGCAGTACGTCGCGATGCAGCCGCTGATCCCGTGTCAGCGCGAGCAACTTGACCAGCGTCCGCGCCTTCCGCAGACGCCAGACATGGCCATCGACGGGTTGTCCCCCTCGATCGACCCCGAAACCTCCGAGCAGCCGGATCCGCACCAATCGCCCTCCCCCCGATGAGCGTAGACACAGATCCCTACGTCGCAACCACCTTCTCGGTTCAGCCTCTGCCCGTCGAGTAGACCAGCGCAACGGTTCCGGAGGGGTAGGACCGCGCGCTGTTCAACGTCAGCTTCCTGCGTTCGCCCACCTCCGAGAACATCGATCCGCCGCGACCGACGATCGCGGGGTTGAGCTTGAGCCAGTACTCGTCCACGAGATCTGCGGCGACGAGCGAGCGTACGGTCTGTACTCCTCCGAACACGACCAGGCTGCCGCCGGTGGACTCCTTCAACTGGCGAACCTGGTCCGCTCCGTCGCCGGCGGCCAGGGTCGAGTTCTCCCAGGCGCTGACGTCGAAGCTCTTGTCCGATGACAGGACGAACTTCGGCGTTGTGTTGAGCCACGCAGCCAGGTCGCCCTCGGCAGTCGTCCAGTAGGCGGCTGACGGTCCGAACGACTTGCGGCCCCAGATGATCGTGTCCGCAACGGACATCAGTTCGCCGGTCAGCTCGCTCGTCAGTTGCGGGTCATCGGCCATGAAGTCGAGGTCGTTGTCCGGTCCGGCCATGAATCCGTCGAGGGTCATGTCGCTGAAGACGATCAGTGGTCGCATGGTCTCCTCCTTGGGCTCTATCTCCCCAATCTCCCAGACGACGGTTTCAATCCGCTTTCAGCGATCCGGCCAACTGCGATGCCTCGGGCCAGGCCATCCATAGGCACTTCGGAGTGCCGTTGAGTCGAGTCGGATCTCCGCCAGGCGGTGGTACGGCGGCCGTTTCTACCGAACTGCCTCCCGCCGCCCGGTAGAAGTGCTGCGCGTCTGTGTTCTGCTGCAGCACCCACAGGTACATCGCGTTGCTCTTCGCCTCGCCGACGACCGCGTTTGCTGCGCGGGCCAGAAGCTGAGTGCCGATCCCGGTACGGCGTTGCCGATAGTCAACATGCAGATTGTCGACAAGGCTGCCCCACCGCGGATCCTTGTCGAACTCGACGTGGACGAAGCCCGCCAGTTGGTCGTCGTACTCGGCGAGGATGGTCGCGGACCTGGCCGGCGCCGCCAGCCGTCCCGACCAGACCGACCGACGATCGGCGTCGATGTCCCCATCGAGGAACGAGTCCGCATACGCGCCCCGGTAGTGCCGACGCCAGCTATCGGCGTGCAGGAACGCGACCTGGTCGGCGTCCTCCGCCCCGGCCGAACGGAACCGCAACGATGCCATGCCAAACCTCCCACTCGCGGCTTGCCCGGCACTCCTGCGCCGAGCCTGGTCCTCACCCGGGGCACCCCACCCACGAACGGAGGGTTGCCGGCCAGCAAGCCGGGGCTGAACGCTGACACTCATGACCAACGCCAAACCGTACCAGCGCCTCCTGAGGCCCCACCACCAACTACTGGTTCCTTCTCAAATCAACCGCGAACTGACTGACTCGGTCAGCGGGGGTTGTTGGTGCGCCAGGCGGCGTAGTCGGCGACTGACTTGGCGACGTCGAAGGTTGGCTCGAAGCCGGTGTCGTGGGTGAGCCGGGTGATGTCGAGGTACGGGTCTGCGCCGGGGCCGGCCTGGCGCCCGGGCAGGAGGTCGAGCTTCAGGCCGGGCGTGATCGCCTGCAGGGCTTCCGCGAACTCGCGGTTGGTGTACGGCCGGCCGCTGGACACGTTGTAGGTGTCGTGCCGCAACGTCTCCGCGGTCGTCAGGAGGGCGATCGCGCGCCCAGCGTCCGGCGCGTAACAGCAGTCGCCGCCGTCGTCGGCGTACAGCGGCTTCGGTTGCTCACCGCGGAGTACGGCGCTGATGTACGGCGGAATGTAGAAGAACGGTGATTCCGGATCGACGAGCGGTCCCCAGATGGTCCCGATTCGGAGTACGACCGGCTGGACACCACTGCCCTGGAGGCTGTGCGTGGTCAGCGGCTCCACGGCCTTCTTGAACGCGATGATCAGATGCGGCAACTGCGCGGTCGGCAGCGCGAGCTTTTCGTGCCAGGGGATCTCGGTCCGGCCGAGGTACGCGCCGAGGCTGCTCGCGACAGCGAACCTGCGGACTCCCCACGCGCGAGCGGCGTCCAACGCGTTGAGCAGGCCGGTCAAGTCCGTACGGAAGAAGTCGACCGGGTCCTCGCCGGGGATGCTGCCGGCGAGATGGACGATATTGCTGATGTCGTGACGATCGCCGAGGGCGAGGAAGGCTGCCCGGTCGGTGACGTCGAGGGATTCCACGGTGACCTGGCTGGCGAGGAACGACGGGACCTCGGTACGGCGGTACGTCGTGACGACGACCTCATGTCCGAGATCCAGGAGCGCGCGGGCGGTGTGGGCGCCGATCATGCCCAGGCCGCCCGTGACGAGGATCATCGGACCACCTCGTAATGGAGGTGCGTGACGCCGGGTGCCGGGATGGCCTCCACCAGCCGGAGCCGCACGTGCTTCGGGACCTCCTGGAAGAAGCTGCGACCGCCGCCGAGCAGGATCGGTACCTGATGCAGGATCACCTCGTCGACAAGGTCCGCCGCCAGGGCCGAGGTCAGTGCGCCGCCACCCATGACCGCGACATCCTTGTCCCCGGCAACCTCACGCGCCGCCGCGATCGCGTCCTCGATCCCTGTGGTGACGAGCGTCTGCTGCTCGCTGATCTCGGGCGCTGGCCGGTGGCTGAGCACGAAGAGCGGTGCCGTCGGATGCGGCCCATCGCCTCCCCAGTGGCTCGAGTGCTCGTACGTCGTACGCCCGGAGACCGTCGCCCCCACCCGCGCCGCGATGATGTCGAAGAACCTGGCGCTCGGCTCACTCAACTTGAACCCGCCGAACAGCTCGCTCGGCGTGTCCCCGTCGAAGTACCAGTCGAAGAGCATCCCCGCATCACCAAGCCCACGCCCGAACTCCGCAACCCCATCGGGAGTCCGCCCACTGATATACCCATCAACCGAAACAGCGTGCGCACTGAACACCTTGCTCATATCACTCCTCCGCTAGACCATCACAGTCCGAACCTACGAGCGGCCCCCCACCAAGTCTTGAACGAATCCAGCAGATCCACTTTGGCGTCAGGCGGGGGCGCCTAGCCAAGTGGTGAGGGCTGTTTGGAGTTGCAGCTCGTTTGGCGGTTCGCCGGGGGTGGTGGCCCAGGCTATTGCGCCGTCGGGGCGGATTAGGAGGGCGGATAGGCGGTTGTCGTCTATGGAGTTGACCTCGACGATTTCCAGGCGATCGCGCCGGCCGGCGGCCGCTTTGAGGGTGGGGGTGTGGGGTGGGGTGAGCAGTACGGCGCGGCCCGAGCGGGTGAACTGGTTGAGGCGGGCGGAAGTGGTCGCGGTGGTGAAGGTTAGGTCGGGGCAGTGGTGGCCGATTAGTTGGTGGTCGTCGGGTTTGGTGTACGGGAAGGTGTAGCGGAGTGCGAGGCCTCCGAGGAGGCGTCCGAAGTACTGATTGACTTCGCGGATGTCCATGAGTTCGGAGACGAGGTCGCGCAGTGCGTCAGTGTGGGGACCAGGGCGCATCAGGGCCGACTGTGCGCGGGTGTTGGCCAGTACGGCGGCGCCGGCGGGGTGCCGCTCGTCGGTGTAGCTGTCGAGGAGCCCCTCAGGAGCCACGCCTCGTACTTGCGCCGCCAGCTTCCACCCCAGGTTGACAGCGTCGACCAGGCCGAGGTTGAGACCTTGTCCGCCGTTGGGCGAATGCACGTGGGCCGCATCTCCTGCGAGGAGGATCCGGCCGAGTCTGTACGTGCTCGCCTGACGAGCGTTGTCGGTGAAGCGGAGTCCGTCGCTGACCTCGGTGATGTCCACGTCCACGCCGGCGACCCGCCGTACGCTCGCCTGCAGTTCCTCGGGCGTGACCGCACCCCGCGGTACGTCGGGACCCTCGACGAAATCGAACGTACCCAGCACGCCCGGGCCGTGGATCAACATCCCGCCTTCGAGCCGGCCGGACGGAGGGAGCTTGTCCGGATCGGCGATCTCGACCTGGGCTTGACGCGCGGTCATGATCGGCAGGGTGCCCGGGAAGTCGAATCCGGCCAGCCTGCGGATCGCGCTGTGGCCGCCGTCGCAACCCACGACGTACGCCGCCTCGAGCCGTCGCTCGCCGTCAGGTGTGGTGACTGTGACCGAGACGCCCTCGGCATGCTGGACGAGGTCGGTCACCGTGTACTCGCGCCGTACGTCGATGCCGAGGGCAACAACGTGGTCGGCCAGGATCCGCTCCAGGTCCGGTTGCCAGATCAGCCGCCCGGTGCGATCGGGCTCCTCCTGCAGATCAGGATCGATCTTGTGGATCCACGCGAAATGGTTCTTCGCGCTGCCATGATCTCGCTTCTTCTCGTCCTGCCGCTCGGGCTGGCAGGCCTCGAGCGCCGGGCCGAGTCCACGGCGCTGGAGCGCCTCGAAGGCCAGCGGACCGACGCCGCGTGACTTGCGCTGGGGAGCGGGCTCGGCCAGCCGCTCCAGCACGAGGGGCTGGACTCCGGCGAGCTGAAGCTCGATCGCGAGCGTCAACCCCACCGGGCCGGCCCCGACCACGATCACTTCGTAGGACATGGGATCTCCTTGTTCTTGGCGGGAAACGCCAGTGCGGGGAAAAGTGGAAGGACCGACAGCCCAAGCGCCCACGCGAAGGTGACGCCGTACGCCGCGGCCGGATTGCCTGTGTGTTGGGCCAGTTGGCCCTGGAGGATGAGCACAAGTACTGCCATGCCGATCGAGCCGCCGACGCGGTTCATCACGTTCAAGGCACTCGCGGCACGGGGAACCTGGTGCCGCTCGACACTGCCGAACGCCGTCGCCATCCCCGGAGCCATCGTCGCGCCGATCCCGGCACCGCGGACGGCCAACGCGAGGAGCATGATCCAGTTGGCGAGGCCGGAGCCGAGGAAGATCAGCGGTACGGTGCCGATCAGGCTGAGCATGATGCCGACGAAGATCACCCCACGAGGACCGATGCGATTCGTGAGACGGCCGGCGACGTACGAGATGGCCGCAGCGCCAAGCGCCTGCGGTGCGAGTGAGAATCCGGCCTCGATGGCACCCCTGTGCTCAACCTGCTGAAAGTAGAGCGGGAGGACGAGCATCGAGCCGTACAGCGTGGCGCCCAGAAGGAATGAATTCGTCGTGGCAGCGGTGAAACCGCGACGGGCGAACAGGCGCAGGTCGATCAGCGGCGGCTTCCTCGTGACAACCGCGTGCACGCAGTAAGCGCTGAGCAGTACGACGCTGCCGATCAGCGGGACGATCGCACGGACAGAGCCGGCGCCGTGATCGCCAACAGCGGACAAGCCGAAGATCAGCGCAGCCAGACCCGGTGACAGCAGGCCCAGCCCAAGCCAGTCGAGCTGCTCGCGACCTGCTGCGGGCCGGTCCTCAGGGATCACTCGCACTGCCATCAGCAGCGCGAGCACCCCGACCGGCACGTTCACGAAGAACATCCAGCGCCAGTCCAGGTCCTGCACGATCACTCCGCCGATGACCGGACCCACGACTGGTGCGAACAACACCGGGATGACCAGTACGCCGACGATCCGGCCGAGCTGATCAGGTCCGGCCGCCTGTGCCAGGATCCCTTGTCCGACCGGCTGCATCACTCCGCCACCGATGCCCTGGGTGACCCGGAACGCAATCAACGCGGGCACCGACCAGGCGAAGCCGCACAGGATCGATCCGGCCACGAACAGCGCAACCGACGCGATCCACACTCGCCGGCCACCGAACCGATCAGCCAGCCATCCGGAGAGCGGGATGACGATCGAGATCGCCAGCAGATAGCCCGTGGACACCCACTGCAGCGTGGACAACGGTCCACCCAGATCGCTCGCGATCGAGTCGATGCCGACACTCACGATCGTCGCGTCCAGCCCGGCCAGTACCGCGGCGAGGCTGAGTACGCCGCCCAACCGCAGCAGCATCGGGTCGAGCGGAACCAGCCCGCCTCGCCTCCCAGCCCGTTGACCGGTCTCCACTGGCATGCCGCACCTCCGTCTCTCTAGGTTCGGCAAAACCATATGCTCGACCTAATTTTATGTCAAACCTATCTATGGGTCGGACATAATTGAGCTAGGCTGCGACGTATGAGTGAGCGTGGGTCCGGACTGCGGGAGCGGAAGAAACAGCTGGCCCGGCAGCAGATCTCGGACGTGGCGACAGCGCTGTTCCTCGAGCGTGGCTTCGACGAGGTGACGATCGCCGAGGTCGCGGAGGCGGCCGGCGTCGCCAAGATGACGGTCACCAACTACTTCCCGCGCAAGGAGGATCTGGTCTTCGACCAGCACGTCGAGCTCGCCTCGCACGCCGCACAAGCGATCGCCGGCCGCGCGAGCGGGGAATCGGCTCTAGCCGCGCTACACCGTGCGTACTTCGAGGCACTCAGACGTCAGGACGCATCGGTCGGGCTGGCCAGTGAGGGGTTCGTCAAGATGATCACCGGCAGTCCCGCTCTGCTCGCCCGGCTACGCGAGATCGACGAACAGCGCGAAGTGGCCATCGCTGACACGCTCGCCGCAGAGACCGGCACAGAGACGGGCGCAGACATCACCTTGGCGGTCGCCGCAGCCCAGCTCGCCGCGGTTCATCGCGTCCTCTTCCGGCAAGCGTTTCGCATGACGCTCGAAGGCAAGACGCGTGCCGAAACGACGGACGAGCTCGCCGACCTGGCGCGCCAGGCCTTCGAACAGCTCGAACCTTCCCTCGGCGGCTATGCGATCCGCTGATCCGACAGCATGTGCTCAGGCGTCGGGCTTTGCCTCGATCGTGTCGAGATCGCGTACGGCGTACCGGTGGTGCTCCCACTCCTCCTCGAGAATCACGTGCAGGCAGGAGAGAACGGTCTCGGGGTAGTCGGGGGCGTGGGGATTCTTGCGCTGCGCGGCCAGCGACTCCGGTGTGACTGTGGCGAGGAAGTCGCGCACCATCTCGACGCGACCCGCTCGGACGTCGAGCACCTCGGCGTACGTCGGTTTGACCGTCGTGAAGACCGACCTGTCCAAGCGGCCGTCGTCCCCCGCCCCGGTGTCTGTTTGACCGATGGGGTGGAAGGGCTGTTCCTTCTCCAGAATCGCCCCGCCCAGCCACATGTCCGTGGCAAGGACCAGGTGCCGCAGCGTCTGCGCGAACGACCACTCGCCGGCCACTGACACGTCGACCGTGTCGGCCGGCATCGCCGCGACGCGTTCGAGCGTGGCCGCCCAGGTGCGCTCGAGGGCAGCCCAGGCCGCGCGCAGATCGTCCGGATCCTCGGCCCGTCGCTCGGATCGGCCGGGAAAGCGGCGGTCGAGCTCGGCCTCGACGAAGGGGATCACGTTGACGCCGTTGACGCGGAAGAACGTCTCGCCGTCAGAGAGCCAGGGTGCGTCGATGTCTGCCGCGCGTACCTCGACGCCGCGCATCACGACCTCGGACAGATCAGCCCCGACGAACCGCGCCCCCCGCAGATTCGTCTCGACGAACTCCGCGCCTTGCAGGTCATCGGACCGCGTGAAACTAGCCATGACATCCCCTCTCGCCACCCAGTTGCCGCAAGCTAACACGCCCCTCCGACAATGAACCGCGCAGATGGTCCCGATGTATCTGGTCGTGGCCCGGTCGCCTCCGAGGTAATGAAGGGGGTTGCCATGCCTGAGGATCTTGAGGTTGTCGTCGAGCCTTACGAGGACGAACTATCCGAGCGGCTGGTGCAAGCGCGGAATGTCCTGGTGCGCCACGAACGGGTCCGTGAGCACTTCGGTGATGCCGACCCATCCGCTCTGATAGTTCTCGGCCCGACCCTGCTGGGGCGCAAGCATGACGAGAGCTCACGATTCGTCGCGATGGTCTTCGACCCGCGAGAGAACAGCTCGGTCGAGGTGACTGGTCGGCTCGACAGCGACGACGTCGAGCTGACGCCGAGCGCCTTCCGGCCGAATCCGACCAGCGGCGAGCTTGGTGCTGCGCTCGAGGTGCTCCGTGATGACCCGGAGTTCGCTGAGCTGCGGGGCCGGGACGATGTCGTGGTTTACCAGCCGATGCCACCGCTGGCGGATGTCGAGCGGGACGACGGGACGACCCTGCGGCGAATCGCGTTAGGGGTGTTCGACCCGGAGGCCGAACGGCGGCACCGCTACGTCGCGGTCGACATCGGCGACCGGCTCGTGGAGTGGGACCCGGATCCCTTCCACGGGCTCGATGGGGACTGCGAGGAGAGCCTGCCGGTGGGCGTCGACAGCCTGCCTGACGCCGGAGGCCGTGACTGGGTCCGCGTCCGGGTACTGCGCGGGGGCCAGGAACTGTGGAATCTGGTCGTTGTCCGGCCGCGCGCGTCCGCACCTACCCATCTGGGCAAAGGATCCGGCGTGGAGCTGAGGCACGTCACCTACCGCGGGCGGCTCGTCCTGTGGCAGGCGCACGTACCGATCCTCAACGTGCTCTACGACGACGGCGTCACCTTCCGCGACTGGCAGAACCAAGAGACCCCCTTCCTCGCCAACGGCTTCGACCCGGTCGGGCCGGGCTGGCGGGTGTGCACGTCCCCGCCGGCAACGATCCTGGAGTCCGGGACCGACGCGGGGAACTTCCAGGGCGTCGCGCTGTGGTACGAGGACGGCGAGTTGCGCATCGTCAGCGAGGTCCAAGCCGGTTGGTACCGCTACGTGTCGGACTGGCGACTGCGCGACGACGGCACCATCGCGCCGCGGTTCGGGTTCGCCGGTACCCGCAATCCCCGGACCTGCATGCGACACCAGCACCACGTGTACTGGCGCCTGGACTTCGACATCGAGGGCGCCGGCAACGACGTTGTCGAGCAGCGCGGCCTGATCTTCCCCGGTCTTCCGCCGTGGTGGCGTCTGGTCCGGGAGACGAAGCGGACGCGATCGTTGTTCGCTCGTCGCTGGCGCGTCCTCGACGCCCAGAGTGGCCGCGGCTATGGCATCACACCCGGACCGGCGGACGGCACCGCCGATGCCTACGGCGTGGCCGACCTGTGGTTCCTCCGCTACCGGGCCACCGAACTCGACGATGGCGTCGGCGTCGTCGGTGGCTCACCAGCGGACACCCAATGCCGCCTCGACCAGTACCTGACCGCCGAGTCCATCAACTCCACCGACGTGGTCGTCTGGTACGCCGGGCACTTCCTCCACGACCAGGCGCACACCTCTCCCCACCACGGCCACATCGTCGGCCCCGAACTCCGCCCGATCAACTGGTAACGCCGCGAACATCGAAGACGGCCAGGTCGCCTTGGCCGGGGCGAAGTGGTTGGCGAAGTCGAGCGCGGTCTGCCCGAGGCCGCCGCGGCTCACGGCTTCGAGGCGGTACGGCGTTCCAGGGTTTCGATGATGGTGGGGCAGACGTCTATGTCGTAGAGCCTTTCGACGCTTTGCACTCCGCCCGGGCTCTCCGCGTTGATCTCGACCACCTTGTCGCCGATCACATCGATGCCGACGAAGTACATGCCGTCGGCCACGAGCTTCTCGCTCATCGCTTCGATGATGCCGCGTTCGGTGTCACCGAACTCGAGAGGGACCGAACGTCCGCCCGTACTGATGTTGGCCCGCGGGTCGTTGCCCGTGGGCACCCGCCGGAAGGCGGCCGGCTGTCCGTCGCGCTCGAGGATCTGTCCCTCGAGCAGGAAGATCCGGGCATCGCCGTTCTCGCCGCCGTCGACGAACTCCTGGACGATCGCGTAGCCGTCCTGGAGCACGGCCTCCGTCATCTGCGCAAGGTTCGCTTCGCCGCCATCGCCGATCATGAACACGTTCCGGCCCTTGGCGCCGTACAGCGGCTTGACGACGCAGTGCCCGACCTTGCCGGCGAACCGCTCGATCGCTTCTGGATCGCGCGTCACGAGCGATCGGGGGCGGATCTTGTCCGGGAACTCCTCCAGGTAGAGCTTGCTCGGTGCGCGGGTGAGCGACATCGGGTCGTTCACCACCGTGACGCCGCGCGCCTTGAGCATCTGGCCGAAGACCGCACCCAGTGGACTTGCCCACGGCCGCTCCTGCAGATCCGCGATCGATTCGTTGCGCAGGAACAGGGCATGGAGGTCGTCCATGACGATCCGTTCGGCATCGCGTTCCTTGATGCGCTCCATGAAGGTCTCGAGCGTGTCGTCTTTCGCGAACTCTGCGGCATGAGCCCGGGCCACCAGTTGGCCATCGCTCTCACCGAGCTCGACGTCTCCGACACCGACGTACCAAACCTCATGTCCGCCCTGGGCCGCGGCCCTCGCCAGCCGCGTAGTCGTGTACTCGTCGATCTCGGTAGCGACGTCGTTGACGAAGAATGCAAGCCTCATGCCGACACCGTTCCTTCGTACAGGTCCGTGACCGACGCGCCCGCACGCAGTCGGTCGAGGCGCTCCTGAGCGCCGGGCACATCCAGCCAGCGTGGACGGACCCACGGTGCCTCGAGTACCTCGCGGTCGAGCAGGTCCTGGATCAACGGGATGTGGTCCAACGCGAGCTTGCCGACGAAGAGAACATCGAGGCTGCTGCCCTCTGCGAGGGTTTCGAGCAGCCGCGTGATCCCACGGAGGTAGATCGCGTCCTTCACGGAACCGCCCCCGACGACGACCCGGATGGCGATGGACCAAGCGGTCCTCGTCGGTATCTGATGGTCTGCCCGTAACGACTCGAAGATCTCCAGGAATTCGGCGCCGTCGAGCATCTTGCCGATGGCAACAACTCGCGCAGCGAGCACGCGGAGACGCCGCGGGTCCAGTCCGCCGGTCAGGTACTCGGCGAGCACGGCAAGACCCTCTTGGGTCTCGTCGTACCCAGGCAGTCCGATCGTCAGCAGGGTCAGAGGTTGCCTGGCGCCGTTCTGGTAGGTGACGACATGGGTGCCGACCTCGTGGTGCAGCAAGGGCTCGACGCGGTCCGACCTGATCGCGGCGGCTTCGGGGATGAGCAGCCGACCGAACGACACCATCAGTTCGGAGATGTCGTCACGCACCTCGACGTGCACCGGGAAGTCCGGATACAGGGCGCGGTATCGATCGAACTCCGCACGAGCCGCCTCCGCGAACACGCCGGCCGTGACACTGCGGGAGCTGGGAGCCTGGGCTGGAATGGTCTCGAGCAGCTCCTCCGCGGCGGACGCGAGAGGCTGGGCGATCCCGCCGTACAGTTGCAGCGATCCGTACACGAACCGTGACGTGTCGCGATCCTCCAGGGCCGTGATCTGTCGTGCGATCTCGTCCCGCTTCACCCGGAAGAGTGTGTGCAGCGCAGGGTCGGTGACGTTCTCGATCTCGAGGCTGTAGAGGTCACGTCGCACCATGTCCGGCTCGAATTCCAGTGGCCTGAGCCGGAGGGTGGGGGCCGTCCCGAAATCACCCCGTTCGAAGTCCGCCCAGGCCTCTGCCCCATTGACCGGCGTGATGTTGAGCAGCAGATCCAAGCTGCGCTCGATCTCGGTGAGCCGGGCGTCGATATCGAGAGCAGGCGCAAGCTGTTCGATCGGAGAAGTCACTCCGCAGCGGTACCCACCAACCACGGCAACCAACCTGGGCGGAGTGCGTGGACGGTCGCAGAGCTGAATGGGAAGAACCTGCCGCCCCGTTGCCGGGCGTGGGTGAGCACAGGCTGGAGCTCGGCAAGAAGCCTTGACGATGGCCCTCTACGTGGCGATCTGCCTGATGGCCTCCTTGATCGCGATACCGGAGAGCGCCGCCGAGCACAACAACGTGTGGGGAATCATCTGGGGGATCACCCTCGGCCTTGCGATCGCGCACTGGTTCGCCTTCCGTGTCTCGGCACGAATGGTGGGGGCCGGCACGGTCCGCTCTTCCGATGTCGGGGTGGCTGGAGCTCAGCTTGCCGGCTGTACGCCTCCAACCGGCGCATCACCACCAAGCGAACCATGACGTCCCATCCGTCCTGGAACGCAATAATCACGATCGTCCCACCGATCACCGGCAGTGGCATCGGCGCCGCAGGTAGTGTGCTCCCACCATTCCGTCGACCGATAGGTGGTGCCGAGGTGCGCGGCTGGAACCTCGCCTTCGCTCTAGTCCTCTGGGCCTACTTGTTGCTTGTTGCGCCATGGCTCGCACGCCGCAGCCATCGACTGCTCGTCCAGTCGCTTGCCGCCGGTGATGCGAATAGCCGGATCCGTCAGTACACCAGCACCGCCGGACGGAACGTGGCAATCGCGGCAGTGGCAGTCGCCCTGGTGGTAACCGCCGATGGTGGTCAGCTCGAATATCTTGGTCTGCGGTCGCCAACGAACGCGGCCTCTCTTTCGGCGTCACTGGCGGTCGCTCTGGCGGTCGTCATGGTCATCCGCTTGGTGCAGGTGCGGCGCAGCGGGAGGATCACGATGGTCTCCGGCGACAAGGTCGGGCCATATCAGCCGGTGACCATGCTCGAGCGCGCGGTGTACGGCGTAACGCTGCTGGTCAACAGTGTCACTCGGCAGATCGTCTTCGCCGGCTTCCTCGGCGTCACCGTCGTGTCAGTGTGGCCCGAGGCGTCGGCATGGTTCGCGATCGGGGTCGCGGCGATCGTCGCTGCTGTGAACCACAGCTGGCTCAGCCGGTCGGCCATACCGATGGGCGCCCTCGGTGGTGCGCTGTCGATGTATCTCTTCCTTGCGACCGAGAGCATTCTGCTGGGCGTGGCCTACTTCGTTGTCGCCGGTGCCCAGGGATTCATCGCACCGGTCACCAATGTCACGAGCAAGGCCGGCCGCAGCCGGGTGGACGAACCGGCCACCCCGGCGTGATAAGTCTCCAGGAGATGGTCATTCGTCGGTGAGGCCGTTGCCGAGTGTGGTGACGACGGGCCGCGGCGCGGTGTCGACGGCGAGCCGGAAGACGTCGGGGCGGTGGTAGTGGCCGACCGGGTCGAACATTCGCCGCGCCGAACGCACCTTGGCGAGATCCAGTTCGGCGACCAGGACGGTCTCGGCATGCCGGACAGGTCCGGCAAGGATCTCTCCGTTGGGGCCGACGATCACCGTGTTGCCGGGCTCGACCCAGTCGGGGTCGTCCGGATCGGTCCGCCACACTCGGTCCCGGTCGGGGAAATCTGCCGGGATCTGATCGACACGCAGGCACGGATTCGCACCGATCACGTAGCAGCGGCCTTCTCGGGCTATATGCCGCATGGTCGCGATCCAGCCGTCACCTCTCGCCAACGTCGGTGCCACCCACACGTCGACACCCTGCGAGTAGAGGTAGAACCGGGCCAGGGGCATGTAGTTCTCCCAGCAGATCAGTCCACCGATGCGCCCGAAAGGGGTCGGGTAGGTCTCGAGCATCGAGCCGTCGCCCATTCCCCACACGGTGCGCTCCGAGCCGGTCGGCATCAGCTTGCGATGCTTGCCGAGAAGGTTGCCGTTGGCATCGAAGTACAACAACGTGTTGTAGATCGTGCTCCCCGCGGCCTCGCGCTCGTTGATCCCGATCACCAGATAGACCCCCGCCTGCCGAGCCGCTGCCCCGAGCCGGTCGGTGGCCTCGCTCGGTACGACGACGGCCTGGTCGGCCAGCATCGCGAACCACTGCTCGTCACCGTCCCAGATCGGCGGCCCGTCGATCCAGATCGGCGTACCAGGCACGAACGCCTCGGGAAACACGACCAGGTCGGCCGCCTGCACTGCGGGGTCGGCCAGCAACTCCTCCACCTTGGCAAGCGTCGCCCCGCGATCCATCAGCACGTACGCCGCTTGCACAGCTGCAACCGTCAACATCGTCATCTCGCCCCCTGCCCCGACGATACGCCGTACCCGACGAGGTGGTGGCTGTCGTCAGTTGCAGCAGCCTGACTGCTTGGTGGGGGTGTTGTCGATGACGGTCAGTAGGCCGCCGGTGATACCCGTCGCCAGGCCGCGACCCGCCGGGACGGCTTGTGGTGCGGGGCCGCAGCAGCCGCCGGACTCCTCGGCGCTGCCACCGTAGGCCAGGTTCGAGGAGCAGACCCCGGTCTCGGGCAGGTCCAACCGGACGTCGCGCGCGGCTTCCCAGTCGCCGGCGATTGCGGCGACGACCGAACGGGCTTGCTCGTACCCGGTCGCGAGGAGGAACGTCGGCGCCCGGCCGTAGGACTTCGCACCGACCGCGTAGTAGCCGGGCTCGGGGTGGGCGAGCTCGTCGACGCCGTGCGGCGGAACGGTGCCACAGGAATGCTGGTTCGGGTCGATCAGCGGCGCCAGTGCCCGCGTTGAGCCGAGGATCGGGTCCAGGTCGAGGCGTAGCTCACCGACCATGTCGTGGTCCGGGCGGAACCCGGTCGAGTTCACGACCGTGTCGGCAACCACGCGCTGTTCGCCGGCGACAAGCTCCACGCGGCCGTCGGAGGTCGGCGCCAGTTCCTCGGTCCGGAACCCGCTGACCAGTTCGACGCGGCCGGACTGCACCAGCTTCTTCAACCGCGTGCCGAGCGCTCCGCGGGCAGGCAGTTCGTCGGCCTCGCCACCGCCGTACGTGCGCGCCTGGTCGGTGCCGCGGACCACCCACAGCACCTCCGTGCCGGGGACCTCTTCGGCGAGTTCGCCCAGTTCCAGCAGCGTTGTCGACGCGGAGTGACCGGCGCCGACGACCGCCGTACGGCGGCCTGCAAAGCGGTCACGGTCGCGGCCGAGTACGTCGGGAAGCGCGTGCGCGATGTGGTCAGCCGCGCCCGACTCTCCGCGGGCGGGGATGCCCGAGCCGCCGAGAACGTTCGGACGACGCCACGTCCCGGCCGCGTCGATCACCGACGACGCGAGCAACTCGGACCCGTCGGCGAGGCGGACCAGGAACGGCGCGTCTTCGCGACCTGCGGTACGGATCCGGTCGAAGCCGACTCGAGTCACTGCGATGACCTCGCCGTCGTACCGGATGCGGCCGGAAAGCTCGGGGGTCTTGGTGAGTGGTTCGAGGTAGTCGTCGATCAGGTCGCCGCCGGTGGGCAGCGTGCCCAGTTCGGGTTCGGTCCAGCCGCCGGCGCGTTCCAGCAGCCGCCGTGCGGCAGAGTCGATGTCGTAGCGCCACGGGCTGAACAGCTTCACGTGCCGCCACTCGTCGATCGCCGCTGCCACGCTCGGCCCGGCCTCCAGGACCGTGAACTCGATCCCGCGCTCGGCCAGGTGCGCGGCCGCCGCCAAGCCGATCGGGCCCGCGCCGATCACCACCACCGGAGCTTCGGTCATGTCCTCATCCCCACTATCTAGAAGTTCATCTAATCAGCGCCCAGCTTGCCTCTTGATTAGATGGAAGTCAAGATAGATCTATGTCTAAACAGCAGATCGAGCTCATCGCCTCTCCGGTGGGTGGTTGCTGCGCTCCCATCTCGTCCGCGGTGCTCGATGTCGAACAGGCGGCCGAGGGTGCGGCGGCGTTCAAGGCGCTGGGCGACCCGGTGCGGCTGCGACTGCTGTCGATCATCGCCTCGGCCGGTGGGGAGGTCTGCGTCTGCGACATCACGCCCCGGTTCGACGTGTCCGGCCCGACGATCTCGCATCACCTGAAAGTGCTGCGTGAGGCCGGGTTGGTCGACTGCGAGCGGCGCGGGACCTGGGTCTACTACTGGCCGATCCGCGAGCGCATGCAGTGGATCGCCGGCCTCCTGGCGGTGGATTGACTTCCTGAAATAGCTCAGTGATCATTGAGTCAATGAACACTGAGCGATCTGCCTTGGCCGATCGAGCCCGGATCCACGCCGCGCTCGGTGATCCGGGGCGGCTGGCGATCGTCGACACCCTCGTCGCCGGTGACGTGGCACCGGGTGAACTCGGGGCGGCGCTCGACATGCCGACCAATCTGGTTGCGCATCACCTGAAGGTCCTGGAGGACGCGGGCGTGGTGGTCAGGACCCGATCCGAGGGCGATCGACGTCGTACGTACGTACGCCTTGTTCCGGATGTGTTGACCACGATCACCGCACCGGTGCTGTCGGCGCCGAGGGTGGTGTTCGTGTGCACGCAGAACTCGGCCCGGTCACAGTTGGCAGCGGCAGTCTGGTCGCGGCGCAGTCACGTCCCCGCGCTGTCGGCCGGCACCGAGCCTGCCGCCCGCGTTCACCCCGGCGCGGTCCGGGTCGCGCGCAAGCACGGACTCAACCCGGACACCTGGCGTACGTCGCAGGTCGAGGACGTCGTCCAGTCCGATGACCTGGTCATCGCGGTGTGCGACAACGCCTACGAGCACCTCCATCCCGACGGACGACCGCGGCTGCACTGGTCCGTCCCAGACCCAGCGCCGGCAGGTACTGACGCAGCCTTCGAAGCCGCCTACCGCGACATCGCCGACCGCATCGACCGCCTCGCCCCCGCCCTCGCTGACGAAGCGACCGAGTCCACCACCAGGAGCCGATCATGACCGAGATCGCCGCCCACCACCGCCAGAACCTGTCCATCGACCAGAACCTCGCGCTCCACACTGCTGCCGCGCGGCTGAGCGACGAGTTCGCCAACATCTATGGGCCGGAGACGATCGAGCGCTTCCTGCACTCCAGTTACGACCAGTTCGCCACCGGCAGCACGATCCCGAACTTCCTGCCGTTGCTTGCCGAGCGGTTCGCCCGCCAGCGTCTGACCGCACTGGCACGAGTTGAAGGTCACCACGACGACGGTCGACCGGTCGTCCTGTTCCTGTGCGTTCACAACGCGGGCCGATCCCAGATGGCGCTGGGGTTCTTCCAGCACCTCGCGGGTGCGAACGCCGTCGCCTGGTCCGGCGGATCCGAACCTGGGATCAAAGTGAACGCCGCCGCAGTAGGTGCCATGGCCGAACGTGGAATCGACATCTCTGGCGAGTACCCGAAGCCGTGGACCGATGAGGTGGTCCGCGCCGCCGACGTCGTGATCACCATGGGCTGCGGCGACGCCTGCCCGATCTTTCCCGGTACCCGCTACGAGAACTGGGATCTTGACGACCCCGACGGCCTCGACGTTGCCGCCGTACGGCCGATTCGCGACGAGATCGAACGCCGCGTCCGGGGGCTGCTCGACGAACTCGCCGTACCCGCTGTCCCGGAGCGGGCGTGAGTGGCCTGGTAGCTCCGTTGTGGCGGCGCGCTGCGGCCGAGGGGCTCGGCACTGGGCTCCTGGTTGCGGTTGTAGTCGGGTCCGGGATCGCTGCGGCGTCGCTGTCTCATGGTGATGTCGGTCTGCAGTTGTTGGAGAACGCGTTCGCGACAGCGCTCGGTCTCGCCGTACTGATCCTTGCCATCGGGCCGGTCTCGGGCGCGCATTTCAATCCTGTGGTGTCGCTGGTCGACTGGTGGCTCGGACGTGCCATCGGGTCCGGACTGACGTCTCGCGATCTCGCCGCGTACCTCCCCGCGCAGGTCGGCGGGGCGATTGCCGGCGCTGTACTGGCCAACCTCATGTACGGCGAGACCGCCGTGACGTGGTCGACGACACATCGCTCCGCCGGTCACCTGTGGCTTGCCGAAGTCGTGGCCACCGCGGGCTTGATTCTGCTGATCTTCGCGCTCGCGTGGACCGGCCGTGCCAACCTTGCGCCGGCCGCCGTCGGGGCGTACATCGGGTCGGCGTACTGGTTCACCTCGTCGACCTCGTTCGCTAATCCCGCGGTCACCATCGGCCGCGCGTTCAGCGACACCTTTGCCGGCATCGCGCCGAGCTCGGTGCCCGCGTTCATCGTCTTTCAGTTGTTCGGCGGCGTCGTCGGCGCCGGGCTTGTGGTTTTGCTGTACGCCGACGCGGGGCGTGCCGCCGACGACATCGTCACCCCACACACCGACACCACCGGAGCATCCTCGTGAGTAAGCCAAATGTCTTGTTCGTCTGCATCCACAACGCCGGCCGATCCCAAATGGCCGCCGGCTGGCTGCGCCACCTCGCCGGTGACACCGTCGAGGTCCGGTCGGCCGGATCCGAACCCGCCGACCAAATCAATCCCATCGCAGTCGAGGCAATGCGCGAGGTCGGCATCGACATCACCGGCGCGACACCCCAGTTGCTCGCAACCGAGACCGTCAAGGACAGCGACGTGGTCATCACCATGGGCTGCGGCGACGCCTGCCCGATCTTCCCCGGCAAGCGCTACGAGGACTGGGAGCTCATTGATCCCGCCGGCCAACCGCTCGAGGTCGTCCGCGAAGTCCGCGACGACATCCGAGCCCGCGTCGAGAAGCTCGTCGCCGAACTACAGACCGCGTAGAAGGACCACGAGGCTTTCGGCTGGGCGAGCACTGGTGCTCACGCGTGTTTGAAGCAAGCGATTGCAACAGCCTCGATCTCTGTCGCCGAGAGCCGTTCCCCCAAAGGGTTTCGAGACGATTCAGTCTCATCGCGGTTTCAACCCGCCGGCCCCCGGGTAGGTCGGGTGGAGCACGGACGACCGGAAGAGTCTCGGGGACTGGACTGGGAGGAACTCTTGTCAATGCGGTACCCGACGGCTCGAACTGCCGATGAACGGCAGCAGGTGATGCCCCCTGATGGATTGCGCGTTTCGTTCGAGGAGCTGCCTCCCCGGGACGGATAGCCGAACCTGATGGATGCCAATGCCCTCCAGCACAGCTGGGACCGGGTGACGGAGCACGGAGAACAGGTACCGCTGTACTTCTACTCGCACCTGTTCGTGTCCCATCCCGAGGTGCGGTCGATGTTCCCGCTCTCGATGTCGAACCAGCGGGACAAGTTCGTCAGTGCACTCGGCAGGATCGTCAGCCACGCCGACCAGATCGAGAACGATGCGGCCTTCGTGCAACACCTCGGCCGCGACCATCGCAAGTACGCCGTCGTTGCGGAGCACTACAACGCGGTCGGTGTTTCGCTGTGCGCGACCCTGAAGCACTTCCTGGGAGCCGAGTGGGACGAGGATCTCGCCGTCCACTGGACGGCGGCCTACCAGGTGGTCGCACGGATCATGGTCGAGGCGGCGGAGACGTCCGAGGAGTCCAGCCCTGACTGGTGGGACGCCGACGTGATCTCAGTCGAACGGCGGACCATGGACCTCACCCTGCTGACCGTCCAGCCGAGGCACGCGTTCCAGTTCCGCCCCGGCCAGTCGTTGTCCATGGAGATACCGCAACGCCCCCGGCTGTGGCGGTACTTCAGCCCGGCCAACGCCCCGCGCCGGGACGGTTCGATCGACCTGCACGTGCAACAGATCGACGGCGGCCAGATGAGCCCGGCGGTCGTGCGGTCGCTGAAGGTCGGCGACACCGTGAAGCTGGGAGCGCCGGTCGGCGACCGGCTGACCCGGTGGGACAACGACGCGACGGACCTGCTGATGGTCGCCGGCGGAACCGGTCTCGCCCCGCTCCTCGCGGTCCTCGAGCAGATCGACCTCCAGTGGCAACAGTCGGGCACCGGCCCCCTGGTTCATCTGCTCCACGGCGTCCGGATGCCCTGGCACCTCTACGACCGCCCCCGGCTGCGAGAAGTCGCCGAGAGGCGCCCATGGTTCGACTACACGGAGGTCGTGTCGGACGACCCGTCCTATCCCGGGACACGCGGGAAGGTCGGTACGGTCGCGGCCCAGCAGGCGCTGTACGGGCGTACGGCGATGGTGTGCGGCGGCCCGCAGATGGTCGCGCACACGCTGGAGCAGCTGGCCGCCGCCGGGATGAGGCCCGAGCAGATCAAGTACGAGCACTTCTACTACGCAGCCGCGGACCAGCACACCGGACTGCCGGCGCTACCAGGTCAGGAGACAACAGGTGACGAACAGCAACCACCGCCACGGCTCTCCGCGTTACCAGACAGCCCAGTCGATCCGGGACCAGACGTTCCGGCGTCGGATGAGGGGTCTCGACGCGGACGAGGTGTATGGGTTCCTCGATCTGGTCGCTGAGCAGTCGCTGGCCAAGGAGCGAGAGCTCAGCGAGAAGCGGGCCGAGAACGAACGTCTCCAGGCAGAGCTGCGGCGCGTGCAGGCGGAACTGCATCGCGTGCAGGCGGAGCTCGACGAGCGCGAGCAACTCGGCGACCGAGTGAACGAGCAGGTCGTCCAACTCTTCAGCCAAGCACAGTTGGTGGCCGAGGAGATGGTCCAGGACGTCAGCCGGGATGCCCGTGAGCGCATCGGGCAGGCACGCGCCCAGGAGCGCAGGATCGTCGACGCGGCCATGGACTCGGCCGGCCAGCAGGTTCGCTCGTACGCACAGACGGCTCAGGCGCAGATGCAGTCGATCATGGAGTCGTTCGCCAGCGACGTCGACCGGCTCGGGACCCCACCTCTGTCCGGCGAGCCGAGTTCTGCGGCGACCCATCAGGGCGACCCGTTGTTCGACGACATGGGCGACCGGCAGATCCGCTTCCGGAAGGGCAGCGGTCCGCAGTCTGCGGGCTCGGACTGACCGGTTGAGCGATTCGTAGCCAACCATCCAGGTGCCCGCCGGCCACAAGCCGGTCATCACGCTCCCGACGGAGTGATATGAAGACGCAACGTCAAGACTTCTGCCCTGCCCACGCGACCCCTGCCGACCCACCGGCGACGAAGAATCGCCGGCTTCTGGCCCTCCCGCTCGCAGTCGTCGGACTGGCCGTGGCCGGTCCCGGCGCGGTGGATCTCGGCTGGTACGTGCCGACCAGCCGCGCGACCGCCGTACTGCTCGGACTGAGCCTGGCCATCTTCTTCCTCGGCGTTCGGATCCGCGCCCGCCACAGCGTTGCGGTTCATGCCGGAGAACAACTGCTCCAGATCGGCGACAGGCCGTGGCGCAAGACCCGGCAGGTCGGCCGTCCGGGGTCACCAGGTCCTGGGAGGATCCGGGCGACGCGGCGCCATCCGGTGAGCCAGCCCGCCCCCGAGCGAAGCCCCGCGAACGTCGACATCGAGGCGGTTCGGGCCGAGGCCGCGGCGTTCCTCGAGCTCTTCCAGGCCGAGAACCCCCAGGCCGGGTCGATCGGGCCGCGGGTCGCCGCGGTGATGCGCGAGATCGACCTGACCGGGACCTACTGGCACACCCCTGAGGAGCTGGCCTTCGGCGCCCGCGTCGCCTGGCGCAACAACTCACGGTGCATCGGCCGGCTGTACTGGCGCAGCCTGCAGGTGCGCGACCTGCGGACCGTGTCCAACGCCGGCGAGGTGGCCGGGCACTGCTTCGATCATCTGCGCGCGGCTCACAACGGCGGCAAGATCCGGCCGATGATCAGCGTTTTCGCTCCCGAGACGCCGTACCGGCCCGCCCCAAGAATCTGGAGCGAGCAACTCGTCCGGTACGCCGGGTACGAGCAGCCGGACGGGCGTGTTCTCGGGGACCCCCGCTACCTGACCTACACCACCGAGCTGATCAAGCGCGGGTGGCGGCCGCCCGAACGCCCGGGAGCCTTCGACGTACTCCCGCTCGTCGTGGAGACCGTCGAGGACGGACCGCGGATGTTCCAGCTCCCCGAAGAAGCGGTTCACGAGGTCCCGCTCGAGCACCCCGAGCTGCCCTGGTTCGCGGACCTGGGCATCCGGTGGCACGCGGTCCCCGTGATCAGCAACTTCCGGCTCGTCATCGGCGGCGTCTCCTACCCGGCCGCACCCTTCAACGGCTGGTACATGGGCACGGAGATCGGGGCCCGCAACCTGGGGGACGGCGACCGCTACGCCCTGGTCCCGGAGGTTGCCGAACAGCTGGGGCTGGACACCTCCGACGAGGCGACCTTGTGGCGAGACCGGGCCTTGGTCGAGATCAACCGTGCGGTCCTGCACTCGTTCAAGGCGAACGGCGTCACCATCTCCGATCACCACACCGAGTCCCACAGGTTCCTCATCCATCTGGAGCGCGAGGAGCGGGCAGGTCGCCGTTGCCCGGCCGACTGGAGCTGGATCGTGCCACCGATGTCCGGCTCGCAGACCCCGGTCTTCCACAGGTACTACGACACCGAGGACCGAGTGCCGAACTTCTTCGCCGACGACGACGCCGTACGCCGCGGGCTCCAAGGCGGCCCACCCGCCTTCCGCTGAGTTTCTCGGCTTCGGTGTCGAAATGTCCGTGCTTTGTTCGACGTAGGGGTGACTATCAATCACTGCCGACATCGTCCGAAGGAGCCCCACCATGTCGTTCCCGCGCAAGGTCGTCGCCGGTTACTTTCTGTCTCTCGATGGAGTGGCTGAGGCTCCCGACCGGTTCATCACCGCTTGGGACGACGAAACGGATGCCAGCGGCGCGAGGCTCATTGAAACCCAGGACACGGTCATTCTCGGCCGCCGCAGTTACGACGAGTGGGCTGCGTTCTGGCCGGAGAGCGAGATCCAGCCTTTCGCCTCCTTCATCAACGCCATTCCCAAGTACGTCGCAACGTCGACGCCGCTCGAACCCGAATGGACCAACTCGCGCGTGATCGACGGCGGGCTGGTCGATTTCGTACGGCGCCTCAAGGGTCAGCCGGGCGGCGACATCGGCGTCCACGGCAGCATTTCGGTCACGCGGACGCTGCTTGCCGCCGACGTCGTCGACGAGCTCAGGCTCGTTGTCGCGCCGACGATCGTCGGGAGCGGGCAGCAGCTGTTCGACGGTTTGCCGCCCATCCGGCTCGAGACCATCCGCTGCACTGCCTCAGCTAGCGGCCACCTTCTCGTCGACTATCGCGTGGTTCACTAGGCGCCTAGCTGTTGCGGCGGGCGATGACTCTGGAGAGGCCGAGCGTACGGCCGCCGTCGGTGCGAAGCATCTGAGCTTCTTCCCGTCCCGGCGTACCACTGTCGTGGTCGCATGCGTCGTTCCACTGCAACCAGTCTCGCCACCCGTCGGGCAGTCGATCGGCGATCTCGACGGTGACCAGGCCGGTCTTCTCCCAGTGCCGCCGCCACCAGGCGGGACTGTGCCAGGCGCAGAAGTCCCATTTCCAGTAGGGCTCGAGGTGTGGTGGCGGAAGCGTCTCGTACTCCTCGGCGAGACCGGGCTGAACGATGCCGATCTGCCCGCCGCGTTTTACGAAGCGTGAGTAGTAGCCGAGATAGAGGTCGTCGGTGCCGAAGTAGTGGTAGGCGCCGATGCTGACGAGCACGTCGAAGAAGTCCTCGGCGAACGGCAGGGCATGGGCTTCGGCGTAGATCGGGTGAACCTGGTCCGCTACGTGTGCCTCGGCTGCGCGGCGCAAGTTCTCGTCGGGTTTGACCCACAGGTCAGTCGCCCACACCTCAACACCGAACTCCTTGGCCAGAAAGATCGAGCTCAAAGCGGTTCCGCAACCCAGGTCGAGTACCCGCATACCGGCGTCGAGCGGCATGAGGTCGGCCAACGCCTCCGCCTGCCACACGGGGTTCGGCCCCATTCCCCCGTCGACCATCCACCGCCCCGAGTACCCAGCGGACCGCGGATACCGCTCGTTCCTCAGCAACGCATCGAGCTCAGCATCATCCACCCGACCGAAGTCTGGGCGACCACCCACAACCAGACAACCGGTTATCCGCCTGCCCGAATTTGGTGTCCAATCCTTGCTACGCTGCGTCGAGCGTCAGAGCACAAAGGAGGTGGTCCACATGCGTTGTCTACGCGCGGTGCCGCCTCGCTGGTATCTCCAGCGGCTCTGACCCTCACCGGGGCTCACCGCATCCAACCTGTGCGAGGAGTCCTCCTTGAGTTCGATCGACCGATCTGTAGCGCTGAGCGCGGTTCGCGCCCTATTCCATGACTATCCGTGTGCCTACTGGGTGGCGGGAGGCTGGGCGCTCGACCTGTTCGCTGGTCGCGTACGACGGCCACACAGCGATGTCGATGTTGTTGTCCTTGCGCGCGATCTGGACCAGGTCGCCACTACGTTCACCAGGCCGCGACCTTTGGTCCAGCATCCCGAAACGGGTGTCCGCCGCCCCTGGGCATCCGGTGAACAGCTCATACCCGGCCCTGACGCGCTCGTCTTCCCCGACGACCTGCATCCTTGCCCGATCCAGATCCTCTTCGCCGCGTCGGATGCAGACGAGTGGGTCTACCACCGGGGTCGAGGAACGATCCGGAAACCTCTCGCCGAGATCACGCTCACGTCGCCCGACGGTCTCCCGTACCTGGCCCCGGAGATCGTGCTCCTGTTCAAGTCCCGCGGTGGTCGCCCAAAGGACGATGAGGACTTCGCCGACGTCGCCGGACTGCTGGACCCGGAACGCCGGCGCTGGCTCCTCGACCGCATCGCACCCCGCTACCCCGACCATCCCTGGCTGCCAACCCTCCGCTAACGCCCGCCATAGGCCGAGTATCCGCTCCCCGAAATGCGTTTGCCCTGGATGGTGGGGGCTGCTTCGCTGGCGCTGTGACCGACATCCAGACATCCCGGCTGAGCTTGCACGCCATCGACACGGCAGAGGGCGAACGCATCGTCGCTCGACGTCCGGGTGACGGGGATGCCTGGGCTGCGGACTTCCCGTTCGACGGAGACGTCATCGGAGTCACAGCCTTTCTCCGAAGCACGGCCGCGCACGGCGACCAACGTCCCCTCGGGCACTACCGGATCACCCGCTCCAGCGACGGGAACGCCATCGGGGGCATCGGCTTCAAAGGCAGGCCGGACGGCGGATGCATCGAGATCGGGTACGGCCTGTCCCCGTCGGCCCGTGGGCAGGGCTATGCAGGCGAGGCCCTCGTCGCCCTACTGCGTATCGCCGCCGAGCACGGATTGTCACGCGTCATCGCTGACACAACCAAGGACAACATCGCATCCCAACGGACCCTCGAACGCGCCGGATTCAACCAGGTAGGTGATGACGGAGACCTCTACCTGTACGAGGTACTACTCAACGCCCCGACGCAACGGACTCAAGCACAATAGCCCTCGTCGGTCAGCCTATAGTTACGTCGTGGATATGAACTCCTATCAACAGGCAGCCCTTCGAACCGCTGCACCCAAGGAGAAACATAACGAGCTGTTCCACCTTTTGCTCGGGCTCGTAGGTGAAACAGGTGAGATCGCCGAAAAAGCCAAGAAGATTGTCCGCGACAAAGACAGCGACTTCTCCCAGTGGGACATCGAGGATCTTAAGAAGGAACTCGGTGACACGCTGTGGTACATCGCTGTTATTGCGGACCACTTCGATGTCCCTCTTGAGGACGTTGCTCAACTCAACATTGCGAAGCTTGCCGACAGGCAGAAACGAGCGATGCTCGGCGGCAGCGGCGACAATCGCTAGGCAGATCTGCGGATCTCATCCGGAACCCAGCTCCGCATCAAGCTTGGTGGGCCAGTCTGCGTCCGCGAGATCACCACGTACAAGGACATCGCGCCAATCACTCCTCGCCAGCTCCAATGAGCTGCGAAGCCGGCTCAAATCGCCTCGGGCCCACACGACGATCGCGGCCTGAACACGCTCCGAGTCACCAGCCTCAGACACGAGTCGCACAACTTCCTCCGCGCTTCCAGGCTCCGGAAAATCGGACCGGATCCGTCGCCGAAGACGCGATGACATGTCCGCCATACGACGAGGATCGCAGACAACCATGAGCCGCCCCCAATGCTGACGAGGGTGCTGCCTCCAGCAGAGTCTTAGCAGGGGCGGGTAGGTATCGGTGTGGCAGCCGCACGCGGACTCACGTACTGGCGCTGTCGAGGAACGCCAAAGCCTCCGCGACGCACTCGTCCAACGGCTGGGTCGTGTCGAGCCGAAGGTAGGTGTCCGGCCGCTTCATGTTCGCGATCCCGTCGGCGAACAGGTCCGAACCGGAGCGCTCGCGATCGGCGGCCAGGTCGATCGGTGGCATGTCGACAGACAGCCGCTGGCTGCGCAGTGCAGGCCGGGACCGCAAGCGTGTGTCAAGCACATCGATGTCCTCGGTGACGCACTCGATGTAGCAGTAGGCCACCCCGTGCTTGGCCGCGAGCGCCTGCCCGGCCGCCAGTAACTCGTCGTAGAAGCACGGGCTGTCGATGACCACGCCGAGCCCTTGTGCCACGACGTCGTCAGCCATCGCCTTCACCACGTCGTAACTGGCGACGCGGGCGAAGGTCAAGGCGGCGTCACGTTCCAGGTTGTCTGCGCCGCCACTTTCCAGCATCGCGGTCAGTACGACGTCGCGGTCGATCGCGACCAGGCGGCGGTGGCGCACCAGCTCGCGAGCGATGGTCGTCTTGCCAGCGCCCGGTACTCCCGACATCTGAACAACAACGACGCCACCCATCCGGCTCCCATCAGATCAACACGGCCTTGTGGAACACATATGCCGAGAAACCTAGCGCCGGACATCGATCACTGGGGCCTTCGGTTTGCGCGCTCGGAGGGATTTGAACCCCAACCTTCGGATCCCTAGGATCCTGCACACTCCGAGCGCTCACGCCGCCCAACCGGTTGCGAGCGTCGTGTGTCTGGTAGTCGATCTGTCGGGGCTGGGCGGTAGCGTCCCGTGGGTGCCGCACTACCCGCCGCAGGCGAGACCGCTAGGCCCAGACGCCGAGGGCCAATGGGTCCACCGCTGGACATCACCAGAGTGGACGCAGACCGCAGATGCTTGGGTTGGTTGTCGCCTCGCCGAGCATGGTCGCCGGATCAGTGGCGAGCCGGTTACCTACCGGGCCCGCTTCTGGTCCGTGGTCCGCTGCTATCCGACCGTCGAGGGGCTGGTGTGGTTCAAGGAGAACAATCCTGGACATCGATTCGAGGCCGGTTTGGTCGCTGCGTTGGCGCAGCTCGCGCCAGAGGACGTGATCTCGCCGATCGCAGTCGATCGCGAACGCAGTTGGCTGCTCACGGACGATCAGGGAACGACGCTCACGCATCCTGACGTTCGTGATCAGCCGACGCGCCGCATCGTCGTCCGTGCGCTGGCCCGCCTTCAGTGCGCCTTCCTCGGCCGCCTCAACGTGACCGAGCACTCCGGGATCATCGAGCTTGCACCAAGCACGGCCGGTGACCGAGTGCGCGCCGTAGCCCAGGAGTGGGCGTCGCTGCAGCCCGGACATCCGCTGCGGCCAGGGCCAGGCATCCTGAAACGAGCTCAGGTTGCCGCTGAGGTACTGGATCGACGGACCGCGGCCCTCAGCGACATCGTTCCGCTCGACCTGGAGCTCAACGATGTGTATCCCGCGAACATCTTCGCCGACCGCTCGACCGGCGCACTCCGGCCGCGGTTCTTCGACTTCGGTAACGCGATCTGGGGTCATCCCTTCGTCTCGCTGCACGGCTTCCTCGACTCAGTGGTCGAATGGACCGAAGCTCCCTTGTCTCGCACCGACCGTGACGAACTGCTCGACGTCTACCTGACGGTTTGGCGCGATCACCTCGACGCCGACCCACAAGTCCTGCGGACCGACCTCGCCGCCTCCGAGGCACTGCTCGGCGTGCACCGCCTCGTCTCGTGGTTACGCCTCGTCCCACACGCCGATCCAATCGAGCTCCAAACACGAGCCGAGATACCCCACAACTACCTCGCCACCGTCGCCGCGCTAGCGAGCTAGTGCCGTCCTTCAAACGACGGCAAGTCTCCGACAGAGGAGACTAGTCGGCAGACTCGGTCGGCACGCGGAGCCCTCTTGATGCGTGTCGTGGTGGCCGTACGATCGTGCGGCCAGGGACGGGGCCAGCCGCCGGCCTTTACCGACATCGTCACTGGCTGTCTGTCCGGCTGCGTGAGCGGGTGAGATCGGCGATCCTCAGATGGTGCGCGCGGTGAAGGGCCTCGGCCGGAGGTCGTAAGCTGGTCCGCGCTTTGGTTCTTATGAGGCCAATCCGGCAGGTAGTAGGTTCGGAGAGGTGCCCTCCGTCGACAGATGCGCGACACTCGTCCGCCAACTGATGTGCGACGGTCGGGCGCGGATCGCGACTGCCAGATGTGTAACGGTTTGCGTGGACGACTCGGCCAGTTCCACCGGTACAGTCGGGGCGCTGTCTTTATCGGCGGGGACTCCTGCGGCCGGGCCGAGGACGTCCGGTTGTCGGTCTGCCGCAATCTAACGTTGTACGTCCACCAGTGCCGCGAGGACCTGCACCATGCGTGAGGCGATCGACCTGACCGCGTTCCAGCCGGTCCACCAGGGCTTCTCGGCGGTGATCTCCCGCTCCGGGCCGTGGCTGCTGCGGGAACCACGCTCGGCCGAGGCTCAGTGCCGGCACGACCGCGAGGCCGACGTACTCGCCGTCGTCGCCGACGGGCTGCCGGTCGAGGTGCCAGCCGTCGAGTCGCGGATTGCCCCGACGCCGGAGCGGCCGTACGGCGCGCACCTGGTCCGGTGGCTGGAGGGCGACGAGGTCGACCAGACGGTCGACCCGGCGTCGGTGGCGCGGTTCGTCGACGTCCTGCACGGGCTGGACAGCGCACCTATCGGCGTTCTGGTGCCGAGCTTCGGTGAATGGTGCCGACAGCAACGAGAACTGGAGACAGCCGGACTGGCCGCGCTGACCGGGCGGGTCGACGATGGTCTGTTGTCCGAGCTCGGCCGGCTGATGAAGAGGCTCGGCGATCGGATCGCCGACTGCCCACGGCCGTGCGTGGTTCACGGCGACCTCTGGTACGGCAACCTGCTGATGCGGGACTACCGGCTGACCGGCGTACTGGACTGGGAGTTCGCTGTGATCGGCGATCCGCTGGTCGACTATGCGGCGCTGTGGTACCTGGGTGACGACTTCATGGCGGCCCTGCTCGCCGCGCTCGGACAGTCCGTGCCCGACCTGCCGGAAACCGTCCGGTACTACCGGGTCCTGCGCGAGTTCACCGGCCTCACCTGGTCGATCGACAAACACGACGAGGAGGAGCTGCGCGAATCGGTGGACAAGGTCGCCGACGTCGCGGAGACGGTCCTCAGCTGACCCCAACCGCCTCGGGCCGAGCGGACGGGCTGCCCTTCTGGCATGTCCCGAGAAATGCAAAAGCCCAGGTCAGACGGGGTCTGCCTGGGATTTGGTTTGCGCGCTCGGAGGGATTCGAACCCCCAACCTTCTGATCCGTAGGAGCGAGCAACAGACGGTTAGCTCCTGGGCGCAGGGTGAAGCATGGGCTCCGAGGTTGTCCCGATGGCGGTTCGTGTGGACCTGTTGGGGTCAGACTGGGGTCAGTCGGCAAGCTGCCGCATATCCGGCTCGGAAGCATTGAGCGAGGACCAGGAGCCGGCCCGCCCGAGCACGATCGGTGGTCTGTCTCGGCCCGCCGAGTAACCGTCGTTGACCTCATCTAATTGCACGTTAATTGCACGGCATCTACCGGGCTGAGCAGTCTGTCGCGTGTGGAGTGGGTGCGCTTGCTTGCTGTGCGCGGGCGGGGTTGAGATTAGGCGGGTTGCCCTGGTCGGCCGAGTGGGCGACGCTGCGCGCACCGAGCACGAATGACTACCGCCGACCTCAGATCCCGTATTGATCAGTTTCCTGCGCCGAGCCGATCTAGACTCCCGAGACCGGCCCGTATCCGGAGTCCGACGAGCTCATCGGCGCGGCCCCAGCAAGTGCCACTGCCGTATAGGCGCCGACGGAGAAGCCTCGTGAGGATTTCTGCCAATGACCTGTCGGATCCGGAGTGAGGCGTTCGTAGTAGGGGTGACGGGCGGCCGGAGAAAGGCCGCCGGACTGACAGAAGGGCATGGCGCCATGCGGAAACTGGTCTACGGCATGAACCTGACCCTGGACGGCTACGTCGCCGCGCCCGGCGACGACATCGGCTGGGGCGTGCCGAGCGACGAGCTGTTTCAGTGGTGGCTCGACCAGGAGTTGGCGATCGGGCTGTTGATGTACGGGCGCAAGCTGTGGGAGGCGATGAGTTCCCACTGGCCGACCGGCGACCAGCAGCCCGACGCCACCCCGGCGCAGATCGAGTTCGCGCGGAACTGGCGGGACACGCCGAAGGTGGTGTTCTCCTCGACGATCGACAAGGTCGACTGGAACGCTCGCCTGGTCACCGGCGACGCGGTAGCGGAGATCGCCCGGCTCAGGGCCGACGACGGCGAGCCGATGAGGGTCGGTGGCGCCACGCTCGCTGGGGCGGCCATGCGGGCCGGGCTGGTCGACGAGTACGAGATCGTCACTCATCCGGTGCTGGTGGGCGGCGGCAGACCGTTCTTCACCGCGTTGGACAGCTGGGTGAACCTGAACCTGGTGGAGACGCGGACGTTTCCCGGCGGCGTGGTCCTGACCAGGTACGAGACGAGGCGTTGAGCACAGGTTCCGATCGGGTCGACCGTCCAGGGTTGCCCGGCCACATCCATGGCCCTTGTTAGCAAGCCTGTTAGCACGGCACCAACCGCGCGCTTCATGGCAGTTCCTCCTCGCGGGGAGGTCGGACGTTGTGAAGCCTCTTCTCTGCCGAGGCTCCAAAGTCACTGAAGTTGAGGCGCGCCTGCGTCAGACTCAGCCGCCCGTTGGGGCCCCCACGCACCACATCGGCATCATGCACGTCCTGCCCGTCGTCTTCCCAGAAGCAAACCGAGCAGATCTCGTATTCGCCTCGGCTGCCCAAGGTCAGGTGTCCGCAGCACGACGGGTCTGGCCGCGCCCTGCGCCACACGTGCCTCCTGCGTCTTCGCGTCTCCTGATAGGTCCTGACTGGGCTGAACGGCAGGCGGGAAGACGCACCCCGAGCCCCGACCAGGAGGCCGGCCGATTCGGACCCGTCATCCCAGAGTCGTGAGGCCCCCGCCGGAGGCAATTGCTCTTGTCTCTCGTGAAGACCCCGAGGGCGTGCCGCGCGCCGAAGGCGCGCCTTGATCCATAAGAGCCAAATTCGGGAAGTGGGATCGGCGGGAGGGTGTGTGTGATCCGCCAGGAGATCCGCGACGCTAGGTGATCTACTGCCGGTCGGGTCAGAGAAACCGACTAGCTGTCCCCCATCGCCAGTTCGTGGAAGTACGTGACGGGCTTGCCCAATGCGTTGGCGTACGCGATCTCGCGGCGGGTGGCGTCCCCGATGTAGCCACCGGGGTTCACGATTCGTACCTCATCTGCGAGGTCGATCCTGCGGAGGTGCAGCTCGCCCAAGGCCCGCACGAGCAAAGGGTCCAGCACACGCGCCCCGGTGGCCTCCGGAGCCAGGACGATCGCCAGATCGAGCGTCAAGCGCGTGCGCTCGGTCGCAAACTCCCTGCTGAAGCGCAGGGAACCGCACAGACAAACGATCTTCGGGCGAGCAACCGGCACATTGGACATGGACACCCTTCAAGAGCCAAGGATCCCTCCAGCATTCCATGCTGCCGTTGAATGAGAGTGATCCGCGCCCGGCGAGCTGAGGTCTCCGGCTGGCTTTGGGTCGGCAGGTCGTGCGCCAGCTCCGTGATCGCCGCGTCGGGCTGAGGCTGTTCGCTGCTGCTACTGACCATGTCGACGAGGACCAGGACGACGAAGGCGGCGAACCAGACCCGTCAGCGGTGGTGCCGTGTTAGCAAGAACCGCCACGAACAAGCAGAAACCCCAGGTCATCTAGCTCCTGCCGTGGGGTTTCGTTTGCGCGCTCGGAGGGATTCGAACCCCCAACCTTCTGATCCGTAGGAGCCTGCACGTGGCCTTCCGGAGCCTTATCGAGAGTCGGCGGCCGATAGACCAGTTGCCTAGAAATGCTGCTTGTTAGGAACCGTTGGGGTCAGGCTGGGGTCACGGCCGAGCACGGCAGTTGCGCCGCCTGGCGCCCAATTCGCTGTGGTAATCTGCTGCCTCGCAGGCGCGGGTTCAATCCCGGTCGTAGGGCGCAGCGGCACAGCAGCCGAAAGGGCAAGGCCCACCTACTTCAAGACCGAAGAGGGAGCGCCATGCCCAAGCTCGAAACCTATAAGAAACAAGCGAAACTGCTCGTTCGCTGGCACCGCGAAGAGAACTTCTCGATTGGCGGTCGCATCCGACAGCTCGCGCGCTATCGCACGTTGTCCGACCGCGAAGCGCTCGCGCTGAAGTTTCCCCTCACCGAGGCCCAGGAGATCATCGCCCTCGAAGCGGGCTTCGCCAGCTGGGCCGAACTCAAGGCCAGCACGGAGGCGGCCCCGCCCACCAGCGAGCAGCCGGAGACTCAGGACACGGCAGTCGCGAGCGCCAGACCGGTGCTGTACGTCGCCGACGTCGATGCCGCGGCTACGTTCTATCGGGACCAGCTCGGCTTCCGGATCGACTTCGTGCACGGCAACCCGACGTTCTACGGATCAGTGTCGCGCGATGGCGCGACCTTGCACCTGAAGCTAGTAGACGAGCCGGTGTTCGCGGCCGGTGCCGCGGAACGAGAAGGGCTCATCATGGCGTTCATCGATACGCCGAACGTCCGCGAACTTTACGCGGAATATCTGGCCGCTGACGCCGAGATCGTGCAGAAGCTGACCAAACAAGCGTGGGGTGGCACCGACTTCATCGTGCGTGACTCGGACGGCAACGCGATCGCGTTCGTCGGCTGAGGCCCGACGCGGCCGAGGCATGACCGGTTGCGGTCAACCATGACCTCAAGAACCCAACCGTTCAGGAACTAACGACACGCCTGACAGTTCGACCTCCATAGTTGCCCCGTCCCCCTAATGAGCTGCCAGACCCAGGCCAGCGCGGCGCGGGTCAAGAGTCGGCTTGCCGATCCCGTAGCAATGCCGCGAAGTTAGCTGGCTTGGCGATGGGTCAAGCCGTGCATGGGTGGGTGTTGCTGCGTTGGCGCGGCGGGGGTTGGGAGGGGCGGAGCTCCTGTAGATCAAGGGACTGTCTAGATCACCCTGGTTTCCCACAGGAGCTCCGCGCATGTCTGAGTCTGCCACCGTGACGGTCCCGCGTTCCATTACTGCTGCCGCGGGAGTGTTCGCTCCCGGGCATCTGGGTGAACTGACCCAGTACCTTCCGTTCGAGCTGGTCGATGACGTGTTGGAGCAGACCAAGACCATCCAGCGCCGGCTGCGGGATCTGCCATCGAGGGTGGGCGTGTACTTCGTCGTGGCGCTGGCGATGTTTCCTCGGCTGGGGTACGCCCGGGTGTGGCAGAAACTGACCGCGGGGCTGGTCGGCATACCGTTGCCGGCGCCGTCGGAGAAGGCGCTGCGGGACCTGCGGCGACGGCTCGGGCCCGCCCCGTTGAAGGCGCTGTTCGAGGTCGTCGCCGGGCCACTGGCACGGCCGTCAACACCAGGCACCTGCTATCGCGGCCTGCGCACGGTGGCTTTCGACGGCTGCAATTCGTTGAAAGTGCCTGACACCGACCGGAACCGATCCTGGCTGGGGCGGATCCGTTATCGGATGGGCTGGGCCGGCTACCCGACCGTCCGGCTCATGACGCTGATCGAGACCGGAACCCGCGGTCTGCTCGGCGCTACCTTGGGCTCGGCGAAGGATCGGGACGAGGCGAGGGTGGCCCGGCGGCTGCTGCCGCTGCTGAGGCCGGGCATGTTGGTGCTCCTGGACCGGGCCTTCGACGCCAACGGTTTCCTGGTCGAGCTTGATCACACCGGCGCGAAACTGCTGGTGCGGTGCAAGTCGACTCGCAATCCACCGGTGCTCAAGCATCTGTCCGATGGCTCCTACCTATCCGACCTCGATGGCTTGGCGGTCCGCGTCATCGACGCCGACCTGGCCGTGACCGGCGCCGACGGCAGCCGCGTGCAGGACCGGTACCGGCTGATCACCACCCTGGTCGACGACCGCCGCTACCCGGCGCTGGAGCTGGTCAGGCTCTACCACGAACGCTGGGAGATCGAGATCGCCTACCTGGCGCTGCGGCACACCATCCTCGACGGGCACGTGCTGCGCTCGGGTGATCGTCCCGGCCTGGAACAAGAGATCTGGGCACTGCTCACCCTCTACCAACTGCTGCGGATGGCCATGGTCACCGCGGTCGAGTCCCGATCCGGCACAGATCCGGACCGGGCCAGCTTCACCACCGCACTCGAGGCCGCCCGGGACCAGGTCACCGCCGCTGCCGGCATCTACCCCGACGACCCCTGCGACCTGCTCGGCGTCATCGGTCGGGCCGTCCTGACCGCCCTGCTGCCCGCGCGCCGGCCGCGCTACAGCGCCCGCAAGATCAAGAACGGCACCACCCGCTACATAGGCCGCGATGACACCCGCCCGCAGACCCCGACCACAATCGTCGCCATCGAGATCGCGGTCCACACCCCACCGTTGACCAGCCCACGCCGGCAACCCGTTCCACAACCACGACCCACCCGCCGGCAACACATCACCGCCATCATGAAGGCTGACCCGACACGCGCCTGGAACGGCCGCGAGCTGGCCAAACGGCTCGGCATCGCCCCCCGAAACATGCTCACCCAACTCGCCGAATGGACCCGCCAGGGCTTCCTAACCCGCACCAGCGCCGGCAACTACGCGCTCCCCGACCCGCCATAACCCAAAGACGTTGACACGCACAACCACAGCCCTAACTACGCGGCATTGGATCCCGTAGGGACGCCATCGGCGCTCTTGATGCGTGCCGTGCTGGCCGTACGATCGGGCGGCAGGGGGACGGGGCTACCACGGTCAGACGCCACGCCATCGGACGATGCCAGCGCTTCTGGGGAACGGGGAATCTTGGCCGTCTCCGCGCGGGGGGCGCGCCGAAGGCGCGCCCTTGATCCATAAGAGCCAAATTCGGCAAGAAGGATCGGCGGGAGTCTGTCCTCCGTCAGGTGATGCGCGACACTCGTCCGCCAGGTGATGTGCGACAGCCGAAGGCACGGATTGCGGCCATGAGCGGACGTTCGGTGACAGGGTCCGTTGAACCACTATTTGTCGAGGCATGGAGCGTGCTGAGCGTGGGGGCTTGTGCCTGACCCTTGAGGAGGCTGAGATCGTTCGAGCCGCCCTCTTCACCATTGAGCATTACATGAACAACGTCTGGGATCAGACCGAGATCCGCGCCGTATCAGGCTTCACAGTCGACCGGTTCGCGAGTGTCCGTCAGGCGATCGACGCAGCCAGCGATGGGACATCCGGCTGAGCTCGTAGGTCGCGACGGGTGATCACCACTCCGCCCTGATCGCGGCAGATCCGGAAGTTACTGCTGAACGATGTGGATGAAGACGTCAGTTCGTTCAGCGGCCGGACGGTCGACCAAGAGGTCCACGTACAGCGGCAGCCCGTTCGAATTCGCGTCCCTGACTTGATCGATCGTTCGGGACGTTGTCCACGTGCTCGGCTGCCATCGCATGAACCTGTCAGGCAACTCCTGGTCCCAGACGGATTCCCTTGGCAGAGCCGGCGATGAAGACGAAGGTGAGGGCTTCAAAGCGCTCCAGGTGAGGCGGTAGTCCCCGAGAAGCTTTGCCAATCCGGCACTATCTGTGGAGAAGCGCAGGTAGATCTCGTTGATGTCCCAATCGCGGAGCTGCACCCATTCGAGGACTTTGACGTCCGCTGGCAGCTCGATGTCGTAGTACTCGACGTGGTCGCTGAACTCTCGACTCTCGGCGGCCCCGCTCGTGATCTCGACCTGAGGCTCGAACCCGCAGCCCACGGTAGCGGCGAACGCGACCGCAATAGCTGCGCCCAGCGCTGCACGACTTCGGCTGTGCACAGCGCCACACTACGGCAGCCGAAGACCTGAAGAGATAGCGATCGGACGGCGCGACGCCGTGTGCTGGTTGGTCCTCTCATCGGCAGTTCCGTGCTTCACCGACAGCGGCATGACAGGACGTTCGGTCGACGCGCCCTCGCGGCATGACGGTGCCTGTACGTCAGACTGGCTCAGTGAGGTTTCCAACGCCCGATGACCCGGCCGATGCTCCGGTGTGGGAGAACTACGTCGTGGCCCAGGCTGCCCATGCTGCGCTGCGCAAGATCCCAACATACGTTCACGCCTTGGGTGTTGAAGTCGACCGCGCGAACATTCGCCTCGTCGTTCAGCGCCCGGCCGGGGCTCCGGCCAATGACGAGGACCTCGACGACATCGTCGATACGCTAGCCGACCTCATTGGACCAGATGCGAGCGTTACCGAGCGCGCTGACGTTCGTCCCGAGCCCGAGTTGCGGCCCGACGCTGGAGTGCGCTGGTTCTACGCGGCGCGGGTTGCCCAGATCGTCGGCTCATCGGCCTGACCGCGCGGATCGCGGCTAGATCCGGAAGTCATCGTGGATCTACTGCTGATGACGCCAGAGCAGGGTGCGCGCCTCCTTGGTTCCGAGCTGCTCCAGCCCGATCCGTGCCCAGTCACGTATGGATTCGTCTTGACTGGCGAGAGCCTCGCTCAACAAGGGGAGCGCATCTGGAGAGCGTGCCTCGCCGATCAACTCCAGGAGCCAGCAGCGCAATCCATGGTCTTTCTCGCGTGAGTAGGCCGTGATCAGATCGGCGACGTGTTCCTGTGCGACCTGTTTCACGAGCCCAAACCCGTCTTCCCGGACCTGAGGATTGTGCTTTCGCATCATCTTTATTCCTCGTGTGAACTGGTCGACCACAGCACGACTCTAGGCCGCTTGGTGCTGGTCGACGGCTGGCCTACCGACGTCCGCACATCGGCATGAGCGCGCGGATCGCGGCAGATGAGGACGTTCCGCGTTCAGGCATCCACGATGATTGGCCCATGCCCGACGTGAGGATAGGCACCGACGACTGCCACCTGCTGCTGACTCAGGTCGACCCAATGGACGCTCCTCCGGAGTCACTCGTGGCGCAATTGCGTCTTGATGGGCTCGCTGCTTCGGTCACCGTTGTGCGTCACTACGCGTCCGGCTTCCAGGATCTGGCCGACTTCTTCGAGCAACACGCGCATGACTGGCGCGGCTGGGAGGGGACACGAGAGTGGGAGTCCCTCGAAGGTGACCTGAGGATCGAGGCTCGACATGAGTACGGCCATGTGCAGTTGAGGGTTACATTGCGGCACGCGCTGGTCGACTGGGGGAACGATGGCTGGGTTGCGACCGGCGACTTGACGATCGATCCCGGCGAACAGTTGACGCGTGTCGCCGCAGACATGAAGACCTTCGCCGCTGGCTGACGGCTCATCCCCAGACACCCACCCATCGGCTGATCGCGTTTCACCAACAGCGGCATGAGCGGACATCCCCATCGCCGTCTCAAAGGCGTCGGTTCGCCCGCCCATTTTCAATCGTCGGGTGAGGCTCGAAAGTCGCCGGTTCGGACAGCATGAACGAATTCCTGCACCGAGGCGAGTAGTGGTTCCATGTCATGCCACCCGCTGCTCGCGATATCCGTGAGTTGTACCGCTGGCTCATGGTCGCGCAGGTCGATGCAGTAAAGGTTGCGGCTCCCATCGCCACCCAAGAAAAAGATCCCGGGATGAAGTGACGTAGCCTCACCCCACGTGTCGAGCCGGTCCAGCGCCTCGACCGGATCGAAAAGCTGGACATAGTCTCCCGACTCAAGCCAACCCTCGCGCAACCACTGTTCGCTTTGCAGATACTCACGCCAGGCCGTCGGAATGACGGTTCTCAACCGGCTCTCGACGGCAGCAAAGTCATCGTCGCTGACAGGCTGACCCCATTCAGCCGGCTGAATGCTCTCATCGACCACGGCATCATTGTGAGCGATGCGCTCGACGCCCGCACATCGGCAGATCCGTGCGTTGTGCGGCGTCCCGCGTGGTTGCACGGCTTCTAGCGTGTCGCACATCAGTTGGCGGACCTTTCGCGTGGATCTGGTGGCGGATCTGTGTCGCGGCGTGTGAGTGCACGTTCGGTTCTCTGCGTGGCTTTGGCCACGGGCCGCCGATTCAGCCGTGCGTGTCATTGCCTTGACGGTCAGCGACTTGTCAGCGACTGTTGTTCAGGTCGCTAGAACATACTTTCCCTTGAGCTCCGCAAATGGTTCTCAGGGTGTGACCTTGGGTGTTACGTCGTGGACGGTGTCCGTGACGGGGGTGGAGGTCCGAAGGACCGAACGGGAATGGCGCCCCACAGCAGCTGACGATTGGCAGCCCCGGGGTACCAAGTGCGCCGAGGTCCATCCGAGGTGCCGCTAGTCATCTCGTCGGCGTTTGCGAAGTAAGAGCGCGGCGAAGACGAGGAACAGGGCGGTGATGCTGCCGGAGACGGCAGGGTGAACCGTGTAGCTCAGGCTCGAGTGGGCGTCCTGCACATGCCGCGGGTGCTCGCGGTCGTATCTCACCTCGATCGAGCCGCCGACCGCCGCGTTGACAGGGAAGTTGCTCGTCCGTTGCCGGATCTTCTGCCCGGCCAGCGTCACGTACTCCACCTCGATCCAGTCGCGGTACTTGGAGGTGCAGGCACGTCCCGAGCAACGGAAACGGTCGGAGGCCACGACCTGACCGAGCACGACCTCGCCGCGGAGCCTCAAGGAGTGGATCTGCCACAGTTGGATGCCGCCAAGGACCCCGAACACCGCGGCCACGGTGAAGCAGAAGGCAGCCCAGCCGTAGGCGCGGCCTGCGTTCGTCTGCGTCATGCGACTACCCTGCGCTCGTTCGATTCATGCGGCTACGACGTACGGCGCGGGCGGCTAGCTCCCGCCGTACGGCGAGGTCCTCCATAGTCTGTACGCCGATATCTCGCACGGCTGGCCGGTCCGCGCCGAAGAACGGGTATTCGCTCACCTGGCGGCGCAAGCGGCGGATCCGGGCCTCTGCCCAGCCCGAGCCCGCTGGGCAAGCCACCGCAGCGGCGCTCTCTGCCTGCTCAAGTCGCTGGCAAAGGGTCGGGCGGTAGATGCGGGCGCTCCCGCCACCGCCGGGTGCCAGTACTGGCATTGCGGCCATTGCTGGGCCGCCCGGTTCCTGAGCTGCAGCAGTCTCTGGGAGGCGCCCGCCGGCCGTCCGCAGCGCCGCTGCGGATAGCCCCGATCGCAGATGAGCGCCTCCAGAGCGTCGACAACACTCCAGATAACGACACTCCGTCACATCCGCTAGGCGGCATGTAACCACGTCAGCTACATCAAAGACATCGTTACGAAGGCTTAAGGGAACATACTTTCTGCGTATCTGCTTTAGTGCAGTGCCCGACTCGGTTCCCCTCGAGCGCTGACCGGTTGCTTCCCGAATACCAGCACCTGGCCGTCGGAGGCATCATCTGCGACGGGCACAACTACGCCTCATACTTTCGCGTCCAACATGTGGATCCACCGCACGCCCTGGTACGGACTCGGGCTAACTGCTCGCCGCCGGATGTGCTATCCCGCCGGCGGCACGGGCGCCCGTACCACGGTGGCGGTGCCGTCCGGGTCCGTCACCGTGCAGCTGACCGCGTTCGAGGCAAGGCCAGTCTTCTTGCCGAATGTCTTAGCGACGATTTCTACGCCCCCGGTAGGCGTAAAGGTGATTAATAGCAGGACCATGTGCTGGTCATCGATCCACCGGCTCGCCGAGTCGCCGGGCGTGCCGACGACGGTGATCGCGCCCTCGGCGCAGGCGACGGTGAACGTCTCCAGACCATGTCCGGGCGGGGCGTCGGCGACGGCTGGCAACGCGGGCAACGCGACCGCGGCGGCCGTTAACGCGCCAAGTGCGAGAAGTCGCTTCATGTGTGTCCCCCTCCGGTGAGGTGGCTTAGGCATCCACTATCCCGCAGGCAACGTGCTCCAGTCTCGTGTTTGAGCGATCGCGTCTTACTTCCGCCGCTAGAACATACTTTCTGGGCAGCTCCTTCAGTGCAGTGCTCGCTGCTGGCCGGGCTTGAGGAGGGTGGGCAGGGGTGCGGGGTCGGTGTTGACCGCCTGCTGGAGGAGTCGGTAGAAGAGCAGGCCGCGGCTGCGAGCGGTGCGGCGGTTGAACCGGAAGGTGTACTCGTCGAGGTAGTAGGGCAGCTGGTGGTCGGCGACTGCGTAGTGCAGGGTGCCGGTGAGCCAGCGCTTGAGCAGTGAGGCGACCAGGTGGACGCCGGGGAGCACGGCGGTCGGGTCGGGCGCGTTGTAGCCGGTGGCGTACTCGTGGGTGTAGCCCAGCTTCGCGAGCCGGCGCATCATCTGGGCGCCGTCGGTGCGGATCGTCGAGGCGGGCTCGATCATGCGTTGGGCGAACTCGACCAGCTCCAGCGTGGCGGGTCGTTCGGCGACCTCGAGCCGGATCCGGCCGAGTCTCCTGCCCCGTTGACTTTCTCGGCCGCGACCATCACCGCGACCTTGTCGCTGCTGGCCCCTAGGTGGCCGGTGCTGACCCCGCCGACGAAGGTCTCGTCTACCTCGACGACACCGCTCAGCCGGTCGCGGTCGGGGCGGACCATGGCGCGGCGCAGCTTGTGCATCCAGGCCCAGGCAGTCTCGTAGGAGCCGAACCCGAGCACCCGCTGCAGCCCTTGCGCGGAGATGCCGTTCTTCTGCGAGGTAACGAACCAGATCGCCGCGAACCACGACGACAGCGGCGTGCGGGTCCGGTGGAAGATCGTCGCGGCCGTCAGCGAGGTCTTGCGGCCGCAGTCCTGACACATTCACAGGCCCCGGCCGGTGCGCCACGCAGCCCGGCCGCCACACGCCGGGCAGACGAACCCGTCCGGCCACCGCACCGCGGCCAGGTACTCCAGGCACGCCGCATCGTCGGGGAACCACGCGAGCAGCTCCTGGTAAGTCCGCGGATAGTCAACCCCGCCGACCGGATGACCCTCAGACGCCCCGTCCACGCCCACAATCTACTGCACTAAAGCAGATACCCAGAACATACTTTCGATTGTGTGGCATCCTGCGCCATGGTCGGTCGGTTCAATGTGCGCGAGGGTTCGGGCGACGGGGACTGGTCGGTCTGGGACAACGCGGCGAACGGCAGCCGGGGAGCGGGCCTGTCCGAACAGGCCGCGCATCGGCTCGCAGCGGACCTGGAGCTGCAGTACGACGCGTACCGGCCGCGGTCACCGGACCATGTCCGGCGGGTCGACCCGCCGGTGCCGGTGGAGAAGGCCTCGCAGCCGGCCGGGTTCCTGGACGCCTGGATCTTCGAGCAAGGAACCTGGCTAGGGCGGGTCAAGGGGAAAGATGGCAAGGTCTCCTGGGTCCCGCAGGCGGAGCTGCGCCGGGCCGAGCAGTTCTGATGGCCGCCGTCGACCGGGGACCGGTCATCCGGTTGCAGGGGCGGTCCCAGCGACAAGTGGCAAGACTAATACTTCCTCGACTGCATCCGGGCCGCGCAGCGGACGCATCGCAGGGTCGGCGACCCGGGGGGCTGGCCACTGTCGTACGAGCGGCCGGTGTCGGGTCTCATCTGGGTCTGGCGGGAGGGAAAGAACTGTCACCCGAACCCGATCGACTGACCTGAGCGGCCGCCGCGCGGAGCGGCCGGGCGACCACTCGATCGCGCCGCGCCCGTCGCGCGCGGCGGATCATCTCGATCCGCTGGGGGTCGAACCACCACTGCCGGTCCTGGAAGACGGCCGGCAGTTTCTCGTCTCCGGCCAGCTGGGTGACGTAGATTGCGGTGAGCCTCAGTCGTTCAGCGGTCTGTTTGGTGTTGGGGTAGCCGGGTGGGCCTGCGGGGTGCCGGAGCGGTTGGGGTTTCGCGGCCGTGATGGCCGCGAGGTCGGCCGGGTAGACCATCGACTTCGTGCCGGGGACGAGTCGCAGGTGGCCGTCGGCGACGGGCTCGAGGGTGGCCTTGGGCGATCGACCGAGCATGTGGGCGGCGTGTTTCGGCGGGATCGGTTCGCCCTTGTCGCGCAGCGCCTCGACGTCCGACAGGAATAGCGGTCGGCCGTTGTTCGGCGGGCCGTGCCGGGGCAGCCGGCCGAGCGCGCCATACCGGTGGACCTGGGCGGGTTTCTTGCCCAGGACAACGGCTGCTTGCGCGATAGAGATCCGGGGGTCGTCGACCATCCGGGGCTGCCCGAGCACTGGATCGCCGGGGGGTTCGCCCGGTTCTTCGTGCTGGTCGGCCGCCATGCACGAAGCCTCACACGAACAAGGTGCTGGCTCAGTGTTCCAGCGTGTTCAGTCGCTGTTGCTCGGTGTCGCGGCGTTTCCGGATGGCGGCGGCGTTGCGAGCGGCTAGGTGGAACGCGCGTTGCAGTCGCGGGAGTTGTTTGCGGGCGTCGCGGAGGGCTTCGCGGGTCTTCTCGAGTTGGTCGTTGAGCCGGTCGAGGTCCGGTCGACGTTGGCCCGTCCGGCGGTTGGCGCGGCGGATCGCTTCGCAGGCTTCGGCGCCGGGGCCCTGGGCACAGGCTGGGAGCGGCGGACGACCCGGGGCCGGATCGGGGCGAGCTGGGCCGGGTCACCGTTCTCGTCGACGACGCCGAACCCGACGTGGCGCAGCGCGCTGGTCAGCTGCCCGCTCCGCAATAACTGGGCGGCGCCGGGGTCGACGAGAGCGGCGTCGAGGGTCTCGGTCAGCCGCTCCGGGGTCTCGGCGGTAACACGCCTGCGGCCGGCGGCGCGCTGGCCCGCGGCGCGGACGAGATGACGGACCAGGTCGTGGCGCTGCCGGGTGAGTTCGCGCCGGCGGGCGCCGGCGGCCGTCAGGTAGGTCTGGCGCAGCCGCTCCCCATGCTCGGTCAGGGCATGAATCCCGTCCGGGTCGGCACAGACCAACTGGTTGGCCAGCCACGCGGCGACCGTCGGCTTGCGCAGGGCAACGATCGCAGCCGCGGCCACCTCGTCACCGCGGTCGCGAACCGCGTTCGCCAGCTGGTTGCGGGCAGCCACGAACTGCTCGGGTGGCAACCCGTACAGCTCGACGACCGCCGCGTCTATCTCCACGCCTCCACGATCCACGCCCGATCAGCCACCGCCAACCCCGCCCGCAAACCTCGGCAGGTCCTCGGGCCGAAGGTCGGGGCGCAGCCGCACGTAGCGCATCCCGTGCCGCGCCTGTCCGGCCTGGGTCGCGGCGTCGGCGGTGACCTCGGCCACGGCGGTCGGTTCGACCTTGATGAGGGGCTTATGGGAGTCCGGGCCGCCCCACCGGTAGGAGGTGATCTCGTCCGGCCAGGGATGACCGAGCCCCGCGGCGGTGAGTACGGCGGCGAGCTGGGCGGCCTGGTCGGGTTTGAGCGCGACGGTGCGCCCGACCACCACCAGCTCGCCGGCAGTGGTGTAGAGGCCGGCAATGACGACCTCGGGATGGGTGATCGAGCCGAGCACCCCGCCTACGACGACCTCGCGGGTCTCACGGTGCTTGACCTTAGAGCGCTGAATTCTGTGTCGTGCACTGTCGCGCTGAGGGCCTATTCGGCAGGTGCACGACACTCGCTGCTGCGGTGAGGCATGGGACTGGTGGGATGCCGTGGACCGGCTGGCGCGTTCATGCTGAGCTCAGCTAGCTTGCCCTGAGGACACCTTTGGCAGCCCGCGGCCAGGTACGTGGGAGTCTGACCTCCTACCTTCGTCGCCAAGGCGTCTCCTTCTTCTGAGCCTCCGGGTTTCCTGAGGCTCAGAAGCGGGTGTCTGGGGGCTGCCCGCGCACCTTCAGCGCAGGGTGCACTCGTGTGCCGGCCGGGGACTCGGCTGACGGGGCGGCGACAGCGGCGGTCGCCTTCGGCCAGGTCCACGCGTAGTAGGCGACACCTGCCAGCAAAGCGGCCTCGGCCAGGCTGCCGAGGATGTAGTAGTTCCACTCGCCGATGGCGCCGCCTGCGATCGTGATGGCGTAGAGGACCGCCAGGACGATGTTCGCGATCCGCGTGACCCTCACTGGCAGAGTGAGGCTGAGGAACACCATCAGGCTGGGAATCAGGATGTAGATGGTCATGCCCAGCAAGAAACCTTGTCCGATGGTGAAGGCGAACATCTTGCCGGCCTCGATGTCGGCACGCACGTCGCGTCGGAACAGACTGAACAAGTCCACGTACACAAAGACAAACAACGTGGATGCCCACAGTGCGCCGATCTTGATCCGTGGGTTGATCCAGTAGTCCTGGTAGTCGGTCGTGGCGGACATGATGACCTCCTAGCTGCTCGAGTCCGCGTCACCCGATGCCGGACACGGGCTATCCGCTTCCAGCTCAAGCCTTCTCTGTCGTTCCACGATCAGACAGAGGCGTAAGTCCTACCGTGGAACTGCCGTTCTTCCCCGGTCGGATGTCCAACGCGAGGAGAGACCTGACTGCCAACTTTGCTGTCTCCGGGGCAAGACGGGATAACCAGTGGCCCGGCAGCCGGGCGGCACCGGTGGCTGACGTCCGCTCAGTTAGCCGCAACCCGGGCGCTCTCTCGATCCGGCCGAGCGTGGTCGCGGACCCCGAAGACGACCAGGTATCCGACCATCCAGAGTTCACCGATGGTCGCGGGGACGGTCAGCAACCCGGCCACGAGATCGGCATTCGGGAACGCGTAGCCGACGAAGGTGCTGAGCACGTAGCCCACACCGCCCGCCATCAGGACCTGGCCCAACAACTTCGGCAGCCACCGCGAGCGCACCACGAGCCAGCCCATCGGGATCAGCCACAGACCGAAGAACAGGCCCGCTACTCCCCAGAGATGACCGCTGATGACGTACAGCAGCTGAACGGTGGCAGCCGCACCGCCGGACACGGCCAACGACCGGTCATCAGCGACGTCCAGGGCCGTGGCGAGCATCGCCGCGCTGCCCAGGATCGCCACCGCGTTGACCATCCCGAACACCGCGACCAACCCTGCGGCGAACATGTCGACGCTGCGGAACAGGCGGTAGAACCACACGGCCGCGAGGGCCTGGGTCAGCACGATGCCCAGCTCGAGCACGATGCCAAGGCGCGCCATCGACGTGTGTTCGACCAGGTTGGACAACGTGCCGCGGGGGTCATCGGCGACGTAGAGCCTGCCGCGGACAAGCATGAACCCGAGAACGCCGGTGACGGCCAGCCCGAGGTACAGCAGCCCGGTCGTGCGAGCGGTTCGGGTCAAGTCGGCGCCGATCACCTCGGGGGCCGATCCGGGCCGGGTGTGCGTCTCGGTCATCGGAAACTCCTCTCACGGGACACGGAGCAGGGTCAGAACTTGCCCAGTGCGATCTCCGAGAGCAGCAGGGCAACGGGAAGCAGGCCTAGAGCGGTGGCCAGCACGACCATCCATGACCGCTCGTGGTGACGGACGATCGCGACCAGGCCGGAGACGAAAGCCGCGACCGCGCACACCCAGATGCCCAGGCCCCACACGAGCTGGGCTCCGCTGTCGGTGTAGCTGTCGGCTGGTTCGACAATGCCGAACGCGAAGGAGAGCACGAGCAGGACGATGCCAGCGACGGAGAATCCTGCGAACATAATCGCCCGCCGGCCGACGCGGGATTCCGGCCGCCCCCGCAGGTCGTGACGGATGCTCAGATGCTTGGTCATATTTCGAGTCTCGTCCTGGGGTGGCCCGGCCCCTAGGGTCCAAAGCCCTCCGGGGTCAAGTCCCTACACCCGAGCGGTCCTGGGCCACTTGGACGACAAGGCTTCCAGGCCGGCAACGCGCCCCGTCAGCCAAGTGCTTCGGTGTCCGTTCGCTCTGAGCTTGAGCCACCAGATCGCCTCAACCAGCTCATCAATCTCGACCGATCGATCCACAGGCCGCATACTCCCGGCTGGCCGGGGTCAGTCCTCCAGCTCGTTTGCGGCCGGTGACAGCGTTCTTACCGACACACCCACTAGCCGGCCACGCTTGCGAGGTACTGCAGGGGCAACTCGCCGCGTGTTCGGATCTCGATCGGATCGGCGTGTGGAACCAGACGCAGCCAGGAGACGAGCCGGTGCACACCGGCCAACTCCGAATCGCGGCGGACGCTCTGGCATGTCTACTCACTCGGCGCGGAACCAGACAGCCGTGAGGGTTTTCGTCGCTGTCCATCGTGTTGATGGACCCTCCACGCCGGGCACATCGCCTCTGTCTAGGGCGAGGGCGCCGACCGACGATGGAATGAGACAGACCCCAGAAGGGAGGCACTGTCATGCAGTGGGATTTGGGACTTCAGGGACTAGCTCTGCTCGGTGCCATGTCGCTCGGCTTTGGTGTAATCGCCGCGTTGGTCGTAGGCAAGGGTGTGGCATACCGGCTGTTGGCGACCGCGATCACGACCGTCGCGTGCTTCGGCGTCGGGTTGGTCACCAGCGAGGTGCTGTTCGGCTGGGCTACCGACGAGGAATTGCAGCCGAACATCGACGGGTTGTCACGCGACGAGGTGCTCCTGTCCAGCGTGCTCACCACCGGCGTGGTCGTGCTAGTGATGCGGTATCTCGCGCACCGGGCGGGCGACCAGAAATCGCCCCGCGACTGGCATCTGATCGGCCGTCACGGACGCCCGACCGACCACGCGTGAGTCAGGGGGATGGGATGCCACGGTCAGTCATCGCAACGTCTACGCCACCGGGCACGGCGCCGATCCGCAAGGTGATCGTGCGTGTCACGATCGGCTCCTTCTCCCTCGCTGCCCTCCTGGGCATCATCGCGCTGCTGCGCGGCGGGGAGTTCGGCCAGACCCAGTTCCGCGTCCTGCTGACCACTCTGCTCGTCGGAGTAGTCAGCATCGCCGTGCTGTGCTACCTCGCCACCGCCGGCCGGCCGTCTCAACCGGTGGGGGTGGCAGGCGGGGTCATCGTGCTGGTCCCCCTGGTCACCGCTCTCCTGATGATCTGGGGCGACGTGGAGCACGGCCCGTCCGAGGGAATCCTCAAGACCTTCGGGATAGGCACTGCCGTCGCGGCCACACTCGCCCAGGCCGGCCTCCTGCTGACCCTCGGCGAGCGCGCACGACCAGGGGTGCGCCGCATCCTCGATGGCACGCTCGCCCTCGCCGCTGTCCTTGCCGCCATGGCCAGCGCACTCATTGCGGGGTTCACCCCGGCCGAGGGCGGCTACTACCACCGGATCCTCGGGGTCGTGGCCATCCTCGACGTGCTGGGCACCGTGGTCGTGGCGGCCCTCATGAAGTTCGGCAGCGGGGATCTCGAGCGCGCCCGCGCCGACGTCCGCCTCCCCAAAGACCTCGCCGAGAGCGTGGCTGAGCTCGCCACGAAGTCGGGTCAGAGCAGCGACGAGGTCGTCGCCGCCGCAGTCCGCCTCTACCTCCGGGATGCTCGATAGGTCGCCTCAAAGGTGGTCCCGGCGGGAACAGTACGCCAAGGGAACGCACTGAGCTCGGCAGATCCGTGCGTTGGCGGCCCCTCGGCGGTCGCCAGGTTTCTAGCCCGTCGCGGATCAGTTGGCGGACAGGTGTCGCGGATCTACTGGCGGACCACAGGATCGGCGGGAGTGGGTCGAGCGACTTGGCCCGGTCAAGACCGACGGCTCGGCTCGGGTCATCCCGCTTCCCGCACCGTTGCTCAAGGTCCTGCGCGATCACCGTCGCGCACAGGACGCGGACCGTGAGGAGGCCGGCCGAAGCTGGAAGGAGGGCGACTACGTGTTCACGACGAGCCTCGGGACGCCGTTTGAGCCTCGGAACATCAATCGGCACTTCGACAAGCTCTGTGCCTTGAGCGGAGTTCGGCGGATCCGATTCCACGACCTCCGACACTCCTGCGCCTCTCTGCTGTGGAGCCAGGGGGTTCCGCTGGAGCAGATTCAGGACATCCTCGGGCACGAGGACCCCCGGACGACGAAGACCATCTATGTCGACGTGGCGGAGGACCTTCAGCGGGGCGCCGTGGACAAGCTCGGGTTCCTGTTCGAGCAGGACGGCGAGTGACGTTGGGTCAGCCGTGGGGGTCAACCACCCTCAGGAACGCGAAAACCCCGGGTCATCCACCTGGCTGACCTGGGGTTTTGTTTGCGCGCTCGGAGGGATTCGAACCCCCAACCTTCTGATCCGTAGTCAGATGCTCTATCCGTTGAGCTACGAGCGCTGGACAACGTCGAGTAACGATACATGGGGGAGGTGGGTGGAAGCCAATCGGCTCTGGCGTGCGACTCGCCGGGGGTGGTGGGGGCTCAATCGGAGGGGGTGGGGTACGGCGGCTCTAGCATCCGGAGGTGGGTATCGAGGACTTGCTGGGCGGGCGCGATCTGGGGGACGTGAAGGAGGCGGTCGGGTTCGTGATGGAGAACTCGGACGACTTCCAGAAGGTCCTGGACTTGGTACGGGAGCTGCCGGACGGTGCGGTCGGATTCATTGGGAAGCTGCCTGATCTGCTGATGACGATCGGGTCGGGGCTGGCTGAGGCCGGGGAGCAGGCGGCGAAGGCGGCGGGTGCGCTGGTCGGGGATGACGGCGAGGGCGGTGCGCGGAAGGCGCTGACCGGGAGCGCGAACACGATGAGCGCGGCCAAGGACAAGCTGAAAGATGCCGCAGGCATGCTTTCGGGGCTGGCCGGGGAGCTGGACAAGATCCCGGGCATCGGGGATGCGGCGGCGAAGAAGCTGACGACGGCAGTGGGCAGATCGGCGGGGTCGCGGACGAGGTCGAGAGCCTGGCCGGCAATCTGCAGGACCTGTCCGGCATCCTCGCGACGGTCGGCGACGCCCTGAACGGCCTCGGCGCCAGGCTCTCCGAGTCCGCCGGCTCGGTGAAGACCCTGCTCGACTAAGCGCAGTACGGCGGTCGGTTCGGCGGAGACGATCGTGGACAGAGCTGTGCCTGCCCCGAGCTGAGTGGGTTGGATCAACGACCCGACTGCGGTTGGGAGTCGCTGGCGCGTTGGCGTCCCGTGGGGTGGGCATGGGTGAACCCGGTCGGGGTGGAACCGGGTGGGGGTGTTGTGCGTCGGAGGCGGGCAGCTGACCGGTAGGGAGGACCTTCGCGTGGCTAGGGTCGCGGGCATGGCTAGTCGACTGGTTCGGGGTACGGCGATCGGGTGCGGGGTGGCCGCGGTTGCGGGGGCCGGGATCGGGTTTGCTGTGGGTGAGCCGGTGCAGCCGGAGGACATCGTGCCGGCTCGATCGATGCCGGCTGATCTGTGTGCTCGGGTCGGTGACGTGTCCAGCCTGTTGCCTAAGGCATCGAGTGGTGCTGCGAAGGTCACCATGGTGCAGGGCGGCAGTACGTCGATCACCTGCGAGGCGGGGAGCAGCCGGAGCAAGGTGAGCGCGTATACGGCGGCGGCCGTGAAGCTGACGATCACGCCGTACGGCGGACGCGACGCCGGCGCGGGCAATGCGCCGTTCACGCCGGAGCAGATGGCCAAGCAGGTCTTCAGCCGATCGCCGATGGACGCGGTGCCGGATCGTCCGTATCCGACCAAGGCCAGTCGGGGCGCGAGCGGTATCGGCGGGGAGGCGTGGACCGTGCGGACGCTCGTTCAGCGCGCGGACATCGTCGTACAGGTGGACTACACGGCCAATCCGATTGATGCGGACACGGCTGAGAAGGTGGCGCTGGTGCTGGCGGACCGGGCGATCTGGGAGACGAAGTGAGCGACAGTACGCCGGTGATTCCCGGGTACCAGTTCGACCAGCGGCTGCTGCTGCATCCGCTGGCGGAGTTGTGGCATGGGCGCAGCTTCACCGGGATGGAGGTCGTTGCTCTGCTGTTGAGTGACGCCGGCGCGCGGGATGCGACGGTGCGGGATCGGCTGGTGCGGGCGGGGCGCGACGCCGCGCTCGAACCCGCGCGGCTCGAGACCCCGTTGTGGGCGGCGAACTTCAACTCCGTTCACCCGTACGCGATCACGCAGTTGATCCCAGGCCAGACCGGCGCCGAACGCTTGATCGACCCGCTCGACGGAGTCCTCGGGAACGACGACGAGTCGCTGCAGGCGGTCCGGGCCCAGCTCAGTCGGTACGGCGCAATGCCGCCGAGCATCCCGCCGTACGACGGCAACCAGGCGACCCCCTCGTACGCCGACCACCCGCAACCAGGACCGCAGTCCGAGCCGGCACCCGGGCAGCCGCAGTCGAAGATCGAGGTTGCGCGGGAGTACCGCAAGAAGATCGGGGCCGGGATCTACGTGGTCGCCGCCCTCATCGTCCTGATCGTGTTCACCGTGACCTACTCCGTCGGCACCGCGATCGGCAGTTCCGTCAAGGACGAGCCGACCGAAGCCGCACCCGTCGCCGCGGTCAGCCCCAGCGCCTACCCGTCGCCCGTGCTCCTCCCCGCGATCGAGAAGATCACCACCGCCCCGTACAAACGGCCGGACGGAGCTCCCGGCGTGTTCGGCGCCACGTATCCGGCCGGCACCGACCTCCAGGTGATCACGAACGCCGAGTTGCCGATCGCGCTCGGTTGGCCGCGGCCGCCGCAGGTGACGTTCCTCGGCGAGTCCTCCTCGGTCGTCTACCGGCGGATCCAGACCAAGTCCGAGTACTCCGAGGTCCTGAAGAACTCGATCGACGCACGGCTCGCGCTGCACCCGTGCGCGAGCCTCGCCGGCTGCCTGGCGGACCGGGCGGCGTTCGACCAGCAGTGGACGAAGGTCTTCAAGATGCCGGCGCCCGCGACCGCGAAGGATGCGCGGACCTGGCTGACCGAGCGCAAGACCTCGCCGTACGCCGTGACGATGACGAGGGCGTTCCTGAGCGGCGGCCAGTGGTGGCTGGTCGGCACCGCGGTCACCACAAACACCTCCGGCGAGGAGCCGGACGTCCAGCGGGTCGTCAACGACATCTGGCGTCAGACCACCTGATCACCGACGAATCTTCGGTGAACGGCCCGCGCGAACAGCGCGGGCCGTTCTCATTTTCACAAGGTTCACCGGAAAGCGATTGTCGCGAAAACTTTGTGACCGGGTTCACTTTCTAGGGGTTCTCAGCACTCGGTTCGATCCCGTACCGTAGTACCACTTGCTCACTGGTATACGTCCACTGGACGCACTGGTATGCGAGAGATCACACCGCCAGCCAGCTGAATCGAACCGCCGGAGACCCCGGCGGCCGGAGCCGTACCCCCCTCAGCGTCGAGGGGCCGGGCGGCCACCGGGCCCGACAGCCGAGAGGGAATGAGCCGCGAATGACGACTACCGCCAGCCCGACCCATACCGAAGCCGACCTCCCCGCCGACGCCCCGGACCCCCTCAAAGCCGAGGACCAGAAGAAGACGTACGACCTGACTGACGCCCCGACCCACCACGCCGGCCTGCTGGCCTGGGTCGCCGAGGTCGCCGAACTGACGCAGCCCGACCGGATCCACTGGATGGACGGCTCGGACGCGGAGTACGCCAAGCTGACCGCCGAGCTGATCGACGTCGGCACCATGGTCCGGCTGAACGAGGAGAAGAAGCCGAACTCGTTCTGGGTCCGCACCGACCCCTCGGACGTCGCCCGGGTCGAGCAGCGCACGTTCATCTGTTCGGTCGACGAGGCCGATACCGGCCCGACCAACAACTGGATGGCGCCGGCCGAGATGAAGGCCCTGATGACCGGCCTGTACCGCGGCTCGATGCGCGGCCGGACGATGTACGTCGTCCCGTTCTGCATGGGGCCGTTGACCGCGGAGAAGCCGATGTTCGGCGTCGAGATCACCGACTCGGCGTACGTCGTCGCGTCGATGCGGATCATGGCCCGCACGGGCGCCGAAGTGCTCGCGAAGATGGGCACCGACGCCAAGTACGTGCCCTGCCTGCACTCCGTCGGCGCTCCGCTGGCTCCCGGCACGAAAGACGTTCCGTGGCCGTGCAACGACGAGAAGTACATCGTGCAGTTCCCCGAGGAGCGCGCGATCTGGTCGTACGGCTCCGGGTACGGCGGCAACTCGCTGCTCGGCAAGAAGTGCTACTCACTGCGCATCGCGAGCGCGATGGCCCGTGACGAGGGCTGGCTGGCCGAGCACATGCTGATCCTCAAGCTGATCTCGCCGGAGAAGAAGGTCCACTACGTCGCGGCCGCGTTCCCGAGCGCCTGCGGCAAGACCAACCTGGCGATGCTCGACCCGACGCTGGAGGGCTGGGAGGTCGAGACGCTCGGCGACGACATCGCCTGGATGCGGTTCGGCAAGGACGGCCGCCTGTACGCCGTCAACCCCGAGTTCGGCCTGTTCGGGGTTGCCCCCGGCACCGGCTGGAAGACCAACCCGAACGCGATGCGCACGGTCGAGAAGGGCAACTCGGTCTTCACCAACGTCGCGCTCACCGACGACGGTGACGTCTGGTGGGAGGGCTACTCGCCGACCCCGCCGAACCACCTGACCGACTGGAAGGGTCGCGAGTGGACGCCGGACTCCGGCGAGCTGTCGAGCCACCCGAACAGCCGGTTCTGCACGCCGATCAAGCAGTGCCCGATCATCGCCGACGAGTACGAGGACCCGAACGGCGTGCCGATCTCGGCGATCATCTTCGGTGGCCGCCGCGCCACCACGGTGCCGCTGGTGACCGAGTCGCGGGACTGGGCGCACGGCGTGTTCATGGGCGCGACGCTGTCGTCGGAGACCACCGCGGCCGCGGTCGGCAAGGTCGGCGTCGTACGGCGTGACCCGATGGCGATGCTGCCGTTCCTCGGATACGACGCGGGCAAGTACTTCGACCACTGGCTCACGGTCGGCAAGGACCACGACGCGGCCCAGCTGCCGAAGATCTTCTACGTGAACTGGTTCCGCAAGGACGAGGCGGGCAAGTTCGTCTGGCCGGGGTTCGGCGAGAACAGCCGGGTGCTGAAGTGGGTCATCGAGCGGCTCGAGGGCCAGGCGGACGCGATCGAGACTCCGGTCGGCCGGGTGCCCGCGCCGGGCTCGCTGGATGTCTCCGGGCTGGACCTGACCGACCACGAGCTCGAGATCGCGCTGAACGTCGACGCCGAGGAGTGGAAGGCGGAGATCCCGCTGATCGAGGAGTGGTTCGCCAAGCTCGGCGACACCGTGCCGGCCTCGCTGCGGGTCGAGCTCGACCATCTGAAGGCGCGGCTCGGCTGACGCCCCAGGACACCGGTCGCTGAGTCGGAAGCCAGCGACCGGGCAGCAAGCGCGGGGGGGGGGGGGGTGGGGGGGGGGGGGGGGGGGGGGGGGGTGGGGGGGGGAGGAAGAGAACAAGAACGACACCCCTCTCTCTTCCCGGGGAAGAAGCAGGCC
>NZ_JBVHFT010000002.1:0-251266 GCF_055562215.1 Kribbella sp. NPDC020701 | reverse complement strand
CCTAGGCTACAGCCCCTACCCCCCCCCCCCCCCCCCACCCCCCCCCCCCCCCCCCCCCCCCCCCCCCCCCCCCCCGCTGTGCACTACCAACGGGCCGCCAGGACCCTGCAGACCTCGTCGTCGCTGACCGGGGAGAAGTCCCGGTACGCCTGCCCGACCGCACTGAAGTACCGCGGGATCCACGCACACACCACCTGGTCCGCGACCTGCGACAACCACCGGCAGCTCTCCACGCCACCGACCGGTACGGCGACGATCACGCGAGCCGGCCGCTGCCGTCGTACCGACTCGACCGCCGCGCGCATCGTCGAACCGGTCGCCAGCCCGTCGTCGACCAGCACCACCACCCGGTCGCGTACGTCGATCGCCGGCCGGTCACCGCGATACGCCTGCTCGCGCCGGCGCAGCTCGAGGACCTCCCGTTCGCGGACCTTCTCCAGCGTCTCCTCGGCGACGCCCTTCAGCACCGGCTCGTTGCGCACGATGTGCGTCGAGGAACCGACTCCGGCGATCGCGCCCATCGCCAGCTCCGGCTGCCCCGGCAGGCCGAGCTTGCGCACGATCAGTACGTCGAGATCCGCGCCGAGGGCGTCCGCGACCGGAGCCGCCACGGGCACCCCGCCGCGCGCCAGCCCCAGCACCAGAACGGATCCACCGACCTCGCCGAGCTCGTCCGCCAGAGCCCGGCCGGCGGCCGTCCGATCGAGGTACGGCCTCCTCATGACGCCATCATCCACGTACGTTGGCCGCATGCGAATCCCGGAGAGTGCGCGAGCCGTGCTCGATTCCAATGCCCTCGGGCATCTGGTCACCATCAACCCGGACGGCAGTCCGCAGGTGTCGGTGATCTGGGTCGGGCTGGACGGTGACGAGATCATCGCCGCCCACGTCCCGAACAACCAGAAGGTGAAGAACATCCGGCGTGACGGCCGGGTGGTGCTGTCGGTCGAGACCGACACGATCAACGAGATGGGACTGACCGAGTACCTGGTGATCAAGGGCACCGCCCGGATCACCGAGGGCGGTGCGGTCGCCGTACTGCGTGAGCTCGCGAAGACCTATATCGGTCCGGACGCGGAGTTCCTGCCCGGTGACAACGTGCCGCCGGGGTACATCACCCACATCACTGTCGACCGCATCAGCGGCGTCGGACCTTGGAGTTGAGCGCATGAAGATCGGTGTGATGCTTCCTCTCGGCGGCGAGGACGGGCCTGGCGGCGGGATGCCGGGGTGGAAGGACGTCCGAGCGGTGGCCGAGGCGGCCGACCAGAACGGTCTGGACTCGGTGTGGCTCGCGGACCACTTCCTGTACCGCGACCCCGAGGGCCGCGTGTACGGGATGCACGAGTCGTGGACGCTGCTGAGCGCGGTAGCCGCGATCACCACGAACGTCGAGCTCGGGAACATGGTGCTGTGCGCGTCGTTCCGCGACCCCGGGCTGACGGCGAAGATGGCAGCGACGCTGGACGAGGTGTCCGGCGGGCGGCTGATCCTCGGCGTCGGCGCCGGCTGGCACGATCCGGAGTACGAGGCGTTCGGACTGCCGACCGACCACCGCGTCGGGCGGTTCGAGGAGTGGCTGGAGATCGTCGCTCGGCTGGTCCGCGGTGAGACGGTCACCTTCGACGGCACGTACTACCGGGTCAGCGATGCGAACCTCGACCCGGCCCCACCGCACCGGATCCCGATCCTGGTCGCCGGCCACCGGCCCCGCATGATGCGCCTGGTCGCCGAGTGGGCCGACGCATGGAACACAGCCTGGTACGGCGCTGCCGATGACAAGGTCGACGAGAAGCTCGGCTTGCTGCGGCAGGCGCTCGAGACCGCGGACAAGCCGGCTAGCGCGGTCGCCGCGACGGTCGGGATCGTGGTCCGCGACTCCGATCAGCCGTCCGTCCCCGACCCCGACCCGCGCGCGATCGCCGGCACGGGACCGGAGTTGGCCGAGGCATTCACGGCGTACCAGAAACTCGGCGTCGACCATCTGATCGTCTCGCCGGAGCCGATGACCCCGCGGTCGGTCGAACGCATCGCCGAAGCCAAGCGGTTGATGAGTGAATAGACAACGCCCACCAGGCACCGCCGGGGGTCCGGGGGCGGAGCCCGCCGGGCGGGGTCTGGGGGTTGCACCCCCAGAAACTGCCGGAGCTCCCTGTCCGCGCTTTCTGCGGACAGGGAGCTCCAAGAGCGGAGGCGGCGGGATTTGAACCCGCGAGAGGGGATTACCCTCAACCCGCTTAGCAGGCGGGCGCCATCGACCGGACTAGGCGACGCCTCCTCCGACGATCCCCACGCGGGGGACACGACGACGGCCAAGACTATCCGGTGGACGGGTCCGGCGGCAAAGCGGGCTCGACCGGAGTCGGTCGCGACTCTGCGTGTCCGGGGCGACACCTTGGGAGAGTAGCCCGGGGCACCTGTACTGTGGCGAGCACGACGGGGGTCGCCAGCGTCACGTCAACCAATTTGGTGTGGCGGGCGTCATTAGTACCGTGGGCTGCTGTGCGCGGCCGACGGAGGGTCGCCACGTCGTCGATCAGGGAACGGAGCCATGTCGCGGAGCACTCGCGCAGCCGGACGCAGGTCCGCGCCTCGAGCCAACCGGTCCCGGCACCGTTCACCGCGCGCCCGGACGACGTCGAAGGCGATCGGTCTCACCCTGCTCAGCGCGCTGATCCCCGGCTCCGGCCTGCTGATGGGCGGCCGGAAGAAGCTCGGCGCGTTCGTCCTGACGCTCAGCATCGGGCTGCTCGTGATCGCCGCGTACGTCGGCCTGACCCAGCGTGACTCGATCCTGGCCCTCGCGGTGTCTCCCCGCCAGCTGCTGATCGCGACGGCGGCGGTCGTCGTCCTCGGCGTCTGCTGGATCTGGATCGTGGTGTCGTCCCACAAACTGCTCCGCCCGGTCAGCATGACCTACACCGGCCGGCTCGCCGGGTCGATGTTCGTCGGGTTGCTGTGCTTCGGCATCGCCGTACCGACGACCGTGGCCGCGCAGACGGTGATGGCGCAGCGCGACCTGGTCGGCAGCGTGTTCCAGTCCGAGGGCGACTCCAAGAGCGCGACCCGCCCGAAGGTGGACAAGAAGGACCCCTGGGCGAACACTCCGCGGCTGAACCTGCTGCTGCTCGGCGCCGACGACGGCGTCGGCCGCGAGGGCACCCGGACCGACACGGTGATCGTGGCCAGTATCGACACCAAGACCGGTGACACCGCGCTGATCTCGCTCAGCCGGAACTGGATGCGGATGCAGTTCCCCACCGACTCGCCGCTGCACAAGGTCTACCCCGACGGGTACTGGGACCCGAGCAAGGGCAACGTCGAGCAGCCGGAGTACTACCTCGACTCGATGTACGACAACGTGCCGAAGGCGCACCCGGGGATCCTCGGCCAGACCGACAACGAGGGCGCGGACGTGGTCAAGCTGGCCGCGAGCGCGACGCTCGGCCTGGACATCGACTACTACATGCAGGTCAACCTGGCCGGCTTCCGGCAGATCATCGACGCCGTCGGCGGGATCACCGTCAACGTCAACTACCGGGTGCCGATCGGTGGCGACTACGGCGACGGCCCGGGCTCGAACACCGCGAGGAAGCCGTCCGGCTACATCGAGCCGGGCCCGAACCAGAAGCTCGACGGTTACCACGCGCTCTGGTTCGCCCGCGGCCGCTACGGCCTGAGCGACCCGTCCCGGCAGGAGCGGCAGCGCTGCACGATCCACGCGCTGGTGAACAGCGTGAACCCGGCCACCCTGGTGACGAAGTACCAGCAGATCGCCTCGGCCGGCAAGCAGGTGCTGCGCACCGACATCCCGCAGGAGATCCTGCCGGCGTTCATCGAGCTCGGCCTCAAGGTGAAGAGCGCGAAGGTCACCAACGTCGACCTCGACAAGAACAAGAACTTCCCGACCGGCAAGAACCCGGACTACGAGGCGATGCAGGAGATCATCCAGAAGGCGATCTCCCCGAAGACCCAGCCGGTCGCGTCCACGCCGTCGACCACCACGACGAAGAAGCCGTCGAGCGGGTCGACCAAGAAGGCGACGCCGAAGCCGGCCGTGACGCCCGGCACCGCCGAGAACCTGAACGACGCCTGCGCCTACAACCCCAGCCAAACCGGCAACTGACCGCCCACCGCGGACACCGACGGTTCGAGCCGCGTCCTCAGGATGAGATCCTGGGGCGATGCGTACGACGTACCGGATGCGGGCAGGGCGATTCCTCGGGATCCTGGCCGCTGGGCTGATCATTCTCGGCGTGGCCGCGATCCTCTGGGCGCTCGGGCTGCCGGGGGTGGCGGTCTCGGTGTTCGTCACCCTGGGCGGGCTGGTCACGGTGGCCGGCCTGTGGGTCCTGGCCCGGCCGCCGATCGTCGCGAAGCTGCGGGACAGCGGGATCGAGGTCCGCGGCGTACGGACGCCCTGGACCGACGTCACCGAGGTCGGGCGGGTGGAGACGACGCACGGCGAGGCGATCGTGCTGCGGACCAAGCAGCCGGACCACCCGATCCTGCTGCCGGTCTCGTGGCTGGCGCCCGGGCACGCCGCGACCCTGGAGACCACGCTGCGGGACCGGCTGAACGCGGCCCACGGGTACACGATCTGGGACGGGACTGCCCCGGATGACAACGATCGCGCAGAATAAGTCAGCCGCTACGAGCTGAGGAGTCCCCAGTGCTGTCCTTCGAGCTGTCCTACGACGAACTGATCGCGTACCAGGGCACGAACCCGCGGCCCGCGGACTTCGACGAGTACTGGGACAAGGCGTTGCTCGAGCTCGACGCCGTCGACCCGGAGACCGAGTTCGCCGACGCGACCGACTTCCCGCTGACCACGGCGACCGCCCAGCACCTGTACTTCAACGGCACCGGCGGCTACCGCGTGCACGCCAAGGTGATCCGTCCGGCCGAACCGACGGGCCCGGCCGTGCTGATCTTCCACGGGTACGGCGGTGAGCAGCCGAAGTGGGTCGATCTCCTGCCGTACGCCGCTCGCGGATACACCGTGGCCGCGCTGGACGTGCGGGAGCAGGTCGGGTTCCGGACCGAGTCACAGGCGGCGAACAGCTTCTCCCTGCACAACCACCTGGTGCACGGTCTCGACGACGGGCCGGACGGGCTGCTGTACCGGCATGTGTTCCTGGACACCCGGCGACTCGCGGACATCATCGGCGGCCTGCCCGAGGTGGACGCGGCCCGGATCGCGACGACGGGCTGGAGCCAGGGCGGCGGACTGTCGCTGGTGGCCGCGGCGCTGACGCCGTCGATCAAGTACACCGCGAGCGTCTTCCCGTTCCTGTGCGACTACCAGCGGACCTGGGACCTGAATCTGGAGACCGGCCCGTACGACGAGATCGTCACCTGGTTCAAGAAGCGCGACCCCCGGCACCTGCGCCAGGACGAGGTCTTCACCACCCTCGGGTACATCGACGTCCAGAATCTCGCGCCCCGGATCCGCGCCGAGGTCACCCTGTTCGTCGGCCTCGAGGACCAGGTCTGCCCGCCGTCCACCCAGTTCGCGGCGTACAACAAGATCACCGCGCCCAAGGAAGCCCGGCTCTACCCGGACTTCGGGCACGACGACCTCCCCGGTGCCCACGACGACATCTACCAACTGATCGGCGCCAAACTCTCCTTCTGACGGGGCTGGAGCGGCATCGGCGCGAGCTTCGTCGTCGCGTACGAGTTCCTCAGCCTCGGCGGCCTGATCGCCGTCGTCGCCTACCTCCGCGGCCACCGCCTGGGCCGCCCGGCCGTGACCGTCTACGCGATCTGGATGATCTACTTCACGCTCTTCAAGCTGATCGCGTTCCAGGAACTGCAGGCCATCCCGTTCGGCGTGATCGCCGTCGTCGCGCTCGTCCTGGTGAGGCGTCGCTGAGCTGGTCTCAGGTGGGGATCCAGGTCGGCCACCACGGTGGCACGTTGCCCGGACAGGTGCCGGGTGAGCCGGCCGGGGTCCCCTGCCAGGAGAACAGCGCCAGGTCGGCGATCGCAATCGCGATGGCGGCCGCGACCAGCGAGAACAGGAACGTCTTCCCGGCATAGCGGAAGACGATGCTGAACAGGACCAGGTTCACGATCAGGGCGAGCGGCAACCCGAGGAACAACAGGGTCAGACCGTTCGGCACGCTCCCGGCGACGTCGACGTGACACTGCTTCCACGCCCGCGAAGTGATCACGACCAGCCCGAACGCCGCCCCGCCGCCGACCACCACCGCAAGGAACGACTCGCCCTTGCTCCCCTTCGCCGCGAACGCCATGGGGATCACCGTAAGTGATCCAGGCGTCCACTTCGACTCAGTAGCGCCACCGCAACGCGCGGACCCGGTCCTCGAGTGGCAGCTTGCCGAGGGACTCCGCGTCGTGGCGGCGTACGGCGAGGAAGGGGTCGACGATCGCATCACCCAAGCCAGCACGCAGGACGTCGGAGTGCTCGAGCGCGGTGAGCGCGTCCTCGAGGGTGAGCGGCAGGCGGCGTGGTTGTTCGTCCGGCGGGTACGACGCCGGGTCGTGGTCGAGTCCGGCGGGCAGGACCGACTTCCGCTCCAGCCCGGTCAACGCGGCCGCGAGGACGGACGCGGCGGAGAGGTACATGTTCCCCGCCGGATCGCCGATCTTGATCTCACAGTTGGCGGAGTGCGGGCGGCCGGTGACGCTGCCCGGCACGTATCGCAGCGCGGCCTCGCGATTCTCCGGACCCCAGCACGCGAACGCGCCGGCCCAGTTCCCCGGCACCCGGCGATCGGCGCTGACCACGCTCGGCGCGAGTACGCCGGTCAGCCCGTCGAGCTCATCGAGCACTCCGGCCATCAACTGCCGTGCATGCGGGGACGGGCCGTCGTCGCCGCCGAACGGCACCCCGTCGAGCGTGGCCGAGAAGTGGATATGCGCGCCGTTGCCGACGAACCCCGCCACCGTGATCGGCGCGAACGACACCAGCAACCCATGCGTCCGAGCGACCCGGTGAACGACGAGCCGCGCGAGCTGCGACTGATCGGCCGCCGCCAGCGGCGACGTGGGTGGCAGCGCGACCTCAAGCTGACCCTGCGCGTACTCGGGATGCAGCTGCTCCGCCGGCACCCCGGCCGCGTCGAGCGCCTCGAGCAGGTCGACCGCGAAGTCTTCCAGCTTCAGCGTAGCCAGCACGCCGTACGCCGGTCCGATGGTGCCGACCGCGGGGTCGCCAGGGTCACCGGTGAAGACCGTGAACTCCAGCTCGAACCCGAGCTTGACGTCGAGCCCGGCCGCGATCGCCCGCGCTTCCTGCCGCCGCAGCGCCGACCGCTGGCAGATGTCCACCGGCTCGTGATCCTGTGAAAGCTGGTCGGCCGGCGCCCAGAACACGGTGTGATCCGGCCCGAGCGGCGCGACCGCACCGAGATCCGGCATCAGCCGGTTGTCGCCGACCGGCCCGTTCACCAGCGGCGATGAAGTGATCGCATCGTCGGTGCACATCAGCGCGAACACCGGCGACAGCCCGATCCCGTCGCGGACCGCCGTACCCAACCGGGCGGCCGGCACCGACTTCGCGCGGGTGATGCCGGCGTTGTCGACAATCGACGTGATCAGCATCCGCAGCCCGCTCTCGAGCAGCGCGTCGACCGGGTTCTCGGACATGCCGACCTTCGTACCACAGGACAAGCCGACCCTCCGGCGTTCTAGTAGTCGGCCGAGGTCTCTAGTAGTCCGCGAGTCTGAGGAGCGCGGCGGCCGTCTCGGTGTCGCCCAGCGGGGGCGAACTCGGATAGGCGTCCGAGAACAGCCGGCCCCACGACGCGGCCCGCCCGAAGATCCCCAACCGCCATGCCAGCTCGACCGCCCGGCGAAGCTCGGCAGCCGTGTGACCGTCGGCGGTCCACGGCTCGAGGTAGGCGTCCTTCAGCCGCGGGATCACCTCTGGCCCGTGCAGGTCGGCAGCACGCTCAGCGGCGACGAGCAGGCTGCAGAACGGATGCGACACCGCGGCATCGCCCCAGTCGAAGAACGTGAACCGCCCCGGACCAGGCACCAGGATCTGCCCGTCATGCAGGTCGGAGTGGTCGAGGGAGTCGGCGATGCCGATCGCCGCGAGCTCCGCACACCACTCGACCAGCCGCGGCCGTACCTTCTCCAGTTGTTCACGATCGGACGCGCTGAACGTCTGATTGTTGACAATACTTTCGTCGAATATCCCAGGCAGGGCGCTCACCCGGGCATTCGGTACGCCGAGCAGCTCGAGCTCATCGACGTACGGGACCAGGGTCCGCTGCAGGTCGGCGTACTGGCGCAAGAGTTCTTCCCAGTGGCGTGGCTCGGCCGGCAGATTGCGTAAGAGTGGGCCACCATCAGGGAGCAGCGACCACCCGCGCACGGCGTCGACCGCGTACGGCGTGAGGACGTGTGTTGGCGCCAACCGGGACAACGCCTGGGTCAGCCCCGCCTCGAAGCGGCTGGCGGGCGGGTTGACCTTGAACCACACCGGCTGGTCCGCGGTGATCCGGATGATCACCGACCAGGGCCGGAGCCGCACCTGACGCGGGCCGGTTTCCCGCAGCCCATGGGCGGCAAGCTGCTCCTCAAGCCAGTCGAGAGCGGTGGCGCGCCAGTCGGGATCTTCCCAGGGCGTACGGGCGTCGGCGTAGTGACCGCGATCGATCTGCATCAGGTCAGCTGATCACACCGCATAATCGGGGAGGTGAGCGACTTCGACGGTGTGGACCGCTGGGCGGGCAGTCCGTACCGGGTGGGGATCTCGGGGTGGCGGTATCCGCCCTGGCGGAAGGTGTATTACCCCGATGGTCTGCCGCAGCGGGCGGAGCTGGAGTACGCGTCCCGCCGGCTGAACTCGATCGAGCTGAACGGCTCGTTCTACTCGCTCCAGCGGCCGACGTCGTACCAGCGCTGGTACGACGAGACGCCGGACGGATTCGTGTTCGCGGTCAAGGGGCCGCGGTTCGTCACGCACTTGAAGAAGCTGGCCGACGTGGAGGCGCCGCTGGCCAACTTCTTCGCCTCCGGAGTACTTGCGCTCGGCAACAAACTCGGTCCGGTGCTGTGGCAGCTCCCGCCGACCCTCGGGTACGACAGGGACCGGTGCGCGGCCTTCTTCGCCTCGTTGCCGCGAACCACCGCCGAGGCAGCGGAAGTTGCCAAGGGCCACGATGAGCGTATGGAGGGTCGCGCGCTGCTGGAGTGCGCCGTCGACATCCCGCTCCGGCATGCGATCGAAGTACGTCACGCGAGTTTCCAGACGTCCGGCTTCGTCGAACTGCTCCGCGAGCACGACATCGCGCTGGTCTGCGCGGACACCGCCGGCAAATGGCCGATGTTCGACGACATCACCTCCGACTTCGCCTACGTACGGTTGCACGGTGCCGAGGAGCTCTACGTCAGCGGGTACGACGATGCCGCGCTGGACCGGTGGGCGAAGAAGATCCGAGCCTGGAAGCAGAACGCTTACATCTACTTCGACAACGACGTGAAGGTCCGGGCTCCGTTCGATGCAGAGGGCCTCGCGCGGCGGCTGCAGATCAGTTCGGGCTAGGCCGAAGTATCACGCGCTTACTGTGAGCCGCATGACAGAGAACCCTGGAGTGCTGGTGGAGCAGGCGGTCGAGCGTTCGCTCCGGTTGGTCGCCACCTGGCCGGTCTGGGACGGACAGCCGCTCACCTCCGATGACGGCCGCACCTTCACACCGCACAAGGCCGTCCGCCGGATCGCCGATCACATCATCGACCACCTCGCCGAGGTCGAGGCCCTCCTCGCCGGGGTGCCGACGCAGCCCGACGAGTGGCACGCGAGCGCGCTCACCTCCGCCGCCGACCTCGCGCCGTTCACCGTCGACGACGTGCGCGAAGCCGAACAGCGACTGCGCCGCCTCGGCCGAACGCTCGCCCTCCGCTACGCCGCACTCGACCCGGCCGAGTGGGACAAGGATCGGAGCCCCAACTGGACCCTCCGCCAGATCGCGGACCACCTGATCGAAGTCGAGTGGTACGCCCAACAGGTGGGCGACCTGTCCTAGAACAACCGGCTGCCGACCGGCTCCTCCAGCTCGAGGAGGAACTGCTTGCGCTTCACGCCGCCGGCGTACCCGGTCAAGGAGCCGTTCTTGCCGATCACGCGGTGGCACGGGACGACGATCGAGAGCGGGTTCTGGCCGACGGCCTTCCCCACGGCTTGAGCGCTTTCACCCAGTCGTGAAGCGATCTCGCCGTACGTCGTCGTCTCGCCGTACGGGATCTCCTCGAGGATCGACCAGACGCGACGCTGGAACTCGTCGCCGCGCAGGACGGTCGGGAGGTCGAAGGTGGTCCGCTCGCCGGCGAGGTACTCGTCCAGCTGGCGGGCCGCCTCGGCGATGAGCGCATCGCTGGTCTCGACCCGCTCACCGAGCGTCTCCGGCGTCGGCTTCACCCAGTGATGCGGGAAGTAGACGCCGGCCAGAGCGTTGTCCGAGACGACCAGGGTGAGGTCCCCGGTCCGGGTGCTGACGATCGCGTGCCTGTTCATAGCAATAGAACGGATCCGCACCCGGACCTGTGAGCTCTCAGGAGCTGACGCGCTCCCGCGTCCGGCTCCGGAACTCCCGGCCGATCGTGGTCATCTCCGCATGGTGCAGGTCGGTCACCGCGATCCCCGGCGTACTGTCTGCCGGTCCCTGGACCGCCCAGCTCCCGCGCGGATCGATCACGCCCGCATCCAGACCGGCCCCGGGGTTGGCGGGCACGGCCAGGCTGATCCAGCAGGTGTTGTTCGCCGCGGTCCCGCGGGCCTGGACCCCGATGTGCTCGTTCTGCCCGATGCCGGTGGTCGCGTACGACACGAGCACGGCGTCCACGGCGAGGCGGTCGTACTCCGTGGACAACTCCGGGAACAGCACGTCCAGCCCGAGCGCGAGCCCGAATCGGTAGCCGTCGACCTCGAAGGTCACCGGCTTCGTGCCCGGGGTGTACATCCAGGTGATCTTCGTGGTCGACAGCATGCGTTCGTCGTACCGCGTGACGACCTTGCCGGCGTCGGAGACGACGTACACGCTGTTGTGCGGTCGCGTCGGTGCGGGCAGTTGGTGCACGCTCGGGATCACGGTCCAGATCCCGAGCTCACCCGAGAGCGCGGTGATCTTGTCGAGCTCGGACTGCAGCACCGTCCAGTCGGCCTTGCTCCAGTCGGACGCACCGACCTCGTCCGGGCCGAGCTCGGACATCACATGCTTGCTCGGGAAGCAGATCGCACCTTCGGTGAAGTGCACCAGTCGTGCACCGGCCTCGGCGGCCTGCCTCATCAGTTGACGAACCTCCGCGCCGCTGGAGCGCAGCAGGGCGGGGTCCGTCGGATCTTGGTGGACCGTCGACTGGGCGACGGCGATCCGCAGGGTGGTTTCCGGCATGTCTTCTCCTGAGGGAGTCGGACGGAAGTGCCGGAGAGCAGCCGTGTAGGACTCGCCCGTCTTGGCGGCGCGGGATCGGACCCGCTGCTTGAAGTTCCTGTGCGCTGTCATCTGGCCTTCCAGCACTCGCACGCGATCCCCCAGCGATCCCGTCCGAGGCAGCTGACCAGGACGAGCGGCCCGAGACAAGGAGTCCCTTTGCCTTCTCGAAGGTGACCAGGCTGGGGCCGGTCGACGAAGGTGGGGCGCGGGCCGCGCCGGATCCACATCCTGTCCCGGCTCCGCCGTACTCGTCAAACGACTCGCCCGGGCGAGGCATAAAGTCGGACCCGGGTGCGGTTGTCTTCAACGCACGTACAGACGACGTAGGGGAGCAGAGGGTGAGCATTCGAGTCGGGTACAAGGCTTCGGCGGAGCAGTTCGGGCCGCGGGACCTGGTGGAGTACTCCGTCCGGGCCGAGGAACTCGGGCTCGACAGTGTGACCGTGTCCGACCACTTCCTGCCGTGGCGGCACGAGGGCGGGCACGCGCCGTTCGCGCTCGCCTGGCTGGCGGCGGTCGGTGAGCGGACCAACCGGGTGCTGCTCGGTACGTCGGTGCTCACGCCGACCTTCCGGTACAACCCGGCGGTGATCGCGCAGGCGTTCGCCACGCTCGGCGAGTTGTACCCGGGGCGCGTGATGCTCGGCGTCGGTACCGGCGAGGCGCTGAACGAGATCGCCGTCTCGGGGATGGAGTGGCCCGAGTTCAAGGAGCGGTTCGCCCGGCTGCGGGAGGCCGTGCAGCTGATCCGCGACCTGTGGACGCAGGACGGCGTCAGCTCCGAGGGCCCGTACTACAAGACCGTCGACGCGTTCATCTACGACCGTCCGCAGACCCCGCTCAAGGTGTACGTCGCCGCCGGCGGACCGCTGGTCGCGAAGTACGCCGGTCGCGCGGGCGACGGGTTCATCGCGACGTCGGGCAAGGGCATGGAGCTCTACACCGAGAAGCTGATCCCGGCGGTCAAGGAGGGTGCGGAGAAGGCCGGGAAGACGTTCGAGGACATCGACCGGATGCTCGAGGTCAAGGTGTCGTACGACCGGGACCCCGCTTCGGCGCTGGAGAACACCAGGTTCTGGGCGCCGTTGTCGCTGACGCCGGAGCAGAAGCACAGCGTGACGAGCGCGACCGAGATGGAGCGGCTGGCCGACGAGCTGCCGATCGAGCAGGTCGCGAAGCGCTGGATCGTCTCGTCCGATCCCGAAGAGGTCGTCAAGCAGTTCCAGCCGTACGTCGACGCCGGTTTCAACCACTTCGTCGTGCACGGCCCGGGCCAGGACCAGGAACGATTCCTGACCCAGTTCACCTCGGACGTTCTTCCATTGCTGCGCAAACTGGGCTGACAATCGCCTGGTGGGCGACTACGAGATCTTGCAGGACAGCGACCCGCGGTGCGCCGAGCTGGAAGCAGCCGGCTACCGCGTGGTCGCGGAGTCCTGGGCGGTCCGCCTGCACAACCCGGACCGCGAGCTGCTGGACTCCGCCGTACGCCGCGCCGTCGCCGGCGGACTCGTCATCCGCGAACTCGGTCCCGAGTCGGCCAAGGCACTCCACGCCCTCGAGAAGTCCAACGAGCCGGACTACCCCGACACCCCGGCCACCCACCACGAAATCGGTGACCTCGCCAACGTCCGCGCCCTCTGGCCCGACTACCGCGTCTTCGGCGCCTTCGACGGCTCCCGCCTGGTCGGCGCCACCGTCATCCGCGAACACGACGGGCACGGCGACACCGCGTTCACCTCGGTCCTCTCGACCCACCGCCGCCGAGGCGTAGCCCAAGCCGTCAAGGCCGCCTCGATCCTCGCCTTCCTCGACATCGGCATCACCCGCTTCAGCACCGGCGGCGCCGCCACCAACCAAGCAAGCCTCCAAGCCAACGAGTCCCTCGGCTACACCCTCACCGAACGCTGGCGCACCTACGCGCCTTAGCGGAGGTCTTCTGACAGGGACTTGGCGGCTTGGGTCAGGAGGGGGACGGCTCGTTCGACGAGGGATTCGGTCATGCGGCCGGCGGGGCCGGAGATGGAGATGGCTAGGCGGGAGGGGGCGTCGGGGACTGCTACGGCGACGCAGCGGACTCCTACCTCTTGCTCGCCTTCGTCGGTGGCGTAGCCGTGTTCCTCGGCTTGGCGGAGTTGGGCGGTGAAGGCGTCCGGCGTGGTGAGGGTGTTGTCGGTGTGCCTGGGCATGCCGGTGCGGTGGAGGAGATCGCGTACGTCGGACTCCGGCAGCTGGGCCAGGATCGCCTTGCCGACCGCGGTGCAGTGCGGGAGGACGCGCCGGCCGACCTCGGTGAACATGCGCATCGAGTGGCGGGACGGGACCTGGGCCAGATACACGACCTGGTCGCCGTCGAGCATCGCCATGTTCGCGGACTCACCGAGCTCGTCGACCAGACGCGCGAGGTGCGGGCGGGCCCACACACTGAGCATGTGCGAGGAGCTCTCGCCGAGCCGGATCAGCTTCGGGCCGAGGACGTACTGCCGCGAGGGTTCTTGACGCAGGTACCCGAGGTCGACCAAGGTGCGAACCAGCCGGTGGATCGTCGGCAGCGGGAGGCCGGACGCCGTGGCGAGCTGGGACAGGCCCATCATCCCGCCCGCGTCGGCCATGGTTTCGAGCAGCCCGAACGCGCGCTCGATGGACTGCACGCTGCCGGTGCGGCCCTTGCCGCCGTTCGCTTCCGCCATGGATCCAACCTCTCGAGGGTTTCCGGATGACGGAAGTTTAGCGCCAGATCCCGGAAAGTGGGCACCATTGCATCTTCCGCAAAGTAGATATTAGTCTCCACAATACGGAATTTCGAGTCCTGGGAGGCGGCCGTATGAGCCTAGAAGATCTGATCGACGAGCTGGATCGGCGGTTGGCCGACGCCGACGCGGCCCTGGCCGCGGACTACCCGGGAGATCGAGGCGTCCGGCAGCCGGTGCACACGGTCTACGTGCCGGCCGACAAGTACGACGGCAACACCGTCAGCGCCTGGGGTGCGGAAGCGCGCGCGGCCCTGGAGCAGTACGGCGGGTGCGCGGCCGAGCTGGCCGAGGCACTGGAGTTGCCGCCCGACCTGGCCGACGAGGTGTACGAGCGCGTCCGCGCCAAGCTTGCTCGAGAGCCGATCGAAGACCTCCGCATCGACTTCGAGGACGGCTACGGGACCAGGTCCGACGAGGAAGAGGACGCCGCCGCCGTAGCTGCAGCTCGCGCACTGACGCAGAGCATGCGAGCCGGTGCGACGGCGGAGGGTGCCGGCGCGTCCGCGCCGTACCACGGGTTGCGGATCAAATCCCTGGAGGCGCCGACGCGGCGGCGGGGACTGCGGACCTTGGAGTTGTTCGTCCGTGAGCTGTCGGCCGCCGGTGGGCTGACCGACGGGTTCGTGATCACGCTGCCGAAGGTGACCTCGGTCGAGCAGGTCGAGGCGATGGTGACCGTGCTGGCGGCGCTCGAGCGTGAGTACGGCATACCCGAGTTGAAGTTCGAGATCCAGGTCGAGACCCCGCAGGCGATCCTCGGGTCCGATGGGACCGCGTTGGTCGCGCGGATGATCAAGGCCGGAGTGCCAAGGGTGACGGGCCTGCACTACGGCACGTACGACTACTCGGCCTCGCTCGGTGTGGCCGCGGCGTACCAGAGCATGGAGCATCCCGTCGCCGATCACGCCAAGGACGTGATGCAGCTGGCCGCGGCTGGGACCGGCGTGTTTGTGTCGGACGGCTCCACGAATGTCCTCCCGGTCGGCGACCGCGACGCCGTTCATGCGGCCTGGCGGCTGCATCTGCGGTTGGTACGACGTTCGCTCGCGCGCGGCATCTACCAGGGCTGGGACATGCACCCGGCCCAGCTGCCGACGCGTTTCGTGGCGACGTACCTCTTCTATCGCGAGGGTCTCAACGAGGCGGCCGTCCGGTTGCGCGCGTATCTCGGTCAGGGCGAGTCCGGCTACTTGGACGAGCCCGCGACGGCCGTGGCACTGGCCGGTTTCGTCCTGCGCGGTCTCGACTGCGGTGCCGTCGACCCGGTGGAGGTCGACAAGCTCATCGGCGTCGACCTCGCGGCACTCGCACAGCTGGCGCGCCGCCCGGGGCACGGGCGCTAGCCTCGCGCTATGCGACTGGTTGCGGAGTTCACCACGGAACCCTTCGACGTCGAAGGAACCCCGCCCGCGCACGCCACGGAAGCGCTCCGGGCGGCGCAGGAAGCCGGCCTGGAGTGCGACTTCGGCCCGCTCGGCACGCTGGTGCGCGGTGAGGAGGATCAGCTCCTGCTCGCACTCCCCGGCGTACTGCAAGCCGCGTTCGCCGGCGGTGCGAACCAGGTGACACTGCAGGTACGGCGAGATGCCTGAGCCGCATCCGCTGATCGTCGCGATCACGCCACTCGTCGAGCGGTTGAACGCCGAGCTCGTGGAGCCCGCCGACGCGCGCGACGACGACGTACCGCTCGTCTGGGACGGCGAGCCACTGGTTGCCGTCCGTCTCCCAGGCAAACCCGCGGAGGGTGGTGTCCACAGCCTGCTGGCAGAAGTCGCCGACGAGCTCGGCGGGCCGCTGAGCACTCTCAGCCGGGGTCAGAAGCAGCAGGCGGTCCTGCTGCTGGAAGCCCGCGGTGCCTTCGAGTACCGCAAGTCGGCCGAGATCGTCGCCGAGGCCCTCGGCGTCACCCGTTTCACCGTCTACAACTACCTCAACCGCGCCCGCTGACGTACGGTCTTTCAACAAACTGTTGACGACGAGCGGGTGGAGTGTCACTCTCTCGTCATACGGAAAGTCGATTTCGGGATTCGAGAAGGTGTGATCCGTGGACCTGCAGGAGTTCAACTCCGCTCCGGCCGACCGGCTGCGTCCGATGCTGGCGGCCTGCTGTGACGTCCCCCGCTGGGTCGACGGGATCCTGGCCAAGCGTCCGTACGGCGACCTCGCCGCACTGACCGCGGTCGCCGACCAGACGCTGCGAGAGCTCGACGACGACGAGGTCGATCGTGCCCTCCAGGCGCACCCGCGGATCGGTGACCGCGCGCAGGGCGCCGGCACCGAGGCCGCCTGGTCGCGGAACGAACAGTCCGGCGTCGGCGACGACCCTGACGTTCGAGAAGCCCTTGCCGAGGGCAACCGTGAGTACGAGCAGCGCTTCGGCCGGGTCTTCCTGATCTGTGCCACCGGCCTGTCGGCGCAGGAGATGCTGGCGAGCCTGCGGCAACGGTTGACGCACGACGAGTCCACCGAGGCCCCCGTCGTACACGAGGAGCTCCGCAAGATCGCGCTGCTCCGCCTCGCCAAGGTGGTGGACGCATGAACGAGCGAAGCGAGTTCATCATCAAGCACAGCGCATCTCGTGTCTCATCCGCGCCCGGAGCGAAGCGAGGACGTGGATGAGCAGCCTCAGTACTCACGTTCTCGACACTGCGCTGGGTCGACCGGCGCAGGGTGTTCCGGTCAGGCTCTACGCCGGCGACGTCGTACTCGCGACCGGTACGACGGATGACGACGGGCGGATCGCCGAGTTGGAACCGGCGCTCGCGCCCGGTACGTACCGACTGTGGTTCGACGTTGCCGCGTATGCGGCCGCCTCCGGCCAGGACCTCTTCTTTCCGGAGGTCTCCGTGACCTTCACGGTCGCCGACGAGCGGCACTACCACGTCCCGTTGCTGCTCAGCCCGTTCGCCTTTTCCACCTACCGAGGGAGCTGATCGCAATGGCCATCCACCTGGGAGCCAACCAGTACGGCAAAGCCGAGAGCCGCGTCGTCCGGATCTACCGCGACACGCCCCGTCACCAGATCCGCGACCTGAACGTCTCGTCCGCGCTGCGCGGGCAGTTCGAGGCCGCGCACACGACCGGTGACCAGAGCGACGTCCTGCCGACCGACACGCAGAAGAACACCGCGTTCGCGTTCGCCAAGGAGAAGGGTGTCGGCGCGATCGAGGACTACGCGCTGACCCTGGGCACGCATTTCCTGGACGCCTCGCCGGCGGCGGAGGGCGCGCGGATCGAGGTCGAGGAGTACGCCTGGGAGCGGATCTCCGTCGACGGTTCGCCCCACGATCATTCGTTCGTCCGGTCCGGCAGCGGCGTACGGACGACAGTCGTCAACGTCGAGGGCCGTGGTGACGAGCAGAGGCGGTACGTCGTCTCCGGGATCCGCGACCTGGTCGTGCTGAAGTCGACCGGGTCGGAGTTCCACGGGTTCCTCAAGGACAAGTACACGACGCTGCCGGAGACGAACGACCGCATCCTGGCCACGTCGCTGGTCGCCCGCTGGCGTTACGACCACACCGAGGTCGACTGGGACAAGTCGTACGACGAGATCAAGGGACTGCTGCTCGAGCAGTTCGCGAAGATCCACAGTCTCGCCTTGCAGCAGACGCTGTACGGCATGGGTGAGGCTGTGCTGCGGCAGCACCCGGAGGTCGCGGAGATCAAGTTCTCGGCGCCGAACAAGCACCACTTCCTGGTCGACCTGAGCCCGTTCTCGGTGGAGAACCCGGGTGAGGTGTTCATCGCCGCCGATCGCCCGTACGGGCTGATCGAGGCGACCGTGGTCCGGGATGACGCGAGTGACGCCGGTAGTGCGTGGCACGCCGTACCCGGCTTCTGCTGAGGCTTCGCGATGACGACGATCGTGATCGACGGAGCGGCCGTGGTCACGGTCGATCCGGAGCGGCGGGAGTTCATCGGGCATGTGGTTGCTCAAGGCAATCGGATTGTTGCGGTGGGCCCCGGACCGGCACCGGCGTACGACGCGGCACGGGTGATCGACGGGCGCGGATGCCTCGTCACACCGGGCTTCGTCAACACGCATCAGCATCTGTATCAGTGGGTGACGCGCGGTCTCGCCGCGGACGCAACGCTGTTCGGGTGGCTGACCACGCTCTATCCGGTGTGGGCGGGGATCGATGAGGAGTCCGTGCACGTGGCGGCGCAGGCCGCGCTGTCTCGGCTCGCGCTGACCGGCTGCACTACGGCGGCCGATCATCATTACGTGTTCCCGCGCGGGGGTGGTGATCTGCTGGGCGCGGAGATACGCGCCGCGGCCCAGGTCGGGTTGCGATTCCATCCGGCTCGGGGGTCGATGGATCGCGGTCAGAAGGATGGCGGGCTGCCGCCGGACTCGGTGGTCGAGGACCGCGACGAGATCCTCGCCGCTACCGAGGCCGCGATCGACCGGTGGCACGATCCCGCACCGGGTTCGATGCTGCGGATCGTGGTCGGGCCGTGCTCGCCGTTCAGCGTGAGCGGGGATCTCATGCGCGAGGCGGCGGAGCTGGCGCGGCGTCGCGGCGTCCACATGCATACCCACCTCGCCGAGACCACGGACGAGGGCGACTGGTGCCGGGAGACGTTCGGCTGCTCGCCTTTGGAGTACGCGGCTCAACTCGGGTGGACCGGGTCCGACGTGTGGTTCGCGCACGGTATCCACTTCGACGACTCCGAAATCAAGCAGCTCGGTCAGAGCGGCACAGGTATCGCGCACTGCCCCAGCTCCAACGCTCGCCTCGGCGCCGGCATCGCCCGCGCCGCCGACCTGCGCGTCGCCGGCAGTCCCGTCGGTCTAGGCGTGGACGGTGCCGCCAGCAACGAAGCCGGCAGCCTGGTGGAGGAACTCCGTCACGCCTTGCTCTTCGCCCGAGCCCGAGGTGGTCCCCAAGCCCTGGACGTCCGCGCAGCCCTGGAAATGGCAACCCTGGACGGCGCCCGAATCCTAGGCCGCGAAGCCGAGATCGGCTCCCTGGAACCCGGCAAACTGGCCGACCTGGCCGTCTGGCGCCTGGACACCCTCGAACACGCCGGCATTCCCGACCCGGTAGCCGCCCTTGCCCTGGGCACACCCCCACCCCTAGCCCTCCTCCTGGTCAACGGCCATCCCGTCGTAGAACACAACACAGTCCTCACCATCGACGAGGAAGCCCTAGCCACCCAGGTAGCCAAGACCCAGCAGCACCTGACCGCCAAGCCCCGCTAGCTCCCGGCGGCCCGCCCGGCCAGGGGACATCACCAGATCCCGCGGACCGGCGGCGGACCCGCAGTCAGCCAACCCCCTCACCACGTTTCGCCGGACCGCCAGGCCATCACAAACCCGCGATTGCGCCCGGCTCCAGGCGCGAGGTGCCGCGACGCCGTCGATCGTGATGGCCTGGCGGTCCGGACCTCCACCACTCACCAAGCCGCCATCGCCCGCCCCAGCACCGCTCAGCGCCGTGCCCGCGGCGCCCAGCCGACCGGGTTGATGAGTGGCGGACGTCCGCTTGCCGCACGAGAGCCCCGACGCCTGGTGGGGTCGGGGCTCTGGTGCGGGTTGGTTAGTGGTGGAGGAGGTGGCCTTCTATCCAGACTGCCTGGACGTCGGCGGGGGTGCCTAGGGTGAAGATTCTGGAGAGGGTCTCGTCGGCGTCGTTGGCGTGGGCTACGCCTACGGCTAAGGGGGAGCCGTCGGCGGGGCGGAGGAGTTGGGCGTCGAAGCGTTTGCCGACGCTGAGGTCGCCGACCTCGGTGCTGAGGCCTAGCGCCTCTGCGCCCGCAAGAGTGGCCAGGTAGAGCAGGTGGGCCGACCTGAGCGCGAGCCCGTGGTCCGCGAGCAACTGCTGGGCGAAGTACGCCTGCAGCCCTTCCTTCAGCAGCGAGAACCCGGTGCCGGCGCCGACGTCCGATCCAAGAGCCACGCGTACGCCGTGCTGCAGATGCCGGCTCAGTGGGAACAGACCGCTCCCGAGCGCGGCGTTGCTGGTCGGGCAGTGGGCGACCGCCGCGCCACCGACCCCGAGCATCTTGAGCTCGACGTCGGTCGGGTGGACGTTGTGCGCGAGCACGCACCGCCGGTCGACCAGCCCGTGCCGGTCGTAGGTCGTCACGTAATCACAACCCCCGAAGAGGTCGGCGACCGTGGCGATCTCGGCCTCGTTCTCGTTGACGTGCGAGGTGAACAGCGCGCCCGGGATCGCGTCCATCAGGTCACGGCAGGTGGCGAGCAGCTCATCCGTGCACGAAAGCGAGAACCGCGGCGTCACGGCGTACCGGTTCCGGCCGACGCCATGCCAACGGTTGGCCAAGGCAAGCGACTCGGCGTACGCGCGGACCGGTGTGGTCAGCAACTCCGGCCGCAGCAGCCGGTCGCTCAGCACGAGCCCGCTGGTGATCCGCAGTCCAACTCCGGAGGCAGCGTTGAAGAGGGCGTCCATCGCGTCGGCGTAATGCGCCCCGAAGACCAGCGCCGACGTAGTCCCGGCCGCCGCGAGCCCGCGGACGAACTCAGCCGCGACGCCGGTGGCGTATGCGACGTCCGCCATCCGCGCCTCCTCTGGCAGCGCGTACCGATCGAGCCACTCGAGCAGCGGCAGCCCGAGCCCACCGACGGCCCGGATCTGCGGGAAGTGCACATGCGTGTCCACGAAGCCGGGCAGTACGACGCCACCGCTCAGGTCGATGACCTGCTCGGCCGGATGCGCCTGCCGGATCTCCAGGAAGGGGCCACGGGCAACGATCACTCCGTTCGTGACCAGCAGACCGGCGTCGGAGTCGACCCGCAGGCTCCCGCCGGTGAACGGATTGTCCGGAGTATCGAGGAACGTCCCTCGGAAAATGGTCATGCCTTCGCCTCACGCTGGGCCGGCGCGGGGCGACGCTCGGCAGAACGGGCCGACGCGGTGTGCCGCTCGGCGGATTGAACCGGCGCGGCAGTGTGGCGCTCGGTGGACTGAGCCGGCGCGGAACCGCGCTCGGCGGGGTGGGCCGACGTGGGGTGAACCGCCGGGTGGCGCTCGGTGCTGAATTGCTGCAGGAGCCAGGCCGCGACGCTGACCGCGATCACGGCCGGTTCCTTGCCGGGCAGGTCGGGGAGTCCGATCGGCGTGATGATGCGGTCGATCGCAGCCTCGGAGTTGCCGTCCTCGGCGAGCTTGCGCCGGAACCGCGTCCACTTGGCACTGGATCCGATCAGCCCGATCGTCGCCAGCTGCTCGTTGCGAATCGCGGCATCGCAGAGCGCCGCGTCCTCCGCATGATCATGCGTCATCACCAGCGCATGGGTCCCCGGCGGCAGCTCACCGACCACCAGCTCCGGCAGGACCGGCACGTTGTGCACATGCACCTGAGCGACCGCGTCATCCAGCACCACAAGGCGCTCATCAGTCAGCTGATCGGATCGCGAATCGACCAGATGAAGCTCGATGTCGTGCCGAGCCAGGATCCGCGCGAGCTCCAGTCCAACATGCCCGATCCCGAAGATCGCGACCGACGGCACCACCGGCAACGGTTCCAGCAACAGCTTCACCTCACCGCCGCAACACTGAACCCCGTGCTGGTACGGCGCTTTGTCCGACAGCGCGACCTCGAGCACCTCAGGCGACGAAGACCCGGAGGCGATCAGCTCACGAGAACGCTCGACGGCCAAGGCCTCCAGGTTCCCGCCCCCGACCGTCGACCAAACGTTGTCCGAGGCAACGACCATCTTGGCGCCGGCCTCCCGCGGTGCGTGCCCGCGGACCGACATCACCGTGACCAGCACGCCGGGCCGGCGCCCGGAGCGCAGCAGCTGAACGGCTTTCATCCATTCCATGAGTCGCCACCCCGTGCTCGATCGAGCGCCCAGTAGACGGCCTCAGGTGTGGCCGGCGACGGCAGGTCGACGCTCGTACCCGCCGGCCCGAAGGCAGCCGCGGCCTGGCGCAACGCCTCGCGGACCGAGAAGGCCAGCATCAGCGGCGGCTCGCCTACTGCCTTCGATCCGTAGACCGCGCCGTCCTCATGCGCCTTCTCCAGCATCCGGACGTTGAACACCTCGGGCATCTCGGAGAACGAAGGCAGCTTGTAGGTACTCGCCGCCTGCGTAGCCAGCCGTCCCCGCCGCTCACTGGAGCTCTCGTCCCAGCGCAGATCCTCGAGCGTCAACCAGCCCGCCCCCTGGACGAATCCGCCCTCGATCTGGCCGATGTCGATCAGCGGGCTCAGACTGTCGCCGACGTCATGCACGATGTCGACCCGCCGCAGTGTGTAGGCGCCGGTGAACCCGTCCACCTCGACCTCGGAGGCCGCAACGCCGTACGCGAAGTACTTGAACGGCTCGCCGTGCATCGCGTTCGCGTCCCAGTGCAGTCCCTCGGTCCGGTAGAACCCGGCCGCCCACAGCTGCACCCGCTGCAGGTAGGCAGCGCGGACGAGCTCGTTCCAGTCCAGCCCGTCACCGGACAGACCGCGTACGACGCCGTCGACGAAGCGCACGTCGTGTGGACTGATCCCGAGGCGACCGCCCGCGACCTGCGCGAGCCGTTCCAGGATCTGCTCACAGGCGTTCTTGATCGCCGCACCATTCAGATCCGCACCCGACGACGCCGCCGTCGCCGAGGTGTTCGGCACCTTGTCGGTCCGCGTCGGAGCGAGCCGGACCCGAGCGAGCGGCACCCCGAGCGTGGTGGCCGCGACCTGCAGCATCTTGGTGTGCAGGCCCTGCCCCATCTCCGTTCCGCCATGGTTGATCAGCACCGACCCGTCCTTGTAGACGTGAACAAGAGCGCCGGCCTGGTTGAAGGCGGTCAGGTTGAACGAGATGCCGAACTTCACCGGCGTCATCGCCAACGCGCGCTTCACATGAGCGTGCGAGGCGTTGAAGGACGCGATCTCCGAAGCCCGGCGTACGACGTCCCCACCGGCGAGCACCTGGCTCCAGCAGGAGTCCAACCGGTCCGCGTGGCGCACGGGTTGCCCGTACGGCGTCGAGTCGCCCACTTGGTAGAAGTTCCGCCGACGCAGCTCGAGAGCGTCGTACCCGAGCAACGGCGCGCACCGGCCGAGGATGTCCTCGATCACGAGCATTCCCTGCGGCCCGCCGAACCCACGGAACGCGGTCTGCGACGTCTTGTTCGTCTGCGCGATCTGTCCGTCGACGCGGACGTTGGGGATCTCGTAAGCGTTGTCGATGTGGCACATGGCTCGCGCCAGCACCGGCTCGGACAAGTCGAGGCTCCACCCGCCGTCCGCGGTCAGCGTGGCGTCGAGCGCCACCAAATGGCCCTCTGAGTCAAAGCCCACGCGCCACGAGCTGTGGAACCCGTGCCGCTTGCCGGACATCGTCATGTCCTGCGTTCGGTTGAGCCGCAACCGCACCGGCCGACCGGTCAGCGTCGCACCGAGCGCCGCGATCGCGGCGAAGCCGTGCGGCTGCATCTCCTTGCCGCCGAAGCCGCCGCCCATCCGAAGGCACTGCACAGTCACCGCATGGCTGGCCAGGCCGAGCACATGCGCGACGATCTCCTGCGTCTCCGACGGGTGCTGCGTACTGCTCTGCACGAAGATCTGACCGCCCTCGTCGACCAGAGCCAGCGCCGCATGCGTCTCCAGGTAGAAGTGCTCCTGCCCGGCGAACTCGAGCTCGCCACTGAAGACATGCGCCGCGGAACTGAGTGCAGCATCGACATCGCCACGCTCCAGGTGCCGCCCGATGCCCTGGAAGCTCTTGGCCGCGATCGCCTCGCGCACAGTCACGAGGGACGGCAGCGGCTCGTACTCGACCTCCACCGCCAGCGCCCCGAGTCGCGCGGCCTCCAACGTCTCCGCGAGGACCCAGCAGACCGCGTGCCCGTTGAACATCACCTCACCCGGGAACAACGGCTCGTCGTGCTTCACCCCCGCGTCGTTCACCCCCGGTACGTCGTCCGCCGTCAACACCCGCACCACACCAGGGACGTCGTACGCCGGTTTCACCCGAAGTGCCGTGATCCGCGCATGGGTGTGCGACGACTGCACCGGCCAGGCGTGCAGGACATCGCGCGTACGTTGCACGAGATCGTCGGTGTAGAGCGCAGCACCCGTGACGTGCAGCGCCGCGCTCTCATGCGGCATCGGTACGCCGACAACAGCCTGAGCCGGCCGTTCGGACAGCGAGCTCATGCGCTCGCCTCCTCTCCAGCAAAGTAGAAGCGGAGCAACGACTGGCCGAGCATCGCCGAGCGGTACGACGCACTCGCCCGGTGATCGTCCATCGGCGTACCCTCCCCAGCCATCACCCCGGCCGCCTCGCGGACCGTGCGTTCGGTCCACGGCCGACCGATCAGCGCGGCCTCGGTGGCGCGCGCCCGCAGCGGCGTGGCCGCGACCCCGCCGAGCCCGATCTTGGCCTCACGGACGACGCCGTCAACCACGTTCACGGCGTACCCGATGGCGACGCTCGAGATGTCGTCGAAGCGCCGCTTGGCGATCTTGTGGAAGGCGGTCAGTGGGGCGAGCGGCAGCGGAAACACGATCGTCTTGATCAGCTCATCGGCGGCCTTCACCGTCTGGCGGTAGCCGGTGAAGTAGTCCGCGAGCGGAACCACGCGCTCACCCCTGCGAGACGCGAGTACGAGGGAAGCGTCCAGTGCCAGCAGGGCGGGCGGGGTGTCACCGATCGGCGACCCGGTGCCCAGGTTGCCGCCGACGGTGGCCCCGTTGCGGATCAACCGGGACGCGAACTGCGGGAACATCTCGGCCAGCAGCGGCACGCGCCCGGCCAGCCGCCGCTCGATCTCGGTCAGCGTCAGCGCCGCGCCGATCCGGACCTCGTCCGGCCCGAACGCGAACTCCCGCAGCTCGGCCAGCCGGTCCACGGCAACGGTCAGCGGCGGCCGCGAACCGAAGATGTTCACCTGTACGCCGAGATCGGTCGACCCGGCCACGAGCTCCGCATCCGGCCGATCGGCCAGCAGACCGAGGACAGCGTCGAGCGATGCCGGCCGGACGAACTCAGCCTCACCGGACGCCATTCCGGTAGTCGCGGGCGGGGGCGGCGGCGAGTCCTGGCGGACGGCGAGCGCGTCGTTCTCGGCCGGGTCGCCGAGTGCGTACGCCGCGTCCAGGATCGGCCGGTATCCCGTGCAGCGGCACAGGTTCCCGCTCAGTGAGTGCAGGTCGAATCCGTTGGGGCCGTGCTCGTGATCTTCCGTGGTGGACGCCGTACGACCGGGCCGGTAGTACTCGGCGGCCATGCTGCAGACGAAGCCTGGAGTACAGAAGCCGCACTGCGAGCCACCGCGGACGGCCATCTCCTCCTGCACCGGGTGGAGCTCCGCCGGCGACCCCAGGCCCTCGGAGGTGACGATCTCCTGGCCGTCCAGCGAGGCGATCGGCAGCAGACACGCGTTCACCGCGGTCCACTCGGTCGGGCTGTCGATGCCGGGCCGGGCGACGAGCACCGAGCAGGCGCCGCACTCGCCCTCGGCGCAGCCCTCCTTGGCGCCGGTGAGGCCTCGGTCGCGGAGCCAGTCCAGCACGGTGGTGTGTACGGCGACGTCGCCGATCGCGGTGTCCTCGCCGTTCACCTTCAGAGCCGGTGCACGGAGTGCTTGAGTGGTCATCGGTTACTGCTCCAGCGTGTTCTTGCACTATGGATCGGGTTGGCGTCGGAGAGGAAGTCGTCGAACCGGTATCCGGCGATCTTCGCGATCTCGAGCAGCGCGGCGGCGTGCTCCTGGTTCTCGCAGTTGTCCAGCCGCTCCCGGCCCTGCTCGACGATCCGGGCGAACGAGTCCGCGTCCCGGACCGAGATGACCAGCGGGAAGCCGAACCGCTCCCGGTACGCCTCGGTGATCGTGGCCAGCTCGTCACGCTCCGGATCGGCCAGGAAGGTGAGGCCCTTGTCCGACTGGTCGCGCAGCGACGCCTCGCCGCTGAGGCCTTCGGCGACGAACTGCGAGCCGAGCTGCGGGTACGCCTCGATCAGCTGCCGCTGCTCGTCGTGCGAACCGGAGAACAGAGCCTCCTGGAAGGACCGGCGCAGTGCGTGGGTGTCAGTGAAGGGGCGCATGTCCCAGGCCCGCTCGATCGCCCAGCGCGGACCCTGGAAGAGGCCGGCGAACGTCTCGACGAACTCCTCGCGGCTCATCTTGTTCACCTGGTCCAGCCGGACCGAGTCACCCGGCTGCCCGGCCACGGCCGGTCCGTAGTCCTTGCCGACGTGGTGGAACAGGATGTTCAGGCCGATCGCGGTCAGGCTGCCCAGGGTGATGCCGCTGCCGAAGATGATCTCGGCCCAGCCCGGCACGGCCTGGGCGACCTGCGGCTGCGCGGTCACGTACATGGCCAGGCCGACGCTGGTCGCCACGATGACGACGTTGCGGTGGTCGTGGAAGTCGACCTTGGCCAGGGTCTGGAAGCCGACGACGGCCACGGTGGCGAACATCGCCAGCGCCGCGCCACCCAGGACCGGGTGCGGGATGCCCGCGACGACCGCGCCGGCCTTCGGCACCAGGCCGAGCAGGATCATGATCCCGCCGGCCGCCGCGACCACCCAGCGGCTGCGGATCCGGGTCAGCCGGACCAGGCCGACGTTCTCGGCGAAACACGTGTAGGGGAAGGAGTTGAAGACGCCGCCGATCGTGGTGGCCAGGCCGTCGGCGCGCAGCGCGCGGGCGATGTCGTCCTTGCCGATCCGCTTCTCGACGATCTCGCCGGTGGCGAACACGTCACCGGTCGTCTCCACCGCGGTGATCAGCATGACCACGACCATCGAGATGATCGCCGCGATCGAGAACTTCGGCCAGCCGAAGTAGAACGGCGTGGTCACGCCGACCCAGGCCGACTCCCCGACCGCGCCGAAGTGCGCGTCCCCGAAGGCCCAGGCGACCGCCGTTCCGACGACCAGGCCGGCCAGGACGGCGATCGTGGCCAGGAAGCCCTTGAAGACCCGCTGGATCAGCACGATCAGGCCCAGCGTGCCCAGCGCGTAGGCCAGGTTCTTGCCGCTGGTCGGGTCGGCGGTCGGGCCGGCGCCGCCGACCGCGTCCCCGGCCGCCACCGGCAGCAGGGCCAGGCCGATGATCGTGATCACCGAGCCGGTCACCACTGGCGGGAAGAACCGGATCAGCTTGCTGAAGTACGGCGCGATGAAGAAGGTGCCCAGACCGGCGACCAGTACGGCGCCGTAGATCACCAGCAGTCCGCTGGTCCCGCCGCCCGCGGCGAGACCGATCGCGATCATCGGCGACACCGCCGTGAACGTGACGCCCTGCAGCAGCGGCAGCCGGACACCGACCTTCCAGAACCCGACAGACTGGATGATCGACGCGATACCGCAGGTGAACAGGTCCGCGTTGATCAGGTGGATGAGCTGCTGGGTGGTGAGCCCGATCGAGTTCGCCAGCAGGATCGGCACGATCACCGCTCCGGCGTAGAACGCGAGTACGTGCTGGGTGCCGTAGACGGCGAGCTTGCCGACCGGCAGAACCTCGTCGACGGGATGGCGGCTGGCGCGGCGGCTCGGTCGCAGGGTGGCCTTCATCGGGTCACGCTCCTTGGCGTCGTGAGGTTTGACCTGCACGCCAGCATCGGCTCATCGCGACCGCGATTGCACCCGATGAACCTCCGAAGTTGAACCGTGGATGAACCCCAGGCTTTGGAGGATCACACAATCAGAGCGATTTGAGGGCCAGGAAGACGTCGACCCGGTCCTCGAGGGTCGACAGATCGCGTCCGGTCAGTTGCTCCACGCGTTCGATCCGGTAGCGAACGGTGTTGACGTGCAGATGCAGCGACTCCGCCGTACGGGCCCACGAACCCGAGCAGGCGAGGAATTCCTGCAGGGTCGTGAGCAGGTCGGCATGGGTCCGGCGGTCGTGCTCGAGCACCGGCCCGAGCACCCGGTGCGAGTACGTACGCCGTACGTCGTCGGGCAGCGTCGCGAGCAGGAGCACGTGGGACGCGACCTCGTCCGAGGTGACCACCGACACCGGTGCCCGCCCAGCGCCGGCGGCCCGCTGAGCGAAGCGTGCTTCCTCGAGGGCGCCGGCCAGCGCGTCGACCATGGTCTGGCCGCTGATCCCGACCGCGAGCCGGCCGCGATGGAGTCCGGGCGCGAGCCGGCCGAAGGCCCGGCGAAGCTGCTCGGGGAGCCCGGGTGTGGAGGGGAGGAAGCCGACCAGCAGACCGTCGCGGCCGGGCGCGACCACGGCCGGTCCGACCGTCAACGCGACGTCCTCCAGCAGGCTGAGCGCGACCTCGCTCGACCCGTCGTCCCGGAGCTCGGCCACCGCGACCACCATCGGCCGTTCCGCGTGGGATCCGGCCTGCCGGAGCCGCGCGGAGACCTCCGCGTGCGGTGCTCCGGACTCGACCAGCGCCAGCGCATCCGCCACCAGCGGTCGCAGGGCCCGGCGCCCTTCGTCCCGCCGGGCGCGGTCCAGCGAGGCGATCGCGCACAGTTCGTGCACGGCCTCGACATGATCGCCAGACCACTGCGTGTGGTCGCCCTCGATCACCAGCACCCAGGCAGTCAGCCGGTTGCCCAGCCCCGAACCGACCGGGAACAGGCTGTACGACGCGTCGCCCACCGTGGCCACCGCGGGGGTCCGATCGGCCGTCAGGAACCGCCGGGTGACCGCGTCGAGCGTCGCGTCGTCGAGCTCACCAGGCCCTGGTACGACGTGGCGCCCGGTCGAAGTGAGCACCCGGCAGTCGTGGCCGATCTCGGTGGAGATCCGGGCCGCGAGCTCGTCGAGGCTGCGGCCGGCCGCGATCGACGACAGCAGCTGGCGCTGACGGACCAGACTCGCGGACAGCCGGGCCCCGGTCTCGGCCGATCCGGCGGCAGCGACGTACTCGGTGACGTCGGCGAACGCGATCTCGATCGGCACCTCGACGAGCGTGACCTCGTGCCGGTGGCAGGCCTCCAGCAGGTCGGCCGGCACCTCGCCGAGCAACGCCTTGCCGGCCAGGATCGTGGTGGCGCCGCGGCCGGCCATCGAGGCGACGAACACCTCGCTGTCCGCGGCTCGCCGGCGCCAGACCAGGCCGGTCAGGACCACCTCGCCGCCATTCAGGTAGCGGCCGGGTTCGAGCAGGTCGGTGGTGACGAGCCGGCCGATCGGGCGGTCCAGCACGCTGCCGGCCGAGTGCAGCAGGCGAAGCCCGAGCTCGGGCGCGTCGAGCAGTTCGGTCAGCAGCACGACGTACCTCCCTCGGGCTGGGGTGTTTAGAGGAACGTACAACGCGCGCCCGCACGTGAGACAGCGTTCCGGCCGGCTGCCCCTGAGCTTGGCCGGAGGGTTGACGCTCCCGACCTGGTCGTCTTATGGTCATTTCGCAGAACAGAAATCAACTTCCGCAATACGGAAATTTGGAGTTGTGATGAGCCACCCGCTGCGCCACACGGTGAACTGCTCGCTGCTGTTCACCGAGCTGCCCTTGCTGGAGCGGCCGGTGGCCGCCCGGCGCGCCGGTTTCAGCGCCGTCGAGTTCTGGTGGCCGTTCGTCGAGGCCGTGCCGCCGGACCGGCAGGTCGATGCGTTCGTGACCGCGATCGCCGACGCCGGCGTCCAGCTGACCGGTCTCAACTTCTTCGCCGGCGACATGCCCGGCGGCGATCGCGGACTGGTGTCCTGGCCGAAGCGGTCGAGCGAGTTCCGCGACAACGTCGACGTCACCGTCGGGATCGGCGAGCGGCTCGGCTGCCAGGGATTCAACGCCCTCTACGGCAACCGGGACGACGCGAGCTCCGAGCGTGAGCAGGACGACCTCGCGGTCGAGAACCTCGCGCTGGCCGCCGGTGTGGCGGGCCGGATCGGTGCCACCGTGCTGGTCGAGCCGGTCAGCGGCGCGGACCGGTACCCGCTGCGGACCGCGGCCGACGCGCTGGCCGTGATCGATCGCGTCCAGGCGGCGTACGACGTACCGAACCTCGGACTGCTCGCGGACCTCTACCACCTCGCGGTCAACGGCGACGACGTCGACCAGGTGATCGCGGACCACACCGACCGGGTCGCGCACGTCCAGATCGCCGACGCGCCGGGCCGCAACGAGCCGGGCACCGGCACTCTCCCGCTCGACCGGCAGCTCAGCGCCCTCGCGGCGAACGGCTACACCGGCTGGGTCGGACTCGAGTACAGGCCGTCCACCAGCACCGACGAAAGCTTCGGCTGGCTGCCGTTCGACCGCCGCTGACACCCCTAGGAGACCTCACATGACGAACATTGCTTTCATCGGCCTCGGGATCATGGGCAACCCGATGGCTGTTCACCTGGTCAACGCAGGTCACTCCGTGGCCGGTCTCGACCGGAGCCCGGAGCGGACCCAGACCCTCGTCGACGCCGGCGGCCGCGCGGCCGCCTCGATCGCCGACGCGGTCAAGGGCGCCGACGTGGTCTGCGTGATGGTGCCGGACTCGCCCGAGGTCCAGGACGTCCTCGAGGGCGAGGACGGTGTCTTCCAGCAGGCCGAGACCGGCACGCTGATCATCGACTTCTCCAGCATCCGCCCCGACGTCACGCAGCAGCTCGCCGAGCAGGCGCGGGCGCTCGGCTTCCGGATGCTCGACGCCCCGGTCTCCGGTGGCGAGGCGGGCGCCAAGAACGCCGCGCTGTCGATCATGGTCGGCGGGGAGGCGGACGACTTCGCCACCGCCAAGCCGCTGTTCGACGCCGTCGGCAAGACCGTCGTCCACGTGGGTCCGAGCGGGTCGGGTCAGACCGTCAAGGCCGCGAACCAGCTGATCGTCGCCGCCAACATCCAGGCCGTGGCCGAGGCCGTGGTCTTCCTGGAGGCGTACGGCGTCGACACCAAGGCGGCCCTGGAAGTCCTGGGTGGTGGCCTGGCGGGTTCCGCCGTACTGAACCAGAAGAAGGAGAACATGCTGTCCCGCTCCTTCCAGCCCGGCTTCCGGATCGACCTGCACTACAAGGACATGGGCATCGTCACCGCGGCCGCCCGGGAGGCGGGTGTCGTCGTACCGCTCGGCGCCCTGGTGGCCCAGCTGGTCGCGTCCGCCCGGGCCAACGGCGACGGCGGTCTCGACCACTCCGCGCTGCTGCGTGGCGTGGAGCGGCTGTCCGGACTCGGGTCCCTGAATGGGCAGGTCAGCTGATGGCTCGCATGCGCGCGGTCGACGCCGCGGTTCTGATCCTGGAGAAGGAAGGGTCCACGCAGGCGTTCGGGCTGCCCGGCGCCGCGATCAACCCGTTCTACAGCGCGATGCGGCAGCACGGCGGCATCAAGCACGTGCTCGCCCGGCACGTCGAGGGCGCCTCGCACATGGCCGAGGGCTACACCCGGGCCAAGGCCGGCAACATCGGGGTCTGCATCGGTACGTCGGGACCGGCCGGAACCGACATGATCACCGGCCTGTACTCGGCGTCGGCCGACTCGATCCCGATCCTGTGCATCACCGGCCAGGCGCCGGTCGCCAAGCTGCACAAGGAGGACTTCCAGGCGGTCGACATCGCCTCGATCGCCAAGCCGGTCGCGAAGTGGGCGGTCACGGTGATGGAGGCCGCGCAGGTGCCGGGGACGTTCCAGAAGGCGTTCCAGCTGATGCGCGACGGTCGTCCGGGTCCGGTGCTGATCGACCTGCCGCTGGACGTGCAACTGGCCCAGATCGAGTTCGACATCGAGACCTACGAGCCGTTGCCGGTATCCCGTCCTGCGGCGACCCGGGCGCAGGCCGAGAAGGTGCTCACGATGCTGGCGGCCGCCGAGCGACCGCTGATCGTCGCCGGTGGCGGGATCGTCAACGCGGACGCGGCCGACCTGCTGGTCGAATTCGCGGAGCTGACCGGGATTCCCGTCGTACCCACGTTGATGGGCTGGGGCACGCTGCCGGACGACCACCCGCTGATGGCGGGCATGGTGGGGCTGCAGACGTCGCACCGCTACGGCAACGCGACCATGCTGTCCTCGGATCTGGTCCTCGGTATCGGCAACCGCTGGGCCAACCGGCACACTGGCGGTCTGGACGTGTACCGGGCCGAGCGGAAGTTCATCCACGTCGACATCGAGCCGACGCAGATCGGTCGGGTGTTCGCGCCGGACTACGGTGTCGTGTCGGACGCTCGCGCCGCTTTGGAGATGTTTGTCGAGGTGGCGCGTGAGTGGGCCGCCGAGGGCAGGTTGGCCGACCGGTCCACGTGGGCTGCGGAGTGCCGCAAGCGGCGTACGGAACTGCAGCGGAAGACGCACTTCGATGTGGTGCCGATCAAGCCGCAGCGCGTGTACGAGGAGATGAACCGGGCATTCGGGCCGGACGTCCGCTACGTCAGCACGATCGGGTTGTCGCAGATCCAGGCCGCGCAGATGCTGCACGTGTACCGGCCACGGCACTGGATCAACGCCGGTCAGGCCGGGCCGCTCGGGTGGACCGTGCCGGCCACGCTGGGGGTCGCGGTCGCGGATCCGGACAGCACCGTGGTGGCGTTGTCGGGTGACTACGACTTCCAGTTCCTGATCGAGGAACTGGCGGTCGGGGCGCAGTTCAACATCCCGTACATCCACGTCGTCGTGAACAACTCCTACCTCGGGCTGATCCGGCAGGCGCAGCGCGGGTTCGACATGGACTTCTGCGTGCAGCTGTCGTTCGAGAACATCAACAGCCCCGAGGTCAACGGGTACGGCGTCGACCACGTGAAGGTCGCGGAAGGCCTTGGCTGCAAAGCGTTGCGGGTGTTCGAGCCGGACGGGATCCTGCCGGCTCTGGAGCAGGCCAAGAAGCTGATGGTCGAGCACCGGGTCCCGATCGTGGTCGAGGTCATCCTGGAGCGCATCACGAACGTGTCGATGGGCCTGGAGATCGACAACATCGTCGAGTTCGAGGACGTGGCCGAGGTCCCCGAGGACGCACCCACCGCGCTCGCACTGCTCGACTGATGTTCCGGGTGATTGTTGCCTCTGACAAGTTCAAAGGCAGCCTGACCAGCGCCGAGGTCGCAGCCGCGGTCGGCGTCGGACTCCGCCGAGTCCACCCCGGCACCACCGTGGTCCCCATCCCAGTAGCCGACGGCGGCGACGGCACGTTGACCGCCGCCGTCACCGCGGGCTTCACGCTGGTCCCGGTAACCGCCACAGGCCCCACCGGCGAACCAGTCCCCACGGGCTACGCCCACCACCCCGCCCCCGCCGCCCCAACCAACGGGCGCGGCGTCGGGGCGGCGTCCGCGCGTGGCGGCTCGGGTACTCGCGGCGAGTCCGCTGCTTGTGGTGATGTCGCGGTTGTGGAGTTGGCTGATGTTTGTGGGCTGGTTCGGCTGCCGGGTGGGCGGCCGGCGCCGATGAGTGCCAGCTCTCGTGGGGTCGGGGAGGTGATTGCGGCGGCTCTTGACGCGGGGTGCCGGAAGGTCACCCTCGGGATCGGCGGGAGTGCGTCCACCGACGGTGGGGTAGGCCTCGTCCAGGCGCTGGGTGCGCGGCTCGTGGGTGGGGATCTGGCCAGCGCGACCTCGCTCGACCTGACCGCGCTGCGTCGGCGGCTGGAGGGGGTGGAGGTTGTCGTTGCCTGCGACGTGGATAACCCGCTGACCGGCCCTCATGGTGCCGCTGCCGTTTACGGTCCGCAGAAGGGCGCCGACCAGGCGCAGGTGGCCGAGCTTGATGCCCGACTGAGTCGCTGGGCCGACCTCGTGGCGCGGGAGACCGGGAAGGATCTCCGTGACGAGCCCGGGGCCGGCGCGGCGGGTGGGGTGGGGTTCGCCGCGCTGGCTCTGCTGGGTGCCGAGCTCAGGCCGGGGATCGACCTCGTGCTGGAGTTGGTCGGCTTCCACGAGCAGCTCGCCGGCGCGGATCTGGTGATCACCGGAGAAGGTGCCCTGGACGACCAGACGCTGCATGGCAAGGCGGTCGCGGGTGTCGCGGCGGGAGCGAAGAACATTCCGGTGGTAGCCGTCTGCGGCGTCAATCACCTGGAGCCTCAGCAACTGCAGGAGGCTGGGGTGCGGGCGGCGTACGCGTTGACTGAGTTGGAGCCGGACGTACGCCGATGTATCGCCGAGCCGCGGCCGTTGCTGGAGCGGATCGGGGAACGGATCGCGGTGGAGCACCTTACGATGACAGCAACCGAGAGGGGCATCGCATGAACGAGCGCAGCGAGTTCATCGTCAAGCACAGTGCGCCTCATCGCTCATCCGCGCCCGGAGCGAAGCGAGGACGTGGATGAGCTTGCTGGACCTCGTGATCCGGGCTCGCCGGGCGGTGCGTACGGCGGGCGAGACGGCCTGTGCCGTCGGGGTCCGGGACGGGCGGATCGTCGCGATCGCGCCGTACGACGCCGATCTCGACGCCGCCACGGACGTGCGGCTGGCCGAGGACGAAGGACTGCTCCCGGGCCTGATCGACTCTCACGTGCACGTCAACGACCCCGGCCGTACCGAGTGGGAAGGCTTCACCTCCGCAACGCGCGCCGCCGCGGCCGGTGGTGTCACCACGATCATCGACATGCCGCTCAACAGCATCCCGCCGACCTGCGACCCGCCGGCGCTCGACCTCAAACGCAAGACCGCCCAGACCCAGTCGTACGTCGACGTCGGCTTCTGGGGCGGCGCGATCCCGGGTAACGTCCCCGAGCTCCGCCCACTCCACGAGGCCGGCGTCTTCGGCTTCAAGTGCTTCCTGCTGCACTCGGGCGTCGACGAGTTCCCGCCGCTGGACCCCGCGCAGGTCGAGGCTGCGATGCGCGAGATCAGTACGTTCGACGGCTTGCTGATCGTGCACGCCGAGGATGCCCACCGGATCGACGACGCACCGCCGGCGAACGGTGCGAGCTACCTCGACTTCCTGCACTCCCGCCCGCGCGAAGCGGAGAACGAGGCCGTTGCGCACGTCATCGAGCTGGCCCGCGCGACCGGCTGTCGCGTGCACATCCTGCACGTCTCCAGCTCCGAGGTCCTGCCGATCATCGCCAAGGCCTGCGAGAACGGCGTCCGGATCACCGCCGAGACCTGCCCGCACTACCTGACCTTCACCGCGGAGGAGATCCCCGACGGCGCGACGCAGTACAAATGCTGCCCGCCGATCCGCGAGGCCGCCAACCGCGACCTCCTCTGGGACGGGCTCAGAGACGGCACGATCGACCTGGTTGTCTCCGACCATTCGCCGTCGACGATCGACCTCAAGAACCTGGACACCGGCGACTTCGGCACCGCCTGGGGTGGCATCGCCTCGCTGCAGCTCGGCCTACCGGCAGTCTGGACCGAGGCCCGCCGCCGCGGCTTCACGCTGACCGACGTCGTCCGCTGGATGTCCGCCGCCCCGGCCGCGCAGACCGGATTGCGCACCAAGGGCCGGCTCGAGGTCGGCTACGACGCCGACTTCTGCGTCCTCGCCCCCGACGAGTCCTTCGTCGTGGACGCGAAGACCCTGCGGCACAAGAACGCCATCACGCCGTACGACGGACGCACGCTCGACGGCGTCGTCCGCAGCACCTGGCTGCGCGGCGAACCCGTCGACACCGAAGCCGGCCCCCGTGGCCGCTTGCTGACCCGAGGAGGACAAGGATGAGCTACTACGCCCCGAAGGGTGGACTGCCCGCGCAGACCGACCTCACCACCGACCGCGCGGTCTTCACCGAGGCGTACGCCGTCCTCCCGCGCGGCACGATGCGCGACATCGTCACCAGCCGGCTCCCGTTCTGGGAGGACACCCGGCTGTGGGTGATCGCCCGGCCGCTGTCCGGGTTCGCCGAGACGTTCTCGCAGTACATCGTCGAGGTCGCGCCGGGCGGCGGTAGCGACAAGCCCGAGACCGACCCGGCCGCCGAGGCCGTCCTGTTCGTTGTCCAAGGCAACTTGGTACTCACGGTCGCCGGCGAGAAGCACGCACTCGCGCCGGGCGGGTACGCGTTCCTGCCACCGGGCGGCGACTGGACCCTGCGGAACACGAGTGACGCGGTCGCCACCTTCCACCTGGTCCGCAAGGCGTACGAGCGGATCGAGGGCATCGACGTACCCCCGGCCTTCGTCACCAACGAGGCCGACGTCGAGGGCATCGCGATGCCGGGCACCGAGGGTCGCTGGAAGACCCAGCGGTTCGCCGACCCGGACGACGTACGGCACGACATGCACGTCAACATCGTCAGCTTCGAGCCCGGCGGCGTGATCCCGTTCCCCGAGACCCACGTGATGGAGCATGGCCTCTACGTCCTCGAGGGCAAGGCGGTCTACCTCCTCAACAAGGACTGGGTCGAGGTCCAGGAGGGCGACTTCATGTGGCTGCGCGCCTTCTGCCCGCAGGCCTGCTACGCCGGCGGCCCGGGCCGCTTCCGCTACCTCCTCTACAAAGACGTCAACCGCCACCCCAAACTGCCGCAGCGATTCCTCTAGTCGAGGCTCTTGCTGAGGAAGATCCGGCTGATGCCGGCCTCGCTCGGGATCCGCCCGAACTCGGTCCAGCCGTGGCGTTTGTAGAAGTCGGGCGCCTGGAAGTTGATCGTGTAAACGACGCCGCTGACACAGCCCCGGTCCCGGGCCTCGGCTTCTGCCTGCTGAAGGACCCGGCTCCCGAGGCCCGACCCGCGCAGCGCATCCGGCAGATAGAGCAGATCGACGAACCACAGCCCCAGCGAGGTCCGGCCGGTCAACCCGCCGAGGGTCTGCCCGGTCGAGGGGTCCTTCACGAGCACAGCCAGTGCCCGCCGGTCCTGAACCCCGCTCGCGCTGAGGTTGAATTCGTCCAGCGAATCCGCGACCACGGCGACCTCAGCATCGGTCGGATCGTCGGTCAGTACGACGTCGAGGGCGGGATGAGTGTCCACAATCGGACCGTATCCGCGGCCTCCGACAGTTCGGTTGACCTGTCTGGCGGGGCTGAACTCGGCGCCGGGTGTTGCGATCATGCTCCTGGCATCGCCCTGAAAGTGCCGGTAGGTGTGACATGGAAGGCGAATCCGTGGGGCGTGGTCCATTCCAGAGTCTTGTAGTCGAGGCGGTGGACGGTCCATCCGGGGGCGTGGGTCTTGACCCGGTGGCCGAAGCGGCCCAGCGGTGCGAGGTTCAGGGTGCTGGTTTGGCCGGGTGGGCCGAGGAGGTCGTAGGGGTGGAGGTGGTCCAGGTCCATGCCGTGGTGGGTTTCTTGGGTGCCGTAGGGGAAGAGTTCGACGGGGTGGGTGAGTTTGATGTGTTCGCGGATGCGGTCGGGGGTTTCGTAGGCGTCGACGCTGACGGCGTCGTTGAGGTCGATGACGGGCTTGACGGTGTAGGGGCTGTGGCCGACGAGGTCGCTCAGTTGGTCGGCAAGCAGGGGGCCGATGCCTTCGGCGCGGAGTACGCCGGTGCCGGTGGCGAGGGTGTGGTCGGTGAGGTGGACGTAGATCTCGGTCTGTCCCGGGTGTAACCGTCCACCGTGGCGGGTGCCGCAGCCGGTGTGATTTGTGCTGTCGCCGGTGGTGGGGCTGGTGTAGGCGTCATGTTTGATCTGCGCGAGGCGGGCGCGCAGGGTCCGTTGGGCGGCGGCGTCCATAGGTTCGCCGCCGTCGTCGGGGTCGAGGCGTAGGCCGGGATCGGATGGGTCGAACGGCTCGATCGGCACGGTGTCTGGGGTGTCGAGGGGGTCGGGCAGGTCGCTGGTGCTGGGGTGGGGTGCGTCGCGGTCGGCCTCGTTGTCCGGACCCGGCTCGCTCCAGTCGCTCGCCGAGTCGGTGGCTGCGTCGTGGCGGAGGTCTTCGTCGGTGCGCCAGGCGCCGGCTCCGGTGCCTGCGGCAGAGGTGGTGGGATCGGGATAGGTAGGTCCGCTTGTGGAGGCGGCCGGGTGGGCGATCACGCGATCGGGAGAGGGGGATGGGGTCGGGGAGTGGTCGGTGCCGGACTCGGCGGTGCGGACGGTGTGCAGCGCACCGGAGTCTGGGGGCGTGGTGTCCTGGGCGGTTGCTGGGGTGGTGAGGTGGTGGTGGCGGGCTTGGGTGAGGAGTTCTTGGGTGTAGCGGGCGTCGGCGATGATGCCGACCGCGTCCGCGCGCCGGTGTTGGACCGGGCGGGTGTCGCCGAGGGTCTTCAACGCGTCGGCGATCGCGTCGAGGGTCGCCTCGTTGCGGATGACTGCGCCGGCGGCGGCTTTGATGTACATGGTCTTGGTGCCGTGCTCGTTGCTGTGCCCGACGAACACGCCCCGTTCGCGGGTCTTCTCGTCGGCCTCGGCTCTGGCCAGGTCGGCATCGGCGTGCATCTTCGCGGCCTGGACGATCTTCTTCAGCCGGTACGGGGTGATGGAGTCGATGAGTCGCGCGATCCGCTGGTCGACGTAGGCGGCGGCGTCCTCGGACAGCTCCGCGCAGTCGGCCACGATCCGGCACGCCTTCCACGGGGTGGCCTCACCGGCCTGGACCCTGGCCCAGGTGAAGGGGAACCGGTGCCGCAGCGCCAAGGCTTGGCCGAGGTAGTTGGCGGCGACCCGCTGGGAGATCCCCAGCATGACCGCGAACTCGGCGATTGCGAACTCCAGGATCTCCGGGCAGCCGTCGCCACCCAGCACCACCGCCCGTTCCCGGCCGTCGTAGGACCGGCGGCCCGCCCGGCCTGGCTGCGCCGATGGGTGCGCGGATGGGTGGTAGCGGTCGGCGTAGATCTGGGCGTGTTCGAGGAGGCGGGCGTCGGACCGGTTGGCCTCGGCGCGGTGTTCGGCGGCCGATTCCAGCAGGTCGGCTGTCGATAGCGTCGCCAGGTCTCCTTCGAACATGTGTGCGATTCTATGCACCGCTATCAGATCGCGGCAAATCCAGCGGGGGCCCCGACAGCCCTTATCCACAAGGGGAAACCTCACACGGCTCTGGAGAGGAGAACTGGATAACCAACGCCGCCTGATCGGCCTCCGACTGCTTGCTGGGTGCAGATCCAGGCGGACGTCAGACGCTGATGGAGACTGGGCGCTGGGGCGGGATCAGCGGGTCCGTGATCAGGCGGGCGTGGCGCTCGACGTCGTACCGGGAGCCGTCGTACGCGAGGCGTTGGCGTTCGAGGCCCTCGGAGAGGAAGCCCGCGCCGGCCGCGACCGCGCAGGACGCGGGATTGTTGAGGCGGTGGCCGAGCTCGAGCCGGTAGAGGCCGGCGTCGTGGTGGGCCCAGTCGGCGAGAGCGCGGAGCGCGTCCCGGGCGACGCCGTGGCCGCGGATGTCGGCGAGGGTCCAATACCAGGTCCAGCCCACCTGGTGGCGGTCGATGTTCGTCACGGCCACGCACCCGATCGGGTGGTCGTCGGCATCGGCGACGGCGTACACGTGCCCGTTGTCCAGGTCAGCGACGCGGCCGATCCAGTCCACCGCGGACGCCCGGTCCACGATCCCGCCCTGGGTTCTCATCTCGGGATCCTGGTGAGCCGCGGCCAGCCGCAGCGCGTCAGCTGTCCGCCACCGCCGCAGCCCCAGCTCCCCGAGCGCGTATCCCATCCATCGAATCTACCGCCCACTCCGCACGAGCAACCGCGCTCGCGGCGCGTTCCCCGGCGCACGACCGTGGGCGATCGGGAGAGGATAGGGCGTATGGGATATCTGGATTTCAGGGATCAGGTCGTGGTGGTGACGGGCGCCAGCAGTGGGATCGGGGCTGCGGCGGCGGTGGGATTCGCGGAGACCGGGGCGACGCTCGCGCTGCACTACCACCGCAACTCCGACGGCGCGAAGCACACGGTGGGCGCGGTGCAGACGGCCGGCGGTACGGCGTCCCTGCACCAGGCGGACCTGGCCGACCCGAAGTCGGCCGACGGTTTCATCGACGACGTACTCGCGGAGCACGGCCGGATCGATGTACTGGTGAACAACGCCGGTGACCTGGTCAAGCGGACCGCGGTGGCCGACGTACCGGACGAGGAGTTCCACCGGATCCTGGACGTGAACCTGACGTCGGTGTTCGCGCTCAGCCGCCGGATCGTGCCGGTGTTCCGCGCCCAGGGCGGTGGCGCGATCGTCAACGTGACCTCGATCGCCGGCCGCAACGGCGGTGGCGGCGGGTCGGTCGTCTACGCGACCAGCAAAGGCGCGGTCAGCACCTTCACCCGCGGACTGGCCAAGGAGCTCGCGCCCGAGGGTATCCGGGTCAACGCGATCGCGCCCGGTGTCATCAAGACCCCGTTCCACGACCGGCACACCGGCGACGAGCAGCTGACCGCGCTGGTCGGCACCATCCCGATGGGCCGCACCGGTACCCCGCACGAGTGCGTCGGCACCATCCTCTTCCTCGCCTCCGACCGGATGGCCTCCTACGTCACCGGCCAGATCATCGAGGTCAATGGCGGCCAACTGATGCCGTAGGCGGACTCCCGCCACTCACCAACCTCGATCCGTCGCCCCGCTGCACGCTCACCGGGAGGTGCGGCCGGCGTTGGATCGAGGTTTGGTGAGTGGCGGAGGTCCGGCTCAGCGGGAGAGGGTGCGGAAGCGGTGGGCGGAGAGGGGGAGGAAGACTGCGATCAGTAGGGCGGGCGCGATGAGGGCGGCCTGTTCGGCGTGGGTGCCGATCCAGGTCGCGGTGGCCGACGGGTCGGGGTTGCCGAACAGGGCGCGGGAGGCCGTGGCCGTCGCGGACAGCGGGTTCCACTGGGCAATGGTGCCGAGCCAGGACGGCATCGTCGAGGTGGCGACGAAGGCGCTGGACAGGAAGCCGATAGGCCAGACCAAGACCTGGATCATCGTCACGCTCTGCGCGTTCTTCACCGTCAGTCCGATGAAAATCCCCATCCACAGCAACGCGAACCGCAGCAGCAGGAGCAACCCGAACGCACCCAGCGCGGACGGCAGCCCCTCGTGCCACCGCCAGCCGAGCGCGAGCCCGGTCGCGACCAGCACGAGCAGCGTCACCATCGAATCGAGCATGTCCGCGATGCACCGCCCGAGCACGACCGCCGCCGAGCTCATCGGCAACGACCGGAAGCGGTCCGTCACCCCTTTGTCCTTGTCCTGAGTGACCGCGGTCATCGTGCCCTCCAGCCCGAAGAGCATCGACAGCGCGAAGATCCCCGGCACGAGCAGCTCGTAGTACGACTCACCGTCGGGGAAGTCCATCGCGCCGCCCAGCAACGCGCCGAACATCAGCAACATCAGCACCGGGAAGAACCAGTTGAAGATCACGATCCCCGGCTGCATCCGCCAGTGCACCAGCGTCCGCCGCGCGATCGTCCAACTGTCCGCCAGCGCCCATCCGAGCGTGGTCATGGGGCCTCCCGGCCTGAACTGAGGAGCGGAGGGAGCGAAGCGAGTGGAGCGACGAGGGAAGGCCGGAAGTCAAAGCCCCATGACCCTGCCGGTGCCGAAGGCCCGGCCAAAAGCACCGTCATGCGGCCACCTCTGGTCCCGTCAGGTGTAGGAAGACCTCGTCCAGGGTGGGTCTGCGCAAAGTGATGTCCTCCGGTTCGATCTTTGCCTCATGCAACGAGTTGGCGATCACCACCAGGGCTTTGGTGCGGTCCTTGACCGGCACGCTGATCCGCACGTCGCTCACCCGGATATCCCCGTCCGCCAGGGGTTTCGCCAGTTCGACCACTGTGGTGACGTCCAAGGGATCCGTGAGTACGAGATCCAGCCAGTCCGACCCGAGTCGGGACTTCAGCTCGTCCGGGGTGCCCTCGGCAACGACCTTGCCATCCTTGAGCATCGAGATCCGGTTCGCCAGTTGATCCGCCTCCTCCAGGTACTGCGTGGTCAGCAGCACCGTCGTTCCGCCGTCGACCAGTTGCCGTACGGCGGACCACACCTCGAGCCGCCCGGCCGGGTCCAGACCGGTCGTCGGCTCGTCCACGAAGAGCACCCGTGGGGCCACGATCAGGCTCGCCGCGAGGTCGAGCCGCCGCCGCATGCCGCCGGAGTACTTGCTGACCGCCTGCCCGGCCGCGTCCGTCAGGCTGAACCGCTCGAGCAGTTCGTCCGCCCGGAGTACGGCGGCGGCGTGCCCCAGGTGGTTCAGCCGGCCGAACATGACCAGGTTCTGCCGTCCGGTCAGGACTTCGTCGATCGCGGCGTACTGCCCGACCAGCCCGATCCGGCGCCGGACCTCGGCGCCCTGCCGGCGGACGTCGTACCCCGCGATGGTCGCCGTACCGGAATCCAGTTCCAGCAGCGTGGAGAGGATCCGCACCGCTGTCGTCTTGCCGGCGCCGTTGGGGCCGAGCAGCCCCGTCACCGTGCCGGCCGTGACCTCCAGGTCGAATCCGTTCAGGCCGGCCCCCTCGGTGCCGCCTTTGTAGTGCTTCCGTACGCCGACGGCCTCGATCACACGTTCCGTAGTCACGTCCCACCTCTCGCCCGGTTGAGTCGTAGACTGTACCGTACACTGTACGACTCAGGTACGATCGGGTCGACGACGACCGGCTGGAGAATGTTCCCGTTGACTGGAAAGAAGGTGGCCGCGCCCGATCCGGCGCGCAGCCTGGCGCTGCTCTGGGGAAGTCATACAAAGGCCGGCCGCTCCGGCCTGACCGTCCGCGCGATCGTGGACGCCGCGATCGAGCTGGCCGACGCGCAGGGGCTCGAGGCGGTCTCGATGCGGATGGTCGCCGAGCGGCTGAAGGCCGGCACGATGTCGCTCTACACCCACGTGCCCGGCAAGGGTGAGCTGACCGACCTGATGTTCGACCGTGTGTACGGCGACCTGTACGCCGACGTCGACGAGCCGGCTGGTCAGCCCGGGGGATGGCGGGGAGCTCTGGAGTTCATCGCCCACCGCAACTGGGACGTCCTGACCGAGCACCCGTGGATCCACGAGGTCCCGACAATGCGTACGGCGCTGGGCCCGAACATCACGAAGAAGTACGAGGCCGAGCTACGTCCCCTGGACGGCCTCGGCCTCACGGATGTCGAGATGGACTCCGCCCTCACCCTGGTTCTCACCCACGTCCAGGGCACCGCCCGCGCCGGCGCGGAACAACTCCGCACCCAACGCGATTCCGGCCTCACCGACGAGGAGTGGTGGCGTCAGATCTCGCCGACCCTCACGCACGTGATGTCCGGTACGGCTCAGCACCTCCCCGTCGCCGGCCGCGTCGGCACCGCGGTCGGCGAACACTTCCAATCCGTCCTCGACCCAGCCCACGCTCTGGCGTTCGGCCTGACCAGGATCCTCGACGGGATCGGTCTGCTGATCGAGGAGCGGTCCGCCTAGCTGTTGAGCAGGTCCTCGAACGGGGTGGGGTTGTCGTACGGGTCGGTCGGGGTCGGTTTCTCATGGTGAAGCGCCGCGACCAAGTCGGTGGCTGCTTGCGCGATGCGGGTGCGGAGCTTGGCCGCGTTCGGGCCCCAGTCGGTCGAGGCGGCGTATACGGCGGTCGAGACCGGGGCTGCCTTCAGGTAGGCGAACAACGGGCGCAGGGCGAACTCGAGGACCAGCGAGTGCCGCTCGGTACCGCCGGTTGCCGCGAGCAGGACGGGCTTGCCGGCCAGGGCTTGGTCATCCAGTACGTCGAAGAACATCTTGAAGAGCCCGGAGTACGACGCGCTGAAGGTCGGGCTGACCACGATCAGCGCATCGGCCGCGGTCACCGTGTCCAGAACGGTCCGCAAGGACGCCGTCGGGAAGCCGGTGAGCAGGTTGTTGGTCAGGTCGTGCGCGTGGTCGCGCACCTCGATCAGCTCGATCCGAGACTCGATCCCGCGGCCGGACAGCTCGTCCTGGACCGCGGCCGCAAGCTGGTCGGCGAGCAGCCGGGACGACGACGGCGTCGTCAGCCCGGCCGTCACCACAGCGATCACTCGCTCGGTCATACCGTCGGCTCCTCGATCGTCTCCAGGTCGCGCGCCCGCTCGGCGGCGGCCTTCAGTGAAGCATGCGTCGGCGCGTCCGGCACGTGCGCCGGCTTCTTCGCCGCGAACTCCCTGCGCAGCACCGGAACCACCTCTTCGCCGAGGATGTCCAGCTGCTCCAGCACGGTCTTCAACGGCAACCCGGCGTGGTCCATCAGGAACAGCTGCCGCTGGTAGTCACCGAAGGCCTCCCGGAACGACAGCGTCCGCTCGATCACTTCCTGCGGGCTGCCGACCGTCAGCGGAGTCTCCCGGGTGAAGTCCTCCAGCGACGGGCCGTGTCCGTACACCGGCGCGTTGTCGAAGTACGGCCGGAACTCCCGGACGGCGTCCTGCGAGTTCTTGCGCATGAACACCTGGCCGCCGAGACCGACGATCGCCTGGTCCGCGGCGCCGTGCCCGTAGTGCTCGAAGCGGCTGCGGTAGAGCTCGATCATCCGCGCCGTGTGGGTGATCGGCCAGAAGATGTTGTTGTGGAAGAACCCGTCACCGTAGTACGCCGCCTGCTCGGCGATCTCGGGTGACCGGATCGAGCCGTGCCAGACGAACGGCGGTACGCCGTCGAGCGGCCGCGGGGTCGACGTGAACCCCTGCAGCGGCGTACGGAACTTGCCTTCCCAGTCGACGACCTCCTCGCGCCAGAGCCGGCGCAGGAGGGCGTAGTTCTCGACCGCGAGCGCGATGCCGTTGCGGATGTCCTGACCGAACCACGGGTACACCGGACCAGTGTTGCCGCGCCCCATCATCAGGTCGACCCGGCCCTCGGCCAGGTGCTGCAGCATCGCGTAGTCCTCGGCGATCTTCACCGGGTCGTTGGTGGTGATCAGGGTCGTCGAGGTGGACAGGATGATCTTCGACGTCTTCGCGGCGATGAACCCGAGCTGCGTGGTCGGCGACGACGGCACGAACGGCGGGTTGTGGTGCTCACCCTGCGCGAACACGTCTAGGCCGACCTCTTCGGCCTTCAAGGCGATGGCCACCATCGCCTTGATCCGCTCGCCCTCGCTCACGGTCGTCCCGGTCGTCGGGTCCTCGGTCACATCCCCGACGCTGAACACACCGAACTGCATCTGTCCTCCTCGCTCGCACCTGCACCAGGTAGTTCACTATTAAACTACCAGAACGCCACTCCCCGGCGAGTCATTCCCCGCACCGCCCCGCGTGGCCGACGTGTACCGCGGTCAGAGTCCGGGATACTCGATCACGGTCTCGGCCGACCGGGCGGCGAGTTGCCAGCTCTGCCGCCGGAAGGCCAGCACGATGCAGGCGAGTGCTGCGCTGCTGACCAGCGCGGCGCCGACGATCAGCGTGACGTCGCCGGTGAGGCCGCCGGTCACGACGAGCCCGAGCCCGACGACGACAGCGCAGACTGCCAGTGTGATCGCCGCGGGCCGGCTCTGCCAGACCCAGCGACCGCCCTGCTCGACTTCGGCGGCCAGGCCGGTCGCAAAGGTTCGCAGCTCGCCGTCCCAGGGTGCGAGCTCGAGGATCTGCGCGGCCGCCTGCCGGCAGAGCCGGCGCTGTCGCTCGCTGGCGATCAGCCGGACCTGATAGACGGTGACGGCGAGCGACGCCTCGGTCATTCGCCGAATGGCCCGGGCCAGCTGCGCCCGAAGCTCGTTGTCGTCCGGTTGCGCGAGCAGCTCTCGGTGCAACCGCTCGACGTCGGCGGCGGGATCCTCAGCCATCGGTCACGTCCTGTTTCGTCGTGCTCACGGGTTGGTGGCGTTGTAGGCGGTCGTGTAGACGGACTTCATCGTCGGCCAGTTCGAGGCCAGCGCCGACGCGTACAAGACATAGTCGAGACCGCCGGCCCGCCAGTACACCGACTCGACGTGCTTGCGGCCGTCGGCGGTGTCGAACTCGAACTCCCAGCCGACCGACTCGTGCTCGCGCCAGGTGCCCGGTCGGAGCCCGATCAGCCGGTAGCCGGGGTACTTCGTACTGAAGCTGCGCTCGGCGTTCCGCATGATCTCGATCAGCGGTTGGTTCGGCGACGTCGAACCGCCGTAGCGCAGGAAGCTGGTCGGATGTGCGGGGTCGGTCGCCTGGGTGTCGGTCCCGCCCGACCGGACCTTCGCCTGCCATCCGGCCGGGATCTTGGTGGTGAGCCCGCCCGGACCGGAGACGTCCTGGAAGTCGTTCGGAGCGCTGGTCGGTGGCGCTGAGCTCGTGCGGGTGTTCTTGGGCACGGAGCTGCTGATCGGCGTGGACGGTGCGGGTGCGGTCGGCGTACTCGTCGAGGTCTTCGGCTCCGTCTTCGGCTCTGCCGCGGTCGCCTGATGGTCCGGCGTACGCAGCAGGAGCAGGCTGGTCCCGATCAGCCCGCAGACGACGAGGTTGGCGGCGAAGACGATCGCCGCCACCTTCCCGGAGCCCATCCCTGGTCGGCTCATGGTTCCCGTCACTCCGGCTGGAACTTGATCGCGCCCTGCTCGACGGTGACCGGACCGGACACCGTGAACGAGGTGGGGTCGTTGACCGGGTAGCCGCCGTACCCGGTGCCGGTCAAGGTCGCCTGACCCTCGGAGGTGGTCTCGGCGACGACGTTGCCGTCGTCCGCCAGCCGGAGTTCGATCGTGGGGTACTTGTCGATCCGCCAGGCCGGCCGGGTGACGTCGATGCTGATCGAGAAGGGGCAGTTGTGATCCGGCTTGGTCGCCGCGATCAGGCAGCCTTTCAGGTACTCCTTGAGCTGCCCGTCGACGGTGGTCTTGGCCTCGGCCTTGATCCGCGGGACCAGCTCGACGGTGCTGTCGCCGAAGGCCGCGTCGACGGTGACCGGATCGCTCTCGACCAGGGGGTTGTCCACCAGGTCGACGACGTACCGGCCGGGGAACACCTCCAGGCTGGCCGACTCGTCCCCGGCGTTCAGCGCGTGACCGTTGACTTGTACGGCGACCGGGGCCGGGGTGCTGATCTCGATCGTCGGCCGGTCGCCGGTCAGCTCCCAGCCGCGGAACAGACCCCAGGTCAGCTCGTCCTTGCGGTGCAGGTCGACCTCGCCGCTCGCCTTGGTGTCGCCGATCACGAAGCCGACCTTGGCGGTCTGGCTGTCCTTGCCGTCGTCTTTCAGGTCGTCGATCGTCACCTTGGTCGGTGGGACGTACCTGTCCGAGCTGATCAAGTCACCGGTCGCGGTGTCACCGCTGCCGCCGTACGTGAGCGCCTTCTGGGCATCGCGGTCGGCGAGTGCCGCGTAGTACCCGTTGACGACGGACTCCGGAGTGAACCAGATCCTTTGCACCACGAAGCTCGCGGTGCTGATGACCGCGATCAGTGCGACGACCACCGCGGTGATCAGCGTCGCGCGCGGCGAGGGCTTCCAGGGTTCGACGAACGGGCTGACGGGTCGGCTGGGCTGGGTGGTTTGCACCGTTACGTCTCCTTGGCCGGGGATACCGCGGTACGGCGTACTTGGTCGAGGTACTCGTCGAGCGTGGCCTGCCGGGCGGCCAGGATCTGGGTGTGGTGCGCGACCGGCGGCTCGTGCCGGCAGGTGGCGAGCTCGCGCCACGCGACCGCCGACCTGCGCAACTCGTTGTGCCACCGGACGCCGTCGATCGGGTTGACAGCCGCCGACATCACCCAGCGATGCCAGTACCAGAACATCGTCAGCTCGGTCCGCAGACCTTCATGCACCGGCCAGCATGGCGGCAACATCACCCAAGGCGCATAGGCCTCCTCGAGCCACGCAACCCACCCCGCCAACCCATCCCAGGACTCCTCCCGAACCTCCTCACTCGACTCGTCCCAAACCCAAGGCGGCCTGGACGCCATAGTCACTCCCTCCCCGCATCGCCGGCAGCCGAACTCTCGTAGTCGCTGTCAGCCGAACTGTCGTAGTCGGTGCCGGACGAGTAATCCCATCCCCATATCCCGCATCCCCCGCCTCTGACTCCATAGCCTCCGCAACCCGCGCATCATCAGCCGCGGCCTGCTCCGCATAACCCCCACCCGCCCCAGCATCCGCATCCGCCTCGGGCTCTTGCTCGGGCTCGGCATCAGCGTCCGCGTCAGCCTCGGCTTCGGTCTCGGCGTCGGCATCAGGCTCGGCGTCCGCGTCGGCATCGGCGTCGGCGTCGGCATCCGCGTCGGCGTTCGCATCGGCGTCAGCGTCGGCGTCGGCATCAGCCTCGGCGTCGGCCTCGGCGTCGGCGTTCGCCTCGGCGTCGGCCTCGGCATCCGCGTCAGCCTCGGCGTCGGCGTCGGCCTCGGCCTCGGCGTCGGCGTCGGCGTCCGCGTCGGCCTCGGCGTCGGCGTCTCGGTCTGGGGTGGGACGAGGTTCGTCTTCTTCGAGGTCTGTGGTGGTTTCGGAGCCGGGGTCCTCGTCGGGTTCCGTCAGTGGATCCTGTTGTGAGTCCTCGCGGTCGGCTTCCCACTCCGGGGCTTCCTGGGCCTCGGCGGCCTTCCGCTGCCGAAGCTCCTCCTCGTCTGCTAGGACTTGATCGATGACAGTCTGAGGCACTGGGTCGACTGTCTCGGTGGGCTCTGGAGGACAGATACGCTCGTGCCCCGGTGGCGACTCCATGTCGCCGTATCTCTCGGCTTGAAGCAGACGTATCGCGTCCGAGTAGTCCGGGTCGTCCGACTGACCGGCGCGATCCAGCTCGTACAGCAGATGGTTGGCCTTGTCTTTGACCTCGAAGCTCTGTGGAGTGTGGAACTGCACCTCGAACATGTGCTGTGCCCGCCCGTCCGACCCGACCATTGCCCAGGTCGAGTTGATGCCGCGGTAGTCCGGGCTGTTCCAGCTGTTGCGGTCCTTGACCTTGATGAACCCTTGAGCTCGCAGGTTCTCGTAGCACGCGAGTACACCCTCGGTGTATTGCTCACTGGGAAACGTCAGGGTGTAGCGATTGAGATCGTTGGTGGAGTAGGCGGCCGCGGGCGCCGTCGCCAAGGGCGAGCGGCGCGCAACCTTGCTCCGAAAGGACTTGAGACTCTTCAGCGAGTAGCGGAGGCCTTCCAGGTTGCTGTCGTAGCGGGCGGTGGCGCGCCTGCTCTCCTCCAGCGCGTCGTCGAGCCGTCGCCGCCGTCGTACAGCGCGTAAATGAGCTGCCTCAACTGTCTCATTCTCGTCGGCATCGAGACGTAGTTGATCCTCGTGTCCCTTGCCCCGCCAGGGTCCTGGACTCACAGCTCGGTGGCTCCCGAAATTCCGCGAGTCTCCTGGATCAGTCGTTCGGCGGTCTCGGCGTCGATGGGTTCCAGGTCGGGGACGTCGTGCGGTCCGCCAACCTGGAAGTCTCTGATGTCCGGTGTCCGGACCCACGTGTTGGCTTGGCCGAAGCCCTCTTCGACCATGCGCTCGGGACTCCGGAGCTGCCGGTAGACGAGAGTGTCTTCGTGGAGGTCTCCTTTCTCTGGACTCAGGTATCGGACCCAGTACCGCGCGAATCGCTGCCGATCCGCGAGCAGCATTTGCACCTGCTCGGCTGTGACCGGCACCAGAAGATCGGGGTGCGGAACGTTCACCTCGCCGCGCGGATGCCACGACCAGTCGATCATCGACAAGTACTCGAAATCATCGCCGCGGCGCCGCCACAGGCCACTCGGACGATCCGCAGACTCCTTACGTGCCTTCGAAACCCGGGCGAAGTATTCGTAGTCGTCGTCGGTGCTCATGTGGTGAAACCCTTCATTTGCGTGCATACGTCGATCGTGGTCATAGCTTGGTGGCTCCGGTGATTCCGCAGGTCTCTTGGATGAGGCGTTCGGCGGTCTCGCGGTCGATAGGTTCCAGGTCGGGGTGGTCGTGGGGGCCGGCGGCTTGGAAGTCTCTGATGGTTTGGGTTCGGACCCACGTGTTGGTGAGGCCGAAGCCCTCGTCGATACGGCCCTCGGGGCTCAGGAGCTGCCTGTAAACCAGTGTGTCCTCGTAAAGGTCGCCCTTGTCCGGGCTCAAGTGCTCGACCCAGTACCGGGCAAATCGCTGGCGATCCGCGAGCAGGATCTGAACCTGCTCAATGGAGATCGGCACCAAGAGGTCGGGGTGCGGTACGTACACATCACCGCGCGGATGCCAGGACATGTCGACCGTCGACAGGTACTCGAGCTCGTCGCCGCGACGGCGCCAGAGACCGCTTGGACGGTCCACGGACTCCTTGTATCTCTTGGAGACCCTTGCCAGGTACTCGTAGTCGTCAGTGGTCATGGGTGAAGCCTTGTAGTCGGGTGAATTCGTGGATTGTGCCGGCGGGGCGGGCTTCTATCTGGAAGGGCGGTTCGCTGCGCCAGAAGAGCCAGGCGTGGAACGGCGGGAGCATCTGGATCGCGTTCACGGGGAGGGCCGGGCGGAAGATGTTGCTGACGGTGTGGTTCTGACCGGCGATGGCGGCGCCGACGCCGACGGCGCCGGTGGTCGGAGAGGCGCCGTACTGCGGGCCGAGCTGTGTGCTGGTGGTGGTTTGGCGTTCTTCGCCGGCCCATGAGGAGATGTTGTGCAGGTCCTCGCCGTTCGACATGCCGCCGAAGATCAACTTGGCGGTGGTCGCGGCCAGGATCGCCGCCTGCGGTTCGACGCAGTACCGGTTGCGGAGCTGCGCCAGGCTCTGCGTGGCCCACAGGGTGACGATGCCGCGGCCGCCGCCCTCGCTGACGAGGGACGGGAGGCTTTGCAGCGGTGCGATGTTCGCGACCTCGTCGAGGGCCAGCAGCAGGGGTGGGTCGAGTCGGCCGCCGCGGGCGGCGGCGAGCTCGGAGGCGCGTTGAGCAATGCTGTCGACCAGCCCGGCCATCAGGGGTGCGATCGCCTGCTGCTGGTGCGACGGCCCGATGATGAACAACGACGACCTGCTGTCCAGGAACTCGTCGATGTCCAGTTCGTTCGCCGAACACGACGCCAGCACGGTCGGCTCGGACGTCGCCTCGAGCGTGTTGCGGGCGACCGAGTAGAAGCTGCCGCGTTCCCGGTCACCGAGCAGCCTGACCGCGTCGAGGTCGTCGGCCCACATCGCGCCGGGGCTGGACGACAACCGCAGGATCGCCGTTGGATCGCGCGTCTCCTGGGCCATCAGCCAACGCCGTACGACGGAGATCGGCAGGCCCTCCAGCGCCGCGGCGTGGAAGTACGCGCGCAGGATCGCCGCCGCACCTCCCCGCCAGTGGTCCCCGTCCTGCACGCCTTGACCCGCGACCGCGGTCATCGCCGCGACCCGTCGGTAGCAGACCGACGGATTCTCGCAGTCGGCCAGTGGCGACCACTTCATCGACAACTCGGGATACTCGCTGCCGAACGGGTCGTACACCTTGACCGATCCCCTGTACGGCGCGGCGAGCGCACGCCGGCGGTCGCCGGTGAAGCCGAGGATGTCGCCACGGGTCCGACGTACAGACCAGCGGGCCCTCCCACCACAGCACCGACGGGACGATCAGCCCGGAGGTCTTGCCGTAGCGCGGCGGACCGACGATGCCGACCGAGTCCTCCGGTGCACTCCAGCAGCGCTTGTATCCGCCGCGGGCGTCCCAGCCGAGGAAGACCTGCCGGCGTGGTTCGACACCGAACGGCGGGATCTGCGGCCATGCCTGGTTCATCCGGCGATCAATCCCTGGCCAGCGAGCTGGTGATGATCACCGGCGTCGGTACGTCCGGCCGGTCGGCGTCGGGCAGCGGGTACTGAATGCCTGGCTCCTCGACCCGCTCGAGTCTCAGTTCGCTGGCGGGGTGGGAGGCCAGGATCGACATGTCCCAGCCGTTCCGGGCGCCGTCGAAACTCTCCCGGAGCTTCGCGAGGACCGTGCGGATCCCCTCGCGATGCCCCGCGAACACCGCGCCCTGGTCGGCTCGGTACTCGGCGGCCTGTATGCCCGCCATCTGCAGCGGCATGACGAAGTACCGGATGGCCACGAGGATCGGCCAGGTCGCGAGCCAGATGACGAAGGCGAGGATTCCCCGCGTCCACCGCAGCAGGAAGGTGCAGACGTTGTACGCGATGTACAGCTGGAGGGCGACACCGCGGATGAAATAGTTGGAGACGCAATCGGCGTTGCGCCAGTGCGTCAGCTCGTGGCAGAGCACCCCGGCCAGCGGCTCCCGTTCGTACTCGAACATGTCCAGGAACCCGACGTTCACGATGATGTGGCGGCTGTACGCGGCGGCGTTGGGAACGCGGTCGTCGACCATCATCAGGACAGGCAGTGACGCCAGACCCATCCGGCGAGCGCAGTCTTCCAGGACCGGTCCGATCAGCTCACGCTCACGCCGGCTCGGTCGCCGGCCCCCGTCGACGATGCGGATCCGCCAGTTCTCGGTGGCGATGGCATACAGGGTGTAGAGGAAACCGCACAGGAAGGCGACCACGAGCTGTCCGAGGAAGCGGGCGATCCCGTCCGACGGGCTCGCGGCGGTCACAGCGATCCAGGGCAGCAGCAGGCCGGCAAGGAAGCCTCCGAGTGCTCCGGCCGCGGCGCCCAGCAACATCCCCAGGATGCCGCCGCCCTGCAGGAAGGCGCTGCCCAGCAGGCTGTCCAGAACCGGGATGTCGCGGACCCAGGAGTCCGCGGTGTTGTTGCCGCCGAACGCGCCACCGAAGTACCCGAGGGCGCCGCCGGCGACCATGCCGACCCCGCCGAGCAGGATGGCCACCGGCAGGTTGAACCAGCTGGCGATGAGCGCGCCGATCAGACCGCGCGGGTTGCGCAGCATGCCGGTGATCAACCAGACGAAAGTGTTCTGGTAGCCCGGCGGCCGGCTGAACACCCGGCGCAGCTTCGTTCCGATCGAGTCCCGCGGCGCCGGGAGGGCGACCGGTGAGGGAGTCGGTTGCCAGGAACTCTGAGGAGCGGTCGGCGGGCCGGGCTGCTCCTGGAACGACGCCACGGTCGGGTCGACCGGTCGAGCACCGGTCGCACCGCAGTGCGGGCAACTCTGTCCGACCGGATCTCGCTGATTCCCGCAGCGGACGCAGATGCCCACGTAAGCCTCCCCAGAGTCGGCTGCCTCATGCGTACTCAGTGCAACTCCGTCGTCACGGAGTGGCACCGAAACTCGACTCTAGCGGTCCGAGCGGTCGACGTGGGGCGGGCTCGGATGATCTGTGGACAACTGCCACTTGTTGCAATCGAGCCCTGGGGAGGCCAGCAGAATCAGGCTGCGTCGAGCGCGGCTACCTGGTCTGAGGTGAGGGTCAGGTCGGTGGCGGAGTAGGAGTCGCGGATGGTCTCGGGGCGGCTGGAGCCGGGGATCGGGATGACGTACGGCGACTTCGCCAGCATCCACGCGAGAGTCAGGCGCTGGGGGCTTACGTCCAGGTCGGCGGCGAGTTGGTGGAAGGCGGGGTGCTTGGAGCCGAGATCACCGGCGTTGGAGATGCCGCCGAGCGGGGACCAGGGCAGGAACGCGATGCCGAGCTCGTCGCACAGTTCGAGCTCCGGCTCGCTGGAGCGGAAGGCGGGGGAGAACTGGTTCTGCACCGAGACCAAGCGGCCGCCGAGGATCTCGTTGGCCTGCTTGATCTGGGCCGGGTTCGCGTTCGAGATGCCGGCCAGCCGGATCTTGCCCGCGTCGAGCAGGTCCCGGATCGCACCGATCGAGTCCTCGTACGGCGTCTTCGGGTCGGGCCGGTGGAACTGGTACAGCCCGATCGCCTCCACACCGAGCCGCTTCAGCGACGCGTCGGCCGCCTCGAACAGGTGCTTCGGTGAGCCGTCCACGGTCCAGCGACCGTCGCCCGGACGCTCGTGGCCGCCCTTGGTGGCGACGAGCACGTTCGACGTGTCACCGCCGTACGACGCCAGTGCCTTGGCGATCAGGCTCTCGTTGTGACCGACATCGGTCGCGGTCAGGTGGTACGCGTCGGCGGTATCGATCAGCGTGATCCCCGCGTCGAGGGCGGCGTGGATGGTCGCGATCGACCGGGCTTCGTCGGGCCGGCCCTCGATCGACATCGGCATCCCGCCGAGCCCGATCGCGGACACCTCGACGTCACCGATCCGGCGGGTCTTGTTCGTGTCAGCTGCCATGCATCCAACCTCGCTCGCCCGGACCGCGGATTCCAACAGGAATATCCGCACAGATTCAGCACCGCCAGTGCTGAATGCGTGTCAAGGGGTTACCTTTCGAACGCTGCTTACGTAAGAATGTGACACCCTCTTTGGAACGGAGCCCGCCCGTGCCTCCTCCTTCCCGACGTACCTTCCTCCAACTGACCGGCCTGAGTGCCGCGTCGGTCGCGATCGGCGTCGCCGCGCCGGCGAGTGCCGACGCCACGCCCGGTCGCCCGATTCCTTCCGGTGCGTTCGCGCTCGGTGTCGCGTCCGGCGATCCCCGGCCGGACGGTTTCGTGCTGTGGACCCGGCTGGCCCCGACCCCGTTGGCCACCGACGGCCACGGCGGGATGCGCGCCGACCACGTACCCGTGCAGTACGAAGTGGCCGAGGACAGCCTGTTCAAGCACGTCGTACGGCGAGGGCTCGCGATCGCCACGCCTGAGCTGGCGCACGCCGTACATCCCGAGGTGCGCGGGCTCCGGCCGGGTCGCGAGTACTTCTACCGTTTCCGGGCCGGCACCGAGGTCAGTCCGGTCGGCCGGGCGAAGACGTTGCCGGTGAGCGGTGACCAGTTCACCTTCGCCACCGCGTCCTGTCAGGCCTGGTACCACGGCTACTTCCCGGCGTACAAGGACATCGCCCGCCGGTCGCCGGACGCGGTGTTCTTCCTCGGCGACTACATCTACGAGTACGGAATTGTTGCCGGCGACAACCTCTGGCGCGAGGGTGTCACGGTCGGCCCCGAACACGGCGTCGAGATCGAGACCCTCGAGCAGTACCGGCTGCGGTACAGCCTGTTCAAGACCGACCCGGACCTGCAGGCGGCGCACGCGGCCGCGCCCTGGTTCATGGTCTGGGACGACCATGAGGTGCAGAACAACTACGGCGCAGACAACTCGCTGTACGGGATCCCACCGGAGCTCTTCGTGCATCGCCGGGCCGTCGCCTACCGCGCGTTCTACGAGAACCTGCCGGTCGCTCTGAACAGCCTCCCGCACGGTCCGGACGGCCAGCTCTACCGGCGGTACGACGTCGGCTCGCTGGCCCGGGTCCACCTGCTCGACACCCGCCAGTACCGCGACCCGCTACCGGTCAGCGAGGCCGATCGAGTGTCCGAGCAGCGCAGCATCATGGGCGCCGAGCAAGAGGCCTGGCTGTACGACGGCCTCCAGCACTCGCCCGCGGCCTGGAACATCCTCGCGGGCGGCGTCGTCCTCACCGCGATCACCGACGACCGGACCGAGCAGTGGGACGGCTATCCCGCGAACCGGCGGCGCGTGATCGAGGCGATGAGCCAGGCTGGGACCGCGGTCATGCTCACCGGTGACATCCACCGCCACGTGGCATCCGAGCTCAAGCTGGACTTCGCGAATCCGGACTCGCGGACGGTCGGCGTCGAGCTGGTCTGTTCGTCGATCGGATCCAACGGCGACGGAACCGACACCGACACGTATGCGAAGGACTGGCTGCAGCACCCGTACGTCAAGCTCTACAACGCCCGCCGCGGATACGTATACACGACCCTCACCCGCTCCGAGTTGACCACCGAGTTCGTCAACTTCCCCTACATCCAGGCGGACGCGAACGCCGAGCCGCACGTCGTCGCCGCCTTCCGATCGCCCGTCGACGCTCCCCGCCTGGAGGCATTGTGACGAACCGCCCGCCCGCTATCACCGGCCTGCACGGCGCCGGCGCGATCGGCACCGTCACGCTCGACTGGAAGCCGGTCTCCTGGGCGACAGTCGTCGACCACTACGCCGTGTATGTCGACGACACCTTGGTCGGCAAGACGGTCTACCCACACTTCGTCCACCGCGGCCTCGGCTTCACCGGCGTCACCAGGTCCTACCGCGTGGTCACGGTCGATGCCGCTGGCAACAGATCGCGGTCGTCCGCGGCCGCAGCCGTCGCCAACCTGACCTCGGTCACGGTGTCCGGCGTACCGGTCGCGACGGTCGGGACCTTCGACGGCAAGGGCTCCGAGCTCGCGCTCTCGCCGAAGGGGTACGCCGGCTATCCGGCCCGCTTCCCGTCGGACGTCGACTACACCTTCGGTACGTCGACCCCGTCGGCGGACTGGTCGTACCTGCTACCCGGCCCGGCCGACAAGTGGGCCGGCTCCAAGAACCACCGGGCCACCTTCCGCTTCGAGCTGACCGCCGTACCGGAGCAGGATCTTGACCTGGCCCTGTGGTTGATCGACAGCCACGCCAGCCTGGCCGCCTCCGCGGTGCTCACCGTCAACGGCACCGAGGTCGACCGCCTCACCTTCGCCAACGGGGCGACCAAGGGCTCGACGATTGCCGACAGCACCTACCCCGGTTCGCCGCTGAAACCGTCGTACCTCGAACGACCGTTGCCGAGGGCGCTGTTCCGCGCCGGAGCGAACGTCCTCGAACTCTTCAAGGACCAAGGCTCCTGGATCGCGTACGACGCCCTCGGCATCTTCTCCCGGAAGTGATCAGGATGCGTGCACGTGCGGGTTGCGGTCCTCCACGACGTACGTCGCGCGCGTGCTGATCGGAGCGCCCTGGGTCTGGACGAAGGGGACGACGCGGAAGTCGGAGCGCCACTGCTTCTGGTCCACGGTGACGCGGACATAGCCGCGCTGGGAGTTGAAGAACTTCAGGTGCGGGTTGGCGGCCAGGAACTGCTGACCCTGGTCGGTCGTGTCGGAACCGTCGCCGCCGCTGGTGATCGACGTACCGACGAACTCGGTGCCCACCGTGGCCGAGTCCGGGTCGGCGAAGTCGCGCTTGAGCTCGAGGGCGTAGTTCTGGTGCCGGTCGCCGGTGATCACGACCAGGTTGCGGACGCCGCTGTCCTGGGCGGCCGCGAGTACCTTGTTGCGCTCGGCAACGTAACCGTCCCACGGGTCCAGCCAGACGTGCGTCTCCGGACCGGGAGTCCAGTCTGTCTGGCCCATCGGGGTCTGGTTGCCGATCACCTGCCAGCGGGCACGTGACTGGCGGAAGCCGTCCAGCAGCCACGCGCGCTGCTTGCCGCCGAGCATGGTGTTGTCAGGGTTGAACCGGTCGTCACAGGCGGACGAGTCGCCGTCGCCACACGGCTGGTCGGTCCGGTACTGGCGGGTGTCCAGGATGGTGAAGTCCGCGAGCCGGCCGTACGGGAGCCGGCGGTGGTAGCGGATGTCCGGGCCGGCCGGCATCTGCGCGTGCCGCAGTGGCATGTTCTCGTAGAGCGCCTGGAAGGCCTGCGCCCGGCGGACCCGGAACACGGCCGGGTTCTGGTCCGGCTCGGTGTCGGCCTGGGAGAGGTCGCCGGCCCAGTTGTTCTCCACCTCATGGTCGTCGAACGTGTGGATCCACGGGTGCGCCGCGTGCGCGGCCTGCAGCGGCGCTTCGGTCTTGTAGAGCGCGTACTGCAGCCGGTACCGGGCCAGGTCGAAGGTCTCGGTGTGGAACCGCGGGTCCGTGGTCACACCGCGCTTGTTCGTCTTCACACCGGACTCGTAGATGTAGTCGCCGAGGTGGACGACCAGGTCGAGGTCCTCGTTGGCCATATGGTCGTACGCGGTGAAGTACCCGTCCTGCCAGGCGTTGCACGACGCGAACGCGAACTTCAGGTCCCGCGGCGAGGCGAGTGGGTGCGGGGTGGTCCGGGTGCGGCCGGTCCGCGAGACCTCCGAGCCGGTGCGGAAGCGGTAGTAGTACACGTGGTCGGGCAGCAGACCGCGGACCTCGGGGTGGACCGAGTGGCCGAGCTCAGGGGTCGCGACGACGCTGGACCGCCGTACGACGTGGCGGAAGTGCTCGTCCCGGGCGACGTCGTACTCGACCCGGATCGGCCGGGCGGGCATCCCGCCCTTGCCGTCGACGGCGTACGGGTCGGTGGCGAGCCGGGTCCACAGCACGACACTGTCGTACTGCGGATCACCCGAGCCGACGCCGAGTGTGAACGGGTTGCCTGTGGCGGACGGAGCGGCGTACGTGGTCGAGGCGTCCCAAGCCCCGGTGCCGAGCAGTACGGCGGCGGTGCCCGCACCGCCCAGGCCGAGAAAGCGGCGACGTGAAACGGACATGTGAGAGTTCCTCCTGGTGGGCGGCGGGATTGCGGTCAGCCTTCCGCCCGCGGGTGGCTCGCAGTTGGTCGGTGAGTTAACGGGAATGCTCGGTAGATCGAGCAACCGGCACGATAGGGGCATGCAAATCGACGAACGAGTACGACGTGCGCGCCCCGAAGACATCCCCGCGATCGTGGAACTGGTGTACGGCCTGGCCGAGTACGAGCGCGCGCCCCAGGAGTGCCGCCTCACCGCGGACCAACTGCAGATCGCCCTGTTCGGGCCGACGCCCGCGGTCTTCTGCCATGTCGCCGAACACGAGGGCGAGGTGGCCGGCTGCGCACTCTGGTTCCTCAGCTTCTCCACCTGGCGCGGCGTCCACGGCATCTACCTGGAAGACCTCTTCGTCCGCCCCGAAACCCGCGGCACCGGCCTCGGCAAAGCCCTCCTCACCGCCCTGGCCCAGGAATGCGTCCGCAACAACTACGAACGCCTCGAGTGGTCCGTCCTCAACTGGAACACCCCCGCCATCGACTTCTACAAGTCCCTGGGCGCCGGCCGCCAAGACGAATGGACCGTCTACCGCCTGACAGACGACGCCCTCACCCAACTGGGCTCATAAGCCCTGGGCAGCAGCTTCCTGCAATTCGGCTGCGTTGGCCTGGACCCAGTCGTGTTGCCTGCGGATAGCTGCCGGTACGCCGAGGTTCACGAGGTGCTGCATTGCGGAGTCACCGGCGGCGGCCGCGGCGTCGATGCCGTCCGCGGCCCGCGACTGCCACCAGAGAATGGTGGGGACGAGATCGGTGAGATCGGTCGAGCCATAACCGCTCAACAGGGCCTGCCATTGCGGTACGACGCGCGCAACGTCGCCGAGGTCGGCGTATTGCCAGCAAATGAACGCGATGTCGTGAATACGCGCACCGGGAGCGGCGATGTCCCAGTCGATGAAGGTGATGGCGCGTGTGCCGTCGGAGGTGTAGACGGTGTTCTTCGGCGACAGGTCGTTATGGCAAACCACCTCCTGATCACCGGCGAGCGCCGTACCAGCGGTGAGGTCGTGGAACTCACGAACCAACGCCCCCACCGACTCGAGCGTCTCGACCGATGTCACCGCGTCCTTCCACGGACGTTCCCACGCGACATAGCCGTCGACGAAACTCAGCCGCTCACGCCCGTCCTCGTCCACGCCGAGAAACCGCGGCGCCCCACTCCACGCGTCCAGCAGCCTCAGCAGTTCGTGCACGAATTCCGCCCGCTCACCGGGCTTGCGCAGTACGGCGTCCCCTCGGCGGACCACCACGTTCACGAACCCGCCGCGCAACTCCTGATCGTCCACCGCGGGAAGTCTACGAGCGGCGGTGTTTGACGGCGTACATGGCCTGGTCGGCCTGGTGGAGGAGGGTGTCGAGGTCGGTTGCGGCGGGGGTGATCGGGACGGTGCCGATGCTCGTGGTGACCTGGACGTCGATGTTCGGCAGCGGGCGGCTGACCGCGGCCTCGACCCGTGCGATCAGGGCGGCCAGGTCGTCCCCGGCGATGTCCTCGGCGAGGACGGCGAACTCGTCGCCGCCGAGCCGGGCCACGGTGTCGCCGTGGCGGACGCCGGCGGTCAGGCGGCCGGCGATCTCGCGGAGAGCCCGGTCGCCGGCTTCGTGGCCGTACCCGTCGTTGACCAGCTTGAAGTGGTTCAGGTCGCAGAACAGCAAGGCGCCTGGTCGGCCGGACGCGCGGGTCCGTTCCAGAACGGAAGCGAAGCGGTGCTGGAGCAGTCGGCGGTTCGGCAGACCGGTGAGCGGGTCGTGCGCCGCGTGGTGCCGGAGCTCGCGTTCGGCGACCTTGCGCGCGGTCACGTCATCGATCTGGATCAGCAGGATCCGCGGCTGGCCGGCGCCCTGCCCGACGATCGCCGCCGTACCGCCGAGCCAGATCTCGTTCCCGCTGGGCTGCGAGAAGATCCGCTCGAACCGATAGGTCCCGTTGCCTTCAGCCACTTGTTCGAGCTCGTGGCGGGTCTGGTCGGGTTCCTCGTCGCGGAGGAAGTCCACCATTCGCGTGCCGACCAGCTGGTCCGCGGCGTACCCGGTGATCCGGCAGAACGCGTCGTTGACGCGCAGGATCCGGCCCAGGTCCGGCCCGTCGAACGCGATTGTCGCCATCCCGTTGCCGGCGCCCTCGAAGACCTTCCGGAACGTGGACTCGCTGACCTCCAGCCGCGCCTTCTCGGCCCGTAACTGATCGGTCAGCCGGGCCTTGTCGATCGCCAGCCCGGCCTGGGTGGCGAAGATCTCCAGCAACTCCCGGTGGATCGGGCCTGGCCGGCGCTGGTCCTCGGGCAGGTCGACCGCGAGCATGCCGACCAGCTCACCGTCGGGTGAGTACAGCGGCGCGAACAGCGCGTCCAGCGGATGCCAGGCGTCCGGATCGTCAGACACCGGTACGTCGGGCACCCAGCCGATGACCTCGCCTTCCGGGAGTCGCTCGTGCGGTACGAAGCGCAGCTTGCCCCACTTGTCCGCGATGGCGAACTCGGCGTCGAAGATGTCCGCGGCGCTGACCGTTCCGATCAGGGCCTCGCGTGCCTCCGGGGACCCGGCGACCGCGATCACCTCGAACTTCCCGTCCGCGTGCCGCAGGTTGAGGAGGGCGATACCGAAGCCGAGCCCGTCGACGACGCCATCGACGACCGCCTGCAGCGTTTCGGCCAGGCTTCGCCCGGCACCCATCCGGGCGCTCACCTCGTACAGGCGGCGGATGGCCGTCAGCCGGACCGTTGGCTCGTTGGGCACGCGTCGAGGATAGGCCGATCTCACCGGGCGTGAGCACTGGTCACCGAACCTGATCCGGTTAAGCGTCTGTCACAGGCGTCACACCCGGCGAGTCAGCCGGGTATCAGAACCGCAGTTCGGTCAGCCCACGGTAGCTCCGCTCGGCCGACGCCCACGCGTCGACCGGCTTGTCGTGCTCGACCAGCCACTGCTCGACACCGCCCTCCGAGGCGTGCGCGAACATCGCGGCGAAGTCGAGCTTGCCGGCGCCGACGTCCTCCCACGACCCGTCCTCGGCCATGTCCTTCACGTGCAGCGCCGGGAACCGACCGGGGTGCTCACGGAAGTACTTCGCCGGGTCCTGGCCGCCCTCGACGGCCCAGTAGAGGTCGAACTCGAAGCCGAGCAGCTCCGGATCCACCTCCAGCAGGAGATCGAAGAGGATCTGCCCGTCCACCTCGGCGAAGTCGCGCCCGTGGTTGTGGAACAGCAGCTTCAGCCCGGCATCACGGGCGGCCTTACCCGCCTCGGTGAACGCCGCCGCCGCCGTACGGAATCCTTCGACAGAGTGCAGCTCGGACGGAATCGACGGTACGACGACCCACTGGCCGCCGAGCGTCTGTACGTCGGCCAGCGCGCCGGCCCAGTTGTCCGTGAGCCGGCTGTAGCCGACGTGCTCGAGCACGATCGACAGTCCGGCGTCGTCCGCGAACGAGCGGATCTCCTCGGCACTGTGGTCGAACCGCCCGCTCACCCCCACGGTCTGGTAGCCGATCCCGGCGAGGCGCTTCAGCGTCCCCGGGTAGTCGTCGCCCAGGACGTCCCGCATCGTGTAGAGGTGCATCCCGATACCGCCGGCGGGGATAGTCATACAGACAGCTCCTCAGTAGCTAGATGACGTGTTCCTGATATCGCGCCAGCGCGAGGTCGAAGACCTGCTGCCCTGGCGCGTCCCACAGCTTCTGGTTGAAGATCTCGACCTCGATCGGCCCGTCGTACCCGGCCGCGTCGCAGGCCTCGCGCAGCCGGCGCAGCTCGATCGAACCGTCGCCCATCATGCCGCGCCCGAGCAGCGTGTCCTCCGGCAGCGGAACCACCCAGTCGCTCACCTGGTAGGACAGGATCCGCTCACCCGCCCGCTCGATCTGCCGGTACACGTCCGCGTCCCACCACAGGTGATAGGCATCGACGATCACGCCCACCTGTGACGCCGGGAACTGCTCGGCGAGGTCGAGCGCGCCGCCCAATGACGACACCACACAGCGGTCCGAGCAGAACATCGGATGCAACGCCTCGACCGCGAGCTTCACCCCACGCTCTTCCGCGTACGGCGCAAGTTCGGCCAGCCCGTCGCGGACCATCGAACGGGCACCGTCGAGATCGCGCGAACCGGGCGGGAGTCCACCGCTGACGAGCACGAGTACCGACGTACCCACTGTCGCGGCCTCGTCGATCGCGCGCCGGTTGTCCTCGATCTTCGCTTTCCGCTCGGCCGGGTCGGTCGAGGTGAAGAAGCCACTGCGGCACAGCGACGAAACCTTGAGGCCGGCATCGCAGACGAGTCGCGCCGCCTTGTCGACGCCGTACTCCTGGATCGGTTCGCGCCACAGGCCGATCCATTCCAGGCCGGCCTTGGCGCTCGCCGCGACGACGTCCGTCAGCGGCCAGTACTTCGTCGTCGCCTGGTTCAGGCTGTAGCGGTTCACGCGTCGACTCCACCCACGCGCAGCAGTTGCCGGAATCGCTCGACGGCCAGCTCAGGATTCGTGAGTACGCCGGCCTGATCCGCCAGGCGGAAGGTGTCAGCCAGGTGCGGAAGCGACCGCCCGGTTTGCAGTCCACCCACCATCGAGAATCCGGGCTGGTGCCCGTTCAGCCAGGCCAGGAAGGCGATTCCGGTCTTGTAGTAGTACGTCGGCGCCGAGAAGATCTGCCGGGCCAGCGGGACCGTCGGCGCGAACACCCGGTCGTAGGTGTCGAGGTCGCCGTCGTCCAGCGCCTTCAATGCGGCCGCGGCCGCCGGAGCGATGGCGGCGAAGATCCCGAGCAGCGCGTCGCTGTAGCGATCGGCGTCGCCCTTGATCAGCGCGGGGTAGTTGAAGTCGTCGCCGGTGTAGAGCCGCACACCCTCCGGCAGACGGTTGCGCAGGGCAACCTCTCGGGTGTCGTCGAGCAGCGAGACCTTGATCCCGTCCACCTTCGTCGCATTGTCGACAATCAGATCGACGACAACGTCGGCGGCGGTGTCGAGTGAGTCGCTGCCCCAATAGCCGTCGAGCGCGGGGTCGAACATCGAGCCGAGCCAGTGCAGGATCACCGGCCGCGACGACTGCCCGAGCAGGTGGTCGTACACCTTCCGGTAGTCGTCCGGCGATCCAGCCGCCGCACACAACGCCCGACTCGCCATCAGAATCGGCTGCGCACCCACGTCCTCGGCCAGTGCGAGCTGCTCCTCGTAGGCGCCGATCACCGCGTCCAGTTCGTAGTTGCCGTCGGAGCCGGCGGTGGGTCGGCCTGCGGTGGTGAGCTGGTCTGTGCCAACCCCCACGGCGATCCGTCCGTCAGGCGCTTCGGCGGCGGACAGCCGGATCAGCTCCTGCGTGGCTGCCCAGTCCAGGCCCATGCCGCGCTGTGCTGTGTCCATGGCCTCGGCGACAGACAACCCGAGCGACCACGCGTGGCGCCGGAACTCCAGCGTGTGCTCCCAGTCGATGACCGCGGGCGCCCCCGGCGAGTTGTCGCCCAAGGGGTCGGCGACAACATGCGCGGCCGCGAACGCGAGCCTGCTCGACGCGGGTGCATAGGGGCCCTGGGCAACCGGTTCGCCCACCAGCCGGTACGTCGCCAGGCTCCCAGCGACCCGAGACCCGCCGACCCCGCCGACCGGCAGCTTCAGTTCGAGACTCACAGCCGGCCCTCGAGGTCGAGTGGCGGGACCTCGAGCTTGCGGCCCTCTCGCCACGACTGCAGTCCGAGCTCGGCGAGCTGCACGCCCTTGGCGGCCTCGAGGAAGTCCCAGGTGAACGGCGCGTCGTCGACCACGTGCCGCAGGAACATCTCCCACTGCACCTTGAACCCGTTGTCGAACACCTCGTTGTCCGGCACCGTCGCCCACTGGTCGCGGAACTTCTCGGTGGCCGGCAGGTCCGGGTTCCAGACCGGCTTCGGCGTCGCGGACCGGTGCTGTGCCCGGCAGTTCCGCAGTCCGGCGACCGCGGAGCCCTCGGTCCCGTCGACCTGGAACTCGACCAGCTCGTCGCGGAACACCCGAGTCGCCCAGGACGAGTTCATCTGCGCGATGATCCCGCCCTCCAGTTCGAACACGCCGTACGCCGCGTCGTCCGCGGTGGCGACGTACTCCTGGCCCTGTTCGTCGACCCGGGTCGGGATGTGGGTCGCGCCCTGGCAGTAGACCGTCTTGACCTGGCCGAAGATCTGGTCGAGCACGTACCGCCAGTGGCAGAACATGTCGACGATGATGCCGCCGCCCTCTTCGGACTTGTAGTTCCAGGACGGCCGCTGCGCCTCCTGCCAGTCGCCCTCGAAGACCCAGTAGCCGAACTCGCCGCGGACCGAGAGGATCTTGCCGAAGAACCCGCCGTCGACCAGCCGCTTCAGCTTCCGCAGGCCGGGCAGCGACAGCTTGTCCTGCACCACGCCGTTCTTCAGTCCGGCGTCCCGGACCAGCCGGGCCAGGTCGACCGCGGCCTCCAGGCTCTCCGCGATCGGCTTCTCGCAGTAGATCGCCTTGCCCGCTTCGACTGCGGCGCGCACCCCCTTCTCGCGCAGCTGAGTCAGCTGGGAGTCGAAGTAGATCTCGACGTCCGGCTCGGCCAGTGCTTCGGACAGGTCGGTGGTCCACCGGGTCAGGTCGTACTGCTCCGCGATCCGGCGCAGTTTCATTTCGTTGCGGCCGACCAGGATGGGCTCGGGGATGATCATCGTCCCGTCGGCGGCGGGCAGGCCCCCCTGCGCGCGGATCGCCACGATGGACCGCTCGAGGTGCTGGCGCAGGCCCATCCGGCCGGTGACACCGTTCATCACGATGCCGATGCGTCGCTCGTTCACAGTTCTGCCTCTCACGAAGTGATGTCGTAGACGTCGAGGCGACCGCACATGCCGTGCCGGCCGAGCTCGGTGGGGGCGGGGAGTCGATGAAGTTCGGCGGTCTGCAGGTGCGGTGCCGTACCGGCCTCGAGGGCGTCCAGCGCGGCGCCGGTCTCGTCGGCCAGGCGGCGTGCGCCCTGCTCCCAGCGCTTCCGCCAGTCGGCGAGCTGCGGCCGGACGATCTGGACCGCGGCCGCGTAGAAGTCGTCCAGCGCGGACGGGCCGTGGGCTTCGAGGGACTTCCGCAGTACGGCGAATCCCTCGAGGGCGAGGTCGCGGCGGGCTATCGCGGACAGGGTCCGGGCCTCACCCTCGCCGGTGAGCCTGCTCGCCTCGAGGTAGGTCTCGCGGTCGATGAGGTGCTCGGGCGGCAGCGTCAGTACGGCGTCGCCCGCCTCCGGGAGGCCGGAGTTCGACATGAGGGTGAGGATCTTCAGGCCGCCGGTGTTGATCAGCCGGTGGATCGTGCCGGGGTCGAACCAGACCACGGTGCCGGGCTGCAGCGGGGTCTCGGTGAAGCCCTTCGGAGTGAGGGCCTGGACCGCGCCTGAGCCGGCCATCACGTAGTACCCCTCGGAGCAGGCGAGGTGCACGTGCGGCGTGCCGCCGACCAGGCCGTCCGGGGCTTCGGTGTCGTACACCGTCAGCAACGAGACGCCGATCCCGCCGGGAAGCGCCGCGGCGGCACCCGGCTCGTACTCGCACATCGCGGGCCTCCCTGGTCTTTCAGCCTTGGAAAGGGCTTTCCGCAGCCTGTGATCGCAACCTTAGGTGGGCCGAAACGACGAGTCAACCTGTAACGGAAAGCGATCTCCGACCACAACCGGCCAACTCCAGCGAGTTACATCGAAGTAGACCTCACCCGCCCCGCAGGCGACACCCGATGTCCGAGGGCTTGCCCCCTCACCTGCAGCGTTGCCCCCTGAGATTCTGAGTGGGCAACCCTCCATCTCAGGGGGCTGCCCCTTCAGCTGGAGGGTTCGCGCCTCCGAGGGACGCAGTGGGGGAGTGTGCGGGGTGGGGTGGGCCGGGTCGGGGTGGTCCGGGGCGGGTCGGCCGGGCGGGGTGGAGTGGGCCGGGTCGGGGTGGTCCGGGGCGGGGTGGTCCGGGGATTAGTTGGAGCGGACTGAGGCGACTGCGGTGGTCCACTCGGCTCGGCGGTGGGCGCGGGCGTCGGGGGCGGGGATGGGGGTGAAGGTGCGGTAGGTGCGGGTGGTTGACCAGGTGGTGGGGTGGCCGAGGGTGGTCCAGGTGAGTTCGGCGGTGCCCAGGGCGGAGATTTCGGGGACGTTGGCGGCCTCGACGGGGTGGCCGAGAAGGTCGGCCTGGGTTTGCATGAGGAGGTCGGAGACGGTTGCACCGCCGTCGGCGCGGAGGCTGGTCAGGGCGCCGGGGATGGTGTCGGTGATGTCGCAGATCTGGTGAGCGACGGCGTCGACGGTGGCGCGGGCGAGGTGGGCGCGCGTGGTGGAGCTGTTCATCCCGGTCAGCGCGGCCCGGGCGTTGCGGTCCCAGTGCGGTGCGCCGAGACCCGCGAACGCCGGCACGAGTACGACGCCCTCCGCCGACGGCACGCTCGCCGCGAGCTCCATCAGCGCGCCGACGTCCGGTAGGCCGAGCATCCCGGCTGTCCACGCCAACGCGGCACCCGACGACACGATGTTTCCTTCGAGCGCGTAGAGCGGCTTGTCCGTCAGCCACGCCAGCGTGCATCCGTCCGCCACGAACCCGTCGACAGGCGTCATCACCGACGACCCGGTCCCGTACGTCGCCTTGACCATCCCGGCCTGCGTGCACCCCTGCCCGTACATGGCCGCATGCGAATCCGCGAGTACGGCGACAATCGGGATCCCATCGGCCAGCCCCGGTACTCCGGACGTCATCCCGAACCCACCGTTCGACGGCCGCACCTGCGGCAGAACCGACCGCGGTACGTCGAATGCCGCCAGCAACGAGGTGGACCAGTCGAGGTCGACAACGTCGTACAGCAACGTGCGTGACGCGTTCCCCGCGTCCGTTAGATGCTCTTGGCAACCAGTCAGTCGATGGATCAGCCAGGAGTCGACGGTGCCTACGTGGTCGGGTCTCGCGTGCTCGAGCAGCCAATGCAGCTTGGGCGCCGAGAACATCGCGTCCACGCGGAGCCCCGTGCGGGACCGGACCAGGGAGTCCACCTCGGGAGGCAGTTCCGAGCACCACGACGTCGTACGCACGTCCTGCCAGCCGATCACCGGACCGACGGCTTCGCCCCGGTGACTCCATCCCACGACGGACTCGCGCTGGGTGGACAATCCGATCCCTACGATCTCGACCGGATCCGCGGAGACGAGGCAGGACGAGATCGCCTGTAGCACGCTCTGCCACAGGTCCCCGGCATCCTGCTCGACCCAGCCGGGCTGTGGTGTGGACAGTCCGACCGGTGCCGAACCCGTGGCCAGAACGTTGCCATCGGACGCGACCAGGACGGCCTTCGAGTTGGTCGTGCCCTGGTCGATCGCCAGCACAGCGGCTCCGGCCATCGCCGTCCCCTTCCCGATGAACTTTCAACCGAGCTCTTGACGGGACTCTAGCGTCGTGGTGACACTCATGGCGACAGGTTATGCAGTAGTGAATATCTATTCACAGCCAAACCACATCAACTTGCCCCGCCTTCGGCGGCGGAGTGGGTGGAGTGAATCAAAGGAGGTCGTCAGGGTGAAGCCGAGTAGACGGCGGGTCATCATCAACACCGATGCCAAGAACGAGGCGGACGATCAGTTCGCGATCGTGCACGGGCTGTTGTCGCCCACCTTCGACATCCGCGGCCTGATCGCGGCGCACTTCGGCACCCGCCGGTCGGACCGGAGCATGGCGGAGTCCCGCGAGGAGATCGACCTGCTGCTGGACCTGATGGACCTGACCGGCCAGGTCCCGGTCGCGAACGGCGCGCCGACCGGTATCGCGGACGCGCAGACCCCGCTCGACTCGCCCGGTGCGCAGCTGATCATCGAGGAGTCCAAGCTGGCCTCGAAGGACGACCCGCTGTTCGTGTCGTTCCTCGGGCCCTTGACCGACATGGCGAGTGCGATCCTGCTCGACCCGGAGATCGTGCACCGGGACGTGATCGTGATCTGGATCGGCGGGCGCGGGTACCACGGGCACACGTCGTACCCGGGGATCGAGTTCAACCTGTCGAACGACATCCACGCCGCGAACGTGGTGTTCGGCTCCGGAATCACCGTCTGGCAGGTGCCGAGCGACGTCTACACGAAGGTGTCGGTCTCCTACGCCGAGCTGGACGAGAAGATCGGCGACGCCGGTCCGCTCGGCAAGTACCTGATCGAGCAGTTGCACGAGTGGAACGCGACCTGGCACGGGGAGCCGATCGAGTCCCGGTCCCTCGGCGACTCGCCGGCGATCGCGCTGATGCTCTACCCGAACAGCGGGAACCTGCGCGTCCGTCCGGCCCCGCGCTTCGGCGTCGACGGCTGGTACCTGCCCGGCACCAACAACCCCATCAGTGTGGTCGAGCAGGTCGACGTCCGGTTCCTGCTCGAGGACATGTTCGCCAAGATCCGCCGCTTTGCCCGTCAAAGGAGTCAGTGATGAACACCTTCACCCGTCGAGGCTTCCTCGGTCTCACGTCCGCCGCCGCGGTCGGCGTCGGTCTGTCCGCGTGCACCGGTGGGGGTGCGTCCACCAGCGGTGGCGACACCGCCGCGGCCTCGAACAACCTGCGCCTGTTCACCTACGAGGGTGACGAGACCATCGGGTTGCTGAAGGCCCAGGTCAAGAAGTTCGACGAGCAGAACGGTACGACGACCACCGTCGACAGCCTGCCCGGTTCGGGTGCGGCCGTGTACCCGGACAAGCTGCGCACGGAACTGCTCGGCGGCAAGGGCCCCGATGTCTGGCGGATCTGGGGTGGTCAGATCGGCAGCCCGTTCGCGAAGGCCAAGCAGTCGCTCGACCTGTCGCCGTACTACTCCAAGTACGGCTGGGACTCGAAGATCAACACCGCGGCGATCTCCGGGATGACGTTCGACGGGGTGAAGTCCGGGGTGCCGTTCGTCTCCCTCGGGATCGGTGCCTGGTACAACAAGTCGCTGTTCGCCAAGGCCGGCGTGAGTGGTCCGCCCACGACGTACGCCGAGCTGGAGGCGATCAACGACAAGCTCGTCGCGGTCGGTGTGACGCCGGCCGGTCTCGGCGGGAAGTACGGCTGGGACATCATGCGGCTGTTCGAGTACCTGCTCGAGCACACCGCGGGACCGGACCTGCACGACAAGCTGCTGACCGGCGCGGAGAGCTGGGACCGGCCCGAGGTGGTCGAGGCGTTCGCACTGTTCAAGAAGTGGCAGGACAAGAAGTGGCTGCCGCAGGGCGCGCTGGGCCTCGACCCGGCCGACATCGAACCCGCCTACGTCCAGGGCAAGACGGCGTACACGATCACCGGACCGTGGACCGAGGCGGCCGCGATCCTGTCCGCGAAGAAGAGTCCGGCCGCGTTCGGCAACTTCGAGCTGCCGACCGACAAGAGCCCGGCGCGCCACTCGGGATTCGTCGAGGGCTACATGATCAACGCCAAGAGCGGGAATCCCGACAAGTCCGCGGCGCTGATCGACTTCATCGTGCAGCCCGCGACGCAGAAGGCGTTGCAGGTCAGCGCGTCGACGGTCAAGGGCGCCGAGCCGGACCCGAAGGCGCTGCCGCTGTCGGCGGAGTGGTCGCAGAAGTACGGCGGCAACCCATTCTACACGATCCAGGACCAGGCGTTCCCGAAGAAGCAGGCCGACCAGTACTTCAGCGTGCAGAGCGACCTGCTGCAGGGCTCGGTGACGCCGGAGGCCGCATCGAAGAAGATGCAGGACATCGTCTCCGCCTGGGCGAAGGGCTGAGTCACGATGGCTACTGTCGCGCTCTCACAGCGCCGAACCGGCCAGGCCCCGCCGGGCAAGGTCAAGCGGGGTGGCAGGTGGTCGCCCTGGTTGTTCGCGCTACCTGCACTGGTGGTGTACGTCGCGTTCCTGGTGTATCCGGCGTTGTCATCACTGTGGTTCAGCCTGACCAACTGGGACGGCCTGAGCGCGACGTACAAGTTCGTCGGGCTGGAGAACTACTTCAAGATGCCGACTGACCCGGTCGTCGTCACCGCGGTCCGGAACAACCTGATCTGGACCGTGGTGACGATCGCGGTGCCGACCATCATCGGCCTGGCGCTCGCGATCGCACTGAACGGCAAGGTGCACGGCAAGCCGATCCTGCGGCTGGTGTTCTACACCCCGGCGGTGCTGCCGCTGGTGTCGATCGCCTCGATCTGGGGCTGGCTCTACAACCCGCAGTACGGCGCGATCAACTCGTTCCTGCGGCTGATCGGCCTCGACGGCCTGGCGCAGCCGTGGCTCGGGCAGGACTCGACCGCGTTGTGGGCGGTCATGGTGCCGGCGATCTGGTTGCGGACCGGCTTCCCGATGCTGCTTTACCTGGCCGCATTGCAAGGCATCCCGCAGGAGCTGTACGAGGCGGCGACCGTCGATGGCGCGACCAAGTGGCAGCAGTTCTGGCACGTGACGATGCCGAGCCTGCGGCCCGCGCACTACATCGTGCTGGCGTTGTCGCTGATCGACTCGTTCAAGGTCTTCGACATGATCTACGCGATGACGTACGGCGGACCCGGTACGTCGACGCAGGTGATGGGGACGTGGATGTACTTCAACGTCTTCCAGTACTACCAAGCCGGCTACGGAACCGCGATCGCGGTCGTGATCACGCTGGTCGCGGTCGCCGTCGGCATCCCGTACGTACGCTCGCAGACAAGGGAGGCCTCATGACCGTGCTTTTGGCCGGGCCTTCGGCGCCGGCGTGGTCATGGGGCCTTGGCTCCCGGCCTTCCCTCGTCGCTCCGGTCGCTGCACTCCCTACGCTCCTCAGTCCAGGCCGGGAGGCCCCATGACCGTGCTTTTGGCCGGGCCTTCGGCGCCGGCGTGGTCATGGGGCCTTGGCTCCCGGCCTTCCCTCGTCGCTCCAGTCGCTGCACTCCCTACGCTCCTCAGTCCAGGCCGGGAGGCCTCATGACCTCGATAGCTCCTGCTCGCGTGGAAGTCCCGGTCGACACGGTTGAAGCGCACCCCGCCGGAGAGAAGCCCAAGGGGCGGCGCGGGTTGGTGATGACGCTCGTCCTGGCGGCGGTGGCGATCTTCTGGGTCTCGCCGCTGGCGTTGCTGGTGATCACCGCGGTCCGGCCGCTGTCCGACTTCATCAGCAATGGACCGCTGTCCTGGCCGGACGCCTTCACCTGGTCGAACTTCAGCGACGCCTGGGACATCGGGAACTTCGCGACGACGTACCGCAACAGCCTGTTGCTCGCGGCGATGAAGGTGCCGCTCGGGGTGCTGCTCGCGGCGATGCTCGGGTTCGCGCTGGCCAAGCTGCGGATGAAGTTCCGCCGGACGGTGATGTTCTCGGTGTTCCTCGGGCTGACCATCCCGATCTACATCACGATCGTGCCGGTCTTCATCATGATGCGCTCGGCCGGCGCCACCGACAGCCTGTTCGGGCTGCTCGGGCCGTACCTGGCCTTCGGCATCCCGTTCGAGGTGCTGGTGCTGCAGTCGTTCTTCCGGCAGATCCCGGACGAGATCTTCGAGGCGGCCCGGGTCGATGGCGCCGGCGACTGGCGGATCTTCTTCACCATCGTGCTGCCGTTGTCCACGCCGGCCCTGGTGACGGTGGCGATCCTGGACGCGGTCGCGACCTGGAACGAGTTCCTGTTCGCGCTCATCCTGCTGAACTCCGACGCGCACAAGACGATCCCGGTCGGGCTGCTCAACTTCCAGGGCCAGTTCGCCAACAACAACACCGGTCTCGCGGCGGGCATCTTGATCGCCGTGGTGCCGATCCTGATCGCGTACACCTTGCTCCAGCGCTGGATCGTCGGCGGACTCACCGCCGGCGCCACCAAGGGCTGACCCACATATGAAGGAGATGACGATGACTGACATGCCGGTCTTCGGCGCGGGTATCTGGCACTTCGCGACCTACAAGGACCGCTATGCCACCGACGGCTACGGGCCGCCGGTCGGGTTGCTCGAGCAGATCGACCGGGCGGGCGCCGTCGGCGACCTGTCCGTGGTCGACCTGAACTGGCCGTTCGCCGGGTACGACGGAACGCTGGACGAGGTCAAGGATGCGCTGAAACGCAACAACCTCAAGGCGATCGCGATCACCCCGGAGATCTACACCCGCGACTTCGTCAAGGGCTCGCTCACTAACCCGGATCCGGGCGTCCGCAAGCAGGCGCTGGAATTGTTGCACCAGGCAACCGAACTGGCGAAGGACCTGGGCTGCTCGTACGTGAAGCTGTGGCCCGGCCAGGACGGCTGGGACTACCCGTTCCAGGTGGACTACCACGACATCTGGAACCTCGCCCTGGACGGCCTGAAGGAGCTCGTCTCGGCGCATCCTGACATCAACTTCGTGATCGAGTACAAGCCGCGCGAGCCGCGGGTGAAGATCATCTTCCCGAACGTCGCCCGTACGCTGCTCGGGATCGAGAAGATCGGCCTGCCCAACCTGGGCATCCTGCTCGATTTCGGCCACTCGCTCTACGGCCAGGAGACGCCCGCCGACGCGGCCCAGCTCGCGATCGACTACGGCCGGCTGTTCGCGATCGACGTGAACGACAACCTGCGCGGTTGGGACGACGACATGGTCGTCGGCTCGGTGCATCTGGTCGAGACCTTCGAGTTCTTCCACACGCTGCGCAAGAACAACTGGGAAGGTGTCTGGCAGCTGGACCAGTTCCCGTTCCGCGAGGACAGCGTCGAGGCCGCGAAGCAGGCGATCCGCTTCCTCAAGGCGATCCACCACGCGCTCGACGTACTGGATGACGAGGCGCTGGCCGCGGCGCAGGCGTCGCACGACGCACTCGCAGCGCAGAAGCTGGTGCAGAAGGTCCTGCTGAGTTCGATGGCGGACCTGGCATGAGTCTGACCGTCGAACATACGACCATGCCTGTGCTCGGGCGGCTGCCGATCCACAGCGGCCGCTCCGAGCAGGTCGCGCACATCGCCGAGGCGGCCAAGCAGATCCGGATCCAGGACCTCAAGCTGGTCCACCACGCCGGTGCCGGCCACATCGGCGGCGACTTCTCCTCGATCGACATCCTGGCGACCTTGTACGGCGCGGTGCTCGACATCTCGCCCGAGACGGTCAACGACCCCGAGCGGGATCGGTTCATCCTGAGCAAGGGGCATGTCGCCGGAGCGCTCTACACCACGCTGGCCGCGTTCGGCTTCCTCCCGGTCGAGGAGCTCGCCACCTTTCTCAAGCCGCTGTCCGCGCTGAACGGGCATCCGAACCGGACCAAGGTGGCCGGCGTCGAGGCCAATACGGGTCCGCTCGGTCACGGCCTGCCGGTCGCGGTCGGGCATGCCTTGTCGGCCAAGCTCGACGTGTCGTTGCGCCGTACGTACGTACTGGTCGGCGACGGCGAGTTGCAGGAGGGCAGCAACTGGGAGGCGATGATGGCGGCCTCGCAGTACCAGCTGGACCGGCTGACCGTGATCGTCGATCGGAACCGGCTGCAGCAGGGCGCGACCACCAAGGAGACCAACGACCTCGATCCGCTGCCGGAGAAGGCGACTGCCTTCGGGTTCGCGGTGGTCGAGGTGAACGGACACGACCACGGTGAGCTGCTCGACGTGCTGTCCGCCGTACCGTTCCGGCCTGGCAAGCCGACGTTCGTGATCGCCCACACGCACAAGGGCCACCCGATCTCGTACATGAGCAACAACGTCGCCTGGCACCACCGGGTGCCCGACGCGGCCGAGTTCCAGCAGGCGCTCACCGAACTCGAGACCGGGGGACGCCCACGCTATGAGAGGGAACCGGTATGACCGTCGTCCACACCTCGATCGCCGACCAGCCGCGGTACGACTGCCGCGACGCGTACGTCGAGACCCTGGCCGAGCTCGCGCACGCGGACCACCGGATCGTCGGCGTCGTGAACGACTCCGTCGGCTCGAGCAAGCTGAACAGCTTCCGCAAGTCGTTCCCGGACCGGCTGATCAACGTCGGCATCGCCGAGCAGGACATGGTCGGGGTCGCCTCCGGGCTGGCCAACGGCGGCCGGATCCCGTTCGTCTCGGCCGCGTCCTGCTTTCTGACCGGCCGCGCGCTGGAGCAGATCAAGGCCGATGTCGCCTACTCGAACACCAACGTGAAGCTGTGCGGCATGAGCCCGGGCGTCGCGTACGGCGAACTCGGCCCCACGCACCACTCGGTCGAGGACATCGCCTGGCTCCGCGCGATCGCCAACCTGACCGTGATCGTGCCGGCCGACCCGATCGAGACCGCGGCGGCGTTGCGGTGGGCGGCCGCCTCGGACGGACCGGTGTTCATCCGGGTCAGCCGGATGAGCGTGCCGAAGGTGTACGCCGACGACTACGAGTTCCAGCTCGGCAAGGCGATCACGGTCCGGGCGGGCGACGACGTGACGCTGATCAGCAACGGGACCGTGCTGTGGCGGGCGATCGCCGCGGCCGAGCAGCTCGCCACCGAGGGGATCTCGGCCCGGGTGCTGTCGATGCCGACGGTCAAGCCGCTGGACACCGACGCCGTGGTCGCGGCCGCGCGGGAGACGGCCGGAATCGTGACCGCCGAGGAGGCGGTGTCCGGTGGCGGGCTCGGCGGTGCCGTCGCGGAGACCGTCGTACAGCACCATCCGGCCCGGGTGTCGATCCTCGGGTTCCCCGAGTTCGCCCCCACGGGGTCGGCCGGCTACCTGCTGGACCGGTACGGACTCTCCCCCGAGGGCATCGCGGACGCCGCCCGGCGACTGGTCACGACAGGTACGTGACCAGGTCGGCGATCGAGACCATCGCGAAGTCATGGGTATCGGCGAACGCGCGCAGGTCGGAGCCGGTCATCAGCGTGCCGTCGTCGTTCATCAGCTCGCCGATCACGCCGACCGGCGGCAGTCCGGCCAGCCGGACGAGCTCGACAGTGGCCTCGGTGTGACCGGGCCGCTGCCGGACGCCGCCGTCGACCGCGCGCAGCGGGAGGATGTGGCCGGGCCGGATCAGGTCCGCGGGCTGAGCCGCCGGGTCGGCCAGCACGCGGACGGTCCGGGCCCGGTCGGCGGCCGAGATGCCGGTGCCGACACCGGTGCTCGCGTCGATCGAGACGGTGTACGCCGTCCGCAGGCTGTCCTGGTTGTGCGGAACCATCAGCGGGAGCTCGAGCCGGTCGAGGACGTCGGCCGCGGCCGGCGCGCAGACGTAGCCGCTGGTGTAGCGGACCAGGAGCGCCATCAGTTCGGGGGTGGCCAGGCACGCGGCGAAGGTCAGGTCGCCCTCGTTCTCGCGGTCCTCGTCGTCGACGACCACGACGGGTCGCCCACGCCCGATCTCGGAGACAGCACGCTCGATGGTGTCCAATGTGGTCGCGGTGCTCACTGTCGTGTCCTCTCGGCGTGACATGGAATGGCACTCCGGGGGCAACGACAAGCTCCACGAGACCGTACGACGGCAGGCGTCGCACGGGCACCGCGAAGACTGCCACGTGCGCTTCCCATCCGGACTTTCACCGTCGGTCCCGGAGTTCCACCAGGTCAACCGGACACCCTCGCGGGTGCACGGGTCGCGGACTGTCACCGCCGGCTCGGAATTTCACCGACCCCAGAGCACGTGTGGTCTTGCAGATTCAGCGGTCAGTTTATCGGTCCGAACCCCCCACGGGAGTGTCATGTCCATCTCAGTCGTCTGGCGTCCGATCGAACTCTCGCTGACCTCCGCCGAGGAGTGGGTGGAGTTCGAGCACGAGAGCGGCCTCCGGCTCCGGCGGCCCACGTTCACCGACGGCGGCGAGACCTGGAAGGTCCGCTTCGCCGCGCCCGAACCTGGTCTCTGGAAGTGGTCAGCTGGTGAGTTCCGGGTCGAGGCCGCCGAGGACGAACCCAACCCGTTCTACCGGCACGGCTTCTGGCGGATGTCGCCCGGCGGCCGCAGCCTGGTGCACGCCGACGGCACGCCGGCCATCCTGGTCGCCGACACCGCATGGGCACTGCCCTGGCGGGCGACCCCTGACCAAGTCCGCGAGTACGCCGCCGACCGGCAGGCCAAGGGGTTCAACGCGGTCCTGCTGATGACCGTCCAGCCGGACATGCGCGCGGTCGGTCCGCGCGATCGTACCCAGGACGAGGGCTTCGACGTGGCCTTCGAGGATCTCGCCGACGGACACCTTCGGGAGCTGAACGTCGAGTACTTCCAGTACCTCGACGAGCTGCTGGCGATCCTGGTCGAGCATGGGCTGGTCCCGGTCCTCCAGCCCGTGTTCCAGGGCTTCGGGTGGAAGGGCCTCGACGTCGCCGGCACCGTCGTACCGCCTGCGGAGTACGCCGCGTACTGCCGCTACCTCGTCGCCCGGTACGGCGCTCAGCCCGCGATCTACCTGGTCGGCGGGGACGGGACCGGCCTCGAGCCGCAGGTTGCTGCCGGTGGCGCCGAGGTGCACGCAGTGGACTGCTACGGCCAGCCGACCGGCATCCACTACCGGCCACACATCCACGCGCAGGCTCACCAGGACGCGGACTGGCTGGACTTCCAGTGGTGCCAGACCGGTCACTCCGGTGAACACGTGCCGGAGCGAGTGGCGGACATGTGGCGGAACTCGCCGGTCAAGGCGGTTGCGAACGGCGAGCCGACGTACGAGAACACCGGCCGGACCGGCGTGGGAGCTGGTTGGTGGCAGGGGCACGAGGCCTGGAGCAACCTGTGCGCGGGCGGGACGATGGGCGTCGTCTACGGTGCCGGCAGCCTGTGGCAGTGGCGGCTGCATCCCGACGAGCCCGGTCACTCGGACTACTTCCTCGCGCCGGGCGCGGGCTGGCGTGAGGCGGTCGGCTTCGAGGGTTCGACGTACGTCGGTCTGCTTGGAAAGATCCTGGCCGGGCTGCCGACGACGGACATGCGACCGGACTGGACCCGGGTGATCTCGGGACGGGCACTGAGCGGGGCCGACGGCCTCCTGATCATCTACCGCGAGCACGGCGGCATGGTGCCGGTCTTCGACGACACGGTGCCGTTGAACTACACGATCATCGACCCACGCGACGGCTCCGTGGTCGCCACCGGCAAACGCGACTCGCCGTCGGCCGTGATCCCCGATCCGGGCGGTAGTCCGCGGGTCTACCTGTGTCTGCCTGACCTATAGTCCAGTTTGGTTCTGTCGAAGGGGGTACTCGTGGCGAACGGCAACCGCTCGGTGCGTCAGCCGGGGCTGGACGAGCTGCGGCTGCTGGCGAAGGTCGCCCGGATGTACCACGAGAAGGGCATCCGGCAACCGCGAATCGCGACCGAGCTGAACCTCTCCCAGGCGCGCGTGTCCCGGATGCTCAAGCAGGCGGTCGAGGTCGGCATCGTGCACACCGTGGTGACCATGCCGAGCGGCGTGCACAGCGACCTCGAGGACGAGCTGCAGGGCCGCTACGGGCTCCGGGACGCGGTCGTGGTCGACACGCTCGGGGTCGGCGACGAGGTGCTGCCCGCGCTCGGCTCGGGCGCGGCGGCGTACATCGACATGACGCTGACCGGCGGGCACGTGATCGGGATCTCGTCCTGGAGCGAGACGCTGATCAGCGCGGTGGACCGGATGCCGCGCAAGAGCGTGCCGGTGGTGGACAAGGTGGTCCAGATCGTCGGCGGGCTGGGTGACGCGGCGGTGCAGATGCAGGCCACCCGGCTGACCGCGCGGTTCGCCGAGCTGACCGGTGCGATGCCGGTCTACCTGCCCGCGCCGGGGCTGGTCGGGACGCCCGCGGTACGGCGCGCGATGATGAACGACGTGTCCGTTCGGGACGTTCTGGGCACGTGGGGACAGCTCACCGACGCACTGGTCGGAATCGGCAGCCTCGAACCCTCGCCGCTGCTGCAGCGCAGTGGGAACGCGGTCGCCGAGGCCGACCAGGACGAGCTCCGCCGGCTCGGTGCGGTCGGGGATGTCTGTTTCCGGTTCTTCGACGAAGAGGGAAAGCACGTGCGCTCGACGTTCGACCAGCGAGTCATCGGCGTGACCGCGAAGGAGCTGCTGGCCGTGCCGCGCCGGATCGGCGTCGCGGGCGGTGAGCGGAAGTTCTCCGCGATCCGGGCCGCCCTGCTCGGCGGCTGGGTCAACATCCTGATCACCGACCTGGCCATGGCCCACCGCCTGCTCGGCGAGTAGATGGAGCCCGACGAGCAGCGGGAGGTCTACCGGACCATCGACCTGGCCCTGCGGGTCGGGGAGGTGCTGCTGTCCAGCGGCGCCGGTACGGCCGACGCGACCGCGACCATCCTCGGTGTCACCGCGGCCGGTGGGTTGCGCGGGTGCGAGGTCGACATCACCTTCACCTCGATGGCGATCTCGTACCAGGCCGCGCCGGACGTCGCGCCCGAGACGCACATCCGCCTGGTCCGGTACCGGTCGCAGGACTTCTCCCGGCTGACCGACGTGGATCAGCTGGTACAGCGGTTCGCCCGGGGTGACGTGACCCGGGACGAGGCGAGCCGTGAGCTCGCCCGGCTGACCTCCGCGGGTCCGCCGTACCCGCGCTGGTGCGCCGTACTGGCCTGGGGTGTGATGGCCGGCGGCGCCACGCTGCTGCTCGGTGGTGGCTGGCTGATCACGTTGGTCGCGGTCGTCACCGCGATCGTGATCGATCTGAACAACCGGTGGTTCAGCCGGCAACGGCTGCCCACGTTCTACCAGCAGGTGGCCGGCGCGTTCGTCGCCACCGCGGTTGCTGTCGTCCTGTACGCCGTACATGCGCCGGTGAAACCGTCGTTGGTCGTTGCCGCAGGCATCATCATGCTGCTCGCCGGGATCGCCCTGACCGGCGCGGTCCAGGACGCGATCACCGGGTACTACGTGACCGCGGCGGCCCGCAGTCTCGAGGCGATGCTGCTGACCGGCGGGATCATCGCCGGGGTCTCCCTAGGTCTGGCGATCGGGCTCAAGCTCGGATTCGACCTCGGGATCGAGGCACAGACGATCCAGCTGGCCAACCTGCCGATCATGGTCGGCTCCGGTGCGCTGATGGCGGTCGCGTTCGCGTACGCGTCGTACGCGCCGCTGCGGGCCTTGCTGCCGATCGCCGTGATGGGTGCTTTGGGCTCGCTGGTGTTCACGCTGATGACGCGGGCCTCGTTCGGTCCGGCCTGGTCGACCGCGGCGGCGGCCTTCGTCGTCGGTCTCGGCGGCTACTCGCTGGGCCGGCGGTCCGGGGTGCCGCCGCTGGTGGTGGTCGTGGCGGGGACGATCCCGCTGCTGCCCGGACTGACCATCTACAAGGGCTTGTACGAGCTGATGGGACTCGGCAACCTGGTCGGCATCGTCAGCCTGACGACCGCGGTCGCCATCGGTGTCGCCCTCGCCTCGGGCATCATCCTCGGCGAGTACGTCGCCCAGCCCATCCGCCGCGAGGCCCGGCGCCTCGAAGACCGCCTGGCCGGCCCCCGCCTCGTCGGCCCGCGCCGCCCGGTACGCCGCCGTACCGGGCCACGTCGTACCCGCAGGCGTCGGTCGGCGGAGGTAAACCGGAGTAGTTGGTGAACCAGCTGCCGGCCGGACCCCAGTAGTTGAGCGACATGTACTGCACGTACTGGCGTTTGCCGACCGAGATGCCTGCGGTCGGGATGACGGTGTGCTCGCCGCCGCCACTCACCACCCGCGCGTCCACTACGTTCGGTCGGACCTGGCTGACTTCGATCTCGTGCCCGGCTCCGCGGATCTGGTAGTCAGCAGCCCTCCGCCACCAGGGCTTCCACCTGACCCTCGTGGACGAACCCAGCCCCACTCCCGCCCAAACAGCCCATCACCCACACCTGTCCCCCCACCGCCACCAGCCCCCACTCCTACTGGTTGCCGCGACCACCTAACCCCACCACACCGGCTGCGAGGCGGGTGGTTTCGTGGGTCCGGGTGACCTCGGCGGTGGCGAGCCGTTAGAGTTACTGACTGGAAACATCGGCTGATCGCCGGGGTGGCCCGGCGGGCTCGGAGGATCGACGTGGCACTGGGTAGGACATCCCCGCGGGACCTGCCGCTGTTCGCGGATCTGTCCGGACGCGACATCCGGGACATCTTCAAGGCCGGCGAGGAGGTCTCCGTGCCGGCTGGGTGGTCGCTGATCCTGGAGCAGACCGCACCGGACGCGGCGTACCTGATCCTCAGCGGTACGGCGGCGGTCCGGGTGAAGGGTTCGGAGATCGCCGAGCTCGGCCCGGGTGACATCGCCGGCGAGGTCGGGGTCCGCCGGAACACGTTGCGGACGGCAACCGTCACGGCCAAGTCCCGGCTGCAGTTGCTGCACTTCACCCGGGAGAAGTTCGACGACCTGACCCGCCGCCTGCCGGCCTTCCGCGACGCCATCGACGCCACCATCGCCGAGCGCCGCGGTGGTTCCTGACCCCACGCCGCCCGGCCCGACCGAGCCCTCCCCACGCTCACCCGCCCCGGTCCCGGCGCCCCCCGAACCCCACACCCACCAGTCACCTGCCCGCGAGACGGCGGACGGCGAGGACGACCTGCCTGGAGCACCGCTCGAGTCTCTTGCCGGGACCGGCGTACGGGAAGGTGGGCAGGTGGATCTGGGGTCGCTGCAGCGGGAGTTCGAGCGCGCGTTGCTGGGTGGCGAGCGGAAGTTCACCCGGATCCAGGTGTCGGAGCGGGCGGGGATCTCGATCGCGCGGGCCGAGCGGATGTGGCATGCGCTCGGGTTCGCGACGGTGCCGGACGACGAGGTCGCGTTCACGGACGACGACGTCGAGGCGCTGCGGTTGGTGGCGGCGCTGGAGGACGACGACTTCATCGATCCGGAGATGGAGTCCTCGCTGGCGCGCAAGCTCGGGCAGACCCAATCCCGGTTGGCGTCCTGGCAGTCGTCGATGTTCCTGGAGTTCCTGGCGAGCTCGAAGCTGTCGGCGGACGAGGCGATCGAGGTTGCGGGCCAGCTGTTGCCGGCGATGGAGCGGTTGCAGACCTACGTCTGGCGGCGGCACCTGGCCGCGGCCGCCGGGCGAGCGGTGGCCGGATCCGACGAGCTGGCACGCGGCGTACGGGCGGTTGGGTTCGCCGACATCGTCAGTTTCACCCGGCTGACCCGACGGCTGACGGAGGCTGAACTCGGCCAGCTGATCGAGCGGTTCGAGGGGATGGCCGCGGACGTCGTTGCGTTGAACGGCGGCCGGGTGATCAAGTCGATCGGCGACGAGGTGCTGTTCGTCACCGACACCGCGGCCCAGGGCGCCGCGGTCGCGCTGGCACTGCAGGACGCCGTCTCCGCGGCCGAGGACCTGCCCGACCTGCGGATCGGTCTCTCCTACGGCACCATCCTGATCCGGCTCGGCGACGTGTACGGCGAGGTCGTCAACCTCGCCGCCCGTCTCACCTCGGAATGCAAACCCGGCCGCGTCCTCGTCGACCGCGAACTGGCCGCCGCACTCGACGGCCACTCCGACTACCGCCTCCGCCGCCTCCGCCGCGTCTCGGTCCGCGGCTACCACCACCTCGTCCCGTACGCCCTCCAACGGTCTGAGTGACAATGACCTGGTGCGCGAGATCCTGACCATTGCTGACCTGAACCGAGCCAGTGGAGGCGATCCGCTGATCGTCTGGGCCGCCCAAGGGTTCGGCCGAGGCGTTCGCGCCTGGTACGAGGGGGACGCGGTGGTCGTCGCGTCACCGGATCTCTCGAAGCGTGACCGGCTCGCGGTCGCCGGGCCGGTGGAATCCGTTGCTCGCCTCGCGATCAGTGTGTTCGCCGAGGTGGGGCCGAGCTTCCGTCCGTTCGGTGACGAGCAGCTGGTGCGTGAGCTCGCCGATCGGGTGCCGGGGATGGAGTTCTCGGCCGCTTTCGGCTGGATGGAGACGCGGACGTCCCCCACTCACCAACCTCGATCGGCACCGCCGCCGCAGGCTCAGCCACCTGCTCGGATCACCTCCGGCGGTGACTTGGTGAGTGCGGGAGATCCGGTCTGGCTTGAGGGCGATGCCGGGGTGGTGGAGCTGTTGACCGAGGCATCGCCTGCGTCGTACGCGTGGCCCGGGCGGAGCGGCGTACGACGGTGGGCTGCGGTGACCGGCGACGGCGGGGAACTGCTGAGCATCGCGGCGGATGCGTGGAGCGCGCCGGAGGTGGGGTTTCTGGCCGGCGTTGCCACTCATCCCGTTGCGCGGGGCAAGGGACTGTCCCGGCAGGTCTGCGGTTTCGTCACCGACGAGCTGATCTCGCGGCACGGCAGCGCTGCGCTGATGGTTGACGCAGACAATCCCGCTGCCATTGCGGTCTACCGGAACCTCGGCTACACCTACCGAGCGGTCGCCGCGGCCCACCTCTGACCTGCAACCAGCGCGAGCGCGGACGCAACCGCCCGCTGCCGTCAGGTCGCCGCGGCCCACCTCTAACCTCGGTGAGGCAAACTCGCCTGTTGTCCTCGCGACGGCGATCGGCTACCGGGTAGGCGCGACCGTGAGGGTCACGCCGGCGCGCGGGGTCGACGGCGTTGCCGTGGGCGCGATGGGGGTCGGCTTCGCGGTCGGGGCCGTTGGCTTGTCGGTTGGGCCTTGGCTTGCGGTTGGTGTCGGGGTCGTCCGGGGCGCCGGGGCCGGCGGCGGGGCGAACGGAGCCTTGGTGCTGTCTTTGCAGTTCTCCTGGTCCGCGTAACCGTTCTCGTCCGGGCTGACCACGGCCTGCGGGAACAGGTTGCTGGTCGTGTCGCGGGTGGTGCTCCCGTAGTTCGCGGCGCAGTCCTGGAGCTCCAGGCCGATCGGGTTGCCGTCCTGGTCGTACAGGCGGACGTCAACCTGCTTGCCCTGGGCATCGAACGGGTAGATGTTCGTGACCTGGTTGCCGTTCAGCGTCAGCCCGTTCGACGGCGGGTTGTACGACGAGTTGCCGCCGCGGTAGTCGTTGTAGTGGCCGAGCACGTTGAACGACGTCCCGACGTACGCCGCCGCGAGGAAAGCCGGGACGGCGATGGCCGCGACGACGTTGAGCGGTACGACGTACCAGAGCCAGCGGCGGTCCTTCTGAGTCTTGCGGCCGATCCAGATCGAGACCGCGGCACCGGCGACCGAGCCGACCACGGTGACCGAGGCGGCGCCGAACAGCGCGAAGAACCCACCGGCGCCGATCACGCCGCGCGCGACCCACCAGACCGGCTGGCCGATGCTGACCAGCTCGCCGCGGACGTGCGGCGGGATCTGGTCGACCCAGCCACGGATGGCGGCCGCGCCCTGGGCGCCACGCGGGGTGTCGAGGACGATCCGCGGGTCGTGGCCGTGCAACGCCCGTACGCCGAGGTACGCCGCGCCGAACAGCACCGCGATCCCGAGCAGTCCGAAGAACGCGGTGGCGTTCTCGTCCCAGGCGAAGATGCCGAGGGCAAGGAAGAACGGGCCGACGGTGGCCGCGATCAGGCCCCAGCGGAGGGCCTTCCAACCCGCCTCGAGGTGGGCGGCGCCGACCGGTTGGGTGCGGGGCGGATAGCCGGCCGCGGTCCGCAGCTCATCGGCGTACTGCTTCGGGCTGCCCAGCCGCTCCTGCAGAGCCGTGATGGTCGGCTCGCCCTCGAACTCGGCGGCGACCTCGGTGAGGTGACCGCTGACGTCGTCGAGAACGTCCTCCAGCTCGCCCGGCGGCAGGTCGCTCAGCTCGGCTCGAACCTGGGCCAGGTAGATCGCGACCGCTCCGGTCAGGGTGCTGTTCACGCGGCCTCCTTCTCCAGCAGCAGCACCGACATCGTGTCGGCGAAGTGGTTCCAGGTCTTGGTGGACTGTGCGAGCAAGTCCCGGCCGGTCTTGTTCAGCCCGTAGTACTTGCGGTGCGGGCCTTCCTCGCTCGGCTGCACGTACGACGTCAGCGCGCCGGCCGCGAACAATCGCCGCAACGTCCCGTACACCGAGGCGTCCGCAACGTCCTCCAGGCCGGCGGCCCGCAGTCGCCGGAGTACGTCGTACCCGTATCCGTCGGCGTCGCGCAGCACGGCGAGCACCGCCAGATCCAGCACGCCTTTGAGCAACTGGCTCGTGTCCATCAGTCCTCCTCCGCGCACCGGAAGGCCGGACCCCTCAGACCGCCCTCCCGGTGCTCTACCGACCACACTACTACACACTGCACAGTACTCCACAAGACAGCACGCGATGGGGCACGAAGTGATCCTCGGCGCGCTGGGCGGATGTGGATGTCCTCGTTCCAAGACATCTCTTGATTGTCTTCGAACGAAGGCAGTGTCACCATGTCTATGAACGAAGACATTGGAGACTCGTCATGAGTGACATCGTCATCAGCGACTGGTCGAAGCTCGGCTCGACCATCAGAGCGCAACGACTGCGGCTTGACCTCAGCCAGGCTGAGGCCGCCGAGCGTGCGAGCGTGTCGCGATCCTGGCTTGCCAGAGTCGAGGGTGGACATCGCGGGGCGGAACTCGAGCAGGTGATGCGACTGCTGAACGCGCTCGGTCTGACGATGGTGCTCCGCGTGCCAGATGCCGGCGAGCGGGCTGACGATCGGGCAGCTCAAGAGATCGCGGATCGCCATCGCGAGAGGGCGGTGAACCGCCGGCGTGCGTGGGCAGACAGCTCCCGCGTGGCCGGCGAGGAGTCACGGCATGGCTGAGCGCCTCGCTGTCTTGCTTTACGGACAGGTCGTTGGGCACCTGGACCGGGACCGAGACGCGTCCATGCCGAGCTTCACCTACGACGCCGGCTATGTGGAGTCAGGCGCGGTGCCGTTGTCGCTCCGCCTTCCGATTGCCGAGCGAAGCTACCCTGCCAAACGAGTCGAACCGTATCTCCGAGGCTTGCTACCTGAGAACGCGCAAACGCGTGCTCGGTGGGCAGACCGCCTGGACACGACGCCTGACGACGTCTTCGGAATGCTGGCGGTGATGGGCTGGGACTGTCCTGGCGCAGTGCAGTTCTGCAACCCCGACAGGGTGGAGGAACTCCGGTCTCGAGCAGCCGAGCTGCATCCTGTCAGCGAAGCGCAGATCGCGGATCGGCTGCGGCAGTTGGCTGATCAGCCTGCTTCCTGGTCGATGCCCGGTGAGCACTGGTCACTGGGTGGTCAGCAGGAGAAGTTCGCGCTGACCTTGATCGACGGTCTCTGGCACGAAGCGCACGGGTCGGCCGCAACCACGCACATCATCAAGCCAGGCATCAGATCTCTTCTGCATCAAGCGTTGGTCGAGCACCTCACCATGACTGCGGCCGAGGATCTGGCGGTCGACATTGCTGGCAGCAACATTGTTCGGTTCGAAGACCAGTGGGCGATTGTCGTCCAGCGGTTCGACCGTGTGGTCGGCGATGGTGGGATCACGCGCATCCACCAGGAGGACTTCAGTCAGGCTCTCGGGCGGCTGCCGGAGGCGAAGTATGAGAGCCGGGGCGGACCCGGGCTGACAGATATGGCCGGGCTTGTCCGCAGGCAGACGACCACGCCGGACGACGACCTGCTGGCGCTGGCCGACTTCGTCATCATCAACCTGATTGCGGGCGCGCCGGACGGCCACGCCAAGAACATCTCGTTGCTGTTGGCTCCTGATGGCGAACGATGGATCGCTCCGCTCTACGACCTTGCCACAGGTTTGGCGTACGACAGTGCGACGGTGGATCGCCAGGTGGCACTGTCGATCGGCGGCGAGCGGCTGTTCAGTCGCATCAGACGGAAGCAGTGGGAGAAGGCTGCTGGTGTTCTCGGGCTGGCGCCAGACCAGCTGGTCGAGCGCGTCAGAGCCCTCGCCGCGCAGTATCCGGATGCCTTCGAGAAGGCACTCGCGGCAGTGGCCGACGTGCCCGGCGCGCGCGAGGTCGCAGAGAGCACCGTTCCGGAGCTTCGCAAGCACTGCCGCCAGGTGTTGGAGAGGCTGCCGGGGGTCTGACGGGCAGTTCCGCAATTTCGATCAAGTTTGGGGGGGCTGGGGAGGGCACAGTGGGGGTATGGCGGATGTGTTTGAGGAGTTTGTTGCGGTGGTGGCTGAGGGGTTGGCCGGGGTGGGGGTTGCCACGGTGAATGGGGCCGGGCTGGCCGGCCGGGTGCATTTGTCGCGGTTTCATTTTGATCGGGTGATCGGGGCGGTGGCGGGGGAGTCGCCGTTCGCGTTCCGGCGGCGGGTGTTGCTGGAGCGGGCGGCGTACCGGTTGCTGGCCGAGCAGGTCGCCGTACTGGATGTCGCGGTGGAGGCCGGGTACGGGTCGCACGAGGCGTTCACGCGGGCGTTCGCCAGGGCTTATCGGATGTCGCCGCGGGAGTGGCGGCGGGAGGCGTCGCGGGTGTTCTTCCTGACGGCGCCGAGCGGGGTTCATTTTCAGCCGCCGGCGGGATTGCGCCTGCCGGCACGGAGAGAGGTGCGAGGGATGGACGTACTGGTCAGGATGGTTGAGCATCACGTTTGGTTGACCGGCGAGATGATCGAGCGCGGCGCCCGGCTGGACGCGGCGGCGCTGGATCGGCCGATCCAGCTGTCGGTGGAAGGGATCGACGACGACATCTCGATCCGGTACCTGCTGGATCGGCTGGTCTGGCAGGAAGAAATGTGGCTGGCGTCGGTGGAGGACCGGCCGTTCCAGGTGCCGGAGTGCGGGCGGGAGGTAGTCACGCCGATCCCCGAGCTCCGCGACCGGCACGCGCTCGCCGGCTCACGATTCGTTGCCCTGGTCAATCAGTTGAACGAGGACGGGCGCTTCGACGAGAGCTTCGTCGACACCACGTGTGAGCCGCCGCGAGTCTTCACGTACGGCGGGATGGTCGCCCACGTACTCACGTTCGCCGCCCACCGTCGATCCCTGCTGATCGGCGCCTTCTACACCGCCGGCATCACCGACCTCGGCTTCGGCGACCCCATGCACTTCGTCACCGAAGGCAAGTAGTTCTGCGGGGTCTGCCCCTTCTGGGCTCAGGCGACGAGTGGGTGGCGGCGAGTGTCGAGGTCTTGGGTGATGCGGGCGACGACGGTGGCGGGGGTATGGAGGAGGTCGTGGGCGGTGACGACGCGGAGCAGCCAGCCTTCGCGTTCCAGGTTCTCGCGCCGGCGGATGTCACGTCGCCACTGACGGAGGTCGACGAGGTGGTGCTGGCCGTCGTACTCGATCGCGATCTTGAGGTACGGGTAGGCCAGGTCGGGTCTCGCCAGCCAGCCTCCGTCACAGTCGTGGATGTCGTGGGCGACTTGCGGTTCGGGGAGGCCGGCGAGGATGAGGAGGAGTCGCAGGCGCGATTCCATCAGTGAGTCGACTCCACGCCGAACGAGTGCGGCCGCCTCTCGGGCTCGACGGACGCCTCGTACGCCGATCGCCGCTGACGTGAGCTCAATCAGGTCGGCGGGGTCGGCGTCTGTACGTCGTACCAGGGAGTCTCCGGCTGTCACGAGCTCGGTCAGGTCGGAGTGCGGTGCTATGTCGAGGAATGTGCGGCCGGGAGGGGTCAGCGGTAGGCCGGCGTTCATGACGCGCTCGAGGTTGAGTACTTCGTGGACGCGCAGGCCGTCGATTCGGGGCAGGGTCCGGTGGGGATCGCGCCGGACGCTCACATGTACGTCGTCGTCGGCCGGACCGCCCGCGTCCCACAGAGTCAGCGCGGTGTGGTGGCTTACGACTGCCTCGGGCGTCAGGAGCAATGCGGCCTCGGCGCGCAGTCGGGGTGTGACCGCGATGTGTGCGGCGACGTACACGGGGCCTAGCACGCGCCGGTAGCCCACTCCGCGCAGGACTCCGCGGGAGATCCCACCCGCTCGTGCTTGCGCCGCCGTGAACAACATGGCCCTATCTTCCCGGCTCCACCCCTTCCCCTGCTCGGCTTATCCACAGGCCCATCGAGTCGTGGCGGTCGGCTGGAACGTGAAACCGTGAGTCGTGGATCCGGGTTGCGGAAATCGGCGAGTCGGCAGCCCGATCTCACGACTCGGCGAAGGCCCCGGCGAGGGGTCGGCCTGGAGGGCGAACCGTGGGCCACGACTCGGCGGAACGACCCGGGGTCGGCGGCCGGGGATGCCCCTGGCCCGGTGAGTGCAGTGGCTCCGTAGCAGGCCAACCGACAGATCCCGTTGAAGACCCGAAGTCAGTTAGAGGTCGAGTCAGGATGGCCACTGCGGAGCCACACTCACATCCTCACTGCTAGTTGGTGGGGTCGTGGAGGTCGGGGCGTTGGGAGGGGGTGGTGATGTCTACGTCTATTGGTTGGAGCTTGGTGGGGGCGGTGAGTTTGCCGGAGGTGACGGGGAGGTTGAGTTTGCTGCCGGCCAGGTCGATGTCGATGGTGGCGCCGGTGTCGTTGGGGCTGGTCCACTCGGTGTCGGAGAGGGTGATGGCCAGGCCGAGGATGCGGCCCCTGGGGATGACCTCGTCCTGGGCGCGGAGGGGGACGGTGATGGTCGACCACTGGCCGGGGGTGAGCGGGGCCGGGTTGCTCAGGGACTTGCTGTGGGCGGCGTCGACCCAGCCGCGGCTGACGATGCCGTGGTCGCTTTGAGTGGTCAGTTTCTGGACCGTGTAGTAGCAGCTGTCGTCATAGTCGGTACTCGCGCCTTCGCAGGTGCTCTGGTCGGTACGGCGGATGCCGGAGTACCGGGCGGCGTCGCCGTACTCGATCAGGCGGGCCGTGACCGGGGTCGTGACAGAGTCGGACTTGATCCGCAGGGTGACGGACGCCGTACCGCTGATCCGGATCGGCACCGGCAGGGGTGCGGACAGGAACATCTGCCGGCCGGCGATCACTTCGGACGGGTCGGCGACGATGTCGTCCTCGGTCAGGTCGGAGTCGTCGGTGATCGTGACGGATCCCTTGCCCAGAGCACCTAGTTTGCCGGCCGACAGCGGCACGGAGACAGGATGGTTCACGGCCGGCCAGGTCGTGTAGTTGCGCCAGACATCGGGCGACGTCTCGACCGATGCCATCGGCTCCTTCATCACGCCGTTCTGCAAGCCCTGCAACCAGTAGTCGAACCACTTGTGCAGCTCGTCCACCCACTCGTCGCGGCGGAACTCGAAGGGATCCACGTGATCCTCGACGCCGAGCCACAGCTTGCGGGGAACGTTGTTCTTGGCGAGTGCGGCCCACCACTGCGAGAAGTGGTTCGTCTGCACGTTGTAGTCGCTCAGGCCGTGCGTCATGAAGACCGACGCCTTCACCTTGTTCGCGTCCTTCAGATAGTCACGCTCGGCCCAGAACGCGGTGTAGTCGCCGGTGTCATCGTCGTCGTTGTCACCGAGCTCCGCGCGGACCGCTTCACACGCGGGGCTGTCGTGACCGACGTAGCCGCCGAGCCAGGGCATGTAGTCGTCGGAGTACGGTACGCCGCCGGAGCGGGTGTAGTCGTACCACGAGGAGATGGCCGAGATCGGCACGATCGTCTTCAGGCCTTTGACTCCGGTCGCCGCGACACCGTTGGCCAGCGTCCCGTCGTACGACTTGCCGATCATGCCGACGGCGCCGGTGGTCCAGGTCGCCTCCACCGGCCGCCCGTCGGCGGTGTGTGCGGTATTGCGTCCGTTCAGCCAGTCGATGACGTCGACAACGGAGTCGATCTCATCCTTGCCACCGACGTCGCCGCAGCCGGTCGAGCGTCCGGTGCCGACGATGTCGACGCCGACCATCGCGTAGCCGCGCGGAACGAAGTAGTTGTCGTAGTAGAGCGGCATCCGCTGGATGATGCCGTTCTCGTCGTACGTCTTCTTCTCACTCTCGTTGCCGCGACCGCAGCACGAGTAGTACGGCGACGCGTCCATGATGACCGGGATCCGTACGCCGGTCAGCGCGGTCTCGACCGGCCGGACGATGTCGACCGCGATCACGTCGTCCTTGCCGTCGGAGTCGGTGTCCATCGTGGTGTCGACGTACACGGACTCGCGGATCGCGGCGGAGTAGTCGTAGACCGGCTGGGTGCTCTTGGTCGCCGCATCGACGTGCGCGGGCAGGCTCGGAGCGACCGGAGCGGGGCCTCCGGAGGGGTCATCCGGGGTCGGGACAGCCACGGCGGGACCCGTCACGGTCGCGAGGCTGAGCACAGTGGACGAGACCAGGATCGTCATCCTGGCGCGGACGGTCGTCATGGCTGGGAAGGCTAGTCACTCCCGCGCCGCAAAGCCAGGTTCTACCGAGATTGCCCGGCACTTCCCCGCGACAGAGCGTGACGAGACACTGGTTCCGATAAGGTGACCGCCACCACCCGCAGGGGGAGAGCAGGAAAGGGTAGGCCAGTGAATCTGCGAGCACCGGTGACATTGCTGGACGTGGCACAGCGCGCGGGCGTGTCGGTCGCGACCGCTTCTCGCGTGCTCAACGGCGGGGACCGGGTTCCCCGTCCCGAGTTGCAGGAGCGGGTCAAGGCCGCCGCCGACGAGCTCGGCTATACGCCGAACGCGCAGGCGCAGGCGTTGGCGAAATCGTCGACCAACCTGGTCGGCATCCTGGTCCACGACATCGAGGACCCGTACTTCGCCGCCATCGCGAACGGCGTGATGCGTGCCGCCGACGAACGCCATCTGCTGGTGATGATGGCCAGCACGTTCCGGGACGCGGAGCGCGAGATCGCTTACCTGTCGTCATTGCGGGCACAGCGGGCGCGGGCCGCGGTGATGATCGGCAGCCGGCGGACCGACGCCGAGAGCCTGGCCCGGACCGCGACCGAGGTCGACACGTTCCTCAATTCCGGCGCCGGCCTGGCGCTGGTCAGCCAGTCCGGGATGCCGGCCCACACGATCGAGCCGGACAACCGTTCCGGCGCGGCGGCCCTCGCACGCGAGCTGGTCGGGCTCGGCTGGCGGAAGTTCGCCGTACTGAGTGGACCGGAAACGCTCGCGACGGCACGTGACCGGCGAGTCGGATTCGTCGAGGGGCTGGCCGAGTCCGGGTTGGAGCCGGTGGTTGTCGAGGCCGGCGAGTTCACTCGTGACGGCGGGTACGCCGCGGCCGAGGTGATCCTGGATCGGCACGCCGATGTTGACTGTGTGTTCGCGGTGAACGACGTGATGGCGGTCGGTGCGATGTCCGCGTTGCGTGCGCGCGGAGTCGACGTACCGGGTCAGTTGGGGGTCGCCGGATTCGACGACATCGCGACGCTGCGCGACGTGTGGCCGGGGCTCACCACGGTCCGGCTGCCGCTGGAGCAGATGGGCCGGCGCGCGCTCGAGCTCGCGATCGAGGGTGGCGAGCCGACGACCGAGACCTTCAAGGCCGAGGTCGTCCTGCGGGAGAGCACCGCGAAGCCCTGAAATATGCTCGCGGGGTGACTGTCTCCGAGATCTTCGACCCATCGGCCTGGAAACAGGTCGACGGGTTCGACCTGACCGACATCACCTACCACCGGGCGGTCGACGCCGGAGTGGTACGGATCGCGTTCAACCGGCCCGAGGTGCGCAACGCGTTCCGGCCGCACACCGTGGACGAGCTGTACCGGGTGCTGGACCACGCGCGGATGTCGACCGATGTCGGCTGTGTGCTGCTGACCGGCAACGGCCCGTCACCGAAGGACGGCGGGTGGGCGTTCTGCTCGGGTGGCGACCAGCGGATCCGGGGCAAGGACGGTTACAAGTACGCCGAGGGTACGACGGCCGAGAGCATCGACCCGGCGAAGGCCGGCCGGCTGCACATCCTCGAGGTGCAGCGGCTGATCCGTTTCATGTCGAAGGTCGTCATCTGCGTCGTCCCGGGCTGGGCCGCGGGTGGCGGGCACAGCCTGCACGTGGTCGCGGACCTGACCCTGGCGTCGGCGGAGCACGCGCGGTTCAAGCAGACGGACGCCGATGTGGCGTCGTTCGACGGCGGTTTCGGATCGGCGTACCTGGCCCGGCAGGTCGGGCAGAAGTTCGCGCGGGAGATCTTCTTCCTCGGCGACGAGTACTCCGCCGAGGACGCGTACCGGATGGGCATGGTGAACAAGGTCGTGCCGCACGCCGAGCTCGAGGCGGTCGCGCTCGAGTGGGGCAAGAAGATCTGCGCGAAGTCGCCGACCGCGCAACGGATGCTGAAGTACGCCTTCAACCTGATCGACGACGGGCTGGTCGGGCAGCAGTTGTTCGCCGGCGAAGCGACCCGCCTCGCCTACGGTACGGACGAAGCCGCCGAGGGCCGCGATTCCTTCCTGGAGAAGCGTCCCGCGGACTGGTCGCCTTATCCCTACGCCTTCTAGGGTTTGTGCCACTTCTGGTTGCCGGCGCCGTTGCAGGAACGCAGGGTCAGCCGGCCGCCGTTCGCGGTCTTGTCGGCGGTGACGCACTTGCCGGCGGTCGGGTTGACCAGGTCGTGATTGTTGTTGAGGGCAAACTTCTGGGCCCAGCCGCCGTTGCAGTTGACCAGCTGCACCTGAGTGCCCTCGGCGGTGGACGCGCAGGCGAGGTCCATACACAGGCCCATCGACCGGACCGATCCGTCGGGCTGGAAGGTCCACTGCTGGTTCGGGCCGGTCGCGCAATCCCATAGCTGCAAGGGCGTTCCGTCCCGGCCGACGCCGTCGGTCGCGTTCTGTACGTCGATGCAGCGGTTGGATGCGTCGCTCTGCAGCGGGACCGCCGACGCGCCCGCCGTCACGGCGGCCGGGGCCCTCGACGAGAGCATGCCGCCCGATGACGAGACGCTCGAGGACGTGCTGGCCGAGCTCGAGGAGCAGGTCGGCCTGGATCGGGTGAAGCGCGACGTCCAGTCGATGGTGAAGCTGATGCAGGCGGTCCGGATGCGGCAGGAGGCCGGTCTGCCCGCGCCACCGCTGAGCCGGCACCTGGTCTTCGCCGGCAACCCCGGCACAGGCAAGACCACCGTGGCCCGGCTGTACGGGCGGGTGCTCAAGGCGCTCGGCCTGCTGCGCCGCGGCCACTTGGTCGAAGTCGACCGGACCGCGCTCGTCGGCGAGTACGTCGGTCACACCGGACCGAAGACCACCGCGGCGGTCACCCAGGCGCTCGGTGGTGTGCTGTTCATCGACGAGGCGTACTCGCTGGCACCCGTTGGCATCGGCAACGACTTCGGTGCCGAAGCGATCGCGACGCTGGTGAAGCTGATGGAGGACCACCGCGACGACCTGGTCGTGATCGTGGCCGGCTACGTCAACGACATGTCCCGGTTCATCGGCTCCAACCCCGGTCTGTCGTCCCGGTTCACCCGGACGCTGATGTTCGAGGACTACACCGCCGCCGAGCTGGTCGCGATCGTCGAGTACCAGGCCCGCGAGCACCAGTACGAGCTGTCGGGCGACGCGCGTACGGCGTTGGCGGAGCTGTTCGAGCAACTGCCCCGCGGCGAGGGGTTCGGCAACGGCCGGTCCGCCCGGCAGATCTTCCAGGCAATGACCGAACGCCAGGCCCACCGCCTGTCCGACCTCACCGCCCCGACCCCTGCCCAGCTCGTTTCGCTCGAGTCGGCCGATCTTCCAGCCAGCTTCTAACATCAATTGCTGAGTAGTTAGCAGAAAATTTCGTGCGGACTACTGACAGTTCACGGTAGGACGCTTACGGTCGGCTCCTATGGACAAACTTTCCCGCCGTGGGCTGCTCGCCGGAGCGGGCGCGCTGCTCTCCGCCGGTGCCGTCGGCGCACCCACCGCCGCTGCCCGCCCGTTCGCCCTGCTGCCCACTCGACGCTTCGCCCTGGACGGGCCGGGTGGCGAGCTGTTCACCGGCAAGCCGCTGGCTGACGTCACGGTGATGCAGTCGATCGCCTTCGACAGCGCGAACCGGCGACTGTTCGCCGGCCAGCTGCGCGCCGGGGCGCCCGCGAGCAGCGGTGACCTCACGCTCACTCAGCTCAGCCTCGACGGAGACGTCGCCGGCCACATGTACCTGTCCGGCTTCGGGCACGCCGTCTCGATCGGCGCCGAGACCGTCGGGCGGACGACGTACCTGTGGACCGAGACCGACGTGGACACGGCCAACGCCCGTGGCCGGCAGATCGCCCGCTTCCCCTGGCAGAACGGCGCCACGCTGACCAAGGACTCCCCGACGCTGCGGAGCTGGAAGCCGGTCGCGGACGGGGCCGTGTTCACGCCGTCAGTGGATCAGCAGCATGGCCGGATCGCCATCCGGCACACGCTGGCGGACGGTTTCCACATCAGCGTGTACTCGCTGGCGGCCGCGCGGGTGGGCAACTTCTCGCGCGTGCTCGCGTCGTTCAAGCAACCCACGATGACGGCCGGGATCGACTTCCAGGGCTGGGCTCTCTACGGCTCGTACGTCTATCTCTGGGAGGGCGAGGCGTACGCCGGCACTCCCGACCCGGCCCTGGCGACGTCGAAGCTGTGGACCTACGACATCAACTCCGGCGAGGTCGTCGAGTCGGTGCGAATCCTCGACGGCGCCGACCTGGTCTACCGCGAAGCCGAGGGCGTCGGCGTGTACGTCGACCACCTGGGCAGCCCTCGCCTGTGCTTCGGCTTCGCCTCCGGCGTCACCGGCGACCGTCGCGCCAACCTGTTCTACCGCAACACGCTCGTCTAGCGGCTACTGGGCGACGCCGTACAAGCGGTCGCCGGCGTCGCCCAGGCCGGGCACGATGTAGCCCTTCTCGTTCAGGTGCGAGTCCATCCCCGCGATCACTAGGTTGCACGGTACGTCGAGGTCGGCGAGCTCCTGCTCGATGCGCTGCACGCCCTCGGGTGCGGCGAGCAGGCAGATCGCGGTGATGTGGTCGGCGCCTCGTTCGACCAGGAACTGGATCGCGGCGGCCAGGGTGCCGCCGGTGGCCAGCATCGGGTCGAGCACGTAGCACTGGCGACCGGACAGATCCTCCGGCAGCCGTTCGGCGTACGTCGAGGCCGTCAGGGTCTCCTCGTTGCGGACCATGCCGAGGAACCCGACCTCGGCGGTCGGCAGCAGCCGGGACATGCCTTCGAGCATGCCGAGGCCGGCCCGCAGGATCGGCACGACCAGTGGCTTCGGCGCCGTCAGCTTCACGCCCTGAGCCTCGGCGACCGGGGTCTGAACGGTGACCGGGCCGGTGCGGACGTCCCGGGTCGCCTCGTAGGCGAGCAGCGTGACGAGTTCCTCGGTCAGCCGCCGGAACGTGGGTGAGTCCGTGCGCTCGTCCCGCAGCGCGGTGAGCTTGTGGGCGACGAGCGGGTGGTCCACGACGAGGATCTGCATAAGCCGGAACGGTACCGTCGGCGATTCGGCGCGGGAAAGTGCGCTCGCTGCCAGACTCGAAAGTGCATTGGAATCTGCCCTGCCTCGCCCCCCAGGGAGTACGCCGATGACCGAGAGCACCGCGAAGACGCCCGAGCAGCTCGAGCGCCTTCGCCGGCGGGCCGCGTTCCTGCGGGAGCTCGAGGAAGCGCGCGCCCTCCGTGACCGGATCGCACCCCGCCGGGCCCGGGTCCGGCAGCTGCGTGAGGCGATGCGCAGAGCGACGTACCATCACTGAGGGTTGGTGGTACCGATACCGCGTCGAGATCACGAACATCTCCCGTGTCCGGCGCGAGTCTGCGACGATGAGCCAGTGTCTGATGCCACGGCTGGGCCGATGACCACCGATCTCGACTTCGCGGTGGCCGCGTACACCGAGGACGGGGTCTGGACCGTCACACCGCTGGTGCTCCGCGGTGAGCCCGACCTGTCCACGCTGGTGTCGGCACTGCTGCGGTACCCGGGCGAGGCGGGCGTGCTCGGGATGATCTCGGTCGACGAGGACTTCTTCATCCTGCTGCGCGTGCTCGGCGGCCGGGCCCGGTTGCTGATCTCGGATGTGACCGCGGCGACCGAGTGGCCGCTGGCCCGGCAGGTGGTGGACGAACTCGACATCCCGCTCGCGGATGACGACGACGAGCAGGTTCCGGCCGGCGACCTGGCGATCATCGCCGACCTCGGCCTGAGCGCGATGGATCTGGGCGCGCTGTGCGACGACGTCGACCTCTACCCGGAGGAGATGCTCGAGGAGATCGCCGAGGTACTGGGGTTCGGCAACCAGTTCCACGAGGCGATCGAGGCCCTTGGTTAGTCCGGCGCTGCGGCGCGAGTGGGCGCGGTTGATGACCCTCGCGCTGGACGAGGGCGAGAAGGCGCTGCCCGACGTACCGATCGGGGCGGTCGTGGTGGACTCCTCCGGCGAGGTGATCGGCCGTGGTCACAACGAGCGGGAGCTGACCGGCGACCCGACCGCGCACGCCGAGGTCCTGGCGATCCGGGACGCCGCCAAGCACGTCGGCGAGTGGCGGCTGACGGGCTGCACACTCGTCGTGACGCTGGAGCCGTGCACGATGTGCGCCGGCGCGATCGTGCTGTCCCGGCTGGAGCGGCTGGTTTTCGCCGCGTACGACGACAAGGCGGGGGCCGTGGGGTCGTTGTGGGACGTCGTGCGGGATCGGCGGCTCAACCACCGGCCGGAAGTCGTGGGCGGCGTGATGGCCGACGAGGCGGGCGCGCGGCTACGCGATTTCTTTATCGGGCACAGACCTTGATAGCCTCTGCGGCGGTGGCGTGTCCGAGCGGCCGAAGGAGCGCGCCTCGAAAGCGCGTGACGGGCAACCCCCGTCCGAGGGTTCAAATCCCTCCGCCACCGCCAACCGCCCCTCGAGGGTGGAAGAGAGCCGGAGACCCTGATGCTGTGTGATGCGTCAGGGTTTTCGTCTCTCTGGACCTTGCTCGGGACCTGACGCGACGAGGGGGCCCACCATGGACGTTGCGGAGCTCGATCGGATTCTCCTGGCCGGGGCTGTGGTGCTGCTCGTCGCGGTCGTCGCGGTGCGGTTGAGCGGGCGGCTCGGGCTCCCGTCGCTGTTGATCTACCTCGGGATGGGGCTCGTGCTCGGCGAGTCGGGGCCGGGAAACATCCACTTCGAGGACGCGCAACTGGCGCACGCGCTCGGGTTCGCGGCGCTGGTGGTGATCCTGACCGAGGGCGGTCTGACCACCCGGTGGAACGAAGTCCGTCCGGTGATGCCGCTGGGCGTCGTCCTGGCGACCGTCGGGGTGGCGATCAGCGTGGCGGTGGTCGCCTGCGTGGCGCACTATGTGCTCGGCCTCGACTGGCAGATCGCCGTACTGCTCGGGGCTGTCACGTCGCCGACGGACGCGGCTGCGGTCTTCTCGGTACTGCGGAGGGTGCCGATCAGACCGCGGTTGCGGGGTGCGCTGGAGGCCGAGTCCGGTCTGAACGACGCCCCGACCGTCTTGCTGGTCACCCTGGTCAGCACGGGCGAGGTCGGTGAGAAGGGCCTGCTGTACTTCAGCGGCCTGGTGCTCTACGAGCTCGTCATCGGCGCGCTGTTCGGGTTCGTGATCGGGTGGCTCAGCGTCGGCCTGATCCGCCGGATCGCGCTCAGCTCCGCTGGTCTGTACCCGCTGGCGGTCCTGTCGCTGGCGATCATCTCGTACGCCGGTGGATCGGTGCTGCTGCACGTGTCCGGGTTCGCCTCGGTCTATGTGACCTCGCTGGTCCTCGGACGGGCGGAGCTACCGCACCGGATGGCCACGCGGTCGTTCGTGGACGGGCTGGCGTGGCTGGCGCAGATCGGGCTGTTCGTGATGCTCGGACTGCTCGCGTCGCCGGACCGGTTCCGGCTGAACGACGTACTGGTTGCGCTGGTGATCGGGATCGCGGTGACCGTGGTCGGCCGGTTCTTGTCGGTGGCGGTGTCGGCGACGCCGTTCCGGGTGCCGTGGCGTGAGCAGGCGTTCATCTCCTGGGCAGGCCTGCGTGGGGCGGTGCCGATCGTGCTCGCGACCATCCCACTCGCCGAGGGCGTACCGCAGGCGGTCCGGATCTTCGACGTGGTGTTCGTCCTGGTCCTGCTCTTCACGCCGCTGCAAGGGCCTTCGCTGCCCTGGCTGGCGCGCCGGCTGGGGGTGCTCGACGAGAACGCCGCGCACGAGGTGGACATCGACGTGGCGCCGCTGGAGTCCCTCGGCGCCGACATGCTCCAGGTGTACGTGCCCAGCGAGTCGCGTCTGGCGGGTGTCGAGATCGGCGAGCTCCGCCTGCCCGCCGGCGTGTCCGTGTCCCTGATCATCCGTGGTGACCAGGCTTTCGTCCCGGACCGGCGGACCGTCCTGCGCGCCGCCGACTCGCTCCTGGTCGTTGCCCCCAGCCCCCTCCGCGACCAGACCGTGCGCCGGCTGCGGGCGGTCAGCCGGGCCGGCCGCCTGGCCGGCTGGTTCGGCGAACGCGGCCGCGAACAGCTCTAGTTGGGGTTCTGGCCCGAAGGGACCGGCTGCGGGGTGTGAATGACCGGGAGGCAGACGGTGCTGTCAGCCGGGACGCCGACCGAGGGGAGGCCCTTGAGGCGGACCGAGCCGAAGCCGGCACCGATGACCAGGTCCACCGTGTGGTCGGTGCGGCCGTCGGCGACGATCAGGGCCTTCTGGTTCAGCTGGCCGGCGACCAGCAGCACCTCGGGCGCGTTGTCGCCGGCACCGCGGATCGAGGCCACGTCGATCTTGTCGCCCTTGGGCTCGTTCGCGACCCTGCCGATGTTGAAGCCGCGCTTCTTCAGCGCGTCGGCGACCCGCTGCGCCGAGCCCGCCCTGGCGCCGCCGTTGTAGACATTCAGCACGACCTGCTTGGGCACCAGCCGGTTGTTCGGCAGCTTCTGCTCGACGCAGGTCGGCTCGGCGCTGCTGTTGACCAGGGAGTTCCACCCCCACCAGCCGCCGCCGACCAGGATGCCCAGCAGGATCACCATCGTCACCGGCGTGCGCCAGCGGATCCGCGAGTGCGGCCTCGGCTGCGGATGGATCGCGGTCATCGGCTCAACCCCCCGTGAGCAGACATGGGTCAGTCCACGACCAGGACCCGGGCGTGCAGGACCAGACGCTGCTGCAGCGCGGCCCGCAGGGCCCGGTGCAGACCGTCCTCGAGGAACATCTCACCCTTCCACTCGACGACATGGGCGAACAGGTCGCCGTAGAAAGTGGAGTCCTCGTCGAGCAGCGCGTTCAGGTCCAGGGTGCCCTTGGTCGTCACGAGCTCATCCAGCCGCACCTGCCGTGGCGGCAGTGACGACCAGTCCTTCGGCTTGAGCCCGTGGTCCGGGTACGGCCGTTCCTCCCCGACGCGCTTGAAGATCACCCCCCGAAGTCTAGCGGGGTAAAAGGTCTTGTGAGAGGTCGCAAATATCACCGGAACAGACCACGAGGGCCTCTCAACCTTTCGCTGCCGTCCGGCGTCCCAGAGGATGAGGAGCAGCGGGGGCGGACTCCGCACCCGCGATCAAGGGGGGTTAACCGCATGCGAATTCTTTCCAAACTCGGTCTCGCGACGGCGACAGTCACGGTCGTCGCCCTCGGTGCGACGTTGCCGGCCGACGCGATCACCGTGTCCCAGGTGCGAGCGGCCCAGACCCGGCTGAACGCGATCGGCTGCGGCGCGGGCCCGGTGGACGGCAAAGTCGGCGCCATCACGCAGGCGGCGACGGTGCGATTCCAGTCCGCCAACGTCCTGAGCCAGACCGGTTCGCTGAACAGTACGACGTACGCGCGGTTGATGGCGTCGACCGCGAAACGGTGTGACGTCCGGGCCGTGCCACGCCGGTCGGGCACCGGTCGCCGGATCGTGATCAGCCAGACGCAGAACTGGGTCTGGCTCGTCGATGCCCGCGGCAAGATCGTCCGGCAGGGCGGGATCATCGACAATCCGACGTACCTGAAGGCCGGGAACTACACCAGTGGCGCCAAGTGCGGCCGCGCGGCCCGGATCCGGAAGAACACCGACGGCGCGAGCCTCTACCTGAACAACTTCGTCCGGTTCGCGCCGTGCGGGATCGGGTTCCACCAGATCCCGACGTACAAGTCGAACGGGAAGCAGATCCACGCCGACTACCTGCTCGGCACGAACTACAGGGCCTCGCACGGCTGCATCCGGGTCTCGGCATCGATGTCCGCCACCATCTGGTCCTTCGCGGCGGGTGCGACGCGTGTAGTCGTGATGCGGTGACTCCGCAGGGCTAGCATGCGCAGCGGGTAGTTCCGTCGAACCGGGGAAGGCACGCTGACATGGCCGAGACAGGCGACGTCGTGGAGACCGTCAAGCAGGGGTACGCGTTCGAGGGGGCGGCGATCGAGCTCGGCGCGTTGCTGGTCGACGATGAGCCGAAACCGGAGGTCGCGGTCCGGATCCCGCTGTCGATGGTGAACCGGCACGGCCTGGTCGCCGGCGCCACCGGAACCGGTAAGACGAAGACGCTGCAGTTGATGGCCGAGCAGCTGTCCGCGGCCGGTGTCGCGGTGTTCGCCGCCGACATCAAGGGCGACCTGTCCGGCATCTCCCAGCCGGGCGAGGGGAACGACAAGCTGCTGTCCCGGACCAAGTCGATCGGCCAGGACTGGACCGCGTCCGGCTTCCCGACCGAGTTCTACGCGCTCGGCGGGCAGGGCACCGGGATCCCGATCCGGGCCACGATCACGTCGTTCGGGCCGGTGCTGCTGTCGAAGGTGCTGGGGCTGAACGACGTCCAGGAGTCGTCGCTCGGGCTGATCTTCCACTACGCCGACAAGGCCGGCCTGACGCTGCTCGACATCAAGGACCTGCGGTCGGTCATCCAGCACCTCACGTCCGACGAGGGCAAGGACGACCTGAAGGAGCTCGGCGGACTGTCCGCGGCGACTGCCGGGGTGATCCTGCGGTCGCTGATCGGGTTCGCCGACCAGGGCGCCGAGGCGTTCTTCGGGGAGCCGGAGTTCGACACCGCGGACCTGATGCAGCAGCGCGACGGCAAGGGCGTCGTATCGCTGCTGGAGCTGCCGAACCTGCAGGACCGGCCGGCCCTCTTCTCCACTTTCCTGATGTGGCTGCTGGCCGACCTGTTCCACGACCTCCCTGAGGTCGGCGACGTGGACAAGCCGAAGCTGGTGTTCTTCTTCGACGAGGCGCACCTGCTGTTCAATGACGCGTCCAAGGCGTTCCTGGACTCGATCGCGCAGACCGTCCGGCTGATCCGGTCGAAGGGTGTCGGCGTCTTCTTCGTCACCCAGACCCCGAAGGACGTCCCGGACGACGTACTCGCGCAGCTCGGTTCACGGGTCCAGCACCAACTGCGGGCGCACACGCCGAACGACGCGAAGGCGCTGAAGGCGACGGTGTCGACGTTCCCGAGCTCGGCGTACGACCTGGGTGAGGTGCTCACGCAGCTCGGGATCGGCGAGGCGATCGTGACGGTGATGAACGAGAAGGGTGCGCCGACGCCGGTCGCGTGGACCCGGTTGCGGGCGCCGCAATCGCTGATGGCGCCGGCGTCGGCGGAGCAGATGACCGCGTCGGTCCAGGGGTCGCCGAACAACGCGAAGTACACCGAGGTGATCGACCGGGAGTCGGCGTACGAGAAGCTCGCCGCCAAGGTGCAGGCGGGCGCTGAGCAGGCGGAGGCCGAGGAGCAGGCCAGGCAGCAACAGCAGGAGGCCCCGAAGCCGCGCGCTCAGAAGCAGGAGAAGTCCATGGTCGAACAGGTCATCGGCTCGTCCGCCTTCAAACAGTTCGCCCGCTCGGCCGGCCGGGAGATCGTCCGCGGCCTGTTCGGCTCCGCCCGCCGGCGCAAGTAATCCTTGTGCAGACAGGGAAACCGTCGTTTGATCGTTGATCAAACGACTGAATCATCAATCATCAGCCATCGTTTCCAACTCGTAGTCCACAGCGCGCCGTCGCGGATTGGGACGAAACGCCTACTCGTCGTACGGTGGGACGGATGGTTGCGCAGAGTAGGCGAGCGGTACGTTCTTGGGCGCTCTGGACCCTGACGGTCCCGGCGTTCGCCGTCGTGGTGCTGGTCGACCTGGCCGCGATCGGGTACGCCGTGCAGGCGTTCACCGACCTGCCGAGCTGGCACGGGCTGGATGTGGTGTTTGCACTGACCGCGTCGGCGCTGATCGCGGTCGAGGGTGCTCGCCGGGTGGAGAGCCGGCGGCGCCGGGGCGGAGCACTGCACAAGGACCTCGCCCCGGCCTGGATGATCGCGGCCGCCCTGGTGCTGCATCCGGGGCTGGCGATCCTGGTCGCCGTCCTGCTCCGGATCTGGTGGCGGATCCGGGCCGGCAAGTGCATCCCGTACCGCTGGGCCTTCTCGACCGCGGTGTACGTGCTCGCGGTCGGCGCCGCGCACGCGGTCTTCGTCGCGGCCCGCGACCTGACCGGCGGCAGCGGCCTCGGTCTGGCCGTCTCGATGGTGGCCGGCGCGATGGCGTACGTCGTGACCGACACCGTCCTGTGTGGACTGGCGATCTCGCTGATTATCCCCGGCAGCAGCCGGCGTGAGGCGATCGGCGGGCTCGACGATCTCTGCACCGACGCGACGGCCGCAACCCTCGGCTGCCTGCTCGCGGCGGCGTGCCTGATCAGCCCCTGGTTCGCGTTCGTGGCGATCCCGATCACGCTGACCGCGCAGCGGGCCCTGTTGCTCGGCCAGTTGGAGACCGAGGCGCAGACCGACCCGAAGACCAGCCTCACCCGGGTCGACTGGTGGCGGCGCCGGACCGAGGAGATGCTGCGCACCGCGCGGAACCAGCGGGAGCCGATGGCGGTCCTGCTGATCGACATCGACCACTTCAAGCAGGTCAACGACCGGCACGGGCACCTGGTCGGCGACGAGGCGCTCCGCGCGGTCGCGACGATCCTGCGCAGCGCGATCCGGGCGAAGGATGTGATCGGCCGGTTCGGTGGTGAAGAGTTCGTGATCGCGCTGCCGGGCACCGGGATCGACGAGGCCACTGTGACCGCCGACCGGCTCCGCAACGCGGTCGCCGCCAGCCCGCTCGCGGCGATGTGCGCCGGCGTACTGGACGAGCCCGACCTCGACCCCGACACCTTCCGGCTGACCGTCTCGATCGGGGTGTCCGTCTATCCGGCCGACGGCAGCACTGTCGACGACCTGCTGCTCCGCGCCGACCGGGCGATGTACGCCGCCAAGGCCGCCGGCCGCAACCGCGTCCGCCTGGCCGCCGACACGCTGCCCGTCCCGCACTTGATGCCGCGCCCGATCACCCCGCCGCCGGGTCCACGCTCATCGGGCACCGCTCCGGCCGAGCGAGCCGGGTCCGCGGTCGCCTCCGGCGTCGCGTCACCCACCGACCGCCACTGATCTTCCGTATCCGGAGAACCATTCACCGCCGTTCGGCGTCCTCTGTGTGAGGGCGGTAGGACGGAGAGCAGATGGCGGCTTCGGGAAGTCGTGACGACGACTTCACGGCGTTCGTGCTGGCCAGGTCCGCGCGGTTGGTGCACTTCGCGCGGATGCTCTGTGGCGACGCCGGACTGGCGGAGGACCTGGTGCAGACCGCGCTGGAGAAGGCGTACCTGGGGTGGGACCGGATCGAGATGGCCGACCCGTTCGGCTACATCCGGCAGGCCGTGGTCAACCAGCACCTGTCCTGGGTACGACGCCGGCCGTGGCGCGAGCGGCCGAGCGGTGACGCGGTCGAGCTGGACCTGTACGTCGGCCTGTCCGACCCGGACCGCTCCGGCCCGAGCGCGGGCCGGTCCGTGGCCGATCCGTCCGGTGCGGTCGAGCGCCGGCTCGCGGTCGGTGCGGCGCTGGCGGCACTGAGCCGGCGCGAGCGTGCGGTCGTCGTTCTGCGGTATGTCGAGGACCTCACCGAACAGCAGACGGCGGCGGTCCTCGGGGTGGCGGTCGGCACGGTGAAGAGCACGAACGCGCGGGCGCTGGCGAAGCTGCGGGTCGCTCCCGAGCTGAGCGGCAGTTACGTAGGAGAGCGAGCATGAACGACAAGGGCAGTACGGCGACCGAGGACGACCTCCGGTCCGCACTGGCGCCGGACGGCACCATCGCGCCGCTCGACCCTGTGCGCGTGATCGCGGGAGCCCGTCGCCGGCGCAAGGTCCGCGGCCTCGCCACTGCCGCGATCGCGGCCGTCGTGGTCGGCGGGGTCGCCACCGGGGGAATCCTGGCCGGCGGCCAGTTGCTCGGCCAGGCTCCGGAGCCCGCGGATCCCGGACCGACGACGCTGGCATCACCCAGCGTCCCGACAACAACGCCGCAGATCACAACGCCACAGATCACAACGCCACAGATCCCGAAGGGCACCGCAATCACCCCCGGCCCCGGCAGTACGCCCGGTGCGGTCCCGATCACGGCGGCGACCTGCAGGGCGGCGCTGAATGGCGAGCCAGGCCCCGGCGCCGGCGCCACCGGGCGAAGCCTGCTGAGCGACGAGTACGGCACGACGATCGTCATCGCGGACAGCCGCTACTGGATGGTGTGCGACAACACGTTCGGGCCGCAGGTGTCGGCACGAAAGCCCGAGCGGCTGCAGAAGCCGAGCGCACAGGACACGGACGCCTTCGCGGTTGCCGAGAACGAGATCACCCTCGCGGCCGGTCAACGCGAGCTCTACTGGGCCGGCGGGATGCTGCCCGACGGTGTGGCAGCGATCCGATACACCTTCCCCGACGGCGCGACCGAGGACGCCCAGGTCGATGGTGCCTTCTGGCTGATGCGCCATGTCTCAGAGCAGATCCGTCCGGGCGGTCCGTCGGCGACCAAGATCCGGGTCCGCCTGCTGTCCGCGTCCGGCGCGGTCGTGCACGATTTCCAGCTGGTCTGGGGTGAGCAGACCTGTGCCCAGATCAGCCACGGCTGCTGAGCGCAGAACCTTCCCGGTCCGGCCTGCGTCCTTGAGTCCGACAGATTTCCAGAAAGTTGTGGAGGGCAACGATGATCGAACAGAGCCGGAAACGGCGGGTGGTGGCGATCCTGGTCAGCGGACTCGCGGTCGCCGCGGTCGCCGGCGTCGCGATCGCAGGGACGGCGGTGGCGCGCAACCGCCATCCGTCCGGTGACTCGGCGGTCGCGGGCGGCAGTCCGGCCACGCCGGTCGCGGAAACACCCGTGACGCCTACGGTCTCTCCGCAGGTCACGCCGACGCCGGCACCTACGACACCAGCCCAGCCGACGCAACCGGTCGTGACGCCCTCGAGCAAACCGACAGTCCGGCAGACCCCCGGCACCAAGCCCGTCGTACCGAAGCCACCGCAGCCGCAGCAGCCGCCGGCCGACCCGGTCGCGGCCTGCAAGTCATGGCTGAAGGACGCGGACGCCGAGAACGCACCCGGCTCGAGCGCGAAGGTCGTCGCCCGGCTGAACGGCGCGCCGGGCACGGTCCTGATCCTTGCCGACAGCAAGAACTGGGTCGGCTGCGACACGGCGTTCGCCCGGACCGGTGGAGGCCGCGGCTCGATCCGGCAACCGGCGAAGATCGCCACTCCTCCACTGTCCGCCGACACCTTCGCCGTTGCGAACAACCTCATCCCGGTCAACGGACAGCAGTACGAGTACTTCTGGGCCGCGGGGCGTCTCCCGGCCGGGATCACCAAGGTCACCTACTGGTTCCCGGACGACAAGACCACCGAAGCGGTGATCATGGGGGACTACTGGGTCATGCAGCACCAGGTCGGGACTCCGTGGAAGGAGGGTACGGCGCCGGCCGCACAGGTCGAGGTGACGCTGTCCACTGCGAGCGGCCCGGTGAAGACCTTCGAACTCACCTGGGGCGAGCAGACCTGCGCCCAGATCACCCACGGCTGCTGAAGGCGGACGTCCGCCACTCACCAAGCGTCGGCCGCACGCTCGAGGAGCCTGCGGCCGACACCGTGTGGCGGAGTTGGTGAGTGCTGCAGGTTCAGCAGGCGCCGAAGGTGCCGGCCGAGACCCACGCCTTCGCGACGTACATGCCGGCGTTGACGCGGAGCCAGATGTTGCTGGTCCCCTGTGAGCCGGTGACGCTTTGGCCCGTGGTCTGGCACTCGACCGTCACCTGCGCGGACTTGCCGGCCATGCCGACGACCGCGCCGGAGGAGTTCGCGGCGTACCGGACGTTCAGGTAGCCGGACGAGATCGAGACCGTGCCGCGGCCGCCGTCGCCGGTCCACAGGTAGGTCACGTCCACGAATCCGTTGTCCGACATGCCCAGCGCGTCCCAGAACGTACCGTCCAGCTCACGATCACGTGGCCGTTGGCCGTCGTTCCGCCGACCAGGCCTTCGCGGGTGGCGAAGACCCGGGACTTCAGCGGCGCGGCCTGGATCGCCATCCGGCTCAGGTCCGCCTTGTCGGTGGACTGGACCGTCAGGTCGGCGACCCATGGGCTGGCGCCGGTGGGCGGAGCACTGACGATGATCCGGAGCTGGACCTGGTCACTCGCGCCGGGCAGTGCGGTCGGCGTACCGGCCTGGGCGGCGGTCCATTCGGACCACTTGTCGTTGACCCAGGCCCGTACGTCGACCTCCGCCGATGAACCGTCCGGCGTACTGGTGGTGTAGCCGACGACTACGGCCGAGGTCGCGGTCGTGAAGCGGACCGGGGTGAGCTCGGCCAAGCCGGAGCGTTGCATGATTTCGGTCGAGCCGATCGCGGCCGCGGCGTCGCCGAGGATGATCCGGTTGCCCTCGATCCTGACGTTGCTGGATCCGGCGACCGGCTGGGCCGCGACGGCGACCGGATCGGTCGGCGCGGCGTTGCTGGGCAAGGTGGCGGTAAAGATCGCCAGCACTGCCACCAGACCGGCGGCACAGGTGGCTTTTCGGGTGATACGCATGGGCGGAACCTCCGGGGCGGTGAAGGCGTGTTCACCCAATGTGACAAACAAACCGTACGTCTGTATAGCCCGTGAATAAATTCCTCCGAAGGAGTTGGTGACGGGACAGAACCCGATCGATCACCCAGCGGGTTTGGACCGGTGTGACAGAGGCAGAGGAGAATCGATGACCCGGACCGCGGACGCCGACTTCGAGCGCTTCGTGTTGGCGCAGTCGACACCCTTGCTCCGCTTCGCGGAGATGTTGTGCGGCGATCGGCACACCGCCGAGGACCTGGTGCAGCAAGCGTTGATGCGGTCCTATCCGAAATGGCACCGGCTGAACGGCGACCCGTTGCGGTACGTACGGCGGGTGCTGGTGAACCGATTCCTCTCCCAGGCCCGCCGGCGCTGGAACAACGAAGTACCCAGTGACCCGGTGCAGAACGATTGGGACCAGCGAGCGGTAGCGGACTTCGCCCAGGACGTGCAGACCAGGGAGGCCGTGCTCTCGGCGCTCGCGGGTCTGACCGTCCGGGAGAGAGCCGTCGTCGCGCTGCGCTACTCGCAGGATCTCTCCGAGGCCGAGACCGCCGAGCTGCTCGGCATGGCGGCCGGGACCGTGAAGAGCACGGCCTCCCGGGCGCTGGCCAAGCTGCGTCTGGCACCCGACCTGATCGATACCGGAGTTGGAGGAAACTGATGAGTGACGAGCAGCGCGTACGCAGCGCACTCGACTATGAGATGGACCCTTGGCAGCCGGACACAGGCGACCTGATGCGGCGCGGCAAGCGGCTGGCCTGGCTCCGTCGTGGACTGGCCGCGGCGGGCGTCACCGCCCTGGCCGGAACCGTTGCGACGGTGTCCGCCGCGGTCGGGGGACCTGCCCCGGTGAAGAACCTGCTGGCTGGTGGCGGCAAGCCACCGGCGCCGGTGGCGATCCCCTCGGCGGCCCCGCAGGTGCCGTCGGTGGACCCGACCTGCCTGCCGGCCAAGCCGACGCTGCCCAAGGTGACGGTCAACAAGACCATCGACCCGAACAGCGTGCCGACGGACAAGCCGTCGCTGCCGAGCAGGCCCGAGCTGCCCGGAAATGTGCCCAGCAATGTGCCCAGCAATGTGCCCAGCAAGGTGCCGACCACCTTGCCCTCGCTGCCTGGTGAGCCGTCCCTGCCGACGACGAAGCCGACCTTGCCGGCCAAGCCGTCGCTCCCGACCGGCAAGCCGACCTTGCCGACCACGAAGCCCACCCTGCCGATCCCGACGGGGAAGCCGACCCTGCCCAAGCTTCCGACCACGAAGCCGACGCTGCCGGCTAAGCCGTCCCTCCCGACGACGAAGCCGACCCTGCCGGCCAAGCCTTCGCTGCCGACCGCCAAGCCGTCGCTGCCGGCGACCGTGCCGTCGGTGCCGGTCAAGCCGGTCCCGACTCCGTCGCTGCCGGACTGCGTGGACGGCCTACCGACCGCGAAGCCGTCCGCGCCGGCGCCGACCCTGCCGGGCAAGCCTTCGCTGCCGACCACCAAGCCGTCCCTGCCGAAGCCGGCCGTTCCGACGGTGAAGGTGTCGGGCGGAGTCAACGTCACCATCGACCCGGGCAAGCAGCCGCAGCCGTCCCTTCCGACGGACAAGCCGAGCTTCCCGACCGAGAAGCCGAGCATCCCGACGCCGAGCTTCCCGGCCACCTTCCCCACCGGTCACCCCTCCTCAAGCCGGTAGGGCACCGGTCACCGGCGAGTAGGCACCCTGCAGCCCTACTCGCCGGTGACCCCGTCTGTGAGTTCGCGGACGACGTCCAGGTGGCCGGCGTGCCGCGCGTACTCCTGCAGGACGTGGAACAGGATCCAGTTCAGCGTCGGCCGGTCGTCGTCATCGAACCGGCCACCGGACGCTCCGAGCGTCGCCGGATCCACGCCGGTGACGAGTTGCCGGGTGATCGCACCGCCCCCGTGCAGTTCGGCCAGGAGACCTTGGAGTGTCTCGTCCACGCCGGCTCTCCAGCGGCCGTCCGGATCATCACCTGAGTCGCCCCACGGATGGTCGACAGGCTCGGCGGCGAATCCCCAACGCAGCCAGCGTCGCTCCACGAACACCAAGTGCTTCAAGAGGTCCAGCGGTGCCCACCCCGACGGCAGGCGGCTGGTGCGCAGGTCCGTCTCGCTCAGCCCGGTCAGCTTCGTCTCGATGATTTCGCGATAACGGTCGAGGTACTGAAGGTGAAGCTCGATGGTGTCGGCCAACTCACGCGGTGGCTTCGTCATCAGAGCGTCCGGAGATACTCGGCGGTCTGGTCGTCTACCGGGTAGAAGGACTCGATCATCAGCTCGGACACCGTGACGTCGAGTGGCGTGCCGAACGTGGCGATCATCGTCAGCAACGAGAGCTCGTGGCCGTTGTGGGTCAGCTTGAACGGTACGACGACCTCGTTCTGCCCGGCGTGCACCGGCCGGTCGTCCACGGCGTACGCGCGGAGTTCGTCGTACAGATCCTGGAGGTCGGGGTCGGCGGTGCCGGCGGCGTGGCGTTGCAGGCTGGCCAGCGCGGCGGCGCGGACCTCGGCGATGTTGCCGATCCGGCGGGCCAGGCCGTCCGGGTGCAGAGTCAGCCGGAGCGCGTTGATCGGTGCCTGGAGCAACTTCTCGTCGACGTCCGTGGTGAAGAGCTGAACGCCGGCGTTCGCCTCGACGATGTTCCACCAACGGTCGACGACGAGGGCCGGGTAGGGCTCGTGAGCCTTCAGCAACCGTCGCAATGTGGTCCGGATCGCGAGCATGGCCGGTGAGTGCAGCGACGCCTCGCTGAAGATCGGCGCGAACCCGCCGGCCAGCAGCAGTTGGTTGCGATCCCGCAGCGGTACGTCGAGATGCTCCGCCAGCCGGAGCACCATCTCACGACTCGGCTTGGATCGTCCGGTCTCCACGAAACTCACGTGCCGGGTGGACACCTCGACCCGGTTCGCGAGCTCGAGCTGGCTGAGCCGGCGGCGTTCCCGCCAGCCGCGCAGAAGCTCACCCACCGGGCGCTGGAACGTCTCCTCGATCGTCGCTGCCATCCTCCGACCGTAACCGGTGGCATAGACAACGCCATTACCTCCGACGTCATCGACCGGATCGGCCGACCGACGGCAAAGTTCTGGTCATCAGAACGAACCGAGGAGGAAACACCATGAACGCCACCGCTCTCGCCGACCAGTACTTCGCGACGTGGAACGCGGCCGACGCCGACCGTCGGGCCGAGTTGATCGCAGGCACCTGGACCGAGGACGCGACCTTCGTCGACCCGAGCTTCGAGACGAACGGGCACGACGAGCTGAACAAGCTGGTCGGCGCCGCCCAGCAGATGTTCCCGGGGCTGTCCTTCGTCCGCGTCGGCGACATCGACGAGCACCACACCTACCTGCGCTGGACCTGGCACCTGCAGGCCGACGGCCAGGAACCGGTAGCCGGCGGCACCGACATCGTCGTGCTCGACGACGACGGCAAGATCAAGAAGCTCATCGGGTTCCACAACTTCGCCCCGGCGCACTAGAAATTGGGTGGCCGGGCCGCACCGGTCCGGCGGAGCATGGGTGAATGCTCGACGCCCAGGAGCGAGAACTGTTCGAGCGCGACGGGATCCTGAAGGTCCCGGCCGCGTTCTCAGCCGACGATGCCGCGCGGATGCGCGAGGTGCTGTGGTCCGAGCTGACCGCGCGGCACGGCATGGATCCGGACGACCGGTCGACGTGGACGACAGTGCGGCCGACCGGGCTGAAGAGCACCAAGAAACACCGGGTGGCTCAGGCGATCCTGAGTCCGAAGCTCCGGTCGGCACTCGACGACTTGCTCGGCGCCTGGCTCGAGCCGCCGCATCTGGGCCAGGTCCTGGTCACCATGCCGACCGGTGAGCCTTGGGTGGTCCCACATCGCCAGTGGCACACCGACGTCGGGTTCGACCAGCCGATGGACGACTTGCCGGCCGTGAAGATCTGGGGGCTGCTCGACGACCTCGAGCCCGGTGGCGGCGGGACCCCGCAGGTGGCCGGCTCCCATCGCGTCATCGCTCGGTATTTGGGTACGACGGACGAGCGGGAGTTCACCACGATCCGGGACCAGGTGCTGCGGTCCGACCCGTGGTTCCGCGGTCTGACGTCCACTGAGCGGTCGGTCGAGCCGATGGTCGAAGCAGATCTGGACGGACTGCCCGTCCGGGTCACCGAGCTCACCGGTCGCGCGGGCGACGTCTTCCTGACCCACCCGTGGATCCTGCACTCGATCGCCACCAACGCGAACGACACCCCGCGGATGATCCGCAGCCGCTTCATTTACAAGGCGTCGACCAGCCGGGCGCAGCGCACCGGATCCTCGGTGAGTCCGGCCGACAGCCCCCAGAGCCAGTAGTCGACCGTTCGCCAGACGACCCAGTCCCGAGCGCGATCGCGGTCGAGCCCGGCCGCGGACACGGCCGCATCGAAGTGCGGCACGATGCTGGTCATCTCGTCCAGCCGCGTCCACAGCACCCTGCCGAGGTCGAACTCGATGTCGCCGCGGAACAGCACAGGGTCCACGGTCAACCATTCCTCGCGCGACCCCGCGAGTACCTGGTCGGAGTGGAAGTCGCCGTTGACTGCCAGCTCCGAGGTGCTCTCGGCCAAGCGCGGCGCGATGCTGAGCGCCTCCTGCAGGACCCCGCTGTCGAACGGTCGCCCCAGCCGCTCCCACTCCGGCTCCAGCTCGGCGGACCGCCGTACGACGATCTCCGCGGTCGAGAGCGCGTCATCCGGACCCGGGACGGCCAGCCGACGCATCAGTTGCCCGAGTACGTCGACCGCCTCGTCGACCGGCCGAGTCGTCAACGGGGTCGACAATCGCTCCAGCAACATCGCGCCGGCTTCGACGTCGGCGTCGTACAGCAGAGCCATCCCGCGGCCGTCCCACCAGCGCAGCGCCCGTACCTGGTCCGCGACCTCGGTCCCCGGCGGCGACATCCGCAGGACGAACTCCTCGCCCGCCCTCATCACCGGTACGACGATCGCGTTCGATCCATGGGCCACGTCCCCGACAACCTCTAGCTGCCATCGCAAGCGTTGTCGCTCCACCGCTTGGGCCAACCCGCCCAGCCAGTCCGCACCCTCGGTCCACCAGCGCGGCATCCGCAGAAACGACTCGGGGAGTTCGATCACGGTCACAAGCTAACCAGGGGCAGATCGCGACGCGCCCCGATAAGGCCTCCCAACCGGCGGGATGGCGGACCATGATGTCGGCATGGGCGGAGAGGCTGAAGTGGACGGGTTGCAGTTCGACCCGCAGATGTCGCGGCAGGTCGAAGCGATGTACACGACGGCGGACGTCGTCGAACAGCGGCGGATCGTCCGGGCGGCGTTGGCGTTGCGGTCCGGAGATCGAGTCCTGGACGTCGGGGTCGGGCCGGGATTGCTGGCCGCGGAGATGGCGACCGAGGTCGGGCCGAGCGGGCGGATCTGCGGGATCGACATCAGTGACAGCATGCTGGCGATCGCGGCTAGGCGCGCCGGCGTGGGTCCCGGGATCGAGCTCGAGGTGGCGTCGGTCGAGCGCATCCCGCATCCGGCCGAGAGCTTCGACGTGGTCGTGTCGACCCAGGTCTTCGAGTACCTCGACGACGTGGGCGGTGCCCTGGACGAGGTACGCCGGGTGCTGCGGCCGGCGGGTCGCGTCGTACTGCTCGACACCGACTGGGGCTCACTGGTGTGGCGGTCGAGTGACGATGCGCGGATGGCGCGGGTCCTGACCGCGTTCGAGGACCATCTCGCCGATCCACATCTGCCTCGGACGTTGGCCGACGTACTGGCCAAGTCCGGTTTCACGCTCACGCATCAGCAGGTGGTGCCGATCCTGAACACCGGGTACGACGACCGCACCTACAGTGCGGGACTGATGGACATCGTCACCGGGTTCGTGCCGGGTCATGCCGACGTCACCGCGGACGAGGCGCGGGCGTGGGCCGACGACCTGCGGGGACTCGGCGCCGGCTACTTCTTCAGCCTGAACCGGTACCTGTTCGTGGCGTCGGCCCTGTAGAACCGCCGAGCTCGGCGGGCGCACCCTGGGAAAGACGCGCCCGCCGGACCGGTCGTTCTCCCGCCCCTCAGTGGGAGAACTCGCGGCTCGGTGAACACCACCCATGCCCGAATGGCACTGACCGAACCGCGGGACCACCTAGAGGTACCCCATGTCCGCGGACCTCACACCCTCCGGCACGCGGCCGGCGGCGAAAACTTCACATTCCTCAAACCTTCGCTCTCCGGAAGGCTCTCGACCCGTGACCCGGGCGCCGCCTAGCCTGGAGGGCGATTCCGTGTGCCGGGGGAGGCTCGCGGACGTCAGGGGGAGGTAGTGCGATGCCGGATGTGTTCGACGACGAGTTGACCGATGCCGACCTGGATCAGCTCGAGGCGCTCGGTGCGGCCGAGGACGCGGACCTGATCCTCGGTGCGGTCGCCGGGGAAACAGATGCCTGAGGCAAGGATCGTCTGGCGGGGCTGGGCGATGAACAAGCGGTCCGTCGCGATGGTCGAGGCCGCGGAGAAGCTCTACAAGTCGAAGTTCGCGATCCTGCAGGGGTCGTACAACAAGGGCGGCGTGGACGCGTCGGCGGGCACCCATGACGGTGGTGGTGCGGTCGACATCGACGTTCGTACGAAGAGCGCCGCGCAGCGGGTCGCGGTATTGAAGGCGATGCGCGCGGTCGGGTTCGCGGCCTGGCTGCGGACGCCGGCCCAGGGCAACTGGCCGTACCACGTGCACGCGATCGCGGTCGGCGACAAGGACCTGTCCCGCGGCGCGGCCACCCAGGTCGCGGAGTACCACCGCAAGCGCAACGGCCTGGCCAACCGCGGCAAGGACGACGGACCGCCCGGGTTCTACGGGATGACCTGGGAGCTGTACCTGAAAGCACACCCGCCGGCCCAGCCGGTGCCGGACTCGACCATCTCGCTGGCCGCGATGGCGTACGCGCGGACGCACGACGCGATGACCGGGGTGTGGGGCGCGGACCGGGCCCGGGTGATCGCCTGGGCGGCACACCCGAAGGTCGGTGCGATCACCAAGGCCGAGACCATCCCGCCGGCCGGGGTGCCGTGGCACCTGCACTTCCAGCGGGTGATCCGCAAGGTGCAGCTGCACTTCAAGCTCGAGGTCACCGGCATCTTCAACGCGAGCGTCGCCACCGTGATGAAGCGCTACGGCTACACGATCGTCGCCTGAGCCGGACCGCCAGCCCATCACAATCTTCGCGTTCCATCGTCCGCACGCTCAGCCACCGGCGATGGGTGCGCTTGTGATGGCCTGGCGGTCCGCTCAACGACAAGGCCCCACCGGTAGCAGCCGGTGGGGCCTTGGTGGTCCACTACCGCCCGGGCATCCCCGGTGCAGCTGTGGAGGTGGAGAGCGGAACCGACGCCGATGCAGGGGTCAAGACGTCAGCTCCGCTTGCCTGTGTGGAGTTATCTCGAGTCGACCGCCCAGACGCGCGCCTGGTGGAACTCAAGGTGCTGCCGCATCTCCGCCGGGGTTCCGGCCTGGCCGAGGTGGTTCATCGCCGGGACGACGACCGCACGGACGTCGGACCGCTTCACCTCTTCGAGCAGTGCGTTGAAGGCGGCGGACTCGGCCGCGTCGCGCTCGGTGTAGACGGTGCCGAGGGTGAACCCCTCGGCGCTGGCGAAGGCGACAAGTGAATCCGTCGCCGCGGCCAGTTCCTCCGCGCAGCTCAGCGCATCGGCCCGGACATACCCGAGTACGGTCGGCCGGGTCGTCATTGACCCGGACCCGCGGTGCTGTCCGCCAGCACCGGCTCGCTCGTCACCCGAAGGGATGCGAACCGCCGCCGCATGGCTTCCTCGTACTGCGCTGCCTGCTCCGCACCGGCCGTGTGGTCCGCGATCGCGTGAGCGCCGAACCAGACCTGCACCCGACGGTGCGTGGCGGGGGTTTCGAACGTCTCGGGCATCAGCGGTCCTTCGGCGGTGTGATCGGTGCCCCGGACGGCTTTGTCCGGCACTGAGAAAAGGACACCTCACCGGCCGGTCCCTCCGGAATAGTTCCGAAGGGACCTTTACAGAGCCCTAACGCAGAGTAGGGAAACCCTACGAATCTGCTGGTCAGAGCCCTTCCGGCGAGTCTGTCAGGGGGCTGGGAAAGCCCTGTCAAGAATGTTTGCAGCAATTTGCCAATAACGATTCGGCCACTCCGCCATTCTGACCATGACGGAATATATGACGTCCTCCTAACCGTTTGTACGCACCCGCTCACGCACCGGTATTCCGGCGACCAGAATTCCGAGTACGGCGGCCGCGAGCGGCACCACGAGTCCGGTCCGGAACCCGCTGACGGTCGACTCGCCGGCCGCGGCCAGAACGGCTGCCACGACCGCGAGGCCGAGCGCGGATCCGAACTGGAACGACGTCGTCAGTACGCCGCTCGCCAGGCCCTGCTCGTCCTCGGTCACCCGCTCGGTCGCCGCGATCGTCAACGGGCCGTAGGCCAGCGCGAACGCGAGCCCGAGCAACAGGAAGGCGGGAAGCATGGCCGCGAAAGTCGATCCCAACGGCAGGAAAGCCAGGTAGGCAAGGGCCGCGAGGACGAACCCACCGAACACCACGCGCCTGTTGCCGAAGCGATTCACCAGCCACGGCGTGAGCGTCGGCGCCAGTACCGCGTCGATGCCGATCACCATCAGCGCAAGCCCGGTCTCCAGCTCGGACCAGCCGCGCAGCTCCTGCAGATACAGCACGGCGATGAACTGGAACCCGACGAACGATCCGACCAGGAGGATCGCGCCGAGATTCGCGCGGACGAGCGCCACGTTCCGCAACAGCCCGAGCCTGACCAGCGGCGCGGACACCCGCTGCTCGATCAGCACGAAGGCGGCCAGCAGTACCAGGCCGGCCGCCGCCGTCGCCAGCGTTGGCGCCGGCGACACGTCCGGCGCGCGCACTACGGTTGCCACAAGCAACAACATTGCGCCGGTCAGCGTGAGCGCCCCGGCGAGGTCGAAGCCGCCGCGGTGCCGCCGTGTCGCGGCGTCCCGGGGGATCAGCAGGACCGCCCCGGCCAGGATGACCGCCGAGACGATCACCGGCGCGAAGAACACCCAACGCCAGTCGATGGCGGTAAGCAGTCCGCCGGTGACCATGCCCAAGGAGAATCCACCGGCGGCGGTCCCGGCGTACACGAGCAAGGCCTTGGTGCGTTGCGGTCCCTCCGGGTAGGTCGTGGTGATGATGGACAGGCCGGCCGGGGTCATGAACGCGGCGGCGATACCGGTGACGAAGCGGGCCAGGATCAGGACCCAGCCCTCGGTGGCGAATCCGCCCAGTCCGCTGAACAGCAGGAACACCACCAGCCAGCCGACGAACATCCGGCGCCGCCCGAGCAGGTCTGCCGCGCGGCCGCCGAGCAGCACGAACCCGCCGTAGCTCAGCGCGTAGGCACTGACGATCCATTGCAGTTCTCCAGTGGCCAGACCGAGCTCGGCCCGGATGGACGGCAGCGCGACGCCCATCATCGAGACGTCGATGCCTTCCAGGAAGATCGCGCCGCAGAGCACGAACAGAACGGCCCAGGCGCGGCCGGTCAGCCGCTCCGGGATGACGGTTGATGACACGAAAGACTCCCTCGATTTCATGGTTACCTCTTGTAACTGACCCCATCATCAGGAACCATCGGGAGTTGTGGAAGAAGGCACTTCAAAGGAACCGAGTCACTCCTGCTGTACCGAGGACGCCTTCCAGTGGGACACCCGGGAGGACTGCGACGTCCGCCAGATCCTGGATCGGATCGGCGACAAGTGGTCCCTGCTGGTCATCGCGCTGCTGGACAACCGGTGCATGCGGTTCACCGAGTTGAAGAAGACGATCGACGGCATCAGTCAGCGGATGCTCACGGTCACCCTGCGCCAGTTGGAACGCGACGGCTTGGTCAGCCGGACCGTCCATCCGGTTGTGCCGCCACGCGTCGATTACGAGCTCACCCCGCTCGGCGTCACTCTGCACGCGACCATCCAGTCCCTCGTCTCCTGGACCGAGACCCATCAGGCGGAGATCGCCACCGCGCGCGCCAGATATGACGCCGTCAGCTCCGGATCCGCGTGAAGTTCGCCGGATGTGCCGGTACGCCGATCAGCGTCAGGGGTGCCGCGAGTACGGCGAAGGCTGCGAGCAGGTTGAGGGTCAGCGGGAGATCGAGCGCCAGTGTCACGGCTGGGGCGGCGAGTGCGCCGATCAGCAGGGCGAGCGAGTCGGCGGCGAAGAAGAGGGCGCCGATGCGGGCGAGCATGGCCGCGGGCGCGGTCCGTTGGATCGCCGTCTCCGCGGTGATCAGGAGAATGCTGCCGGGTAGCCCGATGAGCGCTGCCGCGACGATCGCGACGGGAACGTTCGGGGCGTTGAAGAGCGTGAAGAATGCCGCGGCGGTGGCGAACTGGGTGACGGCGAGCAGCTCGCGAACTCCCAGCCAGGCGGCGGCTTTCGTGCTCAGGGCGGCGCCGATCAGATAGCCGGCGCCGAGGCCGGAGATCAGGTAACCGAGGACATAGCCGGGTGCGTGCAGCCGGCCGACGGTGAACGGGACAAGCAATGCGGTCAGGCCGGCGTTCGCGGTGAGGAAGATCGTCTGACCGATCAGAATCCCACGGAGCGCTCGGTGCTGGACGACGTACCGGAATCCTTCCAGAGGTTGGGATCTCTTCGGATCGACCGCGTGCCGGTGTGTTCGGACTGTCGAGATGATTGCTGCTGACAACAGGTAGCTGGCGATGTCGACCGCGAGGACGAACGTGATGCCCGGTCCGGCGAGCAGGAGCGCGCCGAGTGGTGGTGCGGCGAGCCTGATCGCACTGCTGCTGAAGGCGTTCAGGGCGTTCGCGGCGGCGAGTTCGTTGCCGGTGCCAACGACTGCCGGTAGCAGGGCGCGCGCGGCCGGGCGGAACACCATGGTGGCGACGTTCTCGACCAGGATCGCCAGGTAGATCGGCCAGATGCGATCGGTGTCGGCGAACAGGATCAGCGCGACCGCGGCGGCGCTGACCAGGTCCGCGATCCACATCGCCCGGGTGAGATCCCAGCGGTCCAGCAGTACTCCGGCCCACGGTCCGACCAGCAGAGCGGGCAGCGCCTCGAGGGCGAGCGCGAGGCCGGTCGCGACCGTCGATCCGGTCAGGTCGAAGACGTAGAACGGGATCGCGACCACCAGCAGCCACGAGCCGATGCCGGAGACGCTGCCGCTGACCCACAACCGGCGGAAGTCGCGGTTCCGAGGTGTCTTCACGGACCGGGAAACTATCTTGTCAAGATAGGTCTTGGCAAGAGTGTTCTGTGAGAATAGGCTAACGCTCGTGGAACTGGGTGAGATCCTTCGCGACCGGCGCAAGGCGGCCGGGCGCACCATCGCGTCGGTCGCCATGGACGCCGGCCTGTCCGTGCCGTACATCGCCAACCTGGAGAACGGTCGCGGCAACCCGACCATGGCCGCGCTCGACCGCCTGGCCACGGCCCTCGGCGCCCGGCTCGAGGTGCGCATCGCCGACGAACCACCGGCCCCGGCGCCCTCGGTCGGGGCCGAGCTACTCGCCACCTCGGACCGGGCCGCCTCGGACCGGCCCGCCTCGGAGCGGGCTGCCGAGATCGTCGCCGCCTTGGCCGGCAACAGGTCCCGCGCCGCCACCCGCCATCAGTTGATCGCCACCCTCGACGCGCTCGCGATCCTCTTGGGTCGTCCGCCAACTCCCGCCGATCTGAGCCGCCTACTCGACCTCCTCCAACTAGCCGACCGATAACCGGGTCGCACTGTGTGATCGGAGCGCCGTAAGGTCCGAGGCATGGAGATTGGTGCGCGGATCGCCGCGGCGCAGTTGACCGGTTCGGCGCGTTCGAAGCGGCAGGTGATCGCCGGTCCGCTGGTCGGCCTGTTGCACGACGACGACGCCTGGTACCTGTCGGGCATGCTCGCTGCCGAGCCCGGACAGCCGTTCGATCCGGACGAGCTCCCGTGGGCCCTCGACACCATTCGCCAGGCGTTCAGCGCCGAGGGTCGCTGGCTGAGCGCCGAGCTCGTCGACGAGGCCAATCCCGGTCTGGCCGAGGCGCTCGAGGCCAATGGGATGACCATCGTCTCCCACCCACCGCTGCTCGTCGTCGAGCCTGACGGTCTGATGTTCCCCGAGCTGCCCGCCGGTGTGACGACGGAAGTGGTGAAGTCGGAAGAGCAGCAGACCGAGGCGAACGCCGTGTCCGCGGAGGCCTTCGAGGTCGACGGTGCCGGCTTCGCGCTGAAGCCGGATCCTGTGGACGGCGGCTGCGTCCTGATCCGCGTCGACGGCGTACCGGTGGCTTCCGCGTTCTGGACTGCGGTCGCCGACGGTGTCACTGAGGTCGCTGGGGTCGGGACGGTCCGCAGTCACCGGCGCCGCGGGCTCGGCGGGCTCGCGACGGCGTACGCGACGCAGCAGGCCTTCGAACTGGCCGGTGCCACGCTCGCCTGGCTGACGCCAGGCGACGACGGGGCGGATCGCGTGTATCGCCGGCTCGGGTACGAGCCCAAGGCGACCGCCGTACACCTCGGCGACCCCGGTGGCCACCTGGCCGATCTTCGCTGACCGATGCAACCCGCCCGCATCCCGCCTTCGTCTTGAGTCGAAGTTGCGGACCTCCGCCACTCACCAACCCGCGGCCGACGGCTTGGGTGGCGTTCGGCTGAGCGCGCCTATCTCGTGTGGCGGATGGTTGGTGAATGGCGCAGGTCCGCCTATGCCGGAGCGAGGAGGCGGATGATGCTGGCGTGGAGTGTGGCGCTGGCTCGTCTGGCCGGGAGGCGCCCGGCGGCGACCGACTCGCCGGCTGCGTGGCCGAGGGCGACGAGGGCGGTGACCAGCCAGCCGACCGGGAGGTCGCGCGTGATCTCCCCGGCGCGCTGACCGCGGCGGATCAGTCGCTCGAACCGCTCGACCACTGGATCGTGCCGTTCGTCCGGTCCGGCTGGCTGCGGTAGGTGCAGCAGCAGGGGGTGCTGCTCGAAGCTTCGCCACCCCAGGTCGATCAGCTGCAGCAGCGTGTCGAGCGCGGGACCGTGATCGAGGTCGAGGGCGTCGATCGCCTGCAGGGTCTCGCGGGTGAGTTCGTCGACGACGGCGTTCAGCAGCGCGTCGCGGGACGGGAAGTGCGCGTACACCGTCTGCCGTGTGACCCCCGCCGCCTCCGCGACCCGCTCCACACTCGCGTCGATCCGCTCGTCCAGCAGCGTGATCGCCGCGGTCAGGATCGCGGCCCGGCTCCGATCCGCGTCCGCTCGCCGCCGTCGCCGTACCGCCTCATTCTTTGACACCTTGTCAAGGTTAGCCGATGTGTTTATCTTTGACGGTATGTCAGAGTTAAGTGCACGGGAGTTCGTCGCGGAGTTCTTCGACTCGTTCACCCGCGAGGTCGTCGCCGGCGGCGACGCGGCGGCGGTCGTGGACCGGTACTACACGCCGGACGTCGAGCAGATCACCGACGGCGTCACGCTCGACCGGCAGCGTCTGATCGACCATCTGCGGCCGATCCGGAAGAACCTGGTGGCCTGGTCGTACGACGTCCACGAGGCGATGCGCAGCGATGATCGGCTGGCGGCGCGGTTCACCATCCACGCGGAGCTGCGCCGGGGGCGGACGATCGCGACCGAGGTGTACCTGTTCGGCGAACTCGCGCCCGACGGCCGCCTCCGCCGTACGACCCAGGCGACGCGGGATGTGAGCGCATGACGACGACGTTCCGCGTGGCAGGCATGAGCTGCGCGCATTGCGTCCGATTCGTGACCGACGAGCTCGGGGCGGTGCCGGGCGTCGAGTCCGTGGCGGTGGACCTGCCCACGTCAACAGTCACGGTGGTCAGCGATCGGGTCCTCGAGGCGACCGCGATTCGAGCGGCGGTGGAGGCCGCCGGCTACGAGCTTGCCGACTGACCAGTTGCCGCTGGCACCTAGCTTTCAAGCAGAGTGGAAGCCCGCCCCCAGGTGCTGGAGGCGGGCTTGAGGTGCTGTCAGGTCAGCGGACGGTGAATCCGGCCTTGCGGAAGGCGTCGGCGAGGGAGGTCTCGTCCATCGGGGTTTCGGCCGGTGCGTTGCCGCCGCGGTTCTGGCCGCCGCGTCCGCCTTGACCGCCCTGGCTACGACCGCCGGATCCACGGCCACCGCCGCCACCCTGACCACGGCCGCCTTGTCCACCCTGGCCACCGGGGCCGCGGCCGCCCTGGCCGCCTTGACCACCGGGTCCGCGGCCGCCCTGGCCGCCTTGACCACCGGGTCCGCGTCCGCCCTGGCCGCCTTGACCACCCGAGCCTCGGCCGCCTTGGTTGCCGGCTCCGCGGCCGCCGCCGCCGGACGTGCGGGCTCCGGTGCCGGGCTCGTCGTCGAGGCGGAGGGTGAGGGAGATCCGCTGCCGGGGGATGTCGACCTCGAGGACCTTGACCGTGACGATGTCGCCGGGCTTGACCACCTCGCGGGGGTCCTTGACGAAGGTCTTCGACAGGGCGGACACGTGCGCGAGCCCGTCCTGGTGGACGCCGATGTCGATGAACGCGCCGAACGCGGCGACGTTGGTGACCTGGCCTTCCAGCCGCATCCCGGGCTTGAGGTCGGCGATCTTGTCGACGCCCTCGGCGAACACCGCGGTCTTGAACGCCGGCCGCGGGTCCCGGCCGGGCTTCTCGAGCTCGGCCAGGATGTCGGTCACCGTCGGCAGACCGAACATGTCGTCGACGAAGTCCGCCGCGTTCAGCCGCTTCAGGTCCGCCGATCCGATCAGCGACTTCACGTCCTGGCTGGTCGCGTCGAGGATCCGGCGTACGACGGGGTAGGACTCGGGGTGCACGCTGGACGCGTCGAGCGGGTCGTCGCCGTCGGGGATCCGGAGGAAGCCGGCCGCCTGCTCGAACGCCTTCGGGCCGAGCCGCGCGACCTCCTTCAGCGCGGTGCGGGACTTGAACGGACCGTTCTGGTCGCGGTGCAGGACGATGTTGTCGGCCAGGCCCGGCGTGATCCCGGAGACCCGGGTCAGCAGCGGCGCGGACGCGGTGTTCAGGTCGACGCCGACCGCGTTCACACAGTCCTCGACGACCGCGTCGAGCGAGCGGGACAGGGCGTTCTCGGCGAGGTCGTGCTGGTACTGCCCGACGCCGATCGACTTCGGGTCGATCTTGACCAGCTCGGCCAGCGGGTCCTGCAGCCGGCGTGCGATCGAGACCGCGCCACGCAGCGACACGTCCATCCCGGGCAGCTCCTGCGAGGCGAACGCGGACGCCGAGTACACCGATGCGCCGGCCTCCGACACGACCGCCTTGGTCAGCTTGAGCTCGGGGTGCTTGGCGATCAGCTCCGCAGCCAGCTTGTCGGTCTCGCGCGACGCCGTACCGTTGCCGATGGCAATCAGCTCGACGTTGTGCGCGGCGGCCAGCTGGGCCAGGGTCGCGATCGACTTGTCCCACTGGTTCTGCGGGACGTGCGGGTAGATGACGCCGGTGTTGACCACCTTGCCGGTCGCGTCCACGACGGCGACCTTCACGCCGGTCCGGAAGCCCGGGTCGAGGCCCATCGTCGCGCGGGTCCCGGCCGGGGCGGCCAGCAGCAGGTCGCGCAGGTTGGCCGCGAACACCCGGATCGCCTCGTCCTCGGCGACCTGCCGCAGCCGCATCCGCAGGTCGATGCCGAGGTGCACCAGGATCTTCGTCCGCCAGGCCCAGCGGACCGTCTCGACCAGCCACTTGTCGGCCGGGCGGCCCTGGTTCTCCACGCCGACCTTGCGGGCGATGGTCGACTCGTACTCCGTCGGTCCGTCGACCTCGGTCCCGGCCGGGAGCGGCTCGACGGACAGCGTGAGGACGTCCTCCTTCTCGCCGCGGAACATCGCGAGGATCCGGTGCGACGGCATCTTGGTGAACGGCTCGTCGAAGTCGAAGTAGTCCGAGAACTTCGCGCCGTCGGTCTCCTTGCCCTCGCGCACGGCCGACGCGAGCCGGCCCTGCGTCCACATCCGCTCGCGCAGCTCACCGATCAGGTCGGCGTCCTCGGCGAACCGCTCGACCAGGATCGCCCGAGCGCCGTCCAGCGCCGCCTGCGGATCCGGGACCTCCTCGTTGACGAAGACGGCGGCGGCCGCGATCGGCTCGACGTCCGGGTCCGCCATCAGCCCGTCGGCGAGCGGCTCCAGGCCGTTCTCCCGGGCGATCATCGCCTTCGTCCGGCGCTTCGGCTTGAACGGAAGGTAGATGTCCTCGAGCCGCGACTTGGTGTCGGCCGCCAGGATCGAGGCCTTCAGCGCGTCGTCCAGCTTGCCCTGGCTCTCGATCGACTCGAGCACGGTCTGGCGGCGTTCGTCCAGCTCGCGCAGGTACCTCAGGCGTTCCTCGAGCGTGCGCAGCTGCGCGTCGTCGAGCATCCCGGTGACCTCTTTGCGGTACCGCGCGATGAACGGGACCGTCGACCCTTCGTCCAGCAGCGCCACCGCTGCCCGGACCTGGTTCTCGCCGACTTCCAGCTCTTCGGCGATCCGCTGCTCGACCGACTGCACCACCACTGTCCGATTCCCCTCTACCGACAACAAACCCACGGCAACCCGCGCCGCGTGCCCCACATCCTTCCCCATCCCACCCCCCACCCCGAAACCCCATCCCCTCCATCTGTGGACAACCCCCGCCCTCACGCCTCACAACTCGAGGCCTGGCACGGGACCGGTGAGTCGGAGCACACGCAATGCCGATCAGTGAAGTGGGCAGTTCGACAGGAGATATCCGGCAATCGAGCCGGATTCGCGGTGTGCTCAGGCGGGCAGTGGACGGCAGTGGGCGTATACGTCCTGTCGATCTGCGCTTCATTTCGGTGCGCGCCGATCCCCGCTGCCGACGGTGACCCGTGGCACAGGGGAGGACTACTGGCTTGGGAAGCCCTGCGCACCTGGAACGAGAGGTAGATCTCCCCAAGTCTGCCGGCGCCGACCGAGGGCGGTGCTGACACGCCTCCGGACCGGGCCGCGCACCCATGGAAATGATCATCTGGTCCGTGGGATGCGGTACGGCGGACTCGCACGCCGGAGCCCGCCACATGCGACCATCTCCCCGGGGAGGGGATCACATGGGGCAGATCGACCGGTTCGTCGAGCGCACACTCGAACCACCGCGCGGCCCGATGCGGGGGTGGAGCTTGGTGATGGTGGCGGCGCTCGTCGTCCGCGCGGTGCTCCACCGTCGGTTCGAGAATGTGCTGGCGGCCGTCCTCTTCACCGTGGTGCTACTTCCGGCGGCGATCGCGCCCGCTGTGGTCGACCGCATCGGCCGTTGGGAGCGGGCCCATCCGGTGCTGGATTGTTTCGTCGTGTTCGCGGTGATCGGGAGCAGTGGCTTCCTTCTCCTGAGGTACTTCCTGGACCGCAGGCTCAGTGCGGCGATCGCTCTTCCGGTCGGGTCCGGGCTGGCAGTGGTTGGTGTCGTCTGGAGACGGAGCAGGCCACGACCATCGTCGGGTCGGACATGACCGTCTTGGCGCGGGTGGCTTCCGTGCTCAAACACCAGCACGAGACGTTCGCGAGTTGGAGTCTGAGAAGACCCGGTCGGACAGTGCGGCTGTTCGCGCTGGCGATTCTGCTCGTCTGCCTCTACGCGTTACCGGAGGCAGCGGGTTGGCACGACTACCTCTGGGCGACGTGGTCGTTGCTGCTCACGGGCTTTGTTGCCATCGCGCCCACAGGCTTCTACGACGGGCGGTTCGAGCTGTGGACCCGTGAGCACGAAGGGTTGGCATCAGTTCTGGCTGCGGGCTTCGTCGTCTTCCTGGGTCTTCTGATCCTGTCCGATCTCTTCGCAGTACGCACGAGCCTGCTCATAGCCGCAGCGCTAGGTCTTGTGCTGGGTGTATCGAGCCGGCTGAGCGGTCGTCGGCGGCATCGGAACGTCGACGAGGGTTCGGCGTCCGACATGGACGGCGAACCCTCGTCTCGGTAGGTGTCAGGCTGCTTCGAGGGCGAGGTTCTCGTCCGTGTCAGCCTCGGTCGCTTGCTGCCTGGTGGGGCGCATCACCGTGATGGCGATGGCTACCGCGGCGGCGACGATGGCGGCGGCGATCCAGAAGGAGAGGTGGTAGCCGTCGGTCAGGGCCTCGAGGGCGGGCTTGGTGTCGGCGACCGCGGCGGTGCGGGTGGCGGAGAGGGTGGCCAGGATGGCCAGGCCTAGGGCCGCGCCGACCTCGCCCATGGTGCCGATCAGGCCGGACGCCAGGCCGGCGTCCTCGGGCTTGACGTCGGACATCGACAGACCCATCAGTGCGGGGAAGCAGATGCCGCCGCCGAGACCCAGCAGGGCCAGCACCGGGAGTACGTGGACGAAGTAGTTGCCACCCACCGGAGCCTGCGTGAACAGGACCAGACCGACCACGATCAGCGCCAGTCCGGCGATCAGCGGGCGCCGCGGGCCGAACCGCATCACGAGCTTCTCGGAGTACTTCACCGATAGCAGTCCCATCACCACGGTGGTCGGCAGGAACGCCAGTCCGATCTCCAGAGCGTCGTACCCGAGCACTCGCTGCAGGTACAGCGACCCGAGGAAGAAGATGCCGAACATGCCGGACGCGGACAGCGCCTGGATCAGGTTCGCGCCGGTCAGCGTCCGGGACCGGAAGATCCGCAGCGGCACCAGCGGGGTCGCGGCGGTCGCCTCGCGGACGATGAACCCCGCCAGCAGGACCAGCGTCACGACGGCCAGCACCACAGTCTGCCCAGCGGTCCAGCCCAGCTCAGCCGCCGGCTTGACGATCGTGTACACGCCGACCATCAACGCCGCGGTGATCAGCACCGCACCCGGTACGTCGGTCCCGCGGCCCATCCCGAGCCCCTTGTCCTTCTCGATGATCTTGACGGCCAGTACGGCGGTCAGCACACCGATCGGCAGGTTCACGAAGAAGATCCAGTGCCAGCTGATCGCCTGGGTCAGCACGCCGCCGGCGAGCAGACCGATCGACCCACCGGCCGACGCCACGAAGGCGTAGACGCCGATCGCCTTGGCCTGCTCCCGCGGCTCGGGGAACAGCGTCACGATCATGCCCAGGATCACTGCGGAGGTCAGTGCGCCGCCGACACCCTGAACGAACCGGGCGATGACGAGCACCTCCTGCGAGCCGGCCAGACCGCACAGCACAGAGGCGGCGGTGAAGACGATCAGTCCGGCGACGAAGATGTTCCGCCGGCCGAGCAGATCGCCGAGGCGACCGGCCAGCAGGAGCAGACCGCCGAACGCGATCAGGTAGGCGTTCACGACCCACGCCAGCGAGGAGCTGGTGAAGCCGAGGTCGTCCTGGATGGCCGGGAGGGCCACGTTCACCACGGTGACGTCGAGCACGATCATCAACATGCCCGCGCACAGCGTGTAGAGGGCCAGCCAGCGCGAGCGGCCGCCCTGCGCGGCCGGCGAAGTCGCCAAGGTTTCGGTCGTCGCGTACATCTCGGGGTCTCCTTGAGGGTCCGTCGTTTGGGCCTTACACCCTTACGTCGAACTAGGAGGCCTCAGATTGACACGTCGCCGGAACTTTTTTCTGGAGCCCGCCGAACGCGCGAAAGCCAGTACGCCGTGAGCCCCGGAACCAGTCCGGATCCGACCACCAGCAGGGTCGGCACCTGCGACGCGAGCGCGAACCAGGTGAGCAGTAGGACGACTCCACCGGCGACCGGAAGCGGACGACGGAGCAGGAAGAGGTTCGCGGACCGGAAGAGCGACTTCATCGTCGCTGTGTCGTCGGCCTCCGGGAGGACCGCGAGCCCGCTCAGGTAGAGGCCGAGGATCATGCCGGTCAGCGGGATCAGGATCGCGAGCGCGAAGACCCGCACCGGGCCGCCGGAGTACGCCCAGAACGAGATCCCGAACGCGAGCATGACGCCACCGGCGTACAGCCCGAACCCGGACAGCCAGAACCGTCGCATGGCCCAGCCGAACTGCTTGAAGAACCGCCGCATCAGGGCCGGCCGGTCCTGGCTGATCGCATCCGGCAGCACCCGCTGCAGCGCGAAGGCCGCTGGGAACAGCGTGATGATCCCGAAGCCGAGCACCAGGAAGACGAGCTGCAGCATCAGCAGGTCGCCGACCATCGACAGCTTCGCCATCACGCTGTTCGTCCGGCCGGTGCCTCCCTCAGGCTGTGGAACAGCCACCGATCGCCTCCTCGTTGTCTCGTTCCACCCGGGCTGCGTTGATCGTATGATCACGAACAATCACACGCCACCTCATCGGCCAGCGCAGGGGGGACCGCATGCTTGCACCGGAGCGCCACGAGCAGATCCTGCGGAGCCTGCGGCGGCACGGCCGGCTCCGGGTGGCCGAACTGGTCGCCGAGCTCGGCGTCTCCGCGATCACAGTACGCCGGGACCTGGCCGAGCTGGACTCGGCCGGCCTGCTCCGCCGGGTGCACGGCGGCGCGATCGGGACCAGCCCGGCCGGCGCCGGGACGCAGGGCAGTCAGCTCACGATCGGGATCGTCGTACCGAGTGCCGCGTCGTACTACTCCGACGTGATCCGCGGCGCCGAGGCGATGGCCGGCCGGTACGGCGCTCGCCTGGTGCTCGGTGTGTCCGGGTACGACGTGGCGATGGAGCGGGAGCGGATCGACAAAGTGCTCGGGGTCGGGGTGGCCGGGTTGCTGATCAGCACCGCGCTCGGCGATGGCGACACCGACCAGCTCGACTCGCGGCTGGACGACATCGACGTACCCGTGGTGCTGATGGAGCGGGCCTTCGGGTTCCCCCAGGTAGCGCGCGAGTACGACCATGTCCGCACCGATCACGCGTACGGCGCGATGCTGGCGCTGCGGCACTTCGCGGCGCTCGGTCACCGGCGGATCGCGATCAACCTGCAGGCGACCGTGACGGCGCACTGGCTGCGGCGCGGAATCGAGACGGCCGCGTCCGCCCTGGACGTCGACCTCTTCCTGTCTCCCGTGGACCTGCCCGCCGCCGGTGACGACCCGGCCGCCCTCGCGCAGCTCGACGCCTTCCTGGCCGAGTGCGAGTCGTTCGACAGCCGCGCGGTCCTCGTCCACTCCGACGAACACGGCGCCCGCCTCGTCGAACGCGCGATGGAACGCGGCCTCCGCGTCCCCGAGGACCTCGCCGTCATCGCCTACAACGACGTCACGGCCGCGCTGGCCGTCGTACCGCTGACCGCCGTCTGCCCGCCCAAGTTCGCCCTCGGCGAGACCGCCTGCGAACTTCTCCTCCGCAAACTCCAGTCCGGCGCGGCCCCGGTCCAGCACCTCAGCCTCCTCCCCGACCTCAACATCCGCACCTCCTGCGGAGCCCTCCAACCGGCGCTCACCAACCACCTGAGCAGGTAGATTCGGAGATCGCCACCGACGGAGGGTAGGACATGGACTACGGCCAGTTCAGAGCCGAGTACGACCCGGTCTTCGACGTCCTCGACGCGGAGAAGCTCCCACCCTGGCTGCCTGGAGCCGTGACCCGCCTCAAAGAACTCGCGGCAACGATCGACGACCCAGCCGGCCGCCGCTCCGCAGAGAATGACATCGCCGACCTCGAGGGCGTCCTGGCCGAGGGCTCGGACGGCCCGCCGATCTCCCCGGCAATGATGGAAGCGATCCGCGTCCACTCCGCAGCCGGGGCCAACCACGGCACCCCGGCCGAACGCGTCGCCCGAGCCGAAGCCGGCATGACCGCCATCGGCCGCATCGCCGACAACGCCCCACCGACCGAACAAGCATCGATCCTGGACCTCAACGAGTCCCTCTACATGCTGATCCTGGCCCTGGAGCCTGACCGCAGGTGAAAGTCACCAGCTACCTGGGGCTGATGGCGGAGCAGGACCGGGCCGCCGTCCGTGTCTCTGGTGCGCACCATTCGTCCTGGAACCGCCGGTACGGCGTCGCCGCGCCCGAACGCAAGGTGCGTGGAGCGGTCACCTGGGACAACACCATCGAATATAGCGACGAAAAGGTGACGGCTCCGCTCAAGGAGATGTTCGCCAATGCGCGCGTCTACAACCAGGACGCCGAGACGCTGCAGTCGTACCGCGAGGCGGTCAAGACGGTGTTCCACGAGAACACTCACCTCCTCGCGGCCGAGGGCAGCGACCACAAAGACGCGATGGAGGCCTTCAAGGACCCCAGTGTTCGCGCGCTGGAAGAAGGCATCACCGAGGTCCACAGCTACGACAACCTGAATACCTACATCGACGATCTCGGGCTGGAGGACGTCGCACCCGGAATCAAGTCGGCGGCCGCGAACCCGTCGTACCGCCAGTTCACGCCCGCGGCGCGCAGATTCACCGAAGCGATCGGTCGCGAGACCGGTCTGGACTCCGAGGAAGTCGTTCGAAGGCTGTCGGTGGTCAACGCCGAGCAGAAGTTCCGGGTAGCGGCGGAGCTTCTGTACGACAACAGCGACCTCCCAGGGATGGTGCCGGACCAGGAACGGGAGGCCGCGGTCCGGCGGATCGAGACGGCGATGCAGCCGGCCTTCGCCGGTATCGACGATCTCAGCAAGCTGGACGACGAGCAGCTTCGACGGCAGTCCGCCAAGGCGGGTGCGTCCGCGGCGCGGGCAGGCAGGGACGAAGTCTCGAACCTGAAGCAGCAGTGGAGCATGCCGGCGCCGGAGCAGCGGGTTCAGCGGGGAGTCGGGGCGGAGCAGAACCGGAGCAGTCAGCAGGCGCCGGGGCAGGGGCAGGGGCAGACCCAGACTGGGCCGGGGCAGGCGCAGGTCGGTGGACCTCAAGAGCCTGTTCGGAGCGGTGGACCGCAGGGAGCGGCACTGCCGCCGGATGTGGCTGCTGCGGCTCGGGCGGGGCTGAGCGGGGCGAGGCCGCTGACCTCGGCGAGTCGGCTGGCCGCGGATCAGCAGGGCTCCCGGCGTACGACGTCCCCGGCGGGACCCGAGCGCCAGACGCCGAGCCACGAGCGCTGACCGTGGTCTCACTATCGGAATGATCGATTGTGATCATTCGAGCTGTGAGGTATTGACGAGGAAAGCCCTTTCCCATACTTTCGCTGCACTTGGGTAACCCCCAAGGTCCGGCAGCGAAGGAGTTCCCCTGTGAGACGTGGTGTGGGACTGACCTTGCTGGCCGCCGCGGTCAGCGTGGTGGTCAGCAGTTGTGGCAACGGGGTGATCGACAAGAGCACGGACGGGGTCCCGCCGGCCGAGGCCACCGGGACCCTGCGAGTGCTCATCCCGTCCTTCCCGCCCAGTACGAAGGGCCGGGAGGAGTTTCAGAAGGTCGTCGACGACTTCCACAAGACCTATCCGAAGATGAAGGTCGAGCCGGACTTCGCGACGTACAAGAACCTGAACGAGAAACTGTCCACCTCGATCGCCGCGGGTATCCCGTACGACGTGATGGTCACCGGCGTCGGCTGGGTCCAGCCGTTCGCGTCGAAGCGGATCTTCGACGATCTCGGCAAGTACGGCGTGACGCCGGACGTGATCAAGGAGAAGAGCCTCGGCGCGCTGATCCCGGCGGCGACGTACGACGGCAAGCTGTTCGCGTACCCGCTGATCGCCGACACCCGCGCGGTCGCGCTGCGCAAGAGCGCGTTCCGCGAAGCCGGCCTGGACCCGGACAAGCCGCCGACGTCGCTGGCCGACATCAAGGTGGCCGCCGAGAAGCTGACCAAGCGGGACAAGGACGGCAACATCACCCGTAGCGGTTTCGACCTCGCGTCGGCGACCGGCTTCCGGCAGTCGTTCGTGACCTTCCTGGCCTCGACCGGTACGCCGCTCTACGTCGGCGGCGAGCCGAACTTCGACAACAAGGCCGGCCTGGACACGCTGTTGTGGATCAAGTCGATGATCAACAACGTCCAGCCGTACGGCCAGACGAACGCCGCCCAGCAACCCCTCGTGCTCACTGGTGAGGCCGCGATGGGCATCGTGAACGGCGGTGTCGACTGCTCGGACAAGGGCATCGGCCAGAAGAACTGCGACGACCTGAAGTTCTTCCGCTTCAACAGCGGCAAGGAGATCGAGTACACCGGTGGCGACCTGGCCTCGATCGGGTCGCGCAGCCGGCACAAGGACGCGGCCTGGACCTTCATCCAGACCCTGACCAAGCCGGCCACCCTGGACGCGCTCGCCAAGCTGAACAAGAAGATCCCGGCCTACCCGGACGCCAGCAACTCGCCGCAGGCGAAGTCGAACCCGCTGAGCCAGTTCGTCGCCGACGGCCTGGTCTACGCGGTCAACGAGAACGAAGTGCCGTCCAACTGGCTCGAGATGCGCGGCAACTTCGACATCCAGCTCACCCAGGCGGTCCTCGGTCAGAAGGATCCCGCCAAGGTGCTGCACAACCTGGCAGGACAGTCCCGATGAGCACAACTCTTGAACGTCCAGCACTGGACACGCCTCGCAAGGTGACTCCGTCCAAGGACGGCCGGACGCTGATCCGCAGCCAGGTCCGGACCGGGTGGGCCCTGCTGGCCCCCGCGCTGCTGCACTCCGGGATCTTCATCGTGATCCCGGTGATCTCCGTCCTGGTCCTCAGCCTGACCGACTACAGCTTCGGTGACACCTGGTCCTGGGTGGGTTTCGGGAACTACTCCGACCTGTTCCGCGACGTCGACTTCCAGGCGTCGCTGTGGCACACGGTGCTCTACGCGATCGTGGTGATCCCGATCTCGATGGCGATCTCGCTGGCGGTTGCGATCGGGCTGAACCAGAAGATCAAGGGCCTCGGGTTCTTCCGGACCGCGTTCTACATCCCCACGGTGACCGCGACGGTCGCGGTCGCCACCATCTGGCTGTGGATCTACAACCCGGGCTCCGGTCTGGCGAACGGCTTCCTCAGCCTGTTCGGGTTCGCGCCGAACCGCTGGCTGGCCGACCCGGCGACCGCGCTGCCGTCGCTGATGGTGGTCGGCATCTGGCAGGGACTCGGGACCAAGGTGATCATCTACCTGGCCGCGCTGCAGGGCGTCTCCCGCGACCTGCTGGAGTCGGCCGAGCTGGACGGTGCGAGCCGCTGGCAGAAGTTCGCCAACGTCACCTGGCCGGCGATCGGCCCGGTGCAGTTCTTCGTCCTGATCACCTCGATCGTCGGCACCTTCCAGGTGTTCGATCTGGTCTACGTGATGACCCAGGGCGGTCCCGGGTCCGAGACGCGCGTCCTGGTGATGGACATCTACCAGAACGCGTTCCAGGACCTGAAACTCGGCTACGCGTCCGCCGAGACCGTGATCATGATGATCGTGATCGCGCTGTTCATCGGGGTCGGACGCCTGCTCCAGAAGGCGGATGCCAATGACTAGCGCAACGTTGCCGGCGATCGCTTCGAGCAAGCCGTCGGCGCTCCGGCCGGGCCGGATCCTGCTGTACGTCGTCCTGAGCGTCGGCGCGATCCTGATGATCACGCCGTTCGTCTGGATGGTGCTGACCGCGTTCAAGAGCGATCTGGAGATCGCCAAGTTCGGCTGGTTGCCCGGCGAGCTGCGCTGGCACAACTACGTCGAGGCGATGCGGACCGCGCCGTTCCTGCGGTACTTCCGCAACAGCCTGTTCATCGCGGTCGGCGAGACCGCCTTCACCCTCGCGGTGTGCACGATGGCGGGTTACGCGCTGGCGAAACTGCCGCTGCGCGGGTCGAAGGCGCTGCTGAACTACTTCATCCTGATGCTGCTCGTACCGTTCCAGATCATCCTGGTGCCGCTGTTCCTGATCGTGAAGTCGATCCCGCTGTTCGGCGGCAACAACATCCTCGGCCAGGGCGGCATCGGCTGGCTGAACTCGTGGTGGGGCCTGATCATCCCGCTCGGCGCGGCGCCGCTGTTCACCTTCCTGGCCCGGCAGTTCTACGTCACGGTGCCGAACGAGCTGGCCCAGGCGGCCCGGGTCGACGGGCTCGGAGAGTTCGGGATCTTCTGGCGCATCGCGACGCCGCTGATCAAGCCGGCCCTGATCACGATCGCGGTGTTCCAGATCGAGGCGGCCTGGAACGGATTCCTCTGGCCGCTGATGATCACCACGTCGGACTCGATGCGGCCGTTGCAGCTGGGGCTGGCGATCTTCTCGCAGAACCCGGCCGAGATCCAGTGGCCCTACCTGATGGCCGGTACGGCGCTCGCGACCCTGCCGATGATCGTGCTGTTCGTGTTCGCCCAGAAGCGGTTCGTCGAAGGAATGGCGAACGTGGGCATCAAGGGCTGACGCGCCCTGAAACCTCGAACAGGTGCTCACCCCGCCCCGGGTGAGCACCTGCGAGGCCCCCCACAACACGCGGTGGTCCCGAAGAAACACCGGAGCGTCCCGCTAGGCCCCCCTGCCGGGTCGCTCACCCGTTTATCGGCCTGGTGTGGCCGCCGTTACAGCATTCGTGAGGTTTTTTCGCGCGTTCCCGAAATGATTTCTCCAAGACCTTGCCGAATTACCTCATTGTGGCTACTTCACGCGCCTGCCGCACGACCCTCGGTAGGCGGTTAGCTGAGGTGGATGCGTACGACGTGGTGGACTATCGGGGTGAGGTCCGTGCTGCCGAGGAGTTCCAGGGCGTTGGTCGCGCGGAGGGTGGCCAGGCCGTGGATGTTGGTCCAGAGGGCGATGGCGCGGTCGTGGGCGTCGGCGGGTCGGACCTGGGCGACGAGGTCGATGACGGTCTGGAACAGGGGGAGTGAGGTCGCGCGGAGGTTTCCGCCGGCGCCGGCCAGCAGGTCGTGGCGGAACAACAGTTCGAACATCCCCGGTCGCTCGGCGGCGAACTCCAGGTAGCGGACTGCGGCCCCGATCAACTGGTCCTCGGCCTGCCCGTCGCCGGCTGACTTGAGGCGGCCGGCGAGGTCGGCGAGGCCGGTTGCGGCGATGGCGGCCAGCAGGGCGTTGTGCGTGGGAAAGTACCGCCGCGGTGCGCCGTGGGAAACCCCGGTGCGCCGGGTGATGGCGCGCAGCGTGAGGTTGCCGAGACCCTCCTCCTCGAGCAGGTCGACGCCGGCCTGGACGAGGCGGTCGCGCAGTGGAGTGCTGGTCACGTAGACATTGTCTGCGCCGACAGACCCTTTTGCACATCAAGCGTTTGGCCCGGCGCATGGTTAAGATGCTCTCCGTGACTGCCGGGTCGGCCTTGGGCCATGCACGAGTTGGGTGCCCGGGCGCGTTCTGAGCGCCGGGAGGGCCGTTCGCGGCCCACCTTCGTTTCTCTCTGTCTGCAGGATTTTCCAGCCACGACTGACGAGAGAAGCGAACACTGAACGATTTCACCGAACAGCTCATCAAGGAATTCCGCGCGAACGACGGCCAGGTCGGCGGCCCGTTCGAGGATGCCAGGTTGTTGCTACTGACAACCACCGGCGCCCGCTCGGGCCGGCCGCACACCACCATCCTGGGTTACTACCCGGACGGCGCCCGTACGCTCGTCGTCGGCTCGGCCGGCGGCAGTCCCAAACACCCGGACTGGTACCACAACCTGCTCGCCCGTCCAGAGGCCACCGTCGAGACCGGCCTTTTCACCTATCCAGCCAAGGCCGTCGTACTGCGCGGTCCGGAACGCGACGACGTCTTCGGGCGACTCGTCGAGGCGAATGCGGGGTGGGGCGATTACCAAACGCGCACCACCCGGGTCATCCCCGTCGTCGCGCTCGTCCCGGAGCCCGGTCTCCCTGGCGGAGGCGGCTCGCTCGCGGACCTGCTTGTCCGCATCCACCTGAGCTTCCGCCGGGAACTCGCCTTGATCCGCAAGGAAGTCGCGACCTCTGGCACCCTCGGCGCTCAGCTCCGCGTCAACTGCCTCACGATGTGCCAGGGTCTCCACTATCACCACACCGGCGAGTCCACTGGCCTGTTCCCCGGAATCGTCGCCCAGCACCCGGAGTTGTCCGAGCTCATCGCCGCACTGAACGCCGAGCACGAGCAGATCGCCGTACTGCTGAAGGAGCTCGAACAGCTGGTCTCGACGCCCGCGCCCGACCTGCCGCCCAAGGTCGACCGCCTCATCGCGCTCCTGACCGCCCACCTCGACCGCGAGGAGGCCGAACTCCTGCCACACCTCTGACCGTCGGCGAGCCCTTGCGCCGGGCCGGACACCGGGAACATGATCCCGCCACTGACATCGGTGAGGGTCGAGGCCTTGGAAGCATCAGCGCCGTCGTACGACGAGTTCCTGGAGGCCGGCCGGGCTGCGCTGTCACGCGGAGCCTGGTCGGCCGCCCGCTCCCAGTTCGAGCGGGCGGTCGGGCTCGCGACGACACCCGAGGCCCTCGAGGGACTGAGCTGGGCGACCTGGTGGCTCGAGGACGTCCAGGCCTGCCTGGACGCACGTGAGCAGTCGTACCGCCTGTACCGGCTGGCCGGCGACGCGCGGTCCGCGGCCCGGATGGCGTTGTGGCTCGGCGACGACCACAACGAGTTTCAGGGTGCTGATGCGGTGGCCGAGGGCTGGTTCAACCGGGCCACTCGGCTGCTCGACGGTCTGGAACCCTGCCCGGAACTCGGCTGGCTCCGGGTGTTCGACGCTCATGCCGCGCTCGGTCGCCACGACACCGGTCGCGCGCGGGAGCTCGCCGTACAGGCTCAGGAGCTGGGTCGCCGGCATCAGGCCGTCGATCTGGAGATGTTCAGCCTGGCCACCGAAGGACTTGCCCTGGTGGAGGAGGGCGCCGTCGAGCAGGGGATGCGGTGTCTCGACGAGGCGACGGCGGCCGCGCTCGGTGGGGAGTACGAGAATCTCGCACCGGCGGCGTGGACGTGTTGCCGGTTGATCTCGGCGTGCGAGGAGATCCGCGACTACGAGCGCGGCGCGCAATGGTGCCGGCAGGTGCAGGAGTTCAGCCGGCGCATGGAGGCACGGTTCGTCACTGGCGTATGCCGGGCGCACTACGCGGCGATTCTCGGGTGGCATGGCGACTGGAACGGGGCCGAGCTGGAGCTGACCGAAGCGCAGCAGGACCTCACCGCGAACCGCCCGTACTGGCGTGCCGAAGCCGTCGTCCGCCTGGCTGAGCTGCGCCGTCGGCAGGGGCGGTCCGATGAAGCGGAGGCGCTCTTCAACGAGGTGCCGTGGCATTCGCTGGCGAAGCGCGGTCTGGCTGAGCTGAGCCTCGATCGGGGCGATCCGGCCGCCGCTCGGGATGTACTGGCGCGAATGCTGCGGCGGATCCCGCGGGGCTCGGTCAGCCGGGCCTGGCCGCTCGAACTCCTGGTACGGGCGGATGCGGCCCTGGGTGACGACGAGGCGGCTGCGGTCCACCTCGCCGAGTTCTGTTCGATCGCTGCGGCACTGGGGACGCGACCACTCCGGGGGGCAGCACGGTGTGCGGAGGGCGTCCACGCTGCGGCGGGCGGTGAGCACGAGAAGGCCTGCGTGTGCTTCGAGGATGCGGTCGAGTTGTACGACGGCCTAGCGCCGTACGAGGCCGGGCACACCCGGTTGGAACTCGCCCGGAGTCTGCTCGCGCTCGGCCGTACCGACGCAGCTCGGCGGGAAGCCCGTACGGCGCTCACGGCGATTCCCGTGCCGAGCCGGAACGAGGCGGCGTTGCTGACCACGCTCGATCTGCACGGCAACACGGTGCTGAGCGCCCGACAACTGGACGTACTGCGATTGATCGCGAGCGGTCTCGGCGACCGGGAGATCGCCGGCCAGTTGGTGATCAGCGAGCACACAGTGCATCGGCATGTCGCCAACATCTACACCCGGTTGGGCTGTTCGACGCGGGCGGCGGCGGTGTCCCAAGCCACGCAGCTCGGGCTGCTGTAGCGGGATGGCCTGTTCAGGCGATGCGGGCAAGACGTGGTCCGGCTGATGCTGGCGGACATGGAGCAGCTGGAGCAGTACAAGGACTCAGTGCGGACGACCTGGGCTACCGGGGATTACGACGCGATGATGCGCCAGGAGGGGTTGTACGAGGTCGGACCGCGGTTGGTGCAGGCAATCGCCGTACAGCCTGGTGAGGACGTACTGGATGTGGCCTGCGGGACCGGGAACGCGACGATCCCGGCCGCCCGGACCGGTGCTCGGGTGACCGGGCTCGATCTCACCCCGGCCATGCTCGCCAGGGCTCGGGAGCGTGCGGCGGGTGTCGCGGTCGAGTGGGTCGAGGGGGATGCGGAGGATCTTCCCTTCCCGGACGCGAGCTTCGACGTGGTGCTGTCGACCTTCGGGTGCATTTTCGCGCCGCGGCACGAGGTCGTCGCCGACGAGATCGCCCGAGTGTTGCGACCGGGCGGCCGGCTGGGGGTGTGCGCGTGGACGCCGGAGGGGTCGATCGGCGAGTTCTTCCGGGTGGTCGGCGGGCACGTGCCGCCGAGTCCGGAGTACGTCGATCCGCCGCTGACCTGGGGATCCGAGGAGCCGGTGCGTGAGCTGTTCGAGGGCACTGGGATCGAGCTGGAGTTCAGTCGCGAGGAGTGCGTGATCCACCATGCGTCACCGGCAGCCGCGGTCGAGTGCTACGCAACCCAGTTCGGCCCCGTGGTCCGCACCCGCGAGGCGTTAGGCGATCAATGGCCGGCCCTGCGCGACGACCTGCTCGCCCTCTTCGAGCGATACACCACAACCGAGGTACTACTCCCTGCCGAGTACCTCGTCATCCAAGGCCTCAAGTCAGCCCAGACCACGTAGCAGGTCGAGGTCGTGGTGGTCTTTTGGTCTGAGGTTGTAGCCCTGGTGGGTGTGGAGTTGGGTTTCGAGGGGCATGCACCGGACCGGCTGGCCGCCGATGTGTCCGTGTGCTGGTGGTGGGATGTAGTAGGTGTTGCCGTCGAAGTCGGTCTGCTCGGTGCCGCCGCCCGCGACCGGCGTACTGGGGTGCAGGTCCACTCGATGGCCTTCGAAGTGAGTGAGTTGCACGGTCACCTGCACGAATCGCTCGTCCGTGACGGCGTACCCGACCTCATCCAAGACCTTGATTACCGTCTGCAGATGGGGCCGGGCTACTCCCAGGTCGAGGTCGCCGTGCTCGCGGGTCTGCCGACCCACCAGTGCGTCCACGCCCCAACCGCCGTCGACCCACACGTCAAGCCCGCGAGCAGTCAGGAGCTCCACCAACTCGAGCACCTGCTCCGCCGTCATCATGCCTGCCTTCCTATCAACACTCTCACTCGTTGTGGAGGACCTCGGCGATGGTGGTGTGCGCCGCGGAACGGGCCGGTAGGTACGCACCGATGGCAGAGATGAGGATGCCGGCGAGCACCAGCAGAGCCAGGAGATAAACGGGGTAGACGTGGAGCATGAAGGACGGAATCGCCACCTGAGCCCCGTTGGCCATGGCAGGAACCACCAGGCGGTGGGCCAATATCCCCAGCGGGATGCCAAGGAGACCGCCCAGAGCGCCGAGCGCGGCCATCGAGGTGACGACCATGGTGGTGACCTGGCCGGGCGTCATACCGATCGACTTGAGCATTCCGAGGTCACGGCGACGCTCCCGCGTGTTCAGTACGACGGTGTTGAAGACACCCAGTGCAGCCACGGTTCCCAGCATCAGTGTGAGCAGGATGACCGTCGCCAGGACGATCGCAACGAAAGTCCCCGCGTCCTGCCCCGGCGTCTCCTGCAGCCCTGAGTCTCCGGCCAGCACTGCCTTGACATAGGCATCCAGATCCGTTCCCGGCTTGAGGTTGATCTCGTACAGGTTAGCCCGCCGATCAGGTGCCACCAGAGCGAGTGTCTGCCAGTTCGACAACACCTCGTCGCCCGAGTTGTACAGCGCCTTCCCGACGATCTGCGCCCGCACAGTCTTCCCCTGCGCCTGCAAGGTGATCGTGTCGCCGACAGCAAGCCCACGCTGGCGCAGGAACCGCTCCGACACCACCACCTGCCCCGGACCGTCGAACCACTTCCCGTCGAGAATCCGATACCCGAGCTCCGTGAAGTCCCCGCGATAGAACGACACCCGCAGATCGGTCTTCGTCCCGGCCAACCGCATGTCGAGGTCAGCGCTCGCCGTCACCGACGCCGCGCCCGGAGTGGAGCGCAGCAGCGCCTCATCGTCCGCATCGCTCAGCTTGGCAACCGGTGGCGCGTCAGGATCGTTCGGCGCCGGCCCGCCTTCCGCCATCCCCGCGAAGATCGTCAGATCGACCGCATCGACCCGGCTCGCGGCAGTCTGGTACGTCGTCAGCGACTTCCCGAGCCCGACCGCCAGAGTCACGCTCGTGACACCCAGTACGACGGCTGCCAGCGTCAACGCCGTACGCGCGGGCCGCGCAAACGGCAGCCCGAGCCCAAGGCTGACCGACCGCGGCAACCGAGTCCCACTCAGCCACCGCTGCACCCGCAGCCCACGCCCGGCCCGTGGTGCGCTCCCCGCACTGATTGCCTCAGCAGCCGACAGACTCCGCGCCCGCAGCGCAGGCAACAGAGCAGACAGCGCCACCAGAGCAGGTACGCCGAGCAGCGCAGCCACGTCCACCCAGATCGGTACGCCGACTCCCTCTGCGCCGTAGTTCTCGAAAGCCCTGGTCAGCAAGGAAGTTGCGAGCACATTGCCCAGCACGATGCCGATGGCACACCCGACGATCGCAGGGATGGACACCATCGCCAGATAGACCGTCATCACCTGCGTAGGTGTGAACCCCAGCGCCTTGAGTACGCCGATGTGCTTGAAGCCGGCCACCACCGCACCACTGACCACGTTGGCCACTATCAGTACGGCGACCGCCAGTCCTAGCCAGCCGAACACCATCAAGAACGGCACAAACGTGCTCGGTTCGCCGGAAGCGAGTGCTCGCAGTGCAAGGTAGGACTGCGTGCCCACCAGTGCACCGGACGGCAGACCGGCTGTCACTGCGGACTGTCCGGCCGAGACTTGCGCGTTGGTCGCGGCCTGGGTGAACCGGTAGAGCATCTGCGTGGACGTCGGCTTCAACGCAGTCATCTGTGCGGGCGTCACCCATGCATCGGCCGACTGACTCACGCTGTACGCGAACCCGACGACGGTCAGCTCCTGGCCGCCGGACAGGGTGATGGTCGAGTTCAGCGACGGAGTACCACGCCCACTGGACTCGGTCGGGTTCCGGTTCAGCACGATCTCGCCCGGCTTGTCCGCCCAGCGTCCCTTCCACACGTTGAGGCGGTCGACCGGCCCATTGGGGTCCGCACGTCCCACAGTCACCAGGGACATCGGGATCCCCATCATCCGCGACGTACTCAGGTCGAGCGTCGCTTGGGCGAACGGTCCAGCCACATCCGCGGCACTCTGGGCTGCCTGCGTGAGCTGGGCATCGCTGACTTTGTTCCGGTCGTACGACGCCGCCAGGTGTGCACCGCTCTGCCGCGAGTACGCCTGGTCGAAGGGCCCGCTCGAGGCCGCCAGCAGTCCGAGCGCCACGACGATCATCGTGGTGGAGAGCAGAACGACCACGCCGATCACCACGGTCTGCATCCGGCGTCGGCGTACGGCCGCCCGCGATACCGGCCACACGGCGCTCACGGCGTACGCTCCAGGCTGCGCTCTCCGGCGATCTGCCCGTCGACGAAGTCGATCACGCGGCTGGCGCAGCGGGTCGCGAGTTGCTGGTCGTGGGTCACCAGGAGCAGCGTCTGGCCGATCTGGTTGAGGTCCAGCAGCAGATCCATCACTTGCTCGCCGGCCCGGGTGTCCAGGGCGCCGGTGGGTTCGTCGGCCAGCAGGACCGCGGGGCGGTTCATCAGCGCCCGGGCTACGGCGACACGTTGTCGCTCGCCGCCACTGAGCTGGGCCGGATAGACGTTCCGGCGCCCGGCGATGCCGAGTTCATCGAAGAGTTCGAGGGCGCGCGTGCGGGCGTTCGAGGCCGACGTACCGGTCAGCTGCGCGGCCAGGGCGACGTTGTCGAGGGCCGACAGGTCGTCGAGCAGGTTGAAGAACTGAAAGATCATGCCGATCCGCCGGCGCCGGTACAGCGCGAGACCCTTCTCGTCCAGCGCGCCCAGGTCGTCGCCGTGCACCACGATCGAACCGGCCGTCGGCCGGTCCAGTCCGGCCACCATGCTGAGCAGGGTGGACTTGCCGCTGCCGGACGGCCCCATCACCGCGACTGCCTCGCCGGCCCGGATCTCCAGCGACACTCCGTCCAGTGCGACGGAATCGCCGTACTCCTTGCGTACGGCGGTGAGCCGTACGACCGCCTGTCCGTTGCCTTCGTCATCCGTCATGTGTTCACGCTAGGACCGGTCACGCGCGCTGGGCGTCAGCCTGCCGGCGTACTGTCCGCGCCCGGTCATCCTGGAGATGTACGGTGTGCCCCCGGCGGATGATGCGGAATCGCGAATGCCTTTGGGACAGTGGTTGGTGTGATCACAGTCTGGCTGCTCGTCGCCGTGCTGGCCTGCCTGGCCGCCATAGCGCTCGCAGTGGCCCTCATCCGGGCGCGACGCGCGCACGCCCGCGCACTGGAGGAACGCGGGTGGTTGCTCGAGCGCGAGCGGGAGAGCGCCGCGCGGAACGCAGTCGACGCCGAACGGGCCCGGATAGCCCACGATCTGCACGACATCGTCAGTCATAACGTCAGCGTCATGGTGATCCAGGCCGGAGCTGCGCGACACGTGCTCGAGACCGAGCCGGACCAGGCCGAGTCCGCACTGCTCGCGGTCGAGGCTGCCGGCCGCGACACGATGGCCGAGCTGCGGCATCTGCTCGGTCTGCTCGCACCACAGGCCGGTGGTGAAGAGGATGAGCAGTTGGCGCCGCAACCGAGTCTGCGCCGACTGAGTCCGCTGATCGACCGGATTGCGTTCGCCGGGCTGCCGGTGGAGGTACGGATCTCGGGGGAGCCCCGGCCACTTCCGGCCGGCGTCGACGTCACGGCGTACCGGATCATTCAGGAGGCGCTGACCAATGCGCTCAAGCACGGCGACGGGGTGAAGGCCGAGGTGACGGTGCGGTACGCCGACCATGCGCTGCGGGTGGAGATCCTCAACACAGGCCCGAGCATCCTGACCGGTGGACGTTCACCGGTAGCCGGTGGCGAGGGGCGCGGACTGCTGGGGTTGCGGCAGCGGGTGGCCGTGTACGGCGGTGACCTCGATGCGCGGCGTCGATTGGGCGGTGGGTTCCGGGTGCGCGCCAAGATCCCGCTGGAGCGACCATGACTCGGGTCGTGATCGCAGATGATCAGGCTCTCGTGCGGACCGGGTTCCGGATGATCCTGACCGCGCGTGGCATCGAGGTTCTCGGAGAGGCCGCCGACGGGGTGGAGGCCGTCGAAGCGGTGCGCCGGCTGCGACCTGACGTCGTACTCATGGACATCCGGATGCCCACCATGGACGGCCTGGAGGCGACCCGCCGCATCCTCGCCGAGCCGACGGACTGCAAAGTCCTCATGCTCACCACGTTCGACCTGGACCGCTATGTGTACGCCGCTCTGTCCGCCGGAGCCAGCGGGTTCCTGCTGAAGGACGTCACCCCTGAGCACCTGGCCGCAGCGGTCCGGCTGGTCACCACGGGCGACGCTCTGCTCGCTCCCTCGATCACACGCCGTCTGGTCGAACGGTTCGCCGTACCCGCCCCTGCCCAGCCCGCGGTCCATCGCGACCTAGCCGTTCTGACGCCACGGGAGCTCGAAGTCCTGACTCTGATGGGCCATGGGCTGTCGAACGCCGAGCTCGCCACCGAGCTCACGCTGAGTGAGGCGACGGTCAAGACCCACGTCGCCCGGATCTTCGCCAAGCTGAGCCTCCGCGACCGCGCGCAGGCCGTCGTACTGGCGTACGAAACCGGCCTGGTCTCGCCAGGTGACCGCTGACGGCTCTACCATTGCCCGTTGCCTGCCGCATCAATTAGATTCCGGCATTCGCGGACCAGGGAGAGCTGTTTGATGGCGACGTGCATTCTGTGTACGGAGACCGGGCCGTTTCGGTCGCGTGGGACGAAGGACGGCTACGGGATCGAGGAGTGTCTGTCGTGCGGCCTCGTGCAGCTGGTGCCGACGCCGACGCCGGAGACGCTGCGCGCGCTGTACGAAGGGGACTCGTACTTCGGCGGTGAGGCCGCGACCGGGTACTCGGAGTACGAGGACCAGGAGCAGGAATATCTGGCGACGTTCCGCGAGGACGTACGGCGGATCCGTGAGTTCGTTCCCAGCGGCCGGATCCTCGAGGTCGGCTGTGGGTACGGCTACTTCCTGCAATGTGCAATCGACGCCGGCTACGACGCCTACGGCATCGACCTTTCACCCGCGGCCGTCAAGTGGGCCTCGACGCGTCACCCCGGCCGGGTCTTCTGCGGCCTGCTCGAGGAAGTGCCCGAGATCCAGGACCAGAAGTACGACGTGATCTTCGGGTCGCACCTGATCGAGCACCTGACCGAGCCGTCGGAGTTCCTCCGCCAGGCGAGCCGTCTGCTCCGGCCCGGTGGTCTGGTCGTCATGGTCACCCCGAACATCAAGAGCCTGCTGTCGCGCGTCTCCGGATCGCGGTGGGTGTCGTTCAAGATTCCCGAACACGTCAGCTACTACGACCCGGCGACCATCACCAAACTGCTGAACCGCACCGGGTACACGGTCCGCGCCGTCGACAGCGCCTACCAGTACTACGCCCTGCCCTTCGTCAGCACCCGCATCCGGGAACTCCTCCACCCGGTCTCCCGCATCGTCCCGCCGGTAGAACGCCTCCGCCCCCTCCGCAACCGCACAATCCGCGTCACCAGCGGCTCCATGCGAGTCCTAGCCGCTTACAACGGAGACTGACCCGACTGAGCCTAGGCGCCTCGTATGCTCGGCCATGAGGGAAATCGAGCGCGTAGATGACGGACTGCTGCAGTGGGCGGCTGGTGCGATCGGCGCAGGTGCGAGCGTCGTTGACGTGCACGCCCTGCACGGTGACCAGGGTCCCTGGCGGCTGAGCATCGAACACCGAGGCCACCGGCTCGACTACGTACTACGGGTGCCGACTCCGCGGGTCGATGCCGCCATGGTGAGGACAGGTGCTGCAGCGCTGGAGGTGGCCGAGCAGCACGGCTTACCGGCTCCGCGACTGATCTACGCCGACCTCCAGGGCAGTGTGACCGGAGTACCCGCCACGCTCGAGACCGTCGCGGGCACGACCGCGTGGCCTCCGCCTGCATCTGTTGAACGGTTGCGCGCTGCCGGCGCCGTGTTGGCTCGTGTCCACAGTGTCGTCATGCGGCCCCGCGAGTACCTGCCCTTCCGGCCGCGACCCATCGCGGTCGACGACTTCGCCACCGACCGCCGTACGGGCCGGATGCCGACCACACCGCTGCTCGCGGAGGCTGACGACCTGATCACGACGTACGAACGACCGCTGGGCGACCCTGTGTTCGTCCATGGTGATGTCTGGCCCGGCAACATGGTCTGGAACGACGGTCACCTCCCAGCCCTCATCGACTGGAAGACCGCCGGCGTCGGCCACCCAGGTGTCGATGTGTCCGAACTTCGCAAACAAGTCGCGATTACCTTCGGCCCAGAGGCCCCCACCCACGTCCTAGCCGGCTGGGAACACGCAACCGGCACGAAGGCGACGGACGTCCCGTACTGGGATGCCGTGGCCGCGCTCAACACCCCGACCGAACTTTGGGGCCTAGCGACCGCCCGCCGCGACGCCTTTCTCCGCGAGAGTTTGAAGGCTCTCTAGTTCACGACTCGGGATCTCAGGGCTAGGTCGTCCATCGTTTCCAGGACGTGGAATTGGTGGACTCGCACGTGCATTCGTACCGGCTGGAAGGTTGCTACCAGGTCGCGGAGCTCGGCGTAGGCGTTGCCTGTTACGTCCGCGGTGAGTTGGAGATAGCCGGCCAGCAGTGGTCGCTCCGCGGCGACTGCGAGTGCGGCGGCTTCGTCGGCCGGTTCGATCGGGAGGTAGATGCGGCCGGTGTTGAACTGCCCGATCCAAGGGCCGCGGATGACGAGATCGATGGGTACGTCGAGGGTCCGTGGCTCGTCGCCGCCGTGCACCAGCGTGGCGTGCACCCGGTCGGCTCTCAGTTCGAGGCCGCGCCACCAGACCAAACCAGCCAGGCCGGAATCAGCGAGCGCTGACAGGAACGGTTCGGGTCGCGGGTCGGGCAGCGGGAGGACCAACGAGCGCGCGGGTGGCCAGAATTCACCCGGACCGGGATCCGGGCCGAGCGGACCTCGAGGGCGGTCCGTCAGTAGCGGAAGGTGCCGGGTCCGGTAGCGCTCGTCCAGCCGCAACGCGTCGTGTTTGCGCCACTCGTACTCCTGATCGGCCAGCACGGTCAGGACATCAGTCATCGGCTTCACAGCGGGTTCGGCGCGAACGGGAGGAACTTGTTGACCCAGTCGAGCCGCTCGTCGAGCCATCCGAGCAGGCTGAGGGTGTTGTTGATGGCCGCGGGCGGATGGCTGATGAGGGTGTCGACAAGCAGCAGCCGGTCGAAGTCGACGACCACGGGAGCCTTACGCGGTTGGCCGTCCCGGCCGAGGAACGTGACCCCGGCAAGCTCCATGATCTTGATGACCTCTTGAGCGACGATGCCGTACCCGATCGTGGTCGGGTGGACTCCATCGAGCGAGAACAGGCCGCCTTCGGTTCGGCCCTGTCGCCCGGCGCGGAAGAACCGCGTGCTCGGAACCGGGTCGAGCGCGCTCAGCGGGGGTGGCAGCTCGTACGGCGTCCACCAGGTCGGCTGGGCCCACGGGCTCTCGATGTAGCGCCGGGTGGCGAGCCTGTCCAAGATCGACCCCATGTCGAACAGGTACCAATCCAGGCCGTCGTTCCGTGCGGCGGCGACCGAGTTGATGATCGTCTCGTTGTAGGCGTCGATGGCCGAGTCGATGGCGCGGGCCTCGTCCTCGGTGATGTTCGGGTCGCGCTTCGGGTCGAAGTCGTCGTCGGTGACCCAGGGGCGCGTGTAGTACGGGAAGTAGCGCGACTGCGGCGTCACCTTCTTGTGGGTGCCTCGGGCAACAGGGGCGATCGTGACCGCCGGGACGGTGGCGATCAGCACATGCTGGGCGTCGATGGCGCGGAGCTTCTCGACGAGCAGCTCCCAGTCCGCGGCGAACGCGCTGGGACGGAACACGTTGCATCCTCGCTTGGCGACCATCCGCTCCTCGACTGACAACGTCGCATAATCGGCGGGAGACCAGGCCGGACGGAGACTGACGACCGAGCCGAGGACGTTGTTGGCCCCGAGGATGACGACCAGGGTCTCCACACCCTCCTTGGCCTTGCTCATGCTTGCGGCTGCTTCGAGAACGGTATGCGCACGGCTGCCCTTGCGCGCTCTTTGCAGGACCGGCCAGGCTGCCCGCGCCTGGTGGTTCTCGACGAGTTGCGAGACGAGGTCATCCTTCGGCGGCGCCTTGAGGCGCTCGGCGATGGTGGCGGCCGTGGTCATTTGCGGGTCGAGGACGTCCCATCCATAGACGGCCATGTTGTGGAACGGAGGCCCGGATTTCGGCGTACCGGAGCCTGCCCCTGTTTCCCAGAAGTCCTCGACGCGATCCATGTACTCGCGGACCCACAGTCCGGCGCCGATGATCTCCCAGAAGTCCAGCCGGTCTCCGTAGCGCTTCTCGAAGGCCCGCGCGAACCGTTCGAGATCCAACGGAAGTCCGCCGGGCCCGGCGGGCCACTCGTAGACCGGGAACTGGAATTCGTCGACGCTCAAACCGAGTTCGTAGGCCGTGATGGCCGGCCAGGACAGGTCGGTACGGAACACCGCCGCACTCATGAACCCATGGGTCAGCGAGTCCCCGATCGTCACGAGCCGATGCTTGGCGGGCTTGGCACCTCGCGCCGGTACCGCGATCCCGAGCGTCGGATCGGTGACCGGCTCCCGCGGTGTCGCATGGATCTCCACCTCAGCAGGGATCTCTCGCTTGTCCGCCACCGCAACCACCCCCGCTTCCGCACGCTACTGCCCGCCAATCCCTTTGGCGATACCTCCGTACCTTCCTAAGCGTTTGCTGCGACGCCGACCTTGTGGCCATGGCTGTCTGCGAAGACGCCGAACGTAGTGCCCGGCACCTGCTGCGCCGGCTGAACGATCTTCCCGCCAAGCTGCTCAGCCTTCTTCAACGTCGCGCCCACATCCTCGACGCTGACGAAGAACAGCACCTCGTCCTCCGCACCTTGCCGCGGCCCGATCGCCACATACGGCCCGCCCTCGGCGCCCGTATCAATGAACGTGTACCCCGGAAACGCCCCCTCGGACGCAACCTTCCACCCGAACAACTCCGCAAAGAACGCCCGCGTGACGTCCGGATCCTCAGATCGAATCTCGGTGTGAACCACAGGATGAGACATGATGACTCCTCAATCTCGGCTGCCTCTCACCTAGCTGACGATCACCACGCCCCCAGATCGACAACTCGCCGCCGCGACCCCGGCCGGGTGTCGAGAATGTGCCGGCGGCTCCGTCTCAGGTACATCAGTAGCCACGACGGGCCGCGCGACGAAGAAGGAGAACCACGGTGACGATCCAGCGGATGGACAACGTCGGCATTGTCGTCGACGACCTCGAGGCTGCCATTACGTTCTTCGGAGAACTCGGTATGGAACTGGAGGGCAAAGCGGAGGTCGAGGGTCCCGTCGCGGAACAGACCGTCGGACTGGTCGGCGCCCACTGCGCCAGCGCAATGATGCGAACCCCGGACGGCCACGGCCGGCTCGAGCTGGCGAAGTACCTCACCCCGGCGGCGATCGTCGGGCCGCACAACCCGCCACACAACACGGTGGGCATGCATCGCGTCATGTTCACCGTCGACGACATCGCCGACACCGTCGCCCGCCTCCGCACCCACGGCGCCGAACTCGTCGGCGAAATAGCCCAGTACGAGAACACCTACCGCCTCTGCTACGTCCGAGGCCCCGAAGGAATAATCATCGGCCCAGCCGAACAACTCAGCTAAGTAGCGGAGAACACGAGGGCGGAGCCGCGAGGTGGTCGAGCCGTTGGCCACTGGCTTCCAGGCCGACTCGTCGAGGCGGCAGAACTCCGTGAGGTCGGGCATCGAAGGTAGCCTGGGGCCCGTCAAGGTCCTCCGTCGGACGGTGAGCGTAGGTGTCTCCTCCTGGAAGACTCGCGACGCCGAGCCCGACCGCTGCGCACTTCGGCTCCACCACCCTCAACTGCGAAGAGCAGCGTCCCCGCCCACACTTCAGGAGCCGACGATGGATGACGAGATTCAGCTGATCAGCGACGGCGATGGGCTGGCGGTCATCGGGAATCCGACGGCGGTGGAACGCTTCCTCGTCTCTGAGGGACTGCCATCGAAGGACCTCGGACTGCAACGGCTCGGACCTGTCCTCAGTGCCGGGGCTGGAGCCGCACAGGCAGGTTCCGAGATTGCAGCCAACTCAGGTCGCTGGGTGAAGCTGACCAAGGAGTCCGCGCAGCTTGTCCAGAAGCACGGGCTGAGGGAAAGCTCGAAGACGCATCTCAGCACCGGTGCCCTGAAGGGGAAGCACGGCCAGATCAAAGGATTCGTCGAATTCGCGAAGGGGCCCGGAACGCTTCTGTCCAACCCGGCGGTCCTGGCTGGTGCTGCGGGGATCATGGCGCAGCTTGCGATGCAGCAGGCCATGGATGAGATCACCGACTATCTCGCCACGATCGACAAGAAGGTCGACGACGTGCTCCGCGCCCAGACCGACGCCGTGCTGGCCGACCTGATCGGCGTGGACTTCGTGATCGAGGAGGCCATGACCATCCGACAGCAGGTGGTCCGGGTCTCGGAGGTCACGTGGTCGAAGGTGCAGGCCACCACGATGACGATCGCACGAACCCAGGCGTACGCGTTGCGCCAACTCGAGGCACTCGCGGAGAAGATGGAGCGCGAGACGAAGATCGGTGATCTCGCCAAGACGGCCAGGGAAACCGAGTCCAAGGTTCAGGAGTGGCTCGCCGTTCTGGCTCGCTGCTTCCGACTGCAGGACGCGATCGCCGTACTCGAACTGGACCGAGTGCTGGATACGTCTCCGGACGAACTGGACCGGCATCGCCTCGCACTCCGGGTTGCGCGTAACAACCGGTTGGAACTCATCTCACGGAGTACCGAGCGCCTGATGGCCCGCATGGATGCGGCTGCTGGCACGGCCAACACGAAGGTGCTGCTGCACCCGACCGCCTCCCGTGATGTGGTGCATTCGAGCAACCATGTCGCGATCGCCGTCGTCGACTTCCACGGGCGGCTCGGGATTGAGCGCGGTCGACAGTCATTGGAGGCAAGACGATGGGCGGACGCGGCCACGGAGGTGAGAGACAAGACGCTCGAGGCGGGAGCAGACGGCGTCGATGCCGCCTGGCGCCTCGGCAACGACACCCTCGACCGGGCCAAATCAGCGACGGGCAAACTCTCCAGCCGGATCACCGGCCGAACGCTCCGCCCGCGCAGAAACGACGAGGAAGCCTGAGTAGGCGCCTTCACTTGAGCCGGCCAAATGCGGGGTGCTGCCCTGACCGGCGTCAGACGAACCCGCTCATCGGAGAGACGAAGATTCGGGCTGGCAGACGCACGATCGGACTGCCGGATGAATTGGTGGAGATCCTGCGGGTGCACCGCGAGAACAGGCGGCGAGCGACTCCTCCGCGCCGGGAGATGGGAGTGCTGTCTGGATGGCCTTGCTACGGCGGGCTAGCGTCCGGGAGCCGCGGCTACACGACGCCCGACACACTGCCGCCACCATACTTCTAGCCCGGTGCGTCTCGGAGCGAGCCGCGATGGGAGTGATGGGCTGGTCGTCCACGGCGATGGCTGCTCGCTACCAGCACATGACCGACCCGATTCGGCGGGACATCGCCAAGCGGCTCGGAGGGCTGCTCTGGGCACCCGGAGATGAGTCACCGGTCGACAGTGTGGCAGGCGCTCTGGTCCCGGGCACCTACTCGGATCCGCCTTCGAGGGCCAGGCGGTAGCCGCTGGGGGTACGGAGGAGGAGACGGCGGTAGGTCCAGCCAGGGGCTGGGTTGTTGTGTTCGAGTTCGAACTCCAGACCCACCGCATGGCACCTCTCAGCCGCCGCGTCGACGTCGGAAACGGCGATCTGCCAGGTGAGGACGCTCGGTGGGTCGTTCTCGGCGGTCGCCTGCTGGATGCCGAAGTGGATCGTGTCCGTCCCGAAGGCTATGAAGTTGGGATACTCCTCGCCCTCGTAGATCACCGGCAAACCGAGCTTCTCGTAGAACGCGCGCTCGGCGGAGAGATCGGAGACGTTCAGGACGGGTGCCAGGCGGGTGAACAACTGGTCAGTGGCCATGGTGAACAGTCTCGCGCTCAGGAGGGCAGCGGTAGACAAAGACGTGGCTGTGGACTCGACCGTCAGACCGAACCTAGGAACAAGTGAGACCAAAACTGAGACCAGACGATTGCGGGGCGGCTGACGAAGTGTGGATCGGGGGAGGTTCCATTGACGCCGCCCGGGCCAATGTCGTTTCGTGTACCGGAAGCAAGGAAGTATTCGTGCCGTCCGGCCTCAGTGGTCCTTGAGTTCTCGCCGCCCAGCAGCAGGTGGCTGTCCGTGCGAGGCGAACCAATTGCCGCGTGCCGCCGTCCTGACGTCTGATCGCCGGCCTCTTGACCAACAACGCACGGACATGCCGCTGACAGTGCGAACCAACATGCCGATGGGCGGAAGCTCTGGTCCCGGCCCGGGGTTACTGTGACAGAAATGTTCTGTCCGCGTTGCGGTGCGTCTACTGAGGTCCGAGAAGGCACGCTTTACTGCACGGTGACGAACATGGACTTCTCCCATGTCGTTGGCAGAGAACTGATGGAGTTAGTGGCTAGGCCGCCATCTCCGCCTACCGCCTCCAGCGTCAGATGGGGCGGCTCGTGGCATTTGCCCAGCGGACGGACCGCCGATGCGCGAGACAGATGGAGCCGTGACATGCGATACGTGCGAGCGCTCGCTGCCTCCCCGTTTGCTGTACGGCCTGATCGAGTTTCACGTCCACCGATGACACCCTTCGGACGCACTGATTTGCCGCGGATGGTGCGCGCCACCGGGCCAGTCATCACGCGACCGAGCCGCCGCCGCATCACCTTTGCCCTCAGTTCGCGTCGATCCCACTGCGCCAGAGCTCCTCGAACTCCTCCGCGCTAAGGGGCAGGACTTCGAACTCACGTTGGCTGGCAATCTCGTCCTCTGGCGGCACAGGTGCCCAGGCGAGGCTTGTATTCAGGTCACTGATCCGGTCCGTCCTGACCAGGCGACCGTCCGCGTATTGGTGCACCTTCCTTGTCTCGTAGCGCTGCTCATCGATTTCCTCAAACAGCATGACCGGCTCGTCTGCGAAGTCGTGTAGCCAACGACACGCAAAGTAGGTCGACACCCAAGCAGGCTATCGACGGCGGGTCCTGCAGCGTACGGACATGCCAAGTTCAGGAAGTTCCTCAGGGACTCGATCGTCCTCCGCCTGTGGCCTGAAGACTGCTCAGTTCGGATATCGTCGGGCTATGCCCGATTGGGATCTCATGGTTGTCAGGCGCACTGTCCGGCTCATCCCCGACCAATGGGTCCAGCTCGCCGCGCCGACTGCCATCGACCCGAAATCGGCAGAACGCATCTGCGACCTCAGCGAGCAGTTCCTCAAGGCATAACGCGAAGCCCAGCACCCGCTCGCCAATGCCTGGCAACTATGCCTCACTCGCCGCCCCTGAGGCAGTCAGATCGTAAAGTGCTGCAGGTCGTCGGTACACTCCACCCGTACTGCGTTCTCATCGGCCTGTGGCGGCTCGAACCCGGCGAGATGCTGATCCAGTACAGCGTCCGCGACATCCCGCCGGCGTGGATCCAATCGATTGTCGGCCCGGCGCCGACGAATCGTCGCGTGGTCCACGTCGACGTAGATCAGGGTGAATCGGGCTTCCGTCACCGCGGCCAGCGAACGCCAGCCGTCGCGCAGGAACCGCGGCGAACTGGTGTCGTCGACGATGACGGACATCCCTGAGGTGAGGAGTCCACGGACTTCATCGGAGGCCAGCTCGTGGGTCCGGATCCATTCCTCGGCTGGAATGCCGTCACCACCCCATAAGCCGCGGCGCTCGTTGATCTCGTCGAGACTCACGATGCTCGCAGTCAGCCTCGGCGCCAGGGCCCGCGCCACCGTACTTTTCCCGGAGAACGAGGGCCCGCACAGCAGAACCAGTCTGGTGCCCGATGTCATGTGCCCATCCAACCGAACGGCCGATGTGGGGGAGTAACGGAGTATCGAATCAGGGGCAGCCGGTACCAGCCGCCGCACGCCAGCGTCTCGGTCACCCGAAGACCATAGCCGCCACAACGCCCGGACATGCCGCGTTCCGCTCGGCGGGACCGACGACGACTCGTCCTGTCTTAGCGTGCAATGGTGAGCATGCATCGGGACGACAAGACGCACGCACGATGGATGGCCCGGTACCAGCCCATTCGCAACACGGCCGACCCGGACTACTCCGACGAGTGGTACCTCGAACAGTGTGGCGGGTGCGCGTCGTATCGGCCGTTGGCTGGACCGCTCGGCGCCGACTGGGGCGGGTGCACCAACGCACTGTCGCCAGCTGATGGAACCCTCCGCTTCGAACACGACGGCTGTGATGCCTTCGAGCCTGCCAAGCCAGGCACAGCGCCATTCGTCTGACGCGCGGACATGCCGCGACAGGTGCGCGCCCCGCTCGACGAGGGTGAAGCTTCGAGTAGTCGATGTCGTGGAGTGGCATCAGGTGTCGAGTCGACAAGACGGGCACGAGCGTGCGGCCTGCGTGGGTCGGCGTGAAGAAGAACTGAGACGGAAACTGAGACGGAACGACTCCGGGGCGGCTCCCAGACGTGGGAACCGCTCCGGCTCGTGTTCGTCCTCCGAGAGCCTGTAACCACGCTCTGACGCGAAGATTCACCACGGTGGTCTTCGCGTCGGAGGCGTTTAAGACGCGGTGTCGAGGGTGACGCGGTAGCCCATGGCTTGGAGTTGTCGGATGGCGCGGGTGCGGGTGCGTTCGGGGTTGAGGCGGGTGTAGTAGTCGGCGCCGGGGTCGGTGTAGAGGGTGCCGGTGGTGGCCATGTGCCAGATCGCGATGAGCATGGAGTGCTGGATCGCGACGTTGGCTTTCTTGGGTCCGCGGCGGCTGGCGATGCGGCGGTAGCGGGCGCCGTAGTAGGTGCGCGGGTTCTGGGCGCAGGCCATGGCCGCGGCACCGAGGGCGCCTTGCAGGTAGGGGTTGCCCGGCCTGGTCCGGCTGGACTTCACCTTCCCGGCGGACTCGTTGTTCCCCGGTGTGGTGCCGGCCCAGGCAGCCAGGTGCTTGGCGGTGGGGAAGCGGCTCATGTCGGCGCCGGTCTCGGCGACGATCACGTCGGCGGTCAGGGTGGCGATCCCGGGGATGGTGCAGATCAGTGCCCGGAAGGCCTGAAAGGGCTCGATCACCTGCTCGATCCGGGCGGTGAGCTGGTTGATCGCGGCGGTGTGGCGGTCGATGAGGTCCAGGTGCACCCGGGCCAGGAACGCGTGATGCTCACCGAACCGCCCGTTGAGCGCCTCGGTCAGCTCGGGGATCTTGGCCCGCAGCCGCCGCTTGGCGAGGTCGGCCAGGGCGGCCGGGTCACGGTCACCGGCGATCAGGGCCTCCAGCATCGCCCGCCCCGACACCCCGAGGATGTCGGAGGCGACCGCGGACAGCTTGATCCCGGCATCCTCGAGCAGCTTCTCCAGCCGCTGCGCCTCCCGGGCACGTTCGCGGGTGATCGCCGTCCGGGCCCTGGTCAGATCCCGCAACCTCCGGATCTCGGCCGGCGGCACGAACGAGCCACGCACCAGCCCATGCGCGCCCAACTGCGCCAGCCAGGTAGCGTCCGCGACGTCGGTCTTACGGCCCGGGACAGTCTTCACGTGGCGGGCGTTGACCAGCAGCACCTCCACACCGGACAGGTCCTCGAGCAGGTAATAGAACGGCTTCCAGTAGTCGCTGGTCGCCTCCATCACCACACACGTGACCCGCTGCGCGGCCAGATGATCGCGCAACGCCAGGATCTGGCCGGTCACCGACCCCCACGTCGTGACCGTCTCGACCGTCTTTCGCCGACCCGCGCCGGCGATCCGGACGCACACCTTCGCATCCTTCTTCGAGATGTCCAGCCTGGCACACCGCGCATGCGCCACTTCCATCGCCACCAACCCCTTCCCACGACTCCACCCGAAGCGTCCGTCGCGGGGAGGGCAGGGAAGACTTCAAAGTCTGACGCTCGGGCTCGATGGCACCAATCCACGGTTCCCGTGGAAGCCCTCCGCCACCATGCTGACCTACAGGCTCACCGGCACCACACAGGAATACAGGGTCGACCACGACGAACCCCACCAGTCTCAACCCGCCAACAACCCCCAGCAACACAGCGGCGCCGAATCTTCGCGCACCATGGTGCGCCTCGAAGACGGCGCCGCGTTGCTGACCTGCGGTTTCTTTACTCCGGGGGAGTGGCGGAGGATACGAGATTCGAACTCGTGAGGGGCTGCCCCCAGCACGCTTTCCAAGACCGCAAGTCGACGTTCAGCGGTGTTCGGGAGCCCCCCGAGAGCGCGGATTTCTGGAGGTGCGATCGTTGGCGAACGACCCCGAACAGTGGCGGATGAGACCCACGTTGAGACCCTCTGCACCGGCCACGGCCCCTGTGTCACCACCCCCTGCTGGGACATGTGAGCGCTCGAGGGGAGTCTGGAGCGGAGCGCGGCCCCGGAGACAGTCGGACAGACGTCATAGACCGCGTGTCGCGCGGCGCGCTCGCCGCCCGCGCGCCGGGGACGTGCACGGGCAACGGGTGTACGGTCTCCGCATGACGCGACCGCGAATGCGGATTGGGGCCGTCACAATCACGGCAGCACCCGCTCCGCACGCCGGGGAGCTGGCCAGGTTTTATGAGCGCCTGCTTGGCTGGCGGATCGTCGACGAAGGGCCGAAGGGCGGTTGGGTCCAGCTTCACCCGCCCGAGGGCGAGACAGACAGGACGCTCCTTGGCATCAACATCGAGTCTGACCAGGAGCACGAGCGGCCGGTCTGGCCGAGCAAGCCCGGTGGTCAGAACGCGACGATGCACCTCGACATAGGCGTAGACGACCTCGATGAGGCGGTCGCGTGGGCCCTCCAGGCAGGCGCGAGTCTCGCTGAGGACCAGCCGCAGGAGCACGTCCGGGTCATGCTCGATCCTCACGGTAACCCCTTCTGCTTGTGCCGCTAACATCGCAACGGGCGTACAGCTGGTGGGGTTCTCGTGCCAGCCCGAGAGAGCTGTTGAGACCCCCGGGACATGAAGCCCGCCCCCCAGGATGTTCGGGTTGGACGAGGCGGCAGAGCGGCTCGGCGTGCAACGTACTGCACTCTTCGATCTTGATGGCGTCCCGCAGGTTGCGATCATTCCGTGTCGGTGCCGAACTCCTGTTCACTGAGCACGACATCTCCGAGCTCGAAAGTCAGGTCGATTCCACGCGAACCGCTGCACCCAGCTCCGGTGAGAACCAGGTCTGACGCCACACCTACCCGGTCCCCCTGATAGCTGCCGTACGATCGAGCGGCCAGGGGGACGGGGCTAACCCACCGTCAGACGCCAGGACGGCAGCTCGTGACGGTGGGATCGCGTGGACGGCGAAGCGTCCTGCTGCTGGGCTCCGGCGAGGACGGCGCCCCGGCACCGCCCGCAGCCGGGGCCGCGCGCCGAAGGCGTGCCCTGATCCCGCCAGAGCCGTGGCCGGCAACGTCAGCTTGGGAACAGACTTGTCTCTCGTGAACCGCTCCGGACAGCGCTGACCAATTGCTTCGGGACGCCCGACCGACCGTAGTTGTCCGCCAGTCACCGCTTATCCGCAGCAGATCGGGCACGCAGCGGGCACAGGCTGCCCTGCCGAGCGGTGCCGTGTACCAGTGGGTGCTGTTCTTCGCTGCTCTACGCCCTAGTCGAGTGGGTAGCCGAGCTCGGCGCGGACGATGGGGCTGTGAACCTGCGCTTCTGCTCTAGCCCTTGACTCGGCATCCGGATCACCGGCGTCATGAGCTTCCCCCAACCAGCCACACTCGCGGTAGGCGATGAAGTAGGGATCAACGCGGCGTCGCTTGCGCCAGGCTGGCGGTTCAGCCGTATGTGCCACATCTCGATCGAGTGCGTATGCGGATCCGCCCCGCCCCGGGAACGGCGCCAGGGCAACCATGAATGCGTACCTCTCGGCTCCATCGTCCCATTCTGCGGTAACGCCCTCACCAGAGCTGCGCCGGGCTTGCCACTTGAGCTTGGGAACAGAATTGTCAACCGTAGCCAGCTGAGCCTCAGGGCCTGCGAACTGGTCGGCCGATCTGAATTGACCGCTGTTGACCGGCGGGTCACGTCGGGTGCCGCCCGATCGGGCATGGATCGGCGACGGGGGCGAGGACGGCACGGCGGCAGTCCTGGCACCGGGCTAGGGGACAACTGAGACGGAAACTGAGACGGAATGACTCCGGGGCGGCTCCCTGACTAGGGAGCCGCCCCGGCTCTGTCTCATCCTCCCGGACCTCGAAACCGCGGTCTGACCTGCGGTTTCTTGACTCCGGGGGAGTGGCGGAGGATACGAGATTCGAACTCGTGAGGGGTTGCCCCCAACACGCTTTCCAATTCCTTGGAGTCATGTTCGTGGAAGCCTTCTGGACGTCTGCGCAGTCGGACGCCAGGGCGCTGAGGAGACGGTGAACAGGCGTGAACGATGGCGAATGAGACGGAAACTGAGATGGCGTGCGGCGACAGACTCGCCGCGTGATCCAGCCGAGCCAGCAACCCAGGACTCGCTACGGGCGACCGTCTTCAGACCTGAGCGTGCGGGTGCGCCATCGATCGACAACCGCGTTCAGCACTGTCATCGCCTAGGTCGGCGGAGGTCTGGGTCTAAGACCTGACCCACCGACCGCAGCGTCTACCCCGTCGAGGACGGCCATTTGGTCGTTCGGGTCCTGACAGCCTCAGGGAGGTGACAGGTAGCCGAGTCTGCTGGCCAGTCCGGCCACATCGCCTCTGGACGACGAACCGGTCTTGCGAAGCAGGTTCGAGACATGCGTGCTGACGGTCTTCTCGCTGATGAACAAGGCAGCTGCGATCTCGGCGTACGTCCGGCCGACGACCAGATGGGCGAGGATCTCGCGCTCCCGTCGAGTCAGCGAGCTGAAGGCTTCCGGGGCATCGTCGAACGTGTCGGCCGATGAGGGGTGCGGCTCGGCGAGGGAGATCCTGGCAACCGTCGCCAGTTTCTCCACCTCGTGCCGGAGCGGGCCGGCAGACATCTCGCCGGCGAGGGTGTACGCCGATCGCAGTGGCACCGCAACTGCGGCTTTGCTCGCGCCCTCGGTGAGCAGAGCCTGTGCCCACCGGCGGGAGGCGATCGCCTCGTCCCAGTGCAGCTCGGCAGTGGCACAGCGATGTGCTGCCTCCGCCCAGAGAGTCGAGGCCTCTGACTGGGCGAGGCATCGTGCGGTCTCCGCGGCGTGCAGCGCCTCGACGGCCGGAGTGATCAGATCATCGTTCGTGATCCGAGCGAACGGGGGCGGCTGGAGCGCCCGGCGGCGTTCGACGATGTCGTCGAGCGATCGTCGGGCGCGGGTGACGCCGTCGAGATCTCGACGGTCTCGCGCGTGGTCGGCGAGATCGGCGGCCGCGCGTGCGCTCAACATGAGCATCTCGTCGGCGACTCGTGGGCGGACGATCTGGACGGCCATCGTGTGCGCGAGTAACTCGAGGGCTTGATCGGGCCGGTTCTCGGCGAGCAGGTGTTCCGCGAGGGTCGGGGGCGCCCACAATCCCGCGCGGTGCTCGAGGTCCGGTATCAGCTCATGGAGACGCCGCACATGCAAGCGGGCTTGGTCGAGGTGACCGCGGCGTGCGGCCAGCAGGACTGCGGCCAGCCGGACGACAGCACGCATGGTCGCGACCTTGGCGAGAGTCAGTCCTGTACGGATGGCTTGGTCGGCCTCCGTATGGCGTCCGAGCATGAGGAGAAACCGGGCGAGGTCGCCGGCGTGGAAGGCCGCCACGTTGGTGGCCCCTTCGTCGAGTGTCTCGCGCAGCCCGTCGGCGTCCAGTAGCACGAGGTCGGCCAGGCGGCGGCGCGGGGCGAGGTACGCCATTCTGGCCCACCGGGCGTGCAGCATGCGGCCTGGGTCGCCTGTGAGCCGTGCGTGGCGAAGGGCTTCAGCGGAGGCGGCATCGGCGCGCTCGTCCCGTTCGTATGCCTCGGCCAGAGCGCGGTATGCCCGTGCCAACGCGTCATGCGATTGTGAGCGATTGGCCGCGCGGACGGCTTCGTCGGCGTACCGCCGCGCAGACTCGAACGACGCCGCAGTCCAGTTGTGGGCCACGCTGAGCTCAGCAAGTACGGCGGCATACTCCGCACTGTCCGGGAACGGCTCAGAAAGTCTGACGGCATGCTCGAAGGCCTCGAACGGCTGGCTGCTGCGCCGGCCCGTCGAGACCTCCGAGACGGCCACTTCGCGCACGATCCGGCTGGCCCGAAGAGGATCTCGGCGTTCGTCGACGAGCTGCAGCGAGCGACTCCAGGCAGCCAGTGTCTCCTCGCCGTCTCCGACCAGATCCGACACGGTGGCCAGGCGCTCGAGCAGGTCGAGCTCACCATCCGGCGGTTGCGCATCTGCTGCATGGACGGTTGGCCACAGGCGCGCTGCCCGGCTCAGATGAACTGCCTCCTCGGGCAGGGCTTTCAGCTGGTTGGCGAGGTCCGCAGCGCGCAGCGACGCGTCCAGACTCGCTGCTTGATCGTGGGCACCCTCGTAGTGACTCGCGAGCTCGCCGACCCGGCGCAGCTCATCGATGGCTGAGCCGGTTCGGCTCTCCAGCGCCTCGGCCCAGGCGGCATGGATGGGAACCGCCTCGCCCGGCACGAACGTGGCGTTCAGGACCTCGGCGAGCAGCGGGTGGCGGAACCAGCACAGCTCAGCAGCCTGTGCCACGCAGATCCCGTTCTTCGTTGCTTCGACCAGCGCAACGCTCACCTTCTCGGCGTCGATGCCGCGTGCCGCGGCCACGTCGACCAGATCGTCCACCGAGGCCGGGCGACCGCAGACCGCGAGTAGTCTCACCACCTCGCGGGACGGGTCATCCAATCGGTGCCAAGCGGCGAGCAACGCGCCGGCCAGCTCCGCGGGCAGATCGGCGGGCAGGTTCTGGTCCGCGGCCGTCAGCCCATGGACCAGCAGCTCCGTGAAATAGGGGTTGCCGTCGGAGCGCCGTACCACCGCGGAGACGAGCTCCGGATCGGCATGACCGCCGAGCAACAGCGACAGCTGCTGCTCGGTCTCGTCGCGGCTCAGTCTGGCCAGACGCAATGACGACACCGCGGGTAGCCGGTTCAGGTCGGCCAACCAGACATTCAGCGGATCCCCAGCCGCAATTTCCTCGTCGCGGTACGTCGTCAGCACGGCGAGCCGCTGGCTGCGGAACCCGGCCACGAGATAGGTGATCGCGTCCCGCGAGGCCAGGTCGGCCCACTGGACGTCATCCACGACCAGCACCGCCGGCCGCCGCGAAACCAGCGCCCGGAGCAGTCCGTCGATCACCGGGAGCAGCCGGACCGTGCCACGCGTCGGCTGCCCGCCCAGCGAGGGCAGAAGCTCGGCGGCGGCCGGAACTGCCGCCAGCGCACTGGCGCGCTCCGACGGCTCGGCCGACTCCAGCCAGCCCTCCAACGCACCGATCAGCGCGACGTACGGCGCGTCCACCGCACCAAATCGAACACCACGACCCCACAGGACCGCAGCGCCACGTGCCGCCGCGTTGTCGCACACAGCACGTACCAGGCGCGTCTTGCCCACGCCTGCCTCCCCGTGCACGAAGACCGCACACGGTCGTCGCCCGACGGCAGCGTTGATCGCCCCCGAGAGGGCTTCTCCCTCCTCGACACGGCCTGCGATACCCGGCAGCGGGACTGCAACCCCACCCATTTCAGCAGTCTCCGCCGAAACGAATCAGATGTCTGCACCACCGCGGGCCAGCCGTGCCCGCGAAATCTAAGGGTTCGCCCGCCGCTTCTCAGGATTCGTGTCGGATGTGGCCGTTGCGGCATAGAGCCGAATCTGAAGCCAGAGCGGCAATCCCGCCGCTACGACCCACAGGGAGAGTCATGAACCGCACGCTCACAACTCTGGCCGTATCGGCACTCGCGTTTGGCGCCATCAGGCTGACCGCGACCGATGCACCGGCCCGGGTTTCCGACGACGTACCGCGGAATACCACGGTCATGCCGCACGATCCGAAACCGCCGAACTACCCGAACTATGACCCCAGGTACGAGGTGCCTCCGGTCCAGGCTCCGACGGCCAGCAGTCCCCCAGACGACAACGGTGTTGAGGTTCTGCAGGCCGGCGCGTCCGCGGTCGGTGGCGCGGCCATCGCAGGCGGTGCGATGTGGCTATACCGGCGTCGCCAGGCGCCGGCCACCTAGCCACCCCGCGGCGGGTGGCTCTGGGCTTCCATGAAGTCGGGCCGGTCGCGCTGGCGACCGGCCCACCTTCTGTTCGTCCTTCAGAGAGATGAAACCACGCTTTGAACTGCAGCTTCTCTACTCGGGCGTGTGGCGGAGGATACGAGATTCGAACTCGTGAGGGGTTGCCCCCAACACGCTTTCCAAGCGTGCGCCCTAGGCCTCTAGGCGAATCCTCCAAGCGGAGAGGATACGCGAGGGGGCGGAGGAAGGTGAAATCGGGCTGCTGGTCGCACGCCTGCTCATCTAGGGTCGGCCGCATGCAAGGTGCACCGGATCCGAACGTTGTACACCCGATGCCCGCTGCCGAGCGCGTGGTGTTGCTGAAAGCGGTGGTGACGTCGCCGCTGATCGAAGTGGGCGACTACTCGTACTACGACGACCCTCGGGACCCGACTGCGTTCGAGACGAACAACGTGCTCTACCACTACGGTCCGGAGCGCCTGCGCATCGGGAAGTACTGCGCACTCGGCGAAGGCACCACGTTCATCATGAACGGCGCCAACCACCGGATGGACGGGCCGTCGACGTTCCCGTTCCCGATCATGGGCGGCGCGTGGGCCGAGCACTTCGATCTGATCACTGGACTGCCGGGCCGCGGCGACACCGTCGTCGGGAACGACGTGTGGTTCGGCTACCGCACTCTGGTGATGCCGGGAGTGACGATCGGGGACGGTGCGATCATCGCGTCCGGTGCGGTCGTGGTCGACGACATACCGCCGTACGGAATCGTCGGTGGGAACCCGGCGAAGCTGATCCGCCGCCGGTTCGCCGACGCGGACGTGGACCGCCTTCTGAAGGCAGCGTGGTGGGACTGGCCGGTGGAGCGGATCACCGCCAACGTCAGATCGATCATGGCCGGCCGAATCGAGGATCTGGAGCAATGAGTCTCGTACTACGCCCCATCGAGCCCGATGACGTGGATGCGCTGCAGGAGCTGATCGAGTCCGATCCCGGGTACACCGAGCGGATCACCGGCTACCCACCTGGCCCCGCGGACGCTCAGAGCCTACTGATGATGCGCCCGGAGAGCCTGCCGGAGGAGGCGAAGGTCGTCCTGGGTGCGTTTGTAGACAACCGGTTGGTTGCGGTCGTCGACCTGCTCCGCCGCTATCCGAACGACCACACCGCCTTCATCGGCCTCCTCCAGGTCCACTGGAACCACCAGGGCAGCGGCTACGGCAGAGCGACGTACGAAGAGGTCCAGCGGTACGTCGAGACCTCGTGGCCCGAGGTACGGACGCTGCGACTGGCCATCGTGGACACGAACGCGCAGATCGCGACCAAGTTCTGGCTCCGGCAGGGGTTCACGCCGACCGGCGAGGAGCGCCCGTACCGCTACGACAAGCTGGAGTCCACCGCCCGCCTCTACGAGAAGCTGCTCACCTGGGCACATCCAGCCCTGGAGGTACGCGAGTCGCCCGTGGCAGGCCAGGGCCTGTTCGCGACGCGGTCCATCGCGAGGGGCGAGGTGGTCGGCCAGCTGTCCGGCCGCCGAGTCAGTACGGCCGAACTCCGGGAGCTCCTGAAGCACCCACCCGTTGACACGATCACGATCGACGACGACGAACACCTTGTGCTGAGCAACGACCCCCGCCCCGTAGTTGCTTACGGCAACCACAGCTGCGACCCGGCCATGTGGTGGATCGACGCCGTCACCCTCGAGGCCCGCCGGGACATCCAGGCGGGCGACGAGGTGACGAGCGACTATGGGACGTCGACCGGCGTGGAGTTCGAGATGAGCTGCATCTGTGGCTCACCACTGTGCCGAGGGGTCGTCACGGGTGAGGACTGGAAGCGCCCGGAGCTCCAGAGCCGGTACGGCGACCACTGGATCCCAACGCTGTTACGCAAGCAGCGTGGGGGCTAGAGCTCTCCACTGTTCGATCGGCTGCGGGCCAGTGACGCCAGTGATCACGTTGACGGCGACATGGTCGGCTCCCGCGTCCAGATGCTCGGTCAGCTTGGCCTTGATGTCGGCCGGCGTGCCCCATGCGGCCAGTGCGTCGACCATGTGATCCGGGAGCTCAGCCAGGTCCTCCTCAGTGAACCCTTGCCGCTTGAGCGAGGCGGCGTACCCAGGGATCCGCGGGAAGAAGCTGATGGTGTCCCGTGCGATCGCTCGGGCCCGGTCCGCGTCCGACTCCAGTACGACGAGGTGGCTGACCGCGAGGAGCTTGTCCGGCCCGAGGACCTTGCGTGCCTCAGCGGAGTACGCCGCACTGACCAGGAACGGGTATGCGCCGGCGGACCGCTCGCGGGCCAGCTCCAGCATCCGCGGACCGAGCGCTGCGAGCACCCGACGGTCCACTGGTACGTCGACCTCGTCCAGGTACGCGTTGAGCGTGGCGAGCGGCTTGGCCCCGTGCGCTCCACCGAGTCCGACGGTGAATCGCCCCGGTGCGGACGCTTCCATCGCGGCGTACGTCGTACTGACGTCGGCCGCACTGTATTTGACGACAGCGAGGATGCCGCTGACGAACTTGATCGAGTTGGTCGCGCCGATGAGGTCGACGATGGTCTGGAGTCCCGGCAGCGGACCGCCGGACAGCCAGATCGTGGGGTATCCGAGCTCTTCGGCCGCCTGAGCGGCCTCCAAGGAGTGCGGGCTGCTGTCAAGACCGGTAGCAATCCCGAACGTGCCAAATTGGTGATCCGTCACCCATCTAGAGTAGGCCGATTCGGGTTGACCACGACGATCCCGTACACTCATGGCTGGTTCCCCGCGTGGCGGTATCTCGCCCAACTCCCCCAGGGCCGGAAGGCAGCAAGGGTAAGTGAGCTCTTCCGGGTGCGCGGGGAATCCTCATGTCCGGGCTGTCTAGGCTTGGTGGGGTCTGTCCCCATCACCCTGAGGAGCCCGATGAGCCCCGAGCGCCGCTATCTGCAGGAACTGATCATTGCCGAGCTCGGTGTGACCGCGTCGTTCGACCCGGACACCGAGATCGAGCGCCGGGTCGAGTTCCTGGCCGACCAGCTCCGGCGTACGGGCGCGACGTCGTACGTGCTCGGTATCAGCGGCGGGGTCGACTCCGGTACGGCGGGACGCCTCTGCCAGCTCGCGGTCGAGCGGGTCCGGTCCGAGGGCGGTGAGGCGACGTTCATCGCGATGCGGCTCCCGTACGGCGTCCAGGCGGACGAGGCGGACGCGCAGCGGTCGCTGGAGTTCATCAAGCCCGACCAGACGCTCGTGGTCGACGTGAAGCCGGCTACGGACGCCATGGTCGAGTCCGTGCGGCACGCCGGGCTGGGTGAGCGTGAGGACTTTCACACCGGCAACATCAAGGCGCGGCAGCGGATGATCGCGCAGTACGTCGTCGCGGGCGCGTGCGGCGGCCTGGTCGTCGGGACGGACCACGCGGCGGAGGCAGTGATGGGCTTCTTCACCAAGTACGGCGACGGTGCATGCGACCTCACGCCCTTGTCGGGCCTGACCAAGCGCCGCGTCCGCGAGGTCGGCGCCCGGCTCGGTGCGTCGCCCGAGATCACCGGCAAGATCCCGACCGCCGACCTGGAGACCAACAACCCGGGCGTGCCGGACGAGGCCGTCCTGGGAGTCACGTACGACGAGATCGACGACTTCCTCGAGGGCCGCGAGGTCGATGAGAAGGCCGCGGCCACCATCATCGCCACCCACCGCCGGACTGCTCACAAACGAGCCGTTCCGCTGGCGGTCTGACTTCCTACCGGCAGCTCAGGACAAGTGAGTGAGCTGCCGGACGCGGTTGGCGAGGCGGGCCAGACGGATGGTGGCGACGTTGCGGTAGGCGGGGCGCAGGACGGTTGCCAAAGGCCCGGACTGCTCGAACGTGTGCGTGACCTGGCTGTCCGGTGAGATGGTCCAGGTGCCGACCTCACGGAACCCTGGCACCTGCCACGTGATCTCGATCCGGTCCGGCTCGACCACCGTGTACTGCAGCTCACCCGCGAACCCCGGCCGCACCCGCAGCGCGTACCGCGTGCCGAGATCCGCCTCGACCGGCCCGTCGATGGCAAGGAACGCCTCGTTCCACTCCGGCAGCGCGAGCGCGTCCAGCAGGATGTGGCGGATCGCGGTCGGGTGGGCGGGAATGGTGTCGGTGGCTTGCTCCATGACTATCTCTCCTGGGCGAAGTGGTGGTCGTACTCGGGGTCCCGCCGGCGAGCCAGGGCAGCCCCGGCGGGGAACGCGTCGGCGACGGCGCGCAGCGTGGTGATGGTCTCGTCGAGCGCATGTCCGGCGACCAGGTCGTCCATGGTCCGGTGCAGCCGGTTCTCCGCGGTGACGATGCGCCGGTGCAGCGCCCGGCCCTTCGTGGTCAGGCTCAGTGCGAGGTAGCGCCGGTCGACCGCGTCGATGCCGCGTTTCACCAGCCCCTGCGCGACCAGGCGATCGACGAGACGGCTCGGACTGTTGCCGGTCTCGCAGACCAACAGGCCGCCGAGGGCATTGAGCGTCAACGGTCCGTGATCGCGCAGCACCCGGAGGACTTCGGCCTGGGATGGCGTGATGCCGAGCGGGCGCAGCTCGGCGGCGAGCAGGCGGTTGCCCTCGCGCTGGATCGCCAGCACGAGATACCGCAGCTCCTCGACCACCTTCATGCCAGAAATATTACACGACACGTATGTCATGTCATCTATCGGTTCGATGTCTTCTCGTTGCGCATTCGTGCCGGAAGGGTGCCTGAAGAGTGCCGGAGAAAGTCCGGCGAGGGTCATGGTCAAGGTGACATCGCGACTGGCACAGTGTGTGCATGAAGGGTCTGATGCAGAGCTACCAGCTGTCCCTCGACACCATCTTTCTCCGGGCCGAGCAGTTCTACCCGGACAAGACCGTCCACACCGGCGGCCCGGCGCCGACGACGGTGACGTACGGCGAGTGGGCCGCGCGGACCAGACGCCTGGGCGGAGTCCTGGACACGCTCGGGATCAGTCCGGACGGCCGCGTCGCCACCTTCGCGTGGAACTCGGGCCGTCACCTCGAGTTGTACTTCGCCGCACCGTGCACCGGCCGGGTCCTGCACACGCTCAACATCCGGCTCTTCCCCGACCAGGTCGTCTACATCGCGAACCATGCCGAAGACGAGGTCGTGTTCGTCGACAAGTCGCTCCTCGGGCTGTTCCTACCGCTCCTCGAGCGGCTGCCGTTGGTCCGTCATGTCGTCGTGATGGGCGACCTGCCACCGGGTGCGCCCAGCGCGGAAGTGCCTGACGATCCACGGTTCCACGACTACGAGGAGCTGCTCGCCGCGGCCGAGCCGGTCGAGTTCCACGTCGACGACGAGAACCAGGCCGCCGCGATGTGCTACACGAGCGGTACGACGGGCAATCCCAAGGGCGTCGTGTATTCGCATCGATCCACCTGGCTGCACTCCATCGGCGTACTGACGAACGCGGGGATCGGGCTGGCCGAGACGGACACCGTGATGCCGGTCGTGCCGATGTTCCACGCGAACGCCTGGGGGCTGGCGCACGCGGCGCCGATGGCCGGCGCTTCGCTGGTGTTCCCAGGGCCGGACATGAGTCCGCAGGGGATCCTCAAGCTGCTGCAGGAGCAGGAGGTCACGCTGTCGGCCGGTGTGCCGACGATCTGGCAGGGGCTGTTGCCGTTGCTGGACGGGGTCGAGCTGCCCAAGCTCCGACGGATCCCGTGCGGTGGTTCCGCCGTACCGCTGGCGCTGTCGGAGGCGTTCCGGGCAAAGCTCGGCCGGCCGATCCTGCAGGCGTGGGGCATGACGGAGACCAGCCCGGTGGCGACCGCGTCGCACGTCCCGGCTCGGTACGAGGAGCTTCCCGAGGACGAGCAGGCCCGGCTGCGTGCGCGGCAGGGGCTCCCGCTGCCTGGTGTCGAGGTGCGGATCGTCGAGCCCGGTTCGATCTCACCGCTGCCCTGGAACGACGAGGCCACCGGTGAGCTGCAGGTCCGCGGCCCGTGGATCGCCGCCGAGTACTACCGCCCCGACGAGGGTGTCCAGCTCAGCACCGAGGACGGCTGGATGAAGACCGGCGACGTCGCCGCGATCGACCAGTTCGGCTCGGTCCGCCTGGTCGACCGCACCAAGGACCTGGTCAAGTCCGGCGGCGAATGGATCAGCTCGGTAGAGCTCGAGAACCTCCTGATGGCCCACCCCGCCGTCAAGGAGGCCGCCGTCATCGGCGTACCCCACCCCAAGTGGGACGAACGCCCCCTGGCCTGCATTGTCATCCAAGAAGGCGAGACCGTGACAGGCGAGGAGATCCTCGACTACCTCCGCCCGCAGGTCGCCAAGTGGTGGCTCCCCGACGCCGTCGAATTCATCGAAGAAGTCCCCAAGACCTCAGTAGGCAAGTTCTCCAAGAAAGACCTCCGAACCCGCTTCGCCAACTACCACCTGGAGTAACCCACCGCGCAGTACCTCCACTTGTAGCCTGAGGCAACCACATGACCCCACCTCTGTTGCCTCAGGCCCACAACCTCCGTGACAGGGGACCGCGTGCAGTTGCCCGACGACAGCCTGCACGAACAACTCAGGCTGCTCGGATACCCGGAGACCGAGAAGATCGGTGTCGGGATGCAGGGCGCCTGCCGTATCGCACTCCGCTGGTGTTGGAGCTCCACCGGCCCGGTCCGCTCTGGGTGGCGATCGATGCTGAGCTACCGGGCGTCCCACTGCACACGATGGCTCCCTCCTTCGGATCACTGGACTCAAACGCGCGATTGCGTCCTCGAAGTCCTCGGCGACTTAACCCAGGTCGTCGCGCTACTCAGCTGATCGGACAACCCGGCGCACAGCCGCACATCCCGTCGCCGGTCGGCCGCCAAGTGGTGTCGTCATCGATGGGGCCGCGCCCTTGACTTGGTTCTGGGCGGCGTTCTTACCATGGGCGTAGTACGAAAAGACCCGGTTACCGGGTCTCACCTTTGGCAGTCGGGGACGGGGCAGGACCACCGGAGGTCCATTCGTCCTGGGGACCTGGTGGGGGAAAGCGCCGGTCCCGTGCTTGAGGGGGCAGTCCAGCATGAAAGAACTGGACGCATCGCAGAAACAATCATCCAACAGCGGTTTCACCGCATCCCGCTCATCATTAGCCCGGCTGGCAGGCCCCTTGGCCTTCGCAGCGGGCCTGTTGATGGTCGTGGTCGAGGTGGTGATCTTCCCGATCGTCGATCGCGACGATCGCGTGGGTACGTCGACGAACTCTGTATACCGGGTCAGCGGTGTCGTGTACTTCGTGGCTTTCTGCCTGCTGTTGCTCGCAGTGGTCGCGGCGTACGCATGGGAGGCGCAGGAGGCGGGCCGGTTCGGCGTCGTGGGCGTGATCGCCGCGATCGTGGGCATCATGTTCCTCGGCGGTGACCTGTGGTTCGAGACGTTCTACGTCACCTACCTCGCCGACACCGCACCTGAGGTTCTGGACGCCGATCCGGGGGGTCTGCTCGTGATCGGCGCGGTGTCGAGCTATCTGCTGTTCGCAATCGGTTGGGCACTGTTCGGCATCGCGAGCCTGCGAGCCGGGGTGTTCCCACGTGCCATCTGCGTCGCCATCGTGATCGGCGGCCTGATCGGATTCCAGGCGCTGCTGCCGCCATTCGGCATCCCGCTCGGGCTGGCGATGATCTGGTTGGGCGTCTGGATGATCAGAACGCCCGTACCGGCGAGCGCGACGGAGGCAGTCTCATGACCACGACCGGACCCGTCACGAGCCCTACTGCACCGGTACGCCGTTCCTGGAGCGGCTGGCGCACGTTCTTCGTGATTATCGGCAGCTTGCTCATCCTGGCCGGCGGCGCTTCGGTCGTTGGCGGCGTGGTCGGGCTCTGGGCCCACGCACAGCGCGACGCCGACGGCTACCACACCGCCGGCCCCGAACGCCTCACCACTGACGCCTTCGTCTTGACCGCGCCGTCCATGGATGTCGGCATCACCGGTCCCGACGCCATCGCCGCCGGGGACCTGCTCGGCGACGTACGTATCACGGTCACGTCGACGAAGGACACACCGGTGTTCGTCGGCATCGGCCCCGCCGACGACGTCGCCAAGTATCTCGACGGCGTCCGCCGCAGCGAGGTCGCGGACTTCGACGCCGACCCGTTCACGGTCAGCTACGTGCAACATCCGGGCGGCCAACCCACCGCGGATCCCACCACGCAAGACTTCTGGGTCGCGTCCGACAGCGGAACCGGAACCCGCACCCTCACCTGGAACGTTGCTAACGGCAACTGGTCGATCGTTGTCATGAACGCCGACCGATCGGCGGGAGTCGACGCCGACATCAGCCTCGGAGCCACGCTGCCGGTCCTCCTGCCGGCCTCCATCGCCGCGGTCGTGGTGGGCGGCCTGCTGCTGCTCATCGGCATGGTGATCATCGTGGTGACGATCGCAACCCGCCCCACCGTCGGCCAGTCGGTGCAAGCCCCACCACCAGGCCCGGTCACGGCGCAATGACTTCGGCCCACTGACGGCCAAGCCAGATCACGGCATGGTCGAACCAGCCCCTATCCGACGCCCCGACCATCGATAGCCAGTTCTCACTGACTCGATCGGCGCCACTCTGCGACGCGCATGAGCGCGGTCGCGCACGGCCCACGAAGGTAAGGAGTCCCTCAATGATGTTCTCATCGGAGAAGCGACGCGGCCGGTGGACGGTGGTCGTCGCCCTCGCGGCCGCGGTGAGCCTGGCCACGGCACCGGCCGTCTCGGCGTCAGCCACGACGCCATCAGCGGCACCAGCAAGATCCTCGAGCGGTCAGCCGCCGCCAGAAGTTCAGGCCGCGCTCGATGAGGTCGTCGCGGCCGGCGCGCCCGGCGCGATCGCGTTGGTTCGGGTGGGCGATCGTACGTACCGGTTCTCCAGTGGGTACGGCAACCTCGCTCCGCTGACGCCGATCCGCATCGGCGATCTGTCCCGGATCGGTGGCGTCACGAAGTCGTACACGGCCACCGTGGTCCTCCAGTTGGTCGGCAAGCGAGTACTCAAGCTCAACGACACGGTCGAGAAGTGGCTCCCCGGGGTCTTCCCCAACGGCGAAGGGATCACGATCCGCCAACTGCTCAATCACACCAGCGGCATCTTCGACTACGTCCAGGACGACAGAGTCTTCGCGCCGTACCTCGGAGGAGACCTGACCCTGCCCTTCGATCCCCGCGAGGGGGTCAGAATCGCGGCCGAACACGACCCGCTCTTCGCACCGGGAACAGGCTGGTCGTACTCGAACACCAACTATCTCCTGCTCGCGATGATCGTCGAGAAGGCCACCGGTCACTCGATCGGGTCCGAGCTTCGCAGCCGTATCTTCAAACCACTCGGGCTCGATCACACGAGCTACCCGACCACGTCAGAGATCCGTGGCTCGTACCTCCACGGCTACTGGACCATCTTCGGACCCGAGCCGACCGACTTCACGCCGCTCAGCCCCACCCTGCTCGGCGCTGCCGGAGCAATCCTGGCCAGCGCCGACGATGTCGCCCGCTTCTATCGGGCGCTGCTCCGCGGCCGCCTGCTGAAACCCGGCGTTCTGAAGGCCATGCAGACCATTGACCCGGTCGCCGACGAGCCTCCCGGGGCCATCGACGCGGGTATCCCCGGCGGCGGCTGGGGTTTGGGGCTGCTCCGAGAGACGTTCTCCTGCGGTGAGGCCTGGGGTCACGACTCCGAGATCCCGGGTTACACGACTGCGGCGTGGAACAGCAAGGACGGCACCCGTCAGGTCGTCGTAGTCGTCAACATGGACGGCTTCCCCCACGACCACCCGGTGCCGACGGCGATGCGCAACGTCCTCGGCAAGGCCTACTGCGGGAGCTAGGCGGCACCATGACGCACTGACGAGCTCAGTAAGAAGCCGTCCCACTTCAACCACCCGCATCCGCCGGGCATGCGGGTGGTTGCTCGACCGCTCAGACCTGGTCGGTGGGCATGATCCACAGCTCGCCGACGGCGGTGTGGCGTGGTCGGGTGACCATGTAGACGACGCCGTCGGCGATGTCCTCGGGAGCGAGAACCTCGGTCTGGTCATAGAACGGGTCGATCAGCTGATCGCGTACGTCGGGCCTGTTGTGCGACCCCAGTTCGGTGTTCACCCCACCGGGCTCCAGGACACCGACGCGCACGTGGCGCCGGGTGACTTCCTGGCGCAGCGCCTCTGTGAATCCGTTGACCCCGAACTTGGTCACACCGGCATTCGTCCTCAACGGACGACTCGACGTACTGACCGCCAACGCACTCGGGTGTGCGCTCTTCTCGCCGGTCTACGCCGACCCCGCCCGGCCACCGAACAACGCCCGGTTCATCTTCCTCGACCCGCACGCCTCCGACTTCTTCCGCGCCTGGGACTCGGTTGCCAACGACACCGTCGCACTTCTGCGCGCCGAGGTCGGTAGAGATCCGTACGATCGGCAACTGTCTGACCTGGTCGGGGAACTGTCCACTCGCAGCGATGAGTTCCGGATCCGCTGGGCCGCACGCAACGTCCGGGTCCACACCACCGGCATCAAGCTCCTTCACCACCCGGTCGTGGGAGACCTTGACCTGCCGTTCGAGTCCTTCCCGCTGGCGAGCGACCCGAGCCAGAGCCTTCTCACCTACACCGCCGAGCCGCAATCCCCCTCGCAAGACGCCCTGAATCTGCTGGCCAGCTGGGCAGCGACCAACAAGCTCGAACACCCGGCGTCGTTATCCGACTGAGTGGACTGCGGTTAGCCGAAGTCGACGGTGAAGTGGTTTCTGAGATGGGTGAGGGTGGCGTCGACGAAGTCGGCTGGCCAGGTCTCGCCGGTGACCTCGGCGAGGGCGGTGCCGCGGCGGATGAACTCGCGGCAGATGTATTGGTTGGCCTTGATGATGTCGGCCGGTTCGCTGCCCGCCGCCGGGATCGCTTCCAGGGCGGCGCGTTGTTCGGCGGAGAGCAAGGCGTTGAGTCGCTTGGCACCACCAGTACGTCGTACGCCGCGCTCGGCGAGCATGAGCGCGATGAGTTGGTCGCGGACCGCGCCGATGCCCTGGTTCGCGACGACGCGTTCGTCGCGGCCGAGGACTGTGACGAGGTTCCCGAGGAAGTAGAAGAAGAGGTTCACCGGTCCGGCCGGCCAGTACGGTTCGCTTGGCCGACCACCCTGCTGCGCGATGTCGCCGTCCGGGAACAGGGTCCCGTCCCGGTCGAACAGCACGCGCACCCCGTCGTACTGCAAGCGGTCGAAGGACTTCAGCGGATGCACGATCAGGTCGACGTGCAGCCAGTCAGCTGTGATCCCCAGGCCACCGATGAGCCCCGGCAGTTTGTCCGCGAACACCGCCGGCCCCGCGAGCTCCCGCAGTACGTCGTCCCAGTGGTCCTCGAACCACCCCACGCTCTCGTCCGTCACGACGAGATGCACATCAACATCACTGAACTTGTCGGCCTCGCCCGTCCCGTAACTCCCGATCAGGTAGACCGCGAGCACCCGCCCATCCCCAGGCAACACCTCACGAGCCCGCTCGATAACCCCTTGCTGCCGCTCATCCCCAGTAGCCACCAACCCAAGCTAAGCCGTCCCCCCACCTGATCCCCACCCACCCCCATGCCCGCCCTCGGTGACGCTCTGTTTGGTCGGGGTCCACAGGGTGGTGGGGACTTGGGTGGAATTGTCGGGGGGCGGCGCTAGGGTTGCGGGCGTGGAAGCCCCCCTTGCGTTGTACCGCCGGTATCGCCCGGAGACGTTTTCCGAGGTGATCGGGCAGGACCATGTCACGGCGCCGCTGCGGAATGCGTTGAGCAACAACCGGGTGAACCACGCCTATTTGTTCTCCGGGCCGCGCGGGTGTGGGAAGACCACCAGCGCGCGGATCCTGGCGCGGGCGATCAACTGCGAGAAGGGCCCGATCGCGGAGCCGTGCGGGGTGTGCAAGTCGTGCACCGACCTGGCTCGTGGTGGTCCCGGCAGCATCGACGTGATCGAGATCGACGCGGCATCGCACGGTGGTGTGGACGACGCGCGGGATCTGCGCGAGCGGGCGTTCTTCGCGCCGGTCGAGAGCCGCTACAAGATCTACATCATCGACGAGGCGCACATGGTGACCACGCAGGGCTTCAACGCCCTGCTGAAGCTGGTCGAGGAACCGCCGCCGCACCTCAAGTTCATCTTCGCCACCACCGAGCCCGACAAGGTGATCGGGACGATCCGCTCCCGGACCCACCATTACCCGTTCCGCCTGGTGCCGCCGAAGGTGCTCGGCGACTACATGGCTTTTCTCTGCGAGTCCGAGGGCGTGACCATCGAGTCTGCCGCGCTTCCGCTGGTTGTCCGCGCGGGTGCCGGGTCGGTGCGTGATTCGCTGAGTGTCCTCGACCAGCTGATCGGCGGCGCCGGGCCGGAAGGTGTGACGTACGGGCTGGCCGTCGCGCTGCTCGGGTTCACACCGGACTCGTTACTCGACGCGTGTGTGGACGGGTTTGCCGCGCATGACAGCGCGGCCGTGTTCGAGACGATCGAGAAGGTCATCGAGACGGGGCAGGACCCGAAGCGGTTCGCGGAGGATCTGCTGCGGCGACTGCGGGATCTCGTGATCCTGTCCGCCGTACCGAATGCTGTTGCGTCCGGCCTGATCGAGGCAGCTGAGGATCAAGGTCAGCGGCTGCAGACCCAGGCGGCCGGGATTGGCGCCGCGGAGCTCACCCGGGCGGCCGACATCGTGGCGGCCGGCCTGCTGGAGATGCGTGGTGCGACAGCTCCGCGGCTGCAGCTCGAACTCATCTGCGCCAAGGTCCTGCTGCCGGGCGCCGACGACTCGACCAACGGCATCCAGGCGCGCCTGGATCGGATGGAACGCCGGCTGACCATCGGAGTCCCCGCCGGTACGCCGGACGCCGCGCCCGCGCAGCCGGTTGGTGCGCCGGCGTCTTCGGGCGATCTCGCGAGCGGACCGGCTCAGGACGCGGCCACGAGCCGGGCCGCGGCCCGGGCAACCGCCGGTGGCACGGGCGGGGCGGCCCCCGCCGGAGCGGCTGCGGGAGCCGGAGCTGCTGAGAGCAAAGCCGCGGGAGCCGACGCCGGGGCAAGCGGTGCGGCCGCCGGCGCTGACGCGGCGCCGACCGGTGGTGCTGCGAGTGCCGCTGGCGGAGCTTCCGGTGGCGGCGACGCGGCAGACCGTGGCGCGGGCGCTGCTGGTGGCGTGGCGGCGAGAGGTGCTGCTGGTGCCGGTACGGCGGGGAGCGGTCGCGGCCGGGGAGACATCGCGAGTGGTGCTCGTGGCGCTTCTGGCGCTGGCTCGGCTGCTGGTGCTGGGCGTACAGGAGCTTGGGGGGATGAGTCTGCTTCGGCAGGCGCTGGGCAGGCGACGGGTGGTGGCTCGGGTGCGGTGACGGCAGGTGCGTCGGCGTCGGGATCGGGGGCGGGTGCGGCGCCGGGAGCTGGGAGTGCGGGGGCTCTGTCTGGTGCTGGTACCGGGTCCGTGGGGCTGGCGGATGTTCGGCGGTTGTGGCCTGAGGTGCTCGAGGCGGTGAAGAGCAAGCGGCGGTTCGCGTGGATCATGCTCAGCCAGAACGCGCAGGTCATCGGGATCGACGAGCAGACGTTGACGCTGGGGTTGGTGAATGCGGGGGCTCGGGAGAGCTTCGCTCGTTCCGGGAGCGATGAGATTCTCCGGCAGGCGATGATCGACACCATCGGGTTGAACCGGCGGATCGAAGCTGTTGTCGATCCGTCGACGGACCCCGGTGGAGGTGGTGGACAACACGCAGGCGGTCCTCGGGCCGGCGGGCCGCAAGCCGGCAGCCCGGGCTCAGCTGGTCCGGGTTCAGGTGGCTCAGGCGCAGGTGGTCCGGGCCCAGGTGGTCCGGGATCGGCCGCTCCGGGGTCCGGTGGTCCGGGGTCGGCCGGTTCGGGGCCTGGTGGTTCGGGGTCGGCTGGTTTGGGTGCGGGCGGGTCTGCCGCGGGTGGTTCCGAGGCCGGCGGAGTAGGCGCGGGGTCGGGAGCCGGAAGCCCGAATGCGGGGCCGGGAACCGGTGGAGCGGGTGCAGTCGGGTCCGCGGCCGGTGGTCCGGCGAGCGGCCCGAGCGCGGGCGGTCCAGGCGCGGGAGCGGGTGCCGGCGGATCGAGCGCAGGGTCGAGTGCTGACGGTCCGGGCACGGGGCCGGGTGCTGGTGTGGACGCGCGGTCCGGTAGCTGGGGGGCCGGTGAGACCGCGGGTGGCGCGGCTCGCGGCTCGGGCGGGGATCAGTCGGGTGGCGGTCAATCGGCGGGGAACGCCGGTGGGACTGCGGGTGGCTCACGTGGGGCTGCGAGTGCGGGCGAGTGGGGTGACGGTGGGGGTACGGCGATTGCCTTGCAGGAGCCGCCGCCGGATCCGGAGTACGACGTACCGCCGGAGGATCCGTGGGAGGACGGGCCGGTGGCGCGGTCGGCGCCGCGGGCTGGTCGGGCCGGCGGGGCTCAGGCGCCTGGAGGTCCTCAGGCCGGCGGGGCGCAGGCGCCAGGAGGTGCTCAGGCGACCGGGGTGTCCGGGTCGCCGCCGGGGAGGTCCGGAGCGACCAAGGCGTCCGATCGGCGGGAGCAGGCTGCGAGTAAGCGGCGTGCGGCCGAGGCGGCTGTTGCCGCGGAGCAGGCGCGGCGGGCGGCTGCGGCTCCCGTGGCTCCGGAGGTGCCGCTGACTCCGGAGGAGGAAGCGGACGCGATCGGTGAGGACGACATGGTCCTGGAGGAGGACTCGCGGTCGCATACGGATCTGCTGCGCGAAACCCTCGGCGCACAGATCATCACCGAAGAACCCAACTGACCCTCGCTCACAGGTCGCGATCCGGGCCGGTCCGGTCGATGGTGAGCACCCCAATGGGCCAGCGACAGCCTCTGCAGGCCCACAGGTCTTCCACAAGAGGTGGGGATGGTTGCGGTGGGTGTCCACACAATCCACAGGGTGTGGATTGTGGTGTCCACAGGGCTGTGGACAAGTTGGGGAGACTGGTCTGTTTCTGGGCGAACGTGGGGTTGTCCGGGCGACCGGCTAGTGTTGAGGCTCGGGCTAGTCACGGAGCGGTTGGGACGAGGAGATCGCGGTGTTCGACGGTGGCGGTGCTGGGGGCTTCGACATGTCCAACCTGCTCGCGCAGGCGCAGGCGATGCAGAACCAGTTGATGGAGGCTCAGGCCGACCTGGAGAGCCAGGAGATCGAGGGCTCGGCCGGCGGTGGGCTGGTGACCGCGCTGGTTTCCGGCACGGGTGAGCTGCTCAGCCTGAACATCAAGCCGGAGGCCGTCGACCCGGACGACACCGAGACGCTGGCCGATCTGATCGTCGCCGCGGTGCGCGACGCCGCCGAGAACGCGAAGGAAGCCGCGGCCCGCGCGATGGGCCCGCTGGCCGGCGGCATCCCAGGATTCGGTTCGGAAGGCCCCGGGTTCGGCGGCGGTCCCGCGGCCCCGGCCGGCTTCAGCCCGCCCGGCGCCCCGACGGTCCCGGCGGAGAGCCCCGCGGACGATGACGACGAGAGCGGCACCAGTGGTCCGGGCAGTTCCGGGTCGGTGAACAACCCTGGCATCGGGTTCACCAACCCCGGCAGTGGGACCGGGTCTCCCGGTCAGAACCCGGGCTGACGTGTACGAAGGGGCCGTTCAGGATCTCATCGACGAGCTCGGCCGGTTGCCCGGCGTCGGTCCGAAGTCCGCTCAGCGGATCGCGTTCCACCTGCTCGCCGCCGACGAGACCGACGTACGCCGGCTCGCGCATGTGCTCGTGCAGGTCAAGGAGAAGGTCAAGTTCTGCGAGATCTGCGGCAATGTCGCCGAGGAGGAGCAGTGCCGGATCTGCCGTGACCCACGGCGTGACCTGAGCCTGATCTGCGTGGTCGAGGAGGCCAAGGACGTGGTCGCGATCGAGCGGACCCGCGAGTTCCGCGGCCGGTACCACGTGCTCGGCGGGGCGATCTCGCCGATCGAGGGGATCGGTCCGGACGAGTTGCGGATCAAAGAACTCCTCCAGCGGCTGGCCGGCGACGAAGTGCAAGAGATCATCCTGGCCACCGACCCGAACCTCGAAGGTGAGGCGACGGCGACGTACCTCAGCCGCTTGCTGCGGCCCATGGGCTTGCGCGTCACCCGATTGGCTAGTGGACTTCCTGTAGGCGGTGACCTCGAGTATGCCGACGAGGTCACACTCGGACGGGCGTTTGAAGGGCGACGATCGATCGATGACTGAACCAACCGATATTGCGGAGCGGGCGCTGACCACGGACTCCGAGGACCTGACGGAGTTCGCCGAGCAGATCGCGGACCAGGTGCGGAGCTTCCTCATCTCGGTGCGCGACATCGCCGCGCAGCCGGACGAGGACGGCGTCGACGAAGGCCTCGCCTCACTGCCGTACTTGCTGCTCGAGGTGAGCCAGCTCCTGCTCGCGGGTGGCCGGCTCGGGGCGTTCGAGGACTTCGTCCCGGAGGAGCGGTTCGAGAGCGACGCCGGACCGGATCCGGATCTGGACGCGATGCGTGACCGGCTCGCGGTGCTGTTCGAAGGCCTGGACGAGTACGCCGAGGTCTTCGACCCGTACGCCGCACCGCCTGAGATCACCGTGAACCGGCTGTCCGACGACCTCACCGCGATCGCGACCGACCTCGTGCACGGTCTCGCGCATTACGAGGAAGGCCGGATCGTCGAGGCGCTGTGGTGGTGGCAGTTCTCCTACGTGTCCACCTGGGGTGCCGCGGCGAGCGCCGTACTGCGGGCGATCCAGTCGCTGATCGCGCACGACCGGCTGGAGCCGGCCCACGACCCGGAAACCGAAGCCACCGACCGCGAACTCGTCGAGGTCGCAGAGGAAGCAGTCCAGCGCCGCTGAAGTTATCCACAGGCGTACTCCGACCGGCCACGCAAGGGGTTCCTCAGCTACTACGGTGAGGGCTCGGTCCGGATCAGGAGGCGTCGTGCAGGAGCAGTTGGATGTTGGCGTGGGTGCGGTTTTCACGACCTCGCGAAAGCGCCCGATCATCGTCGCGGTGATCACGACCGTGCTGTTCCTCGTCATCGTGCCGAAAGACGTCAGGTCGTTCGCCGACCCCGACCCCATCCGTGAGTACCTGATCGGCATCGTCATCACGACCATCTTGTGGTTGCTGTTCCTGGTCGTCGCCGTGCGGAACTGGCGTGTTGCCCTCAGGCGCCCGGCCGAGCTGCGGCTGACCTCGACCGGGATCGCGGTGCGCCGGGACGGACGTGAGCTGACAGCCGCGTGGACTGCGGTCGGTCAGATTCGGATCGACGGGGACGATCGGCGGCCCTGGGTGGTGGCCTGGCTCGATCCGGCGCTGAGCCCGGACGACGTGCCCGCGCCGCGTCGCTCCGACGGCGCCTACAAACTCTTCCCGGTCGCGCATGGGCAGCCGATGAAGAGGCGCATGGCGCAATTGAAGGATCTGCGTGGGGCGATTACGGGGTACGGACGCCGGTATCTCGACGGCGGTTTCTGAAGGTTGGATGGGTCAATGTCTGTCTACGAGGTGATTCGGCGGCTGCCGGACGTGTCGAGCGTACGGCGGGTCAGTCGTGCGCTGGCGGTGCTGGATCTGATTCTTGATGACAACCCGGATCAGCTGCCTTACTTCGCGTTCGACGCGCGGTGGTCGGAGACCGAGGAGGCTGCGTTGATGCGGGACGGGTCGGGGAACGAGTACTCGATCGTGTTCTCGCCCGACGGTGCGTTCGCGTACGGGTTCGACCACGAGTCGCCGATGTCGCCGTACGCCAATGACCAGAAGACGTGGCCCGGGCTGCTCGATGGTGTGCCGGAGGTCTTTCATGGCGCGCGGGACGAGCCGGCCTTCAGCGATGGTGTGCCGAGGGCGACGGTGTGTTTCTGGCGTACGACGGACGACACGGCTTGGCGCTGTGGTCCGGTGGAGGACGCGAAGAACGACGGAGCCGACTGGTTGTTCGAGGTGATCGCGGACGGGCGCCCGGAGGCTTACCTCACCTTCGCCGAGGACTACTACGAAGTCGCGCTCGACCTCGAGGCGATCCGGCACGTCTACGCGTTGATGCCACTGACCGAGTACGTCGTGACGTCGCTCAACCGGCAGCGTCGGCTGACCGATCTTGCCGAAGGGATCGCCGAGATCGGTTACCCGCGGTCCTGAAGCGCGTTAGCGTGACGCCCGATGACAACGCATCCCCAGGATCCGGTGTTGATCGGGTCGTTCACGATCCAGGGCCGGCTCGGCCGTGGCGCGATGGGTGCCGTCTACCTGGCCCGCTCGCCGGGCGGTCGCCTGGTCGCGGTGAAGGTGGTCCGCGACGAACTGGCCGGTGACGCGGCCTTCCGGGCCCGGTTCGCCCGCGAGATCGAGGCCGCGCGCAAGGTCAGCGGCGCGTTCACGGCCGCGGTCGTCGACGCCGACCCCGACGCGGAACATCCCTGGCTCGCCACGGAGTATCTGCCCGGACCGACGCTGCAGAAGGCGATCGACACCTCCGGACCGCTCACGCCGGGCGGCGTGCAGTCGCTCGCGGGCGGCCTGGCCGAGGCGCTGATGGCGATCCACGCCGGCGGCCTGGTTCACCGCGACCTCAAACCGTCGAACATCGTCCTGACCGAGAACGGTCCACGGGTGATCGACTTCGGCATCGCCCGCGCGCTCGAGGAAGCGAGCCTGACCGCGACCGGCGTGGTCGTGGGTACGCCCGGCTATCTGTCGCCGGAGCAGATCACCGGTACGGCGATCGGCGCCGCGAGCGACGTGTTCGCGCTGGGGGCGGTCCTGGTCTTCGCCGCGTCCGGCCGCGGTCCGTTCGCCCACGGGAATCCCGCGTCCCTGCTGCATCGGATCGTCCACGAGCAACCACAGATCCCGCCGCTGCCCAGTCCGCTCCAGGACGTCGTACGCCGTTGTCTCGCAAGGGATCCCGCCCATCGGCCGACCCCAGCGGAACTCCTGCACGTCCTCGGATCGCCGGCGAACACCGCGGTCCTACCGCCGAGCGCACAGACGGTCGCCTTCCCGCCACCACCCACAAAGCTCCTGCCTGCACCACCGCAAACACGCCAGCCACAACCAGCCCAGCCACAACCAGCGCCACCGCAAAGACCGCAACCAACCGGCGCCGCCTTCACGACCAGCCGAACCCGGCCGGCGATCATCGCGGCGATCACCACGTCCTTCTTCCTTGCCTGGTTCCCGCGCGACCAACAGACGCTGGACCAGTACCCGGCCCTCAGCGTGGTCTTCGGCATCCTCGACCTGATCCTTCTGTACTTCGCCATCCGCAGTTGGCGCCTGGTCCTGCGCCGCCGCGTCGTCCTTCGCCTGTCTCCACAGGGATTGACGGTCGAACGCGGCTACAAGCAAGCCTCCATCCCGTGGAGCGCCGTCACCCGCCTCCGCGTCGGCGGCGATGTCCGACGCCCGTGGCTGATCGCGTGGCTGGACACGCCGTACCAATCCACGCTGCCGGCCCCGAGGCGCCGCCACCACGGCGGCCTCCGCATCTACCCGATCGCCCACGGCGCCACCGTCAACCGCCGCATCCGCCAGGTCGACGAACTCCGCGCAGCCCTCAACTGGTATGCCGGTCACCTCCACGACAACTCGTACTAGCGTGGCCGTCATGAAGGTACGTGCTGTCACCGACACGGACCGAGACGCCGTCGTCGAACTGCTGACCGCGGCGACCGGCACGACCGCCGTCGCCCACGGAACCGTCTACGAACCCGCGACGCTGCCCGGCCTGGTCGCCGAGGAAGACGGCCGGATCGTCGGCCTCCTCACCTACACGATCGCGAACGACGAGTTCGAGGTCGTCACGATTGACGCGCCCGTGCGACACCTCGGCGTCGGCAGTGCCCTGATGTCCGCGGCCGTCGAGCTCGCCCGGCAGGCCGGCGCCACGCGGCTCTGGCTGATCACCACGAACGACAACCTGGACGCGGTCCGGTTCTATCAGCGCCGCGGGCTGCGGATCGTGGGTGTGTCCCCGGGTGCGGTGGACGAGTCCCGCAAGCTGAAGCCGTCGATCCCGCTCACGGGCGCGTATGGCATCCCGCTGCGCGACGAGCTGACGCTGGAGCAGCGACTCGACTAGAGCGGGACCATCAGGCATGACTCAGTCCGGCAGCATCGGCACGGTCAGCCCCTGATCCCGGCCGAGCAGGATGCCGCGGGTGATCGCGTTGGTGCCGAACTTGTCCTTCACCTGATCCAGTGCGGAGTCGAGCTCGTCGTTCGCGGCCTTGTCGAAGGGCAGCGCGAGCTGCAGGGCCGCCTCGTTCTCCAGGTTGCCGACCGAGATGCCGATCATCGTGATCCCCTGGGTCGCGATCAGCGGCCGTGCCGCGGTCAGCAACGCCCGCGCGGTGATCAGGATCGCCCGAGTCTGATCCGTTGCCTGGGGCAACGTATGGGATCGGGTCGCCCGGCTGAAGTCGTCGAAGCGCAGGCGCAACGTGACGGTCCGCCCGGATCGCCCCGCCGTCCGCATCCGGCGTGTCACCCGGTCGACCAGCCCGGCCAGCACGGCGTCGAGGGTGGCCGGTGACTTGGGCGATCGGCCGAGCGCCCGCTGCGAGCCGATCGACCGCCGTCGTCGCCCGACCTCGATCGGCCGGGGATCGCGGTTGTGCGCCAAGGCGTGCAGATGCCGCCCGGACGCGCGCCCGAGCATCGCGACCAGCGCGGCCTCGGGCAGCATCGCGACATCGCCGACCTTGGTGAGTCCGCGATTCCGCAGCTTCTCCGCGGTGACCTCGCCCACGCCCCAGAGCCGCTCGACATCCAGCGGGTGAAGAAACTCCAGCTCCCGGTCCGGCGCAACTTCCAGCAGACCGTCCGGCTTCGCCACTCCACTGGCCACCTTGGCCAGGAACTTCGTCCGCGCCACCCCGACCGTGATCGGCAGGCCGACCTTCGACAGCACCTCGGCCCGCAGCCGCTCAGCGATCTCCAGCGGAGTCCCGCGGATCTTCCGCAACCCACCCACGTCGAGGAACGCCTCGTCGATCGACAGCCCTTCCACCAGTGGCGTGGTGTCCTCGAACACCTTGAACACCGCCTTGCTGGCCTCCGAGTACGCCGACATCCGCGGGTCGACCACGATCGCGCCGGGGCAGCGGCGCAACGCCTGTCCACCGTTCATCGCGGTGCGCACGCCGTACGCCTTGGCCTCGTAGCTGCAGGCCAGGACGACGCCGGCGCCGACGATCACCGGGCGGCCGCGCAGGCGTGGGTCGTCCCGCTGCTCGACCGACGCGTAGAACGCGTCCAGATCGGCATGCAGGATGTTCGCCGCGCGGAGTTCCGACACGAACACATGTTCGCATACGCCGCCGACAAATGAGATAGGGAGAAATCCCGACGCGGCCGGCAGGTTTGTCAGGACAGAATGCAGCCCATGGACCTGACGGCGTACCGCGATCTCTGGAAGACCCACGGTGTGGTGGCGCTGCTGGCCTCGGCCCTCGTCGCGCGGATGCCGGTCATGGCGACGATGGTCCCTCTGGCGTTCCTGGCCAAGGATGCCGCGGGCAACTTCGGATGGGCCGGCGTGGTCGCGGGCGCCTACTCCGTCGGTACGGCGGTCGCCAGCGTGGTGTGGTCGCGACTGGCGGATCGCCGGGGTGCGCGCAAGGTCGTGATCGGCACGGGGATGGCGTGGGGCGCGTCGATGGCCGTGGTCGCCCTGCTGCCGTACAGCTGGTTTCGAGTGCTGCCGGTCGCGGCGGCCGTGGCCGGCGTCTTCGTTGCGCCGGTCACCTCGGCCTTGCGGGCCAACTGGCCGCGGATCGTGCACGGCTCGCGGTTGCGAGCGATCTACTCACTCGACGCGACCGCGCAGGAGTTGCTCTTCGTCATCGGCCCCATGACCGGCGCCCTGATGGTCAGCTTCGCCAGTCCTCGGGTCGGGCTGCTGGCATGCGCAGTCACCGCGGCCGCGGCCATCTGGTGGTTCGGGCTGAAGCAGCAGCCGCCGGTTCCGCACGACGAGAGCACCGGGCCCAGGCCGACCGTACGGCAGTTGCTGTTGCACCAGCACCGGACACCGATGTTGCTCGCGTGGTTCTGCCTGGTGATGGGCTTCGCGGCGATGTCGCTCGGCATGGTCGCGGTCGCCGACGAGCATGGCAACCGGTTGATCGCCGGCGTGCTGGAGATGGTGGCTGCGATCGGCAGCGTGACCGGCGGACTGGTCGGTGGTGCGCTGCCGGGCCGGCACAACTCCTACACCTGGCGGCGGATGCTCGCGCTGACCGTCCTGATCATGGGCTGTGTCTTCGTGACGTCGTCCGTGGTCGGGCTGGCGGTGATGATGTTCGCGGCGGGCTGTCTGATTGCTCCGACGATCGCAGCCGTCTACGAGCGCGCGGGTGTGCTGACGCCAACGGCTGCGCACACCGAGATCTTCGGCTGGATGCAGAGCGGCGGAATGATCGGGTCTGCGGTCGGGGCCGCTGTGGCCGGCGCGGCGGTCGAGGCGTTCGGGGTCCGCTACGCGTGGGTCCTGGCGGCCGGCCTCGGCGTCCTCGCGACCCTGTCCCTGCTGCGCGTGCCGCCCCACCGGCCGGCCGAGTCCACCGACTTCGAAGCCGCGGTCGCCGCATAATGCATGCGGTAACTGGCCTCCAGTACGCCGCCGTCCCGCGCGCACATGGAAATCAGCCGCAACGTACGGCGATCCAGCAACGTCCCGCGTCCCACGGCCACCGGATGGATGAGGAGGGACACCTCGTCGATCAACCGCCACCGCAGCAGCGAGCGGATCAACGTCAGGCTCCCGACGACGTGCAGGTCGGCGCCCGGCACCTCCTTCAGTGCCGTCAGCACCCGGCGTGGATCACCTTGCAGTACTTCGGCGTACGGGCGCGCGCCCACCGGACGGGACGCGATCACGAGCTTGCGGGCCTGGTCCAGGCCGGCGACGGCACCGGCGTACTGCTCGAATGTCTCCCGGCCGAGCACGACCGTCTCGGTGCCGGTCAGCAGCTGGTCCAAAGCGAGGCCGGGAGAGGGAAGCCACTGCTCCGGCTTGTCGACGATGCCGTCCTCCGACATGCAGAGTCTGGCGACGATGGTGCGCATCACGAACTCCTCTGGATCTACTACTTACCCAGATGCTTCGCGCCGGCAGAAGGTTGTTCAGGGCTGCCGGCGGCCGCGGTGGATCTCTGTCTCGAGCGCGTCCAAGCGATTGACCCAGAACTTGCGATACCGGTCCAGCCAGGTGTCGATCTCGCGCAGTGGACCGGGCTCCACGGCGTACAGCCGTCGGGTGCCGTCCGCCGTGACTGTCGCGAACCCGTTGTCGCGCAGGACCCGCAGATGCTGGGAGACGGCCGGCTGGCTGATCCCGAACTCGCTGCCGATCGTCGCGGCGATCCTGCCGGCCGGCAGCTCGCCGTCGGCCAGTAGCTCCAGGATGCGGCGCCGGACCGGATCGCCGAGGATGTCGAACGCGTGCACGGCGCCAGTATTTCAGTGATGACTTATATGAACAAGAGCCCTGTCCGGCGGGACGCTTTCCGGCACCTCGCCACCCCGGCCGGGGAACCTTCCGGCGGGGGACGGATCGGCCGGACGACTCGACCAGGTGCTGGTCAGGCGGTAGGCAACGAGCGGGTCACGGCTAGAATGACCCGGATACGACTACGCCTGGTGCAACGCCGCACGGCGTACCGCAACCAGTGGTTTGAGTGGTTTGAGGAGACACAACTGTGGGACGCGTCGTACACAAGTACGGCGGTTCTTCGGTCGCCGACGCCGATGGCATCAAGCGCGTGGCCCAACGGATCGTCGCGACGAAGAAGGCCGGGAACGACGTGGTGGTGGTCATCTCCGCCATGGGCGACACCACCGATGAACTGATGGACCTGGCCCAGCAGGTCTCCCCGCTACCCCCGCCGCGCGAGCTGGACATGCTGCTCACCTCGGGTGAGCGGATCTCCGCCGCGCTGCTGGCGATGGCGATCGCCAACCTGGGCTACGAGGCACGCAGCTTCACCGGCTCGCAGGCCGGCGTGATCACCACGTCCGCGCACGGCAACGCGCGCATCATCGACATCACGCCGGGCCGGATCGAAGGGGCCCTCGGCGAGGGCCACATCGCGATCGTGGCCGGTTTCCAGGGCGTCGCCCAGGACACCAAGGACATCACCACGATGGGCCGCGGCGCCTCCGACACCACCGCGGTCGCGCTGGCCGCCGCGCTGGAGGCCGACTATTGCGAGATCTACACCGACGTGGACGGCATCTTCACCGCGGACCCGCGGATCGTGCCGGCCGCGAAGCAGATCCCGAAGATCTCCTACGAGGAGATGCTCGAGATGGCTGCCTGCGGCGCCAAGGTGCTGCACCTGCGTTGCGTCGAGTACGCGCGGCGCTACAACGTCCCTGTCCATGTGCGCTCCTCCTTCTCGCAGAAGGAAGGCACCTGGGTCGTCGATGCGAAGGAACTGGTTCAGATGGAACAGGCGATCATCTCCGGCGTTGCCCACGACCGCGGAGAGGCCAAGATCACCGTGGTCGGCGTGCCGGACAAGCCGGGCGAGGCGGCCCGGATCTTCGAGACGGTCGCCGGCGCCGAGACCAACATCGACATGATCGTGCAGAACGTCTCCGCGGTCGCCACCAACCGGACCGACATCTCCTTCACGCTGCCCCGCGCCGACGGCGCCCGGGCGATGTCCGCGCTGGCCCGGATGAAGGACGAAGTGGGCTACGAGCAGTTGCTGTACGACGACCAGATCGGCAAAGTGTCGGTGGTCGGTGTCGGAATGCGCTCGCACCCGGGCGTGTCCGCGAAATTCTTCTCCGCGCTCGCCGACGCCGGCGTGAACATCGAGATGATCTCGACCTCGGAGATCAGGATCTCGGTGGTGATCGACGAGAACCTTGTAGACGCAGCCGTCACAGCGGCGCACACTGCATTCGACCTGGACGACGAGCACACCCAAGCTGTCGTGTACGGAGGAACTGGACGGTGACACCTGTGAGCGCTTTGGACCACGAGACCGAAGACCGGGCGGGCCTGCCCTCGCTGGCGGTGGTCGGGGCGACCGGCGCCGTCGGGACGGTGATGCTGGCCCTGCTCTCGACCCGCGAGAACGTCTGGGGAGAGATCCGGCTGATCGCGTCCGAGCGCTCCGCGGGCAAACGCTTGAAGGTCCGCGGCGAGGAGGTCGAGGTCGTCGCGATCAGCGAGGACGCCTTCGACGGCATCGACGTGGCGATGTTCGACGTACCGGACCAGGTGTCCGCGCACTGGGCGCCGATCGTGGCCGCCAAGGGTGCCGTCGTGGTCGACAACTCCGGCGCGTTCCGGATGGACCCGGACGTCCCGCTGGTGGTGCCCGAGGTGAACGCCGAGGCGGCCCGGAACCGGCCGAAGGGCATCATCTCCAACCCCAACTGCACGACGCTGTCGATGATCGTCGCGATGGGTGCGCTGCACCACCGTTACGAGCTCGAGCAGCTCGTCGTGTCGTCGTACCAGGCCGCTTCGGGTGCCGGGCAGGAGGGCATCGACGCGCTCTACGACCAGCTCACCAAGGTGGCCGGCAATCGTGAACTGGGCACCACGCCGGGCGACGTACGGCGGGTGATCGGCAACGGGCTCGGCCCGTTCCCGGCTCCGCTGGCGCTGAACGTCGTACCGTGGGCCGGCTCGCTGAAGGACGACGGCTGGTCGTCGGAGGAGCTGAAGGTCCGCAACGAGTCGCGCAAGATCCTCGGGCTGCCCGATCTCAAGGTGTCCGCGACCTGTGTCCGCGTTCCGGTGGTCACCACGCACTCGTTGTCGGTGCACGCGCGGTTCGTCCAGGAGGTCGACGCCGACGGTGCCCGGGAGGTACTGCGGGACGCTCCGGGCGTGCTGCTGTTCGACAACCCGGCCGAGGGTGAGTTCCCGACCCCGGCCGACGTGGTCGGCACCGACCCGACCTGGGTCGGGCGGATCCGCAAGTCGCTGGACGACCCGAACGCGCTCGAGCTGTTCGTCTGCGGCGACAACCTGCGCAAGGGTGCGGCACTGAACACCGCCCAGATCGCCGAGGTCGTCGCCAAGGAGTTCATCAAAGCCTGAACCCCAGCAAACAAAGGGCTCCCGAGTGGGAGCCCTTTGTTGTCTCCGGCAACGGTTAGAGCCAGTTCTCCCGGGCGGCGTGCAGCGCGAGCTGGAAGCGGGTGCTGGCGCCGGTGCGGTTCATCAGGCGCTCGAGGTAGCGGAAGAACGTCCGGCGGCTGATGCCCAGCGTGCGCGCGATGGTGTCGTCGGCGGCACCGGTCGCGAGCAGGGCGAGCAGCCGGCGCTCGATCGGTTCGAGCCGGTCGTCCTCGGTGCCGACCGAGGCGTGCAGCGGCAGCGCGTTGCGCCAGCAGAGCTCGAACATGCCGATCAGGGCGGTGAGCAGACTGCTCGGCCGGATGATCAGCAGCGACCGGTTCACATCGGTGTCGCGCACCGACATCGACACGAACGCGATCGAGCCGTCGATGATGGTCAGCTTCGCCGGTACGTAGGGCAGCACCCGGGCCTGCTCGCCGGCCTCCACGCACGGGAGGATGTTCTCGGTCAGGTACCCGGGCACCTCGACCGACTCGGGCGAGTAGACGACCCGGTACGAGACGCCGCGCTTGAGGTGCTCGATCTCCTCCTGGTTCGGGCCGCCGATGTAGTACGGCGGGGAGTCGATGGCCAGGATCTCCCGCTGCGCTCCACCTTTGATCTGGTGGATCCGCTCGACGATCGCGCTACCGGTGACGACCTCGATCAGGTGCGTGGTCGACTCGTTGTGCACGGTCCGGCGGAACTCGTCGTACGCGTTCAGCACCTCGATGCGGGCCTGCTTCAGCTCCGACTCGCGGCGCAGCGTCATCGCCTCCAGGCCGGCGTCCGGGGGGACCGGGAGAAACCGGGAATGGTCCGATCCGGACCGTCGCGCCAGGCCTGCCTGGACCAGTCCACCGAGCGTCGAGTCGATGCTGGCGGACCGGCCGGGGACCGCCTCGTCCAGTTCGGTGATCGACGACGGGCCGGTTCGCAGCAGGTGCTGGTAGACCTTGACCTCGTCGTCGCTGAGTCCGAGCACCTTGAGATGGTCGGCACGCTCCGTGTCCGTTGTGCTCACAACTCTCCCCTCCCTTCCGAGTGCTGTCACCGTCCGCTACCGTCCCCTCCAGAATAAGACGGCCGATCCAGAGCGGTTCGCACTGTCCGTGTCGTCGTGAATGCGCCTAGCGATATTTGTTGTCCTGTCAGCATTCTTGTGCCGTGTCACCATCTGGCCACCATTTCCGCGCAGTTGTGAGCGAGAATTGAGGTCCAGCAGCCCGGCGACGGACCACCTGAGCGCCGCCGGGCTGCTGTTCCAATTCTGGCCCGAGTTCGCTGCCACGTCAGCGGAGCCCGTTTCGGTTGGGTCTCGATCCCGGCGCATCGGTGCCCTCGCACTCCCGTGCCATCACCGGCTGTGCTGGAGGGTGTACAAACTGTGCATCTCCATCGTGAGGCCGATGAGGAGGAGAGTCCGATGCGACCGGTTCCGCCACGTTCCGCGGTTCGCGTCGGTACTGCCGTCCCCAGCGCACCGATACCGGCATCGTCGCAGGGAATCCGGCCAGTCCGGGCATCCTTGCTCCGATCCCGGGCCGCGCTGCCTTCCGCCGGCCTCGGGCCCGTCTCCACATGTGCTGCGCGCGCCTGTCCGCGATCGCAGCACGTCTGGGAACGAGCCCAAGGTGCGATGACCGCCGCCCTGGTCATCGTACCGGCTGATCCGGCGGGTGCCCGGCCCTTCTCCGCCCAAGAGGGCCGGCCGTCCGGATCACGAGTGAGGCCCCGGGAGGTGCTGAGCGGAGCTCCGTGGATGGTGAGGCTGTCCATGGGGAGCGAGGACACGACGTCCGCCGCCCGGCTCGCCCCGGCCAGGAAGCATCGCCTGGGGCCTCACCGGTAACACCGGTACGCACGCCGCGCACCGGGCACCGGACAGTCGTTGGAGTCCAGCCGCAGGCTCTGCCGGCGCCTGGGATCAGTTTGCAGTGAGGAACGACGAGAGCACGGTGGCCGAGTAGCTGCCGTCGTGCAGTCGGCGGACGAAGCCCGGGCCCTGCGCCGCGATCTTCTGGGCCCGGCTGCGGTCGTCGAGCAGCCCGAGCACGACCTCGGCGATGTTCTCGACCGTCGTCTCGACGATGGGGAGCTCGTCACCGATCGCCTCGTGGACCCGCCGCCGGTTGTGCTCGGTGACGTGGCCCAGCACGAGCCGCCCGGCCGCCATGGCCTCGCAGGCCGTGACGCCGTAGCTGCCCAGCCGGAACTGGTCGAGCACGAGGTCGGCCGAGCCGATGATGCGGCGCACCTCCTCGGGGGAGACGCCCTCGATGCGGCGGTACTCGACCAGCCCGCGCTCGTGCAGGTCCGTCATCGCTTCGTCGACCTGCTCCGAGCCCTTGAACTTCGAGCTGGTGGGCATGTGCACCGCCACGGGCCGCGGCCGCTCCATCGCCGGGTCCGGGGTCTCCCAGAGGGCGACGTCGATGACCACCGGGCACCAGGTGGCGTCGGGGAGGTCGTCGAGGAGGTCGGGCGTGGACACGAAGGCCGGCAGGTCGAGTGAGGCCAGCCCGCGGAGATTGCGGCGGACCTGCCACTCCAGCACGTCGACCTCGGCCCACTCCTCCTGCACGTACGGCGACCAGGGGTAGTTCTCGCGGTGCAGGCTCGGCAGCCGCACATCGCGGCCGTGCGCGATGGTGGCGACCCGCAGGCCGTACCCACTCAGTACCCGCGCTTCGGTGAATACGTTGTTACTCAACATCGAGCCGAACATCGGCCGCTGTGCCTCGACGAGCGCATGCGTGAAACCCTGCCGGACGTACTCGAACTGCTCGCGCTGCCACTCGAGCGAGCGCAGGTAGACCTGGTCGGGCACGTGGTAGTCGGAGGAGAACCGGAAGCCGCTGGGGATGCCGACCATGCTGACGGCGCCGACGCCGGGCAATTGCTCGGCCGCGCGCGCCCAGAGCCAGCCCTGTCCGGCGAAGTTGGCCGGCGCCACGTACAGCCGGATGGGCGTGTCCGGCACCGGCGGACGGCTCGCGCGGGCCTGCTCGACGAGCTCCGGAGGCACCGGCGCGGCGGGCAGGACCACCCGCATCGGGACGCCACCGAGGCGGGCAACATAGTGGTCGGCCCGGCGCGGCAGCCGCCGCCGTAGCGCCTTGATCTGCGGACGGAAGGGGCGGAGGAGCGCTCGGACGGGGCCGCGGAGCGCGCGGAGCACGAGGCGGCGTGGCGCGCGAACCATGGTCTTGAGCTGCGACATCTAATGGCTTTCGTCGGAGGGGCGGGCAACGCGGGTAAGTGTCGTCGGTCTGCCCGCTCGGTGCTTAGACTACCCCGCTCGGTGCATAGACTACTCGCGACAATGCGCTCCAGCGGGCGCGTCTAAGCCACCTGGTGAGGAGAGAACGTTATGAATGCGCATTCGCGCATCGTGGTGCTCGGACTCGGTTACATCGGCCTTCCGACCGCCGTAGTACTGGCGCGCGCGGGCTGCCGTGTCACGGGCGTCGACGTCGACCGGAGGAAGGTCGAGGCGGTCAACCACGGCGCGCTGCCGTTCGTCGAACCCGATCTCGACCACGTGCTCCGCGAGGTCGTGGCGGCGGGCTTGCTCGACGCCACCACCGAGCCCCCGGCGGCCGACGCGTACATCGTCGCCGTACCCACTCCGTTCCTGGAGGACAAGACGGCCGACCTCAGCCACGTGCTGTCGGCCGCGCGGGCCATCGCGCCGAAGCTGACCGGCGGCGAGCTCGTCATCCTCGAGTCCACCTCGCCGCCCGGCACCGCGCAGCGCATGGCAGAGGAGATCCTGGCCACCAACCCGGCACTGAGCCTCGACGGCACCGACGGCCGATCGGTTATCCACGTAGCGTACTGCCCGGAGCGGGTGCTGCCCGGCCGCATCATGACTGAGCTGGTCGAGAACGACCGCATCATCGGCGGCCTCACCGAGGAGGCCGCACTCCGGGCCAAGGGGCTCTACGAGCGGTTCTGCCGCGGCGAGCTGCTGCTCACCGACGCCGTGACCGCCGAGATGGCCAAGCTCACCGAGAACTCCTTCCGCGACGTCAACATCGCCTTCGCCAATGAGCTGTCGCTCATCTGCGACCGCCTGGGCGTCGACGTGTGGCGGCTCATCGAGCTGGCCAACCACCACCCGCGGGTGAACGTCCTGCAGCCCGGGCCGGGTGTCGGCGGGCACTGCATCGCCGTCGACCCCTGGTTCATCGTTTCTGCGGCGCCCGAGGAGGCCACGCTCATCCGCACGGCGCGGCAGGTCAACGACGGCAAGTCCGGCTACGTCGTCGGCCGGGCGGTCGAGGCGGTCGCCGGCCAGGGCGCCTCGACGGTGGCCGCGCTGGGGCTGGCGTTCAAGGCCAACATCGACGACCTCCGCGAGTCGCCGGCCCGCCAGATCGTCCGCGACCTCGCCGGCGAGCTGCCGGACTGCAAGGTGCTCGCGGTCGAGCCGCACATCGAGAAGCTGCCGGCCGACCTCGCCGGGCTGTCCAACGTCGAGCTGGCCGACGCGGCCACCGCCATCGCCGCCGCCGACGTCATCCTGTTGCTGGTCGACCACGACGAGTTCCGCGGCATCGACCGGTCGGCGCTCGATGGCAAGCGTGTCATCGACACGAAGGGCCTGTGGCGCTGATGCCCGCTTCGCTGCCGGTGCGCGCCGTGCGCAAGGCCCGGCGCGTCGTCCGCGGCCGCCGTCGGGTGCACGAGGTCCCGGACTCGCCGTCGCGCGCGGCCGAGCGGGTCCTGTCCGCGCGCTACCCCGAGCACCTGCTCGCCGAGCCGGACGACGAGCTCGAGCCCGAGGCCGATGAAACACCGGAGGCCGACGACGGCGGGCTCGATGCACGCCGCGAGCTCGCGGCGGCCACCCGGGTCGTCGGCGTGCTGACCGGCGGGACGGCGCGGCGGCTGGGCGATGTCCTGCCGGTCGCCGCCGTGGCGCCGGGGGCGCGGGCGCTCGGCACGAAGGTCGAGCCCGGCGACATGCTGGTGGTCGAGCGGGCCGCCCTGCAGTCCGGTCCCTGGAGCACCGCCGAGACGTCGTCCGGCACGGCGCTGCTGCTCGAGATCCTGGAGTGGACCACCGAGGCACGCGAGTGCGGCGCGCCCGTCATCGTGCTCGCCTCCGCTGACGCGCCGAACGTCGGCACCAACCTGCTGCGCGGCGCCGCCGACGCGGTGCTCCCGCTCGCCCAGCAGGCCGACCCCATCCTCGGTCCCGTGCCCATGTCCCCGGTCGTGAGTCTGCTCGACCGAGTTGCCCGCGCCGCCGTCGAGGGAGATCGATGACCACCCACTCCACTCCCGTGGAGCGCCGCGTCCTGCTCTACGGCGACGGAAACATCAACATCATCGACGGGTCGACCATCTGGCTGGTGTCCATGGCCCAGGTGCTCGCGCGGACGAACTCCCACGTCACGCTGCTGCTGAAGGCCCGGATCATCTCGCGGAAGATGCTCGAGCCGCTCGTCGGCCTGGACAACGTCACCATCGTCGACCCGTTCGAGGGCCTCGGCGATGCCGTCCCCCCGTCGAAGCTGCTGTCGGTCAAGGAGGTCGCGCACCGCGTCGTCGAGCTCGACCGCGCCCACCGGTTCGACAAGATCATCTCGCGCGGCTTCGCCATCTCCAACGAGCTGGCCCGCACCCGCGAGTTCGACGGCCGGTTCTGGCCCTACGTCATCGACCTCCCCGAGCCGGGTGCGGAGCCCACACCGGAGCAGCTGCGCGACCTCGAGGAGATCTCGCTGGCGTCCGAGCGGATGCTGGTGCAGACCGAGGACTCCCGCTCCTACATGGAGTACCGGGTGCCCGCGTCGGTCGGGAAGTGCGTCGTCATCAACCCGATGATCCCTGACGGCCTCGGCCCGCTGCCCGGCCGCTCGGCCCGGCCGGCCGGCCGGCTGCAGGGCGTCTACGCCGGCAAGTTCGCCGAGGGCTGGATGACGCTCGAGCTGTGCGACGTGCCCCGGCTGCTGGCCGAGCGCGGCGTCCGCCTGTCGCTGTCGATGATCGGTGACAAGATCATGCACTCCAAGCGCGTGCCCAGCTGGCGCAGGCGCATGACGACCGCCGTCAAGTCCAGCCCGGGTGTGGAGTGGGCCGGCGGGCTCTCCCGCGACGACGCCATGGCGTACTCCAAGACGGCCGACATCGGGTTCAGCTGGCGGGCGCAGGAGCTCGACTCCACCCATGAGCTGTCCACCAAGGTGCTCGAGTACTGCGCCATGGGCGTGGCCCCGGTGGTCAACCGCATTGCCGCGCACGTCGAGCTGCTGGGCGAGGACTACCCGCTGTTCGTCGACGCCTCCATCGAGTCGGTGCTCGACGCCGTCGAACGGGTGGCCCGCGACCCGGACCTGCTCGAGGATGCACGCAAGAAGGCGATGGAGGCCATCGACCGATACCGCATGGCCAACACTGTCGAGCGCATCCACGCCGCGCTCCGGGCGACCGAGGTGCGGCCGAGCGTCACGCTCGCGGGCGGGCGGCCGCTGCTGCTCGTCGGCAGCGATCTGGCGGCGTCGCGCGGCACGCACACAGTGCTGCGGCAGTGCGCCGGCGAAGTCCGCGTTGCCCAGTGGGATCCGACGCTGACGGGCCAGGAGGAACCCCGGCTCGGCGAGCTGTCCGAGGCCGGCACTGTCGTCATCGAGGACGCGGCCCCGTTCCTGCCCTGGGCCACCCGCCGCAAGGTCGATGGCCAGCGGCTGATCGCGCACGTCCGCGACCTGCGTACCGACGAGCCCGCCCTGCGCGACGCGTTGCTCGAGGAGATCGACGCATTCGTGTTCCAGGCCGAGCCTGACCTCGCGGCGTTCGCTGCCGCGTTCGATGTCCCGGTCGAGCGACTGCACCACGCGCCGCTGCCGGTCGACACCGCCTACGTCGATCGGCCGGGGCTGCCCGGCCGCCAGTACCGGGTGGGCGTCCTTGACCTGAGCCCGTCCGTCGCCCGGCCCGACGCGGCCATCATGGCGCTGCGCGACCTGCTCGCCGCCGACGAGCAGTTCAGCCTGCACATCCGCGACCGACTGCCGTGGGAGGCTGACGACCACCTGGCCGACCAGATCGAACGCGTCTACTACCAGACGCTGGTCGCCGATCTCGTGGCCACGCCCGACGTCGCCGCGCGGGTCGCGTTCGAGCGCCCCGATGCCGACCTCCCCACCTGGTACCGCAAGATCGGCTGGCTGCTGGTCCCGCGCCGCCGCGGGAGCCTCGATCAGCGTGTCGTCGAGGCCCAGGCCGCCGGAGTGGTGGTGCTGACCCCGGCCGAGGACGGCGCCGCCGAGCTGTACGGGCCGGACGCGCCGTACGGCTCGATCGACGCGCTGGTCCGGACGATCGTCGCCGCGGCCGCCGATCCGGCGGAGTTCGCCAAGCTCAGCGGCGCGGCACGGCTCCAGGGCGGCCGCCACGACCTCGCCGTCGTCCGCCCGACGTGGGCGGCCGCGCTGGTCGGCTGACAGGCCCGGGCCCGCACCCGCGTCAGCCGGTGAAGTCGGGGAGCCGGGCGCCGAGACCGAACAGCGCCCGGACAGCGGCGACCGAGCGAGCGGTGGCGTGCCCGTCGCCGTAGGGGTTGATCGCCTGCGCCATGGCCGAATAGGCCGCCGGGTCGAGGTGCAGGCGCTCGACCTCCTTGACGACGCGGTCCTCGTCGGTACCGATCAGGCGGACGGTGCCGGCCTCGACCGCCTCGGGGCGCTCTGTGTTGTCGCGCATGACCAGGACCGGCTTGCCCAGGCTGGGCGCCTCCTCCTGGATGCCGCCGGAGTCGGTGAGGACGATCTTGGCGGCTGCGAGGACGGTGGCGAACTCGGCGTAGGACAGCGGCTCGGTCACCACGACGTTCGGGAGCCCGGCGAGCATCGGCAGCAGAGCCTCGCGGACCACGGGGTTGCGGTGCACCGGCAGGACGACGGTGAGCTCCGGGTGCGCCGCTGCGATGCGGGCCAGCGCCCGGCCGACTCCTTCCATCGCCGCGCCCCAGCTCTCCCGGCGGTGGCTGGTGACCAGCAGGATCGGTGCGTCCGACGCGACCAGCGCGGCCAGCTGCGGGTCGGTCAGCGCTACGGGCTGGGCGGCGGTCGTGAGCAGCGCGTCGATGACGGTGTTGCCGGTGACGACGACGGTGCTGGGGTCGACGCCCTCGCGCAGCAGGTTGGCCCGGCTGCGTGCCGTCGGCGCCAGGTGCAGGGTGGTGATCTGCGAGGTCAGACGGCGATTCGCCTCCTCGGGGAACGGCGCGGTGAGGTCGCCGCTGCGCAGCCCGGCCTCGACGTGCACGACTGGGATGCCGCGGTAGAAGGCCGCCAGCGCGGCCGCCGTCGAGGTCGTCGTGTCGCCCTGGACGATCACCACATCGGGCGCCTCCTCGGCGAGGACCGGGTCGAAACGGTCCATGATGCGCGCGGTGATGCCCGCCAGGGTCTGCCCCGGCTGCAGGATGTCGAGGTCGTGCCGTGGGACGATGCCGAACAGGTCGTTGACCTGGTCGAGCATCTCGCGGTGCTGGCCGGTGACCACGGGTACCGACTCGAGGTCGGGCTCGGCCGCGAGCGCCGTCAGGACGGGTGCGAGCTTGATCGCCTCGGGACGGGTGCCGTAGACCGTCATGATCTTCATCACGGGGGTACCTCTCTCTTGGGTCGGCGGTAGGGAGCCGCCCTACGGTAACCGCCGCCGTTCCGTGGGCGCCGCGCGACTCCGGTGGGCTCGGGTGCGTTCGGCGCTACGCTGTGGTATTTCCGCCGCCCGCTGGGCGGCCGACTGCGTGGATGGTGAGTATGGCAAAGGTGCCTGTCCGCAAGGTGGCCCTGCTGGCCGGTGCCGCGGCGGCGGCCGCGACATTGGTCACCCTGGGTGTCGTGCTGGCCGGCGAGATCGCGGTCGCGCAGGGCCTGCTGCTCGTCATCGCGTTCGGGCTGGCCGCCGCCGTCGCCGTCCTCGGTGCCATGGTGCTGCAGCTGAAGCGCAGCGTGTCGGCGGTGGCCGCGCGGCACACCCGGGAGCTGTCCGAGCTGAACCAGACGCTGCGCGGGGCGATGGCGGCGAACTCCGAGGCCGTCCGAGCCCAGGGCGAGGCGCTGGACGCCGCGCTCCAGGCCACCGCCGAGAAGGCCACCGAGCGGATCGAGTCGTCGATCGCCGGCACCGGGAAGCGGCTCGACGAGGTCCACGCGGAGGTCGTCGCCGGCCGGTCCGACACCGCACAGACGTACCGGCAGATCGAGGCACTGCTCGACCTGCGCACCATGCTCCAACCCCGTGCGCTGATGCCGCCGCTGCGCGATTGGGCCGCCTCGCCCGACGTGCTGCGCTGGCTGGCCGAGTACGTCGTCTCCCGCCGTCCGGAGCTGGTCGTCGAGTGCGGCAGCGGGGCGTCCAGCCTGGTCCTGGGCTACGCCGTGCAGCTGGCCGGCTACGGCCGCGTGGTCGCGCTCGAGCACAACGACCACTACGCCGAGGTCACCGCCCGGCGGGTGTCCGATCATGGGCTGCAGGACGTCGTCGAGGTGCGGCACGCTCCGCTGACGCCCTGGGCAGGCCCGGACGAGCGCGAGTGGAACTGGTACGACCTGACCGCAGTGCGGGACCTCGAAGGCATTGGCCTGGTCTTCGTCGACGGGCCGCCCGCCGGGACGGGTCCGCTGTCCCGCTATCCCGCGCTGCCGGTGCTGCTGTCGCACTGCGCCGACGAGGTGACGTTCGTCCTCGACGACACCATCCGGCCCGACGAGGTCGAAGTCAGCGGTCGCTGGATGCAGGAGTGCCCGGAGTTCGTCCGCCAGCAGTTGCGCGCCGACAAGGGCATGCACGTCCTGACCCGGCGGCCGGACGGCGCCCCCGCCTGAACCGGCCCCGTCCACGCTCCCGGTGACGCCCGTCACTGGTCGCCGTACCGCTCACGGGGCAGGCGTGCGACAGATCACGCCCGGTGCGCGAACTTCCGGCGAATCGCCGGCGTCATACCTCTGAATTGACCGCGATTTGACTTTGTTCGCTATCGTTCCTGCGGGCTCGTAGTGATCATGGTCAACACGCCGTTTCCGTGCCCTGACGGGCATTTGGCCGTCGAAGGCTGTCAAATGTATATTCCAGATAACGATCGGCGAGAGCTGACTGTTCATTCGGTTGCACAGTCGGGCGCGACGCTTGGTAGCCGTCTGTACGTCGTTGCTCACTATGGAGGACCACTGTGTCGTCGGCCATGACGACGATCCGCTACTCTGCTTTCCGGTCTGCGTGGCCCGCCGTCGTACCGGGCGGAGACACGACATCTGGCAGAGAGAGGCGTCGCCTGAATGAACGCGACTAGCGTCGACGAGGAGTTCAACCCGTCGGTGCATGTGTACGAACCGCACAAGGTCGGCCTGCCGGCGCTGCGTCCTTACTTCAAGGCACTGTGGCAGCGCCGGGAGTTCGCGGCGGAGATGTCCCGGACGAACATCCGGGCCGCCAACACGAACACTTTCTTCGGGCAGATCTGGCTGGTCCTGAACCCGCTGCTGCTGGCGGCCGTCTACTACCTGCTGACGGACATCATCGCGGGCGGTGGCTCGAGGATCGGTGCCGCGGAGCGGTTCGCGCACATGTGCGGCGGCCTGTTCGCCTTCTACTACTTCTCCGGTGCGATGACCGCCGGCGCGGCCAGTGTGGTCGGCGGCGGCAAGCTGCTGATGAACCAGTCGTTCCCGCGGATGCTGCTGCCGCTGTCGGCGGTGCGGACGGCGTTCTTCCGCTTCCTGCCCACTCTGGTCGTCTACTTCTTCATCCACCTGGCGATGCGGCAGCCGCTGAAGTGGCAGATGCTGCTGGCCCCGGCGTTCCTGATCATGCTGACGGTCTTCGCGGCCGGCATGGGGATGATCTTCGCCGCCCTGCAGGTGTACTTCCGCGACACCACCAGCTTCCTGCCGTACTTCGTCCGGATCTGGCTGTACCTGTCCCCGGTGCTCTGGTTCGCGGAGCAGGCGCCGGCGAAGTTCAAGGGCTTCATCCAGTACAACCCGCTCTACGCGCTGATCGGCGGGTGGACCGACCTGCTGGTCCGTGGTGACATCCCGAAGTGGCAGCTGTGGGCCGCCGGTGGATTCTGGGCGCTGCTGGCGTTCGTGGTCGGCTCGTTGTTCTTCATGTCGAGGGAGCGTGAGTTCGTTGTCCGTCTCTGAGACCGAGAAGAAGCCGATGCAGAAAACCACGGCGGAAGTTCCGGCCGTCAAGGTGCAGGACGTGTCCATCACCTACCGGACGACATTCGAGCGGGTTCCCACGTTCAAGAGCGCACTGGTCCGGTTCGGCCGTGGCGAGCGCGCGGTCCGCGAGGTCAAGGCCGTCCAGAACGTCTCCTTCGACGTCAACCACGGCACCACCATCGGCATCATCGGCGCGAACGGTGCCGGCAAGTCGACGCTGATGCGTGCGGTGGCCGGCATCCTGCCGCCGACCTCGGGCCGGATCGAGGTGCACGGCCGGGTCTCCACCCTGCTGTCGCTGGGCGTCGGCTTCAACGCGGCGCTGTCCGGCAAGGAGAACGTCGTACTGGGTGGACTCGCGGCCGGTCTGAGCCGCAAGGAGATCGAGGCCCGGTACGAGGAGATCGCCGAGTTCGCCGAGCTCGGCGACTTCATGGAGATGCCGATGCGGACGTACTCGTCCGGCATGTTCAGCCGGCTCGCGTTCTCGGTCGCCGTGCACATGGACCCCGACATCCTGCTGATCGACGAGGCGCTGTCCGCCGGTGACGCGTCGTTCAAGACCAAGGCCGCGGCCAAGATGTCGGAACTGGTCACGAACAGCCGGACCATGTTCCTGGTCAGCCACGCGATGAGCAGTGTCCGCGAGATGTGCAACGACTGCATCTGGTTGCACAAGGGCAAGCTGATGATGCGTGGCGAGCCCAACGAGGTGATCCAGGCCTACACCAAGTTCCTGCAGGTCGGCGAAAAGGAATCCGTCTCCCTCGAGGACCTCTGACCATGCCCAATTCCGGGTCACGGACGCCGGACGTGGGGATCATCACGACCGGTCACGACGTCGCCGACGCACGCCTGCACAAGATCACCGCGGCTCTGCAGAACCGAGACCTCCGCGTCGAGCTGTGGGGCCTGGGCGAGGCCGACGGCGGGCCGGCCGGTGCGGCCGTGCACGCCGGCCCGCGGGGCAACCTGGTCCAGCGGCTGGCCCGGACCGCCGTGCTGCCGTGGCGGACCAAGGCCAAGGTGGTGATGACGGTCGATCCGGACATGATCCCGGTCACCCGGCTGGTCACCACCATCCGGCGGCGCAAGCTGGTCGTCGACGTGCACGAGGACTACGAGAGGCTGCTGGCCGACCGGGCGTGGGCCAAAGGAGCCGCGGGACTGCCGGCCCGGCTGATCGTGCGCGCCGGGTCGAAGCTGGCCGCGGGAGCCGACCTCACCGTCGTCGCCGACTCGCACCTGGCGCCGCACCACGCCAAGCGCCGCCTGGTGGTGCAGAACCTTCCCGATCACGGCTTCCTCGCTCCCTCCCCGCCGACCGGCGCACCCCGCGCGGTGTACGTCGGGGACCTGCGAACGAGCCGTGGTCTGTTCGACATGGTCGAGACCGTCGCTGCGGCGCCGGAGTGGTCCCTCGACCTGGTCGGCCCGGTCGCACCGTCGGACCGGGACCGGCTCGAGGCCCGGATCAAGGAGTCCGACCTGGCCGGCCGCGTCCGGCTGCACGGGCGCCAGCCACCTGCCGACTCCTGGCAGATCGCCCAGGGCGCCTGGGCGAGTCTCGCCATGCTCCAGCCGACACCGGCCTTCGTGGAAGCGATGCCGTCCAAGATCTACGAGTACCTCGCGAGCGGTCTTCCCGTGCTCTCCACCCGCCTGCCCCGGCAGACCAAGGTGATCGAGGAGTCCGGTGGCGGCGTCCTGGTGGATTCGGTCGCGGAGGCGGCCGAGACCCTGCGGCGCTGGTCCGCGGATCCCGGTGAGCTGGAGAAACTGCGCGACCACGCGCTGCAGTGGGCGGCTGACCATCTGGCCGCGTCCACGCCGTACGACGAGCTGGCCGACGCGATCCTCAACCTGCTAAGAGGAAGAGGATGACCGACAGCCGTCCCCATCTGCTGTACGTCGCCTGGGGCTTCCCACCCTGCCGAAGTGGCGGTGTCTACCGGGCCCTGGCCACGGCCAACCGGTTCGCCGCGCTCGGCTGGAAGGTGACCGTGCTGACGGCCGAACGTGAGACCTTCCATCGCTTCACGGGTGTCGACCTGACCCTGGAGGAACGGATCGACCCGTCGATCGAGGTCGTCCGGGTGCCGTTCGAGTGGCCGATCCTGGAGGCCGACCTGCGCACCTGGTCCAGGACCCGCGCTACGAACCCGAAGCTATGGAGCAAGTGGCGGACCAAGCAGGACCAGATCCCGTTCCCGGAGACCGGGTACGGGCCGTGGCGTTCCATCATCGAGAAGGCCGCGGACCGGATCCACCGGGCGCACAAGGTCGACCTCACCGTTGCCACCGCGAACCCGCACGTCGTCTTCACGGCGGCGTACCACCTGAACAAGAAGTACGGCGTCCCGTACGTGATGGACTACCGCGACGCCTGGCTGCTGGACGTCTTCACTGGTGACCGGCTGCACGAGCCGAACAGCCGCGCGGCCCGCTGGGAGAAGAAGCTGGTCGAGTCCGCTCGCGAGGTCTGGTTCGTGAACGACCCGATCAAGGAGTGGCACGAGAAGCTCTACCCCGCCCACGCCGGCAAGATGCACACCGTCGCCAACGGCTTCGACCCCGACCTGGTGCCGGACACGCGCGACCGCGGTGCCGTGACGGATCGCCCGCTGGTCTTCGGGTACGTCGGAACCGTTTCGCCGAAGGTGCCGCTGGCCGAGTTCGTCGAAGGCTGGCGGCTCGCCCGCTCGTCGTCGGAGGAGCTGGCCGGCGCGAAGGCCAAGATCCACGGCTACCTCGGGTACTACGCGCAGCCGCGGGCCGACATGCTCGCGACCATCGACCACGCCAGGGACGAGGGCGTCAGCTACGAGGGTCCGGTCGGCAAGGCCGAGATCGCCAAGGCGTACGACGAGTTCGACGTCCAGCTGCTGATGCTCGGCAAGGGCCGGTACGTGACCAGCGGCAAGGTGTTCGAGTACCTCGCGACCGGCCTGCCGATCGTGTCCGTGCACGACCCGGAGAACGCGGCGTCCGACGTACTGCGCGGTCATCCGTTGTGGTTCCCGGTCGAGGACGTGACGCCGGAGGCGATCGCCGCGGCCTTGATCGAGGCCGCGCACGCCGCTCGTACGGCGGACGAGGGGATCCGGACCAAGGCGCGCGAGTTCGGCGCGTCGTACCGGCGAGAGGTGCAGCTCGATCCGCGGATCGAGGCGCTCGCCGGGGTGGTGCAGGGGGTTCCGGCGTGAAGACCGTCGTACTGCTGAGCACCCGCCGGCTCCCGCCGGCGTACTTCGACACCGTCCGTGAGGACCTCGGTGGCGACCCGGATCTCGGCCTCGACGTCATCGGCTGGGTGGCCCCGGACGGGCCGGTCGAGGACAAGGTCAACAGCTTCACCCTGATCGGTCCGGGCCGCATGCCGGTCGCGTCGCCGTCGGAGCCCGAGCCGGAGCCGGAGCCTGCTCCCGCCCCGAAGCCCGGGCCGACCGGAGCCAAGCGTGGCGTGCAGGCTGTGCGGTGGCGGGCTCGCCGGTCGGCCGGCAGAGTGTTGCCGGAGGCAATCAAGAAGTCGGTGAAGTTCCTGCGGAGCAATCGCGCCGGCCAGAAGCTGGGCAAGACCTACTGGGCCAGGGTTCTCAGCCGCCCCGACGTGATGAGCACGATCGAGAACGCCGACGTCGTCGTCGCCCTGGACTCCGGTGCGATCTGGGCCGGCTGGAACCTGGGGAGGCGCAGGCCGGGCACCCCGGTCGTGCTCGGTCTCCCGGCTGCCCGTCGCGAGCTCGACCAACTGAAGGCACCGGCAGGTAATGGATGATTCCATGACGGTGTCGCGTTCGATCCGCGAGTACCTGCCGGCGCCACTCGCGCGGACCGCTGGAGCGGTCCGGCGGCGTCTGCGCGGCTTGCGGTACTCGTACGCGCAGTTGCCGGCGTTCCCGCCGGTGCCGACGACCCCCGTGCGGCTGTTGGTCGGACCGACCAACTCCGCCGGTCAGGGCTACGCCTGGGCACGGGCAGCCGAAGAGCTCGAAGGGGTCGGTGCCGTCTCGTTCGCCTTGCATCGCAAGGAACAGTTCCAGTTCGCCGACGACTACGGCGTACCGCTTGCGTGGTTCGGCCAGCCTCGCTGGCAGCGCGCGCAGGAGCAGCACACCGTCGGTTCTTACACGCACGTCCTGGTCGAGTCGCTGCGCCCGATCTTCGGCGCCCGCGGCTACCCGGACGCGGCCGCCGACATCGCCACCCTGCGCGAGGCGGGCATCGACGTCGGCCTGGTCTTCCATGGCTCTGACATCCGCCTGCCCAGCCGGCACGCGAAGCGCGAGCGCTGGTCGCCGTTCAGGCCCGGCGACGACCTGACCGAGCGGCTGGAGAAGCAGGCGCGCCGGCATGCCGAACTCGTCGAGATCCTCGACCTGCCCGTGTTCGTGTCGACGGTCGATCTGCTGGACGACGTACCGAACGCGCAGTGGCTGCCGGTCGCGATCGACCCGGCTCCTTGGCAGCAGGCGGCCCGTCCGTTGTTCACGAGCGAGCGTCCGGTCGTCGTACACGTCCCGTCGAACGCGCAGCTCAAGGGCTCGGACCGGATCGACGCCGTCCTGACCGAGTTGGACGAGCGCGGGGTATTGGAGTACCGGCGCATCACCGGCGTACCGCACGACCGGATGCCGAGCGTGATCGGCGACGCCGACATCGTCGTCGACCAACTCCGAATCGGCCTGTACGGCGTGGCAGCCGCGGAAGCACTGGCCGCCGAGCGGATCGTGGTCTCGTACGTCGGTGACGACGTGCGCCGGCGGGTGCGTAGTCTGACTGGGCGAGAGGTGCCGATCGTGGAGGCGGATCCCGACACGCTGGGTGATGTCGTCGCGGGCCTGATCGCCGATCGCGAGGCCGCCGCCGAGCGGGCGGCCGCCGGCCCCGGCTTCGTGGCGGAGCTGCACGACGGAAGCCGCTCGACCATTGCTCTCAGCAGTTGGCTCACTTCGAAGGAGAATCAGTGACGTCCCGCATCGCAGCATCCGCTGACGTCGACGAATCCGCCCAGATCGGTGACGGGTCGTCGGTCTGGCACCTGTCCCAGATCCGCGAGAACGCGGTGCTGGGTGAGAACTGCATCGTCGGACGGGGTGCCTACATCGGTTCCGGCGTGCGGGTCGGGAAGAACTGCAAGATCCAGAACGACGCCCTGGTCTACGAGCCGGCGGTGCTCGAGGACGGCGTGTTCATCGGCCCGGCGGTGGTGCTCACCAACGACCACTTCCCGCGGGCGATCAACCCGGACGGCTCGCTGAAGAGCGGCCACGACTGGGAGCCGGTCGGTGTGACGCTGAAGGAGGGCAGTGCGGTCGGCGCGCGCTCGGTCTGCGTGGCGCCGGTCACCATCGGCCGCTGGGCCACGGTTGCCGCGGGTGCGGTGGTGACCAAGGACGTGCCAGACTTCGCGCTGGTCGCGGGGGTGCCGGCGCGCCGGATCAAGTGGGTCGGCCGTGCGGGGGTGCCGTTGCTGGAGGTCGGCAACGGCGAGTGGAAGTGCCCGAATACGGGTGAGACGTACATCGAAACCGACGGGCGGCTGCGGCCGTCCGGTGAAGACGTGGAGGAGAACTGATGGTGCAGCCGATTCCGGCCGCGAAGCCGATCATCGGGAAGGAGGAGCGCGAGGCCGTCGACCGGGTGATGCAGTCCGGGATGCTGGCGCAGGGCCCCGAGGTGGCGGCGTTCGAGCAGGAGTTCGGCGCAGCGCTGGTCTCCGGCCGGGCGTGCGTCGCGACCAACTCGGGCACGTCGGGTCTCCACCTCGGCCTGCTGGCCGCGGGTGTCGGACCGGGTGACGAGGTCATCGTCCCGTCCTTCACCTTCGCCGCGACCGCCAACAGCGTCGCGCTGACCGGTGCGACCCCGGTCTTCGTCGACATCGAGCCGACGTACTTCTGCCTGGACCCGGCCGCGGTCGAGGCCGCGATCACCGAGAAGACCAAGGCCGTCATGCCGGTGCACCTGTTCGGCCACCCTGCCAACATCACCGCGCTGCAGGCGATCGCCGACAAGCACGGCATCCAGATCTACGAGGACGCCGCGCAGGCCCACGGCGCCACCTGGAACGGCGCTCCCGTCGGCACCTTCGGCGAGTTCGCGATGTTCAGCCTCTACCCGACCAAGAACATGACGTCCGGTGAGGGCGGCATGAACTCGGTCGCGAACGCCGACCTCGAGCGCCGGATGCGGCTCTTCCGCAACCAGGGCATGCTCAAGCAGTACGAGAACGAGGTCGTCGGCCTGAACAACCGGATGACCGACCTGCACGCCGCCATCGGCCGCGTGCAGCTGACCAAGGTCGGCGGCTGGACCAAGCAGCGGCAGGAGAACGCGGCCTTCCTGGACGCGAACCTGGCCGGTGTCGCTGTCCCGGCGGTGGCCGCCGAGGCGACCCACGTGTACCACCAGTACACGATCCGGGTGACCGAGGACCGCGACGGCTTCGCGAACGCGCTGCGGAACGAGTACGGCGTCGGCTGCGGCGTCTACTACCCGATCCCGAACCACCGGCTGCCGTCGTTCCAGCGCGAGCTGGACCTGCCGGAGACCGAGAAGGCCGCGGCCGAGGTGCTCTCGCTGCCGGTCCACCCCTCGCTGTCCGACGACGACCTGAACCGGATCGTGGCCGCGGTGAACACCGTGGCGAAGGCTGGTGCGTGAGATGGCGAAACTGCGAGCCGGACTGATCGGCCTGGGCATGATGGGCAGGCACCACGCGCGGGTGCTGGGCTCCCTCGAGGGAGTCGACCTGGTGGCCGTGGCCGACCCCAACGGCGACAAGCACGGAGTGGCCGACGGCCTGCCCGTGTACGAGAACATCGAGCAGCTGATCGCGGCCGGGATCGACTACTGCATGGTCGCCGTCCCGACGCAGTACCACGCGGAGATCGCGGAGGCGCTGGCCGCGGCCGGCGTCCACGCGATGATCGAGAAACCGCTGGCCGGGTCCTCGGCCGAGGCGATCCAGATCGCGAAGGCGTTCGAGGCTGCCGGCGTGATCGGCGCGGTCGGGCACATCGAGCGGTACAACCCGGCGCTGCAGGCGCTGCGGGCGCGGCTGGAGAACGGTGAGCTGGGCGACATCTATCAGATCGCCACCCGCCGCCAGGGCCCGTTCCCGGCCCGGATCGCCGACGTCGGCGTCGTACTGGACCTGGCGACCCACGACATCGACCTGTCCGCGTGGGTGTGCCAGTCGCCGTTCGTCGCGGTGTCCGCGCAGAGCGCTCACAAGAGCGGCCGGCAGTTCGAGGACCTGATCGCGGTGACCGGCCGGCTGGCCGACGGCACCGTGACCAGCCACCTGGTCAACTGGCTGTCCCCGATGAAGGAGCGGCTCACCGTCGTCACCGGTGAGAAGGGCGCGTTCATCGCCGATACGCTGCTGGCCGACCTGTCCTTCCACGCCAACGGCACGGTGGCCACGGCCTGGGATGACGTCGCGCACTTCCGCGGTGTCAGCGAGGGTGACATGATCCGCTACGCGATCAGCAAGCCGGAGCCGCTGCGCACCGAGCACGAGGCGTTCCGGGATGCGGTGCTGGGCAAGGAGGCCGACATCGTCACCCTGCACCAGGGCCTGAGCACGGTCACTGTCGCCGAGGCCGTCATCCAGTCGGCCGCCGAGGACCGGACGATCAAGATCGCGTCGGACGCCGGAGCGGCGCAGTCGTGAAGGTTCTTAGTGTTGTCGGGGCACGCCCGCAGTTCGTGAAGCTGGCACCGGTGGCGGAGGCGTTCGCCGCCACCGAACACCAGCATGTGATCGTGCACACCGGGCAGCACTATGACAAGAACATGTCTGACGTGTTCTTCGCCGACCTGCGGATCCCGGCCCCGGACGTCCACCTGGGCGTCGGGTCGGGCAGCCACGGCGTCCAGACCGGTGCGATGCTGGCCGCGATGGACGCCGTACTGGACGAGCACCAGCCGGACTGGGTGCTGGTCTACGGCGACACCAATTCGACGCTCGCCGGGACGCTGTCGGCGGTGAAGATGCACCTGCCGGTGGCGCACCTGGAGGCCGGGCTGCGGTCGTTCAACCGGCGGATGCCGGAGGAGCACAACCGCGTCCTGACCGACCACGCTGCCGACCTCCTGCTGGCCCCCACCAAGGTGGCGATGGAACACCTGGCGAACGAGGGCCTGAAGGACCGGGCGCGGCTCGTCGGTGACGTGATGACGGACGTGTGCTTCCGGGTCCGCGACGCGGTGTCGAACGAATCGTTCGACCTGCCTGAGGGTCTGAAGCGCGGTGAGTACGTCGTGTCGACGATCCACCGGGCCGAGAACACCGACGACCCGGCCCGCCTGGCCGCGATCGTCGACGGCCTCGCCGACGCCGGTTACCCGGTGCTGCTGCTGGCGCACCCGCGGCTGGTGATGAAGTGCGCGGAGCACGGCATCAAGCTGGAGCGTCCGGACGGTTCGCTGCATGTCCGGGAGCCGCTGGCGTACCCGGAGATGGTCGCGGCTGTGCTCGGCTCGTCCGGTGTGGTCACCGACTCCGGCGGCCTGCAGAAGGAGGCCTTCCTCCTTGGCCGGGTCTGCACCACGCTGCGCACCGAGACCGAGTGGGTCGAGACGCTGGAGGACGGCTGGAACGTGCTCACGTCCGACGTGAGTATGCTGCCCGAGTTGGCCGCCCGGCCGGCGCCGGCAGCCGACCGCCCCATGCCCTACGGAGACGGGCACGCTGCCGAGCGTGTCGTCACTGCTCTCACGGAGTAACTACGTGACCAAAGCCGCCGAAGAACAGAGCCAGCCGCCCACCCCGGGCTCTCCGGGGCCGGCGGCTCCGGCTAGTACGTCCACCGCCACGGCCACCCCGCCCCCGGGTGCTCCGGTCAGTGCCTTCCCGGGTGAGTCCGGGAAGCCGCCGGCCGAGCCCCACAAGCGACTGCCGCGGGTCGAGTCGCTCACCGGCCTGCGCTGGTGGGCGGCGTTCTTCGTTTTCGCGCACCACATGACCAACCTGGCGCCGCTGCCGATCTTCGACTTCCTGAAGTACGGCACCTCCGGGGTGACGTTCTTCTTCGTGTTGTCCGGTTTCGTACTGACCTGGTCGGCCCAGCCAGGCACGAAGGTCCGTACCTTCTACCGCCGCCGGTTCGCCCGGATCTGGCCGGCCCACATGGTCGCGCTGGTCGCGGCGATCTTCGTGTTCTACCGGTTCGATCCGCCGACCGGAATGTGGTGGATCAAGCCGGTCTCGATGACCGTCATCATCTTGTCGGTGTTCCTGCTGCACGGCTGGTCGAACGACCCGAACATCCTGTACGGCGGCAATCCGGCATCCTGGACGCTGTCGGTGGAGGCGTTCTTCTACGCCTACTTCCCGTTCGTGCACCGGGCCACGGCCAGGCTCAAGGTGGCCGGCGGCCTGACCCTCTGTGCGGCCGTGATTCTCGTCGGTGGCGCCTATCGGCTGGTGTTGTTCCATTACAAGGACGTCGTACCGGTGCTGCCACAGCCGATCCTGCACTCGGTCGCGTTCCTGTTCGGTATCGGCCTGGCGATCGCGCTGCGGACCGGCTGGAAGCCGCGGATCCCGGTCTGGTTTGCCTTCCTGGTCACCGCCGGCGGCCTGTTCCTTCTGTGGTACTCGGGTTCGCACCCGACCAAGATTCCGTTCGCGATCACCATGAGCCTGACCCAGAAGGAAGAACTCACGCTGCTGTACGGCTTCCTGATCCTGGCCGTCGCCTCCCGCGACACCCGGGGCGGCCGGTCACTGCTGCGCAGCCGTCCGATGGTCGCCCTCGGCAAGTGGTCGTACGCCTTCTACCTGGTGCACGCCACCATCCTGTACGCGATCAAGGAGCAGCACGGTGTGGCCGGCCCGATCGGCTGGTCGAACCTGACCTGGTACGCCGGTGTCTGCGCCATCTCGATCCTCGCTGCGTGGCTGCTGTACAAGTTCGTCGAACACCCGCTGGAACGGAAGCTGCGGGGGCCCCGATGACGAAGAATCACTACCTAGTGGAGTTCCTGTGCGTGTCAGTGTTGTTGCCTTAGGCAAGATCGGGCTGCCGTTGGCGGTCCAGTTCGCGGCCAAGGGGCATGAGGTCATCGGCGTCGACATCAATCCGGCGACGGTCGACCAGGTGAACGCCGGACAGGAGCCGTTCCCGGGTGAGGCGCACCTGGCCGAACTGCTGGCCGAGACCGTGGCCGACGGCCGCCTGCGGGCGACCACGGACTACGCGGACGCCATCCCCGGCAGCGACGCGGTGGTGGTGGTCGTGGCACTCTTCGTCGACGAGCAGACCGGCGAGCCGGACTTCGGCTGGATGGAGAACGCCACCCGGTCACTGGCCGAGCACCTCAGCCCGGGCACCCTGGTCAGCTACGAGACCACCCTCCCGGTCGGCACCACCCGCAACCGGTGGAAGCCGATGATCGAGGAGATCTCCGGCCTGACCGAGGGCCAGGACTTCCACCTGGTGTTCTCGCCCGAGCGGGTGCTCACCGGCCGGATCTTCGCGGACCTGCGCAAGTACCCGAAGCTGGTCGGCGGGCTGTCCGAGGAAGGCGCCAAGCGCGCCACCTCCTTCTACGAGGCCGTCCTCGACTTCGACGAGCGCCCGGACCTGGAGCGCGGCAACGGCGTCTGGGACCTGGGTTCGGCCGAGGCGGCCGAGCTGGCGAAGCTGGCCGAGACCACCTACCGCGACGTCAACATCGGCCTGGCGAACCAGTTCGCCCGGTTCGCCGGTGAGAACGGCATCGACGTCCACCAGGTCATCGAGGCCTCGAACTCGCAGCCCTACAGCCACATCCACCGGCCCGGCATCGCGGTCGGCGGCCACTGCATCCCGGTCTATCCGCGGCTCTACCTGTGGACCGACCCGGAGGCCACCGTCGTCCGGGCCGCCCGCGAGGCGAACCTCGGTATGCCGGAGTACACCATCGGCCTGCTCGAGGGCGCGTACGGCGACCTGACCGGAGCCAAGGTGGCCGTGCTCGGCGCGGCATACCGTGGTGGCGTCAAGGAGACGGCGTTCTCCGGGGTCTTCCCGGCCGTGGAGGCGCTGAAGGCCCGTGGTGCCGAGGTGTCCGTGCACGACCCGCTGTACACCGATGAGGAGCTGCGGCAGCTCGGCTTCACGCCGTACGCGCTGGGCGCTCCGGTGGACGCGGCCGTGCTGCAGGCGGACCACGCCGAGTACGCGCAGCTGACCCCGGCCGAGCTGCCGGGTGTGAAGGTGCTCGTCGACGGCCGTGACCGCACCGACCCGGCTCGTTGGGCGGGCGTGCGCCGGATCGTGATCGGAAGGTCGGTCAGCCAGTGACACATCCCGGCCTGCGGGTCGTGATGATGGTCGCGAACGACGTCACCAACGACAGTAGGGTCCGCAAGGAGGCCGCAGCTCTGGCCGAGACCGGAGCAGAGGTGACTGTGCTCGGGGTCTCGGCCGGCGACCTGCCGTCGAGGGAGATGCTCGACGGCGCGCTGATCGTCCGCGTTGCGGTGCCGTTCGCCCTGCGGGAGGAGCGCAAGCGCAGTCGTGCGGCGCGCCGGGACTGGCGGCCGCCGTTGGTGGGGTTCAAGTACCGGTCTACCTCTGTCGCCCGCAGCCAGCGCATCCAGGCCGAGCTCGAGGAGCTGAAGGCCGACTCCGGGCGCGCCATCGCGCGGGCCGAGGCGGGCCAGGGAAATCCGCTCGAGTTCAAGCTCGGCGCGGCCGCCCGGCTGCTGCGCCGGTCGCGCTGGCAGGCCGCGAAGAAGGCGACCCGGGTGCGCACGGGAGTCGGCAGCAAGGCCGACGGTCCGTTCAAGTTCGGCTGGCGCGCGTACGACGGGGTGATCCACAGGCTGGGGTGGCCGGCCCCGTGGCGCAAGCTGCACCCGGAGGCGCTGGATCTCGAGATCGCCTTCGGTGATCTGATCGACCGCCTCGAGCCCGATGTCGTGCACGCGCACGACATGCACGTGATCGGCGTCGCCACCCGCGCCGCCGGCCGGGCGAAGCTGCGCGGCAAGGACCTGAAGGTCGTGTACGACGCGCACGAGTACGTCGCCGGCCTGTCCCGGTACGGCGCTCGCACCCGGCGCTCGATCGCGGCGTGGGCCAACCACGAGGCCGAGTACATCGCGGACGCCGACCGGGTGATCACGGTCAGCCCGGCCATCGCCAAGCGGTTGCAGCGCGAGCACAAGCTCGACCACGAGCCCATCGTGATCATGAACACGCCGAACCCGGCGGACGTATCGGTCGAGGTGTCCGACCTTCGCAGCCGGATCGGCTTGGCTTCCGACGTACCGCTGCTGGTCTACAGCGGTGGTGTGACGCGCGCACGTGGCATCCACACCGCCGTACAGGCGCTGGTGGACCTGCCGGACGTGCACCTGGCTGTCGTGTGCGTGCCCAGTGTGGAGACGGACGCGGTCCGGGAGTTGCAGGCGCAGGCCGTGTCGCTCGAGGTGCAGGACCGGTTGCACTGCCTGGACCCGGTGAAGCCGGACGAGGTGGTCGCGTTCCTGCGGACCGCGGATGTCGGCGTGATCCCGATCCTGCGGTACCCGAGCCACGAGATGGCCCTGCCGAACAAGCTGTTCGAGTACGCCTTCGCCGGGCTGCCGGTGGTGGTCTCCGACATGCCGAGCATGAAGGAGTTCGTCGACCGGACCCGGATCGGCGAGGTGTTCGTCGCCGCCGACGCGCACGATCTGGCGTCGAAGGTCCGCACGGTCCTCGGTGACCTCGACTCCTACCGCGAGCGGGTCGCGGACCCCGGTTACCAGCAGGAAGTGTCCTGGGCCGGGCAGGCGGCGAAGCTTCGCAGCCTGTACGGCGAACTGGTCGGCCGGCAGCTCGAGGTCGTTCAGCCTGGTGGCCGCGCGATCAAGAAGCAGCGCCGGTTGCTGATCGGTCCGGTCAACAGTGCCGGCCAGGCCTGGCTGTGGGCGACCGCGCTCGAGCGTGAGGTCCCGGATCTCAAGGCCGAGTCGCTGACCACGGACAGTGGCGCGTTCGACTTCCGCGTGCACCGCACCGGGACATATCAGCAGTACCGGTCGGAGCTGCGCTGGCAGCTGGAGCTGACGGCGTACGCGTTGCGCGAGGTCACCCATGTGCTGTTCGAGGCGGGCCGGCCGATGTTCGGTCAGGAGCCCGGGCAGCTGTGGACGAACGACGTACCGACGCTGGACCGGGCCGGGATCAAGCACGGGCTGGTCTTCCACGGTTCGGAGATCCGCGATCCGGCTCTGCACCGGGCGCGGTACCGGTGGTCGCCGTTCCACAACCCGGACGACGAGCTGACGTCGCGGCTGCAGTCCGCGAACGACCTGATGCGGCAGCACCTGGAGGGGTACGAAGGCCCGATCTTCGTCACCACGCCGGACCTGCTGGAGTTCGTTGACAACGGCATCTGGTTGCCGCTGGCCGTGGACGTCGAGGAGTTCGGGTCGACCCAGCCGGTGCTGGAGCGCGAGGTGCCGGTGGTCCTGCACGCACCGTCGGCGAGTGCTTTGAAGGGCTCGGCGTACGTCGATCCTGTGCTGGCGGACCTGGATGCGCGAGGCCTGATCAGGTACCAGCGGGTCCAGGGCGTTCCGCACGCGGAGCTGGCCGAGCTGGTCAAGAGCGCCGACATCGTGGTCGACCAGCTGCTGCTCGGCACGTACGGCGTCTTCGCCTGCGAGGCGATGGCGGCCGGCCGGGTCACCGTCGGGCACGTCGCGGACCCGGTTCGCGACCTGCTACCGACCGACCTGCCGATCGCGGAGGCGACGCCGGACGACCTGTCCGAGGTGATCGAGCGGCTGGTCGCCGAGCGCGACACGGCCCGCAAGATCGCCGACGCCGGGCCGTCGTACGTCCGGGATCTGCATGACGGGCACCGGTCGGTCGAGGCGCTGCTTCCCTTTGTCAACAACGAGCTCGAGGTCGGCGGCCGGTAAGTGCGAATTCTGATGATCGCGCAGTCCCCGATCGCCGGGGACTCGCGCATTCTGCGAGAGGCAACGGCTCTGGTCGCGGCCGGTCACACGATTCAGGTGATCGGCCGGGATGTGCCGGAAGGCTTCGAGGTCGGACCCGGGGTCACGGTCGAGTCGGTCTCCCGCTCGGCCGGGCTGCGGACGGGCAACGGCGGACTAGCGGTCGGCCACGGCCGGAACGGGCCGAAGGTGCTGATCCAGCGATTCGGCCGGTGGCTGCTGCTGCCGGAACACCGGGACCGGACCGAGAAGCAGTGGCGGATCGCGGCGGCGCCCCGGGTGGCTGCCGCAGGGCCGTTCGACGTCGTGCACGCGCATGACTTCAACACGTTGGAGCTCGCCGCCGAGTACGCCGAGAAGTGGTCGGCGGCGCTGGTCTACGACACTCATGAGCTGTGGTTCGACCGGGCACTGCCGGGTCGGCCGACGCCGCTGTGGCGTGCTCGCGGGCGGCGGTACGAGGTTTCGCTGGCTTCGAAGGCGCGGTTCGTGATCACCGTGTCGGACGGGATCGCGGCTCGGCTGCATTCACGGGGATTGCCGGACGTTCGCGTCGTACGCAATACCTTCCCGCGGCCTTCCGCCGTACCGCCTGCGCCGGACCAGCCCGAGGGTCTCCTGTACGCCGGTCGCGTGGGCGCCGGCCGGGACCTGCCGACGCTGGTGGAGGCCGCGCGTCGGTTGGCGCCGTTCCGCACTGTGTTGATGGGCTCGGTGGATCCGAACTACCGCCTGGACCTGGGGCCGGTCGAGACGGAGGCCGAACGCTCGATCGACGAGGTCGACGACACGCTCCGCTCGTACGGGATCTCGCTCGTGACGTTGACGAACACCTGCGAGAACCACCGCTTGGCTCTCCCCAACAAACTCTTCCACGCCGTCCGGGCCGGGGTGCCGGTGGTCGCCGCCGACCTCCCCGAAATGCGCGCGGTGGTAACCCAGTACAAGCTCGGCACCTTGTACGAACCCGGGAACCCGGCATCCCTCACCGCCGCCGTACGCGCCCTGATCGAGAACTACACGGTCTACACCGACGGAGTCCGCTCGGCAGCCGCAGAACTCAACTGGGAAAAGGATTCCGCCACCTTGGTGGCTGCCTACTCAGAGCTCGCCGGCTGACTCCGCTCCGACGTCGCTGCACTTCGCCCGCAACTTTGCGTGTGCGCCCGGTATCAAGCTCTGTGGAGGCGATCCACTGACTAGAGGGGACTGGGGACATGCAGCGACGGATGGTGGCCTGGGCGGGGAGTGCGGTGCTGGCGGTGAGCGCGCTGGCGCCGGCGGCGGCGTATGCACGAGGACCGAACCCGATCGGCCCGGGCGCGACGGTGCCGGGCACGAACAAGAAGATCACCGCGGCGGCCGCTGAGGCGTGCTTCGTCTGGCAGGGCTCGGTGACCGCGACCGGGCAGCACACGTTCGCGGATCCGACCGCGACCGTTCCGCCGACCGTGCCGGACAGGGGAGGCATCGACGGGGTGTACCAGGCTGGCCAGATCCGGCTCAGCGCCCGCCAGACGATCGAACCGAACATCGCCGGCGCCGACCACTACGGGTACGTAGTCATCGGCGACGGGCTTTACGCCAGTAGCTACGCGATCGATGGCACCGGCGAGATCGACCCGAGCCTCCCGCAGCAGTTGCGGCGGATCGGCGGTGGCTGGAGCAAGTTCACCTTCCTGGAGACCGCGGACTACGAGAGCCCGGACGGCCAGAAGCCCAAGGTCTACCACTCGAACGCCTACGCCTTGCGCAACGACGGTGTGCTCTTGCGCTGGAACAGGGGCGGAGGCTGGCGTGCGACCGGCTCGTACGCCGGTTTCTCCGCGGTCAAGACGATGACGCTGATCGCGAAGACACGCACGTACGACACGTTCCTGGCGAACACCCGCGGCGGTGCGCTGTACACGATCCGGATCCCGTTGACGTCGCCGATGAAGCCGATCGTCAAGCAGGTCCGGACCCGCACCTGGCAGGGCTTCGAGACGCTGTCGGCGATGGGGTGCGGCCAGTACGGCACGCTCCTGCTCGGCATCGACAAGGACACCAAGAAGGGCTACCTGTACGCCGTCGGCCACGCGAACGGCCTGTCGACGGTGATCCAGTCCCGCGGTGAGGTCCCAGGCGCGTTCGACGACCCGGTCTACTTCCGCTGGGTTCCGATTCCGATCTACGACGTCGCCAACGGCGACTGAGCTGCGAGGAGGGTTTCCAGGGCGGCCTGGGTCGTGGGGTCGGCTGGGGTGTAGGTGACGTGACGTGCCGCGGCACAGCCACCACCCTCCACCCTGCGATGACCCGATCCTGACTAGAGGTGTTTTCGGGTTTGGAGGGCTAGTTGTTCGGCGGTGATGAGGTTGGTGTGGGTGCCGGGGGAGCCGCAGGACCAGGCGCCGGCGATGGTGCCGGCGAGGGCGGCGTCGTACCAGTCGACGCCGTCGAGGTAGCGGGCCAGGAAGGCGGCGACGTAGGCGTCGCCGGCACCGTTCGTGTCGACGACCGGGCGATCGGGGAGGTGGATCGCCGGGACGTGCCGGGCGGGGTGGTTGCGGACGTACAGGTAGCTGCCGTCGGCACCCGACATCGCGACGACGATCTCGGCCCGGCCGTTGGCGAAGATCCAGTCGACCCCGTCAGGCTCCAGGGAACTGGTGGAGACGAAGACGATGTCGGCCGCGGTCGCGAAGTCCTTGTGGTAGTCGCTCCGCCCGTCCCAGTCGTGCAGGTCGGTCGAGACCGTGCAGCCGGCCGCGATCGCGTCGCCCAGTGCGTACCGCGCGAAATCCATGATCGAGACATGCACATGCTGAGTGTGTACGACGTTCGCCCGCCAGAGATCCGGGTCGACGCGGAGCCCGGCCGGCTGCCGCCCGTCGTACAAGGAGAGGCGCCGGCCGTCCGGCGCGACCAGGTTTACGGACCGGCGAGTTCCGCTGGGGTGGATGGCGACGTGCAGGGGGAGCCGGAGTTCGTCGTACGTCCGGCGGATGCGGTCGCCCTCGGGGTCGTCGCCGATCAGGTCCACCAGGCCCGCGCGCAGGCCGAGCAGGTGGCAGCCGAGCGTCACACCGTGCCCGGTGTGGCCGAGGTACGACTCGATCGGTTCCACCCCGATCGTGTCGACGTCCTTCAACGGCAGGCTCGGCACCCGCACGATCGTGTCGATCCCCACCCCACCGATGACCAGCACATCCAGCTCCACCCGTCCCGTCATACCTGACTTTCGCCAGGTATGACAGGGTTTTTCCGGGACCTGAACGCAACCTGTCTCATTTACTGCTTGATCGGTGCCCCGGTCTTTTCCTGCAGTTCGTCGAAGGTGACGCCGTCTGCGAGCTCGACCAACTGCAGCCCGTCGTCGGTGACGTCGAGCACGGCGAGGTCGGTGATGATCCGGTTCACCACGCCGCGACCGGTGTAGGGCAGGTCGCATTCGGTCAGGATCTTGTGCGAGCCGTCCTTGGCGACGTGCTCCATCAGCACGATCACCTTCTTGGCGCCGTGCACCAGGTCCATCGCGCCGCCCATGCCCTTGACCATCTTGCCGGGGATCATCCAGTTCGACAGGTCGCCGGTGGCCGAGACCTGCATGGCGCCGAGGATGGCCGCGTCGATGGCGCCGCCGCGGATCATCCCGAAGGAGAGCGCGGAGTCGAAGAATGAGGCGCCCGGCAGCGTCGTGACGGTCTCCTTGCCGGCGTTGATCAGGTCCGGGTCCTCTTCGCCCTCGACCGGGTACGGGCCGACGCCGAGGATGCCGTTCTCGCTCTGCAGTACGACGGTGACGCCGTCGGGGATGTAGTTCGGGACCAGCGTCGGCAGGCCGATGCCGAGGTTCACGTACTCGCCGTCGGCGAGCTCGGCGGCGGCGCGGGCGGCCATCTGCTCACGGGTGAGTGGCATGCTCAAGCCCCTTTCGGCTGCACGGTGCGCTTCTCGATCCGCTTCTCGATTCCCTTGCCAACAGCAACCACCCGCTGGACGTAGACGCCGGGCAGGTGGATCTCGTCCGGGTCCAGCTCACCAGGCTGGACCAGCTCCTCCACCGTCGCGATCGTGACCCGGCCGGCCATCGCGGCCAGTGGGTTGAAGTTGCGCGCGCTCCGGTCGAACACCAGGTTCCCGTGGGTATCGCCCTTGAGCGCGTGCACCAGGCCGAAGTCGGTGGTGATCGACTCCTCCAGCACGTACGTCGTCCCGTTGATCTCCCGGGTCTCCTTGGCCGCCGAGGCCTTCGCCACGGTGCCGTCGGCGTTGTACTTCTGCGGCAGCCCACCGTCGGCGACCTGAGTCCCGACACCGGCCAGGGTGAAGAACGCGGCGATCCCGCAGCCGCCGGCCCGCAACTTCTCGGCCAGCGTGCCCTGCGGGGTCAGCTCGACCTCCAGCTCCCCGTGCAGGAACTGCCGGGCGAACTCCTTGTTCTCCCCGACGTACGACGAGGTCATCTTGGCGATCCGCTTGTCCGCGAGCAGGATGCCCAGGCCCCAGTCGTCGACACCGCAGTTGTTCGAGACCACGCTGAGCCCGCTCACCCCCTTGTCGTGCAGGGCGGTGATCAGTTCCATCGGATTACCGCACAGCCCGAAGCCGCCGACCGCGAGGCTCGCGCCGTCGCCGATGTCGTCGACCGCGGCCCGCGGCGAGTCGTACGTCTTGTCCATCAGCTGCTCCGTTGCAGTCTCTGTGCCGGTTAGCTCCCGACTCTAACCAGCCGGGTACGACTCTCGCGATGTGGCCGCTACCACACGTGTGGCGGCGTACCACCCGCAGATGTGGTCCGGTGCTATGCGGAGGCTTCCGACGCGTTCAGCGCGGTCAGCTCGTGCAGAGCCTCGAAGTGAGCGTCTTCCAGCTCGGGGAAGGCCAGCACCGCGGAGAGGTGCGCCCGGGCGGCCGGGAGATTGCCGCAGTACCTGGCCGTCCGTGCGAGACCGATGCGCGCCGCCGCGGCCGTCTCTGGGAGGTCAGCACGCTCACTGACGTCCAGCGCCTGGCTGTAGTCCTCTCGAGCATCCTCAAGCTTGCCCAGTGCGCGGTAGAGGTCACCACGCTGGCAGAGCAGTACGCCGGTCTCCTCTTCCAACCCGAGTTGCTCCGCCAGCGCCAGTGCCTCGGTGGTGAGGTCCAGCGGCTCGTCCACGGTCTGCCGGAGCGCACTGAGTGCCAGGAACGTGCCCCACGCGTCCTCGAGCATGCGGAAGCGGCCCAACGCCGTACGCAGCGCCTGTGCGGCCTCGGCAGGGGCCACTGTGGTCAGGCCTGGATACCCGCGGCACAGCTCGACAGCTGCGCGGGCCCATGCGTCACCGGTCTCGTTCCGCTCCAGCACGTCCTGGACCACGCCGGCGGGCTCGAACGGTCCGAACACCAGTGACCACAGCAGCACGGTCACGGAGTACCGGAACGGCCCGGTCGACTCCAGCACGATCTGCTGGGCCCGTTCGACCTGCGCCTGCTCGGCCGATGCGGCGCCGTGCAGCACAGCGAGCAGGTACTCCTCGTCCAGCCCGACCGGGACAGTCCGGCCCAGCATGCTGAGCACTCGCTCCGCAGCGGCCGCAGCCTCGTCTTGAAGCCCGTGCGACCACCAGTACGCCGAGTAGCGCGCAACGAGCCGGAGGGCGGTCCTCAGGTCGCTCTCGCACGCACGCTCGATCGCGCTGACGACCTGGTCACCCTCCAGGCTGTGCAGATCGCCTGAGCCCGCTAAGTCCACGTAACTCATTGTTACTCGGCCGTGTGAACGTCATGTCACCGGGTCAGAAACGGAGTACGCCCCAGTGGGCCGGGAGGTGCATATCCTCGACGCCCTGCGGCGACCAGACCCAGAACTCCAGCTCGGTCCCCTTCACATACGCGCCGTCGACCACCTCGTGCGGGTGCTGGCACCGCATCAGGTTCATCCGCCACTCGTCGCCCGGATTCGGCGGGGTCGCCCGGCCCTCGTTGTACGACGCCAGATCGGCCCACGGTACGGCGATCTCCGTCGACCACCCGGTGTCGGTGTCGGACGGGTCGTTGACCGTCCCGTCGACGTGGATCGCGGTGCGCAGCCCGGGCAGGTTGGTCGGGTCGATCGGTACGCCGCCGTCGACGTACGGCTTGGGCAGGGTGAGCTCCCAGATCGTGCCGAGCGGGTTGATCTCGAACTCGTAGTAGTTCTGCCCGTCGCCGTCCGGGTCGAGGAACAGCTCGAAGTTGTTCTCGTGGAAGAGCTTGCTGTTCTTCTCGGTCATCGTCGACCAGACGTGCGGTTCCTCGAGCAGCCCGCCGACGTACAGGTACTGGTCGTCGTACATCAGCTTCGCCCGGGTCCGGAACCGCGGCGCCGGCCCGTCGGCGATCGGGACGAAGTCGGTGGTCCAGGGCGCGACGTCCCAGGCGGGGTCGGTCAGGGTGCCGTCGAGGTTCGGCGCGGCCGGGGTCCGCGGGCACTCGTAGACGGGCAGGTCAGGCATCGGCACGCTCCAGCAGTCGGGCGACGAGATTGGCGAGCAGGAAGGTGATCAGAGTCAGAACCGGTACGACGGCCAGGATCCACGACGAGTCCAGATAGCCGGTCAGAAACGCGAGTACGACGGCCAGCATGAAGGCGACTCCGAGGAACGCGACCAGCCGGGGGCTCGGCATCGACAGCCGGCTCAGCGCGAGCCCGCCGAGCACCATGGTCACGGCCACGATCAGCACCAGCAGCGGGAGCCCGAGCGCACCGCAGTTCGTGGTGTCACGGAACCGCTCGCAACTGCGCTCACTCAGCCACACCAGCGCGATCGTCGCGAAGCCGCACAACAACCCGACCACGGCCAGGATCAAAGCCGGCGGCAACGGTGGTGCGTCGTACCGTCCTTCGTCCGCATCCTCCTGGCTCATTGCCGCAGGCTATCGGGATTACGCGGCCCCGAGGGAGTGCGCGATCGCATCCCGCACCATGGCGTCGGTGGGGACGGGCACGGCACGCTCCGCCGCGAGCTCGGCCAGCGAGACCATCGTGACGTCGTGCAGCCCGCAACTCGTGAACGTGTGAAAGACCGTCATGTCCGGGTCGACGTTCACCGAGAAGCCGTGGCTGGTCACGCCGCGCCGGATCCGCATCCCGATCGAGCACAGCTTCCGGCCGTCCTCGGTCCACACCCCGACCAGGCTGCTCGCTCCCTTCGGCGTGTCCCGCCGTACGAGCGGGAACCCGAGCGATCCCAGTGCGTCGATCAGCCCGTTCTCGACCCATCGCACGATGTCGACCGGACCGCGCGACTTCAGATCGATCACCAGGTACCCGACCAGCTGGCCCGGCCCGTGGTACGTCGCGAACCCGCCGCGGTCGACCGCCACCGCCGGGATCCCCGCCGTCTCGGGCGGCAGATCGCCCAGCACCGTGCGGGGCCCGTACGTGATGACCGGCGGATGACTCAGCAGGAACAGCCGATCCTCGGCCGTTCCCTCCACCCGCTCCTCGACCCAGTCGCGCATCTCCTTCGCTGCGACCTCGTAATCCACCTCGCCCAGATCCACGCGCTGCATGCGGTCCAGCCTAGGCGGGTGACCCGAACAGGTTTACTTTTCGATCATGCGCTTCGACCGGTACACCGTGATCGTGCTGACGCTCCGCCCGGACCCGCCGGTCCTGAGCGACGAGCAGGCCACCGAGCTCCAGAACCGCCATCTGGCGTACGGCGCCGGCCTGCAGGAGCGCGGCTTGGTCCTCGCCCGCGGACCCCTCACCGACCAGGACGACGACCGCTTCCGCGGCTTCTCCATCTGGTCCGTCGACCAGGAAACCGCCCGCGCCCACGCCGAAGCCGACCCCGCGGTCCGAGCCGGCCGCCTCGCCGTCCATGTCATGACCTGGATGATGCCCGCCGGCAATCTCACCTTCGCCAAGGTCCGCCCGCCCCACTCCCTCGCCGAGGCAATGGAGGACTAGCGCACCTGAGCGGCCGGGTGGATTATCAGTTAGGACCACATCGCGAGGGGGCGATGTCATGTGTGGTCGACGGGTGGCTCGGACTCGGCTGTCGAGAAGGCTCCGGGGGAGTTTGACCTACGTGGCTGCGGCCGCTCTCGCCCTGCCGCTCCTTGTTGCGTGCGGGCAGGACAACGGCACGCCCACGCTCAACTGGTACATCAATCCTGATAACGGTGGACAGGCGCGGCTCGCCGAGAAGTGCGCGCCGGCGGGCGGCCCGTACAAGGTGGACATCCAGACGCTGCCGAACGACGCGTCCCAGCAGCGCGAGCAACTCGTACGGCGCTTGGCCGCCAAGGACAGCTCGATCGACCTGATGAGTCTGGATCCACCGTTCGTGGCCGAGTTCGCGAACGCGGGGTTCCTGCGCCCGTTCAGCAAGCAGGACGAGGCGACGTTCACCGACGGCGTCCTGGCCGCACCGATCAAGACGGCGTACTGGAACGGCCAACTCGTCGCGGCGCCGTTCTGGGCGAACACCCAGCTGCTCTGGTACCGCAAGTCGGCGGCCGCAGCGGCCGGGGTCGACCCGACCGCCCCGGGCTTCACCTGGGACCAGATGATCAAGGCGGCGGAGGCCGAGAACAAGGTGGTCGCCGTCCAGGCCAACCGGTACGAGGGCTACATGGTCTGGATCAACGCGCTGGTCGTCTCGGCCGGTGGCCAGATCGTCACCAACGTGCAGGCGGGCAAGAACGCGACGCCGTCGATGGCCTCACCGGCCGGTGACGCGGCCGCCGAGGTCGTCGGCAACCTGGCCCGGTCCTCCGCGGCACCGCCGGCGATGTCCACCGCGACCGAGGAAGAGGCTCGCTCCGCCTTCCAGAGCGACCGCGGCGGGTTCATGGTCAACTGGCCGTACGTGTACGGCGCGGCGTCGGCCGACGTGAAGGCCGGCGCGACCACGCAGGCCGTGGTCGACGACATCGGCTGGGCGCGGTACCCGCGGGTCGTGGAGGGAATGCCTAGCAAGCCGCCGCTCGGTGGGATCAACCTGGCCATCGGCGCGTATACCAAGTACCCCGACCAGGCGCTGGCCCTGGTCAAGTGCCTCACCTCGCTGCAGAGCAGCATCCAGTACATGGTCGACGCGGGGAACCCGGCCGCGAAGGCAGCGGCGTACGACGATCCCCAGGTGCGCAAGGCGTTCCCGATGGCACCGCTGATCCGGGATTCGATCAACGACGCGGGTCCGCGGCCGATCACGCCGTACTACAACGACGTCTCCACGTCGGTGCAGATCACCTGGCACCCGGGGACCGACGTCCGTGCTCCGGCGACACCGGAGGACACCGACAAGTTCATGAGCGAGGTCCTGAGCGGAGATCGGCTGCTCTGAGCCGACCCGAATCGTCCTAGGGAGGGACCGATGGCCGTCAACGATCAACCTGACACGGCGACGCTCCCGGCCACGACGCCGTCGGCCGCACCGGTTCCGGCGCGGATGTCGGACCGCACCCGGCACGAACGACGGCTCGGACTCTGGCTGTCCGCGCCCGCCTTCGTCGTGATGATCGTGGTGACCGCCTACCCGCTGGTGTACGCGGTCGTCCTGTCGCTGTACAACTACCGGCTGACCGACCCGGAGGGGCGCTCCTTCGTCGGCCTGGCGAACTACGGAACCGTGCTGACCGACCCGGTCTGGTGGAGCGACTTCCTGACCACCTTCATCATCACCGCGTTCAGCGTCGGGATCGAGCTCGTCCTCGGCTTCGCGTTCGCCTTCGTGATGTACCGGATCCTGCGTGGCCGATCGCTGGTGCGCACCGGGATCCTGCTCCCGTACGGGATCATCACCGTGGTGTCGGCCTACATCTGGCGGTACGCGTTCCAGCTGGACTCGGGGTTCATCAACCAGTGGTTCGGCCTCGGCGACTACAACTGGTTCGGCCAGCGCTGGTCCTCCTTGTTCGTCATCATCTTCTCCGAGATCTGGAAGACCACGCCGTTCATCTCGCTGCTGCTGCTCGCCGGCCTGGTCCAGGTGCCGTGGGACCTGCAGGAGGCGGCGTCCGTCGACGGCGCCACCGCCCGCCAGCGGCTGATGCGAGTGACGCTTCCGAACATGAAGGCGGCCATCATGGTCGCGCTGCTGTTCCGCACCCTGGACGCCTGGCGGATCTTCGACAACCCGTTCATCATGACGGCCGGTGCGAACAAGACCGAGACGCTGTCCTTCCTCGCCTACCGGCAGAACGTCACGCTGCTGAATCTCGGCGTCGGCTCGGCGATCTCGGTGCTGCTGTTCTTCAGCGTGGTGATCATCGCGTTCCTGTTCGTCAAGGGCTTCAAGACCGACCTCTCGCAGGTGAGGGGTGACAAGTGATGAACCGGAACGCGAAGTACTGGTGGACCGGCTGGGGCCTGCTCATCCTGGTCTGGGCACTGTTCCCGATGTTGTGGATGGTGTCGTTGTCGTTCAAGGACCCGGCCACGTTCCGCAGCGCGAAGCCGACGTTCTTCCCCGAGAAGTGGGTGTGGACGAACTACGACACTGTGTTCAGCGACAGCCTCTTCACCAGCGCGCTGCGCAACTCGGTGGGCATCGCCTTCATCGCGACCCTGCTGTCGGTGATCGTCGCGATGTTCGCCGCGTACGCGATCGCTCGGCTGGAGTTCCCGGGTAAGAAACTCCTGCTGTCGATGGCGCTGGCGATCGCGATGTTCCCGCAGGCCGCGCTGGTCGGGCCGCTGTTCAACATGTGGCGCAACCTCGGCATCTACGACACCTGGGCCGGCCTGATCATCCCCTACCTCACCTTCGCCCTGCCGCTGTCGATCTGGACCATGTCGGCGTTCTTCCGGCAGATCCCCTGGGAGATGGAGCAGGCCGCACAGGTGGACGGGGCGACCGCCTGGCAGGCGTTCCGCAAGGTCATCGTGCCGCTGGCCGCACCCGGCGTGTTCACCACCACGATCCTGACGTTCTTCTTCTGCTGGAACGAGTTCCTGCTCGCGATCTCGCTCACCTCGACCGACCGGGCCCGGACCGTCCCGGCGGCGTTGTCGTTCTTCACCGGCGCCTCGCAGTTCCAGTCGCCGGTCACCGCGATCATGGCGGCCTCGGTGGTCGTCACCATCCCCGTCGTCATCCTGGTGCTGCTCTTCCAGCGCCGGATCGTCGCCGGTCTGACCGCGGGCGCCGTCAAGGGCTGATCGCCCGCTGAGGAAGGAGATGTCCGACTGTGGCAACCATCAATATGAAGAACATCGTCAAGCGGTACCCGGACGGATTCCTGGCTGTCGACGACATCAGCATCGAGGTCGCCGACGGAGAGTTCATCATCCTGGTCGGGCCGTCCGGCTGCGGAAAGTCGACCCTCCTGCGGATGATCGTCGGCCTGGAGGACATCACCGAGGGCGACATGCTGATCAACGGCGAACGGGTCAACGAGAAGGCGCCGCGGGACCGGAACCTGGCGATGGTGTTCCAGAACTACGCGCTCTACCCGCACCTGAACGTGTTCGAGAACATCGCGTTCCCGCTGCGGCTGAAGAACATGCCGGACGCCGAGGTGACGCAACGGGTCGAGGAGGCCGCCGATGTACTCGAGCTGACCGAGAACCTGAAGCGCAAGCCGGCCAACCTGTCCGGCGGCCAGCGGCAGCGGGTCGCGATGGGCCGGGCGATCATCCGCAAGGCCGACGCGTTCCTGTTCGACGAGCCGCTGTCCAACCTGGACGCGAAGCTGCGCGGACAGATGCGGACCGAGATCGCCCGGATGCAGCGCAGGCTCGGGACTACGACCGTGTACGTCACCCACGACCAGACCGAGGCGATGACGCTGGGGGACCGGATCGCCGTCCTGCGCAAGGGCGTCCTGCAGCAGATCGGGACTCCGCACCAGCTGTACGACACGCCCGCGAACCTTTTCGTCGCCGGGTTCATCGGGTCGCCGCCGATGAACTTCATCCCGGGCCGAGTGAAAGACGGCGCCCTCGAGACCCCGCTCGGCGACGTGGCCGTCACCGACCGGCTCGCAGGGACGGCCGGACATGATTTGGTCATTGTCGGCGTTCGCCCGCAGGACTTCGAGGACTCCTCCGGCGTGGATGCTGCGACCCGGTCCCACGGGGAAACGTTCACAGCCCACGTGGACGTGACCGAGTGGCTCGGCAACGAGCTCTATGCCTACATCCCTTATGACGCTCCGAAGGATGTCACCCTGCAGTTGAAGGAGCTCCAGCGCGAGCTGGACAGCGAGCAGATGCGCACCCAACTGGTCGTCGTCCTGGGTGCCCAGAGCAAGGTCACCGACGGCACCGTGACGGACCTCTGGTTCGACAACGACCAGATTCACGTCTTCGACCCGGCCACCGGGGACAACCTGACCCAGTACGCCGCCGCGCCGGAACCGGTCGAGTCGAGTTCGCCGGCGAGCGAGCAGGTCGCCAGTTCGGACCCGCGGGCCACGGCCCAGCAGACGGAGGAGTAGGGCGAACAGGGAAAGAGGCCCCTCACCGAGGGACCTCTTCCACGTGGTCGGGCTGACAGGATTTGAACCTGCGACCTCTTCGTCCCGAACGAAGCGCGCTACCAAGCTGCGCCACAGCCCGAATCGCCGTTAGCTTACATGCGACGACCGTGGGGACGAAATCGGGTTAATCCGTGGGACGAGAGTGAGCAGCGTCGCCTCCGGCCGGCACGCGAAACGCACCGGCGCGTACGGCGAAGTGCCGAGGCCGGCCGACACGTGCAGAGCCGCCTGGCGGCCGCCGTGGCCCCAGGTGGACAGGCCCTTCACGCGGGAAGTGTCCAGGTCGCAGTTGGTCACCAGGGCGCCGTAGAACGGCACCGCCAGCTGGCCGCCGTGGGTGTGGCCGGCCAGGACGAGCGGGTAGCCGTCGCCGACGAAGCCGTTCAGGATGCGCTGGTACGGCGCGTGCGTGACGCCGATGGACAGGTCGGCCGTCGGGTCCGCCTCACCCGCGACCTCGTCGTACCGGTCGCGCTTGATGTGCGGGTCGTCGGTCCCGGCGAAGTCCAGGCGCAGGCCGTTGACCTTGAGGGTCGCCTTGGCGTTGTTCAGGTCGGTCCAGCCGGCGCCGGTGAACGCGTGGCGCATCTCCTCGTACGGCAGGTCCGGGCCGTGCGGCTTGTGCCGCTGCTTGTGCGCGGGCAGCAGGTACTTGCCCGGGTTCTTGAAGTGCGGCTTCCAGAAGTCGTTGGAGCCGAACACGAAGACTCCCGGCAGGTCGAACAGATCGCCGTACGCGCGGAGCAGTGGCTGGACCGCACGCTCGTGGGAGATGTTGTCGCCGGTGTTCACGATCAGGTCGGGCTCGAGTGCGGCCAGGTCGTTGACCCAGTTGATCTTGCGCTCCTGGGTGGGCATCAGGTGCAGATCGGACAGATGCAGCACCCTGAGCGGCTCGGAACCCTCCGGCAGCACCGGCACGGTCACTCTGCGCAGTGTGAACCAGCGCACCTCGACGGCGGCCGCGTACGCGACGCAGGCGGCACCCACGGCACCGACGACCGCCGTGGTCTTCAGAGTGGTGTTGACAAGCCCGCGCAACGTCATTTCACCAGCCTGCCACAATCATGGGCATGTCCAACTCCGGAATGAAGCAGCGCCTGCACGACGACATGACCGCCGCCCTGAAGGCGCGCGACGAGATCCGCAAGTCCACTCTGCGGATGGCGCTCACCGCGGTCACCAAGGCGGAGGTGGCCGGCAAGGAGGCCCGCGAGCTCTCCGACGCCGAGATCGTCGACGTCCTGGGTTCGGAGGCGAAGAAGCGGCGCGAGTCCGTCGTCGCCTACCGCGACGCCGGCCGGACCGAACTGGCCGACAAGGAACAGGCCGAGGCGGACATCCTCGCCGAGTACCTCCCCGAGCAGCTGACCGAGGAGGAGATCGCAGCCCTGGTCACCGAGACCATCGCCGCGACCGGCGCCGCCGAACTCGGCCCGCGCGGCATCGGCAAGGTCATGGGGGCCCTCCAGCCCAAGGTCAAGGGCAAAGCCGACGGCGGCGCCGTCTCCGCCGAGGTCAAGCGCCAGCTCGGCGCCTAGCGTCGCGGCCTCCGCGGTCATGGCTGTCAGCCGTGGCCGCGGCCGCCGCAGTTGGGGTACTTCGGGTTCCAGGGTGGGCAGTTGGGGTTGATGGTGGTGGGAGTGCCCGGGGGTTTGGTGGTGTTCGGCGGCTTCGTCGTGTTGGGCTGGTTCTGCTGGCTGCCGTTGGAGACGAAGATGGTGACCTTCGAGCCCTCGGGGGCGCCGTCGCGCTGCCGCGGGCTGGTGTAGGCGACAGTGCCGGCGGTCTCCTCGGAGTTGACCGTGCCGGGCGCGATCTCGACGTCGAACCCGGCCTGCCGGAGCTTGTTGGCGGCGTCGTCGGGGTTCATCCCGTTCACGAACGGCAGATCCTTCACGTTGCCGCGCGAGATCGTGTCCGACGGCGCGGTGAAGCGCGTGGTCGGGTAACCCTGCAGCGCGCCTTGCATCGCGGTCTGCCAGAGCGGTCCGGCGGTGCCCGAGCCGGACGCGTCGTACATCTTCTTGCCGCCGAGCGTCTGACCGATCAGGTTCCGGTACGGCAGCGAGGCGTCGGCCACCACCGACGCGGCGGCCAGCTTGGTCGAGTAACCGGCGTACCACACGGCCTTGTTGTCGGTGATCGTTCCGGTCTTGCCGGCCAGATCGCTCGTGCCGAAGTTCAGCTTCGCGCCGGTGCCGCCCTTCTGCATGACCTGGTGCAGTACGGCGTTCACGCCGTCGGCGACCTCAGGGGCGAGCGCCTGCTTGCAGTCCGCGCCACGGGTGGCGATCGACTTGCCGACGGCGTTCTTGATCGTGGTGACCAGCCACGGCGTGCAGTACATGCCCCGGGCGGCGAATGCGGCGTACGCGCTGGACAGCTGCAGCGGGGTCACGTAGCCGACGCCGAGAGTCATCGACACGACCTGGTCAAGCGGCCTGGCGGTCTGGGCGTCGCCGGTCTGGGCGTCGTACAACCCCAGCGACGCGGCGATCTTGGCGATCGGGCAGAGGCCGGTCTGCTGGGACAGCAGCAGGAAGTAGGTGTTCGTCGACTTCTGCGCGGCCTGGATCATCGTCGGTTCGGGCACGTTCTGCGTGGAGTTGCTCGGGGTGTAGTCCGGGTCCGAGGTCGTCCCGTTGCAGGTGCTGAACTTCTTGCCGCTCAGGTCGATCTGGTTGGGCGCGTTGATCTTGTAGTTCAGCGGGAAGCCCTTCTGGATCGCGGCCGCGATCGTGAAGGCCTTCATCGTCGAACCGTTCTGGAAGCCGCCGTACCCACCGGGGTAGGACTTCTCGACGTTGTAGTTGTACGACGTCTGGTTCTTCTTGCCGCCGTACGGCTTGCTCTGCACCATCGCCTTCACCAGGCCCGTCCCGGGCTCGACGATCGTGATCGCGGCGATCGCGGAGTCGGTGGGCTTGGCGTGGACGTCGATCGAGTGCTGCGCGGCCTTCTGGATCTTCGGGTCGAGCGAGGTCCGGACCGTGAGGCCGGCGGTCTTGAGGAAGTTCGCGCGATCGGTCTTGGTCTTACCGAAGGCCGGGTTGTCCTCGAGCTGGGAGACGACGTACTCGCAGTAGAACGGGTACGGACCGTTGGCGCAGCCGAGTTTGTTCGGGCGGACCTTGGCGAAGTCGATCACCGGGGTCTTCAGCGCCGAGTTGGCCTGGGTGGCCGAGATGACCTTGAGCTCGAGCATCCGCTTGATGACCACGTCGCGGCGCTCCTTGGCGCGCGTCGGGTTGTTGGTCGGGTCGTAGCCGGTCGGGTTCTTCACCAGGCCGGCCAGCAGCGCGGCCTGCGGCAGAGTGAGCTGGGAGGCGTTCACGGAGAAGTAGTGCTGCGCGGCGGCCTGGATGCCCCAGGCGCCGTCGCCGAAGTTCGCCAGGTTGAGGTACTTCTCCAGGATCTCGTTCTTCGAGTACTCCTTCTCGACCGCGATCGCGTACCGCAGCTCGGCGACCTTGCGCTGGTACGTGTCGGCGGTCGCCTCGGCGACCTCCTCGGGCGTCTTCGCCTTCTCGACCAGGCTCACCTTCACGTACTGCTGGGTGATGCTCGAGCCGCCCTGCTGGATCCCGCCCGAGGACTTGTTCTGCAGCAGCGCGCGCAGCGTGCCCTTGAGGTCCAGCGCGCCGTGCTCGTAGAACCGGTCGTCCTCGATCGCGACGATCGCCTTCTGCATGATCGGCGCGACCTGGCTGAGCTTGACCGGCACCCGGTTCTGCTCGGCCAGGGTGGCGATCAACGAACCGTCGGCGGCCAGGATGGTGCTCTTCTGCTTCAGTGGCACCTCGTCGAACTGCTGCGGCAGGTCTTGCAGAGTGTCGGAAGTCTTCTCGGTGGTGAAGCCGGCCAACCCGGCGAAGGGGATGGCGAGACCGGCGGCCAAGGCCCCCGACAGCACGCTCACCCCGAGGAACAGGACCACCGATTGGACGACTCCCCGGTCGTCCTTCTCCCTGACGCGCATGGTTATAGAGACTACGGGACCGGCATTTTGGGTTACCGCTGCGAATGTGAGTTCCATCACGGTGTCTGGACAAAGTTCATCCAAAAGGAGGAGGGCCCGAGCAAACTGCTCGGGCCCTCCGGTTGTACGACGGTCAGGCGGCGTACTGGTGTGCCTCGACCTGCGCCGGTACGAGCGCCAGATCCAGCACCTCGCGGACATCGCTGACCGGGTGCACCGTCAGCTCCTTGAGCACGGACTCCGGCACGTCCTCCAGGTCCGGCTCGTTCCGCTTCGGGATCAGGATCGTGGTCAGCCCGGCCCGGTGCGCGGCGAGCAGCTTCTGCTTCACCCCACCGATCGGGAGGACCCGTCCGGTCAACGACACCTCACCGGTCATCGCGACCTCCGAGCGGACCGGCCGCCCGGACAGCAGCGACGCCAGCGCCGTCGTCATCGTCACACCCGCCGACGGACCGTCCTTCGGGACCGCACCGGCCGGCACGTGGATGTGGGCGTTCCGCTCGGCCAGGTCGCCGACCGGCAGCCCCAGCTCCGCGCCGTGCGAGCGCAGGTACGACAGGGCGATCTGCGCCGACTCCTTCATCACGTCACCGAGCTGTCCGGTCAGTGTGACTCCGGTCGGGCCGGTCTCCTTGTCGGCCAGCGACGCCTCCACGAAGAGCACGTCACCACCAGCACCAGTCACCGCAAGCCCGGTCGCCACGCCTGGGAGCGCCGTACGCTCGGCTGACTCCGGAGTGAACTTCGGTGAGCCCAGGTAGCCCTTCAACTCACCGGATCCGATGGTCAGCGAACCAGCGTCCTCGCCCAGGGCGAGCTTTGCCGTCACCTTCCGCAGGACTCGAGCGATCGACCGCTCCAGCTGCCGTACGCCGGCCTCACGCGTGTACTCGCCGGCCAGCAGCCGCAGTGCCGAGTCGTCGAAGGCGACCTCGTCCGCCGTCAGGCCCGCCCGCTCCAGCTGACGCGGGAGCAGGTGGTCACGGGCGATGACGACCTTCTCGTCCTCGGTGTAGCCGTCCAGCTGCACCAGTTCCATCCGGTCCAGCAGTGGCGCCGGGATGGAGTCCAGTACGTTCGCCGTGGCCAGGAAGACCACGTCGGACAGGTCCAGCTCGACCTCCAGGTAGTGGTCCCGGAAGGTGTGGTTCTGCGCCGGGTCGAGCACCTCGAGCAGCGCGGCGGTCGGGTCACCCCGGTAGTCCGCACCCACCTTGTCGATCTCGTCCAGCAGCACCACCGGGTTCATCGACCCGGCCTCGGTGATCGCCCGGACGATCCGGCCCGGCAGCGCACCGACGTACGTACGCCGGTGACCGCGGATCTCGGCCTCGTCCCGCACACCACCCAGTGCGACGCGGACGAACTTCCGTCCCATCGCACGCGCCACGGACTCACCCAGCGAGGTCTTACCCACACCAGGCGGACCGACCAGGGCCAGTACGGCGCCACTGCGGCGTCCACCGACCACACCGAGACCACGGTCCGCGCGGCGGCGCCGTACGGCCAGGTACTCGGTGATGCGCTCCTTCACGTCATCCAGTCCGGCGTGGTCCGCGTCCAGCACGGCCCGCGCCTCGCGGATGTCGTAGCTGTCCTCGCTGCGCTCGTTCCACGGCAGCTCGAGGACGGTGTCCAGCCAGGTGCGGATCCAGCCGACCTCGGGGGACTGCTCGGACGTCCGCTCCAGCTTGTCGACCTCGGCGAGCGCGGCCTTGCGGACGTGCTCGGGCAGATCGGCCGCCTCGACGCGGGCCCGGTAGTCCTCTTCCTCGGACTCGGCCTTACCGTCCAGCTCGGCCAGTTCCTTGCGGATCGCGGCCATCTGCTGGCGCAGCAGGAACTCCCGCTGCTGCTTCTCCATGCCCTCCTGGACGTCCTTCTGGATCGTCTCGGAGACCTCGAGCTCGGCCAGGTGGTCCTTCACCCAGCCGATCAGCTTCTCCAGCCGCTCGGTGACGTTGGCGTTCTCGACCAACCAGGACTTCTGCTCATTGCTGAGGTACGAGGCGTAGCCGGCCAGGTCGGACAGCTCCGCCGGGTCGTCGACCTGCTTCACGGAGTCGATGACCTGGTAGGCGCCGCGACGCTGCAGCACCGAGGTCATCAGGGTCTTGTACTCACGAGCCAGCTCCGCCGAACGGGCGTCGGTGATCTCGTGCAGAACAGTCGCGCCCACCCAGAGCGCAGCGCCCGGACCGGTGGTCCCGGCGCCGATCAGGACCCGCTGGGTCCCGCGGATCACGGCCGCCTGGGCACCGCCCGGCAGCCGGCCGATCTGCTCGATCTCACCGAGCGTCCCGGCCTTGGCATATTTCCCGTCCAGCCGCGGCACCAGCAGTACCTGGTCCTGGCCGGAGGCCTGCGCCGCGTCGATCGCGGCCCGGGCCTCGGGGTCGGCCAGTCGGACCGGCACGACCATTCCCGGCAGGACCACGACGTCGTCCAGCGGCAGAACAGGAAGATTCAACGTATCGGTCACGCTGTCACACCCTTTACAAGATTGAGTCTGACAGGCTCAACCACAGCCCCCACCAGGTCATTCCCGGCGTTCGCTGTGGGTGAAAACGTGGCCGACCGACCTCAGGCGGTGAGCAGGTCGCCGATGTGGCGTAGACCGGTGAGGTCGTGGATGTCGTCGGCGAGGGCCGGGACCTCGGCGGTCGGGATCGCGCGGTGGCTCCGGCGGAACCGGTCGGCGCGTTTGTGGTCGCCGACGACCTGATGCATCTTGTCCGCGTGCAACCGCAGTACGGCGGCCGTCAGCGGCGACTTGTCCGCCTCCTCCAGCCGCTCGGCGGCGCCCAGTGAGCGCTCCGACGACAGGTCCGGTACGTCAGTGTTCGTGACCCGGTTCAGGACGACGCCGGCCAGCGGCATCCGCTCGGCCCGCAACCGCTCGGCGAAGTACGACGCCTCCCGCAATGCGTCGTTCTGCGGCGCGGCGACGACGAGGAAGGCCGTGTGCGGCTCACGCAGCAGCGCGACCGTCTGCTCGGCCCGCGCCCGGAATCCCCCGAACAACGTGTCGAAGGCCGCGACGAACGTCTGGACGTCGGTCAGCACCTGGGCTCCGAGCACCTTGTTGAGCACGGACATCGCCATGTTGACGCCGGCGGACATCAACTTGAACGGCCCGCGAGCGGGTGCCAGCAGCAGCTTGAGGAACCGTCCCTCCAGCAAGGACGCCAACCGCTCCGGGGCGTCCAGGAAGTCCAGCGCCGACCGCGACGGCGGTGTGTCCACGACGATCAGGTCCCAGTCACCGGTCCGCTCCGCCTGCTTGTGCAGCTGCCCGAGCTTCTCCATCGCCATGTACTCCTGCGTCCCCGCGAACGACGACGACAGCGCGACGTAGAACGGGTTCGCCAGGATCTGCTCGGCCTTCTCCGGCGTCGCGTGCGCGAGCACCACCTCGTCGAAGGTCCGCTTCATGTCCAGCATCATCGCGTCCAGCCGGCCGCCGTTCCCGGTGTCGACCTCGGCCACGGCCCGCGGCGTGTTGTCCAGCTCGGTCAGCCCGAGCGACTGCGCCAGCCGCCGAGCCGGGTCGATCGTCAGTACGACGACCTTCCGCCCCCGCTCCGCCGCCCGCAGCCCCAGCGCCGCCGCGGTCGTCGTCTTCCCGACCCCACCCGCACCACAGGTAACAACAATCCGCGTCGACGGATCATCAATCAACGCATCCAGATCGAGCGCGGTCACGGGGCCTCCCGGCCTGGACTGAGGAGCGGAGGGAGCGAAGCGACTGGAGCGACGAGGGAAGGCCGGGAGTCAAGGCCCCGTGACCCTGCCGGCGCCGAAGGCCCGGCCAAAAGCACTGTCATGCGCGGAACTCCTCGGCGAGGTCGACCAGGGCGCCGTGATCGATGCCCTCGGGCTGGAGCGCCAGCTCGGTGACTTTCTTGCCTAAGGCATCGATTCGGTCGCGGTTCTCGCGTTCCAGCCCGATCCGGATCGCGTGGTCGCGCGCCTCGGTCGCCAACGTCCTCGCCAGCCCGGCGCCGCCCGTGAGCCCAGCCGATCGCAGGCCCTTGGTGAGTTCGGTGATCGGCAGTTTCTCCTTCACCGCCAGGGCGAGCGCGTCATCGTCGAGCGGACTGTTGCGGACCATGTTCACCACGATCGACCCGATCCGCAGATCGAGTGCCTCGAGGTGCTCGACCGCGTCGAGCGTCTCCTGGACCGGCATCTCCTCGAGCAGCGTCACCAGGTGGATCCGGGTCACGTCCGACCGCAGCATGCCCATGATCGCGTCCGCCTGATTGCGGATCGGCCCGACCTTGGCCAGCCCGGCGACCTCGTGGTTCACGTTCAGGAACGGCGCGATCCGTCCGGTCGGAGGTGCGTCCAGTACGACGGCGTCGTACGCGAGCCGTCCGTGCGACTTCCGCCGCGTCGCCTCGTAGACCTTGCCGGTCAGCAGTACGTCGCGCAGCCCGGGAGCGATCGTGGTGACGAAGTCGATCGCGCCGACCTTCTCGAGCGCCTTCCCGGCCCGGCCGAGGTGGTAGTACATGTCGAGGTACTCCAGCAGGGCGGCCTCGGCGTCGACGGCCAGCGCGAACACCTCGCCCCCACCGGGCCCCTGGGCGATCCGGGTTTCGACGTACGGGAGCGGCGGTACGTCGAAGAGCTGAGCGAGCCCCTGCCGTCCTTCGACCTCGACGAGCAGGACGCGCTTGTCCTCCTCGGCCAGTGCGAGTGCCATGGCAGCCGCAACAGTCGTCTTCCCGGTGCCCCCCTTACCGGTGACCACGTGCAGTCGCGCCATACGGTCCAGGGTAGGACGTGTCCCAGAGCACACCGTTCCTGACCGGGGCGGTGGGGCGGGGAAAGTATCGATACAGTCCCCTTCATGAAGAAGTTCGAGTACTTCACCGCACCGCTGCTGGTCCACTCGACCAAGGAGATCCTGGACAACTTCGGCCAGGACGGCTGGGAGCTGGTTCAGGTCGTCCCGGGCCTGAACCCCGAGAACCTGGTCGCCTACTTCAAGCGGGAGATCGAGGCCAAATGAGCCACCCCGAGGAGAAGCTGGCCGAGCTCGGCCTGAAGCTGCCCGACGTGGCCAAGCCGGTCGCCGCCTACATCCCGGTCGTGCGGACCGGGAACCTCGTCTATACGTCCGGCCAGCTCCCGCTGCGTGACGGCACCCTGATCGCCACCGGCAAGGTCGGGGACGCGGTCAGCGCCGAGGTCGCGAGCGAGTGCGCCCAGCAGTGCGCGCTGAACGCGCTGGCCGCGGTCAAGTCCGAGATCGGCGACCTGGCGAACGTGAAGCGCATCGTCAAGGCGGTCGCGTTCATCGCGTCCACGCCCGACTTCACCGGTCAGCCGCAGGTGGCCAACGGCGCCTCCGAGCTGTTCGGCCAGGTGTTCGGCGAGGCCGGGCAGCACGCCCGCAGCGCGGTCGGCGTACCGGTCCTGCCGCTGGACGCACCGGTCGAGGTCGAGCTGATCGTCGAGGTCGGCTGACGCTGTCGTGCGGGACCTGAAGTCTCAGCTGATGACCGGCCGGATGGCGTCGGCCGCGCTGGAGTTCGCCCGCGAGAGTCGTACGCCGGTCGCCCCCCGACCGGCGTCGACAGTCATCCTGCTACGTGACGCCCCCGCGTGCACCGCGTCCAGGCCCGCCGCGTCCGCTGCGTCCACCTCCGCCGCGCCCGCGGCGGACGGGCCGGAGGTGGCTGGTGGGCCGGAGGTGTATCTGCTCCGGCGGCAGCGGACGATGGCGTTCGCCGCCGGGATGACGGTGTTCCCCGGCGGCCGGGTCGACCCGGCCGATGCGGCGATCGCCGACTCGTGGTCGGGCCCGCCGCCGTCGGCCTTCGCCGACCGGCTCGGGTGCTCCGCGGAGCTGGCTGCGGCTTATGTGGCCGCCGCGGTCCGCGAGACCTTCGAGGAGTGCGGCGTACTGCTGGCCGGTCCATCCACGTCCTCCGTCGTCAGCGACACGACCGGCGACGACTGGGAGGCCGACCGGATCGAACTCGAGGCCGGCCGGCTGCGGTTCGCCGACTTCCTGCACGGGCGTGGGCTGGTCTTGCGCGCGGACCTGCTCGGCCCGTGGGCGCACTGGATCACGCCGGAATTCGAGCCGAAGCGGTACGACACGAGCTTCTTCGTCGCCGCGCTCCCGACCGGCCAGGTCACCCGGGACGTGACGAGTGAGTCCGACCAGGTCGCCTGGATGCGCCCCGCCGATGCGGTGGCCGCGGTCGAGGGCGGTGAGCTGCTGATGCTCCCCCCGACGTACCTGTGCTGCCGCGAACTCACGCCGTACGACGACGTCGCGGCGGTCCTGGCCGCGGCCGGCGACCGCGAGATCCGGACAATCCTGCCGACCGTACGCGTGGACGGCGATCAGGCGTACCTGGAGACGATATGACTGCGCAGGAGAACCGATGACCGAACGGATCACCGACTACGCGAGCCGAGTGCTGGCCGCCAACCCCGGTCCGATGACGCTGGAGGGCACCAACACCTGGATCCTCCGCGCCCCGGACGCGGACGTGTCGGTGGTCGTCGATCCCGGGCCGATGCTCGAAGATCACCTCCGCGAGGTCCTGGCGGTCGCGGGCAAGGTTGCCGTCGTACTGCTGACCCACAAGCACCCGGACCACTCCGAGGGCGCCGCGTGGTTCGCCAACCAGGCGGGTTGTGGGGTGCGAGCGGTGGATCCGGCGTACCGCATCCCGACCGACCACGCCCACGGCCTGTCCGAGGGCGACGTGATCACCGCCGGCGGCCTCCGCATCGAGGTCCTCCCCACCCCCGGCCACACCCTGGACTCGGTCTGCTTCTGGCTACCCCAGGACGGCTCGCTGCTCACCGGCGACACCGTCCTAGGCCGCGGAACCTCCGTCGTAGCCCACCCAGACGGTGCCCTAGGCCCCTACCTGGACTCCCTCGACCGCCTGCTCGCCTTCGCGAACTCCCCAGCCGGCGTCGACCGCCTCCTCCCCGGCCACGGCCCCGTCATCGTGGACCCCTCCGACGTCCTCGCCTACTACCTCAACCACCGCCACGAACGCCTGGACCAGGTCCGCGCAGCCCTGGCCGCCGGCCACACCACCCCCGACTCCATCGTCGAACACGTCTACGCCGACGTACCCCCCACCCTCTGGCCCGCCGCCAAACGCTCAGTCCAAGCCCAACTCGACTACCTGAACGCTTAGTGGCCGGGGGTTGCCCACTGAGCTGGAGGGTTGCCCACTGAGCTGGAGGGTTGCCCACTGAGAATCTGAGTGGGCAACCCTCCAACTGAGGGGCTGCCCACCGAGTTGGAGGGTTCGCGCGGTTATCCACAGGTTGGTGGAAGGCGGCTGCGGGGGACGCGGGTGACGGCTGATGCTTGGCTGGTGAATCGGAAGTTGAAGCTGCTCGCGGAGGGGCAGGGCGGGGTGTACAGCCGTGCGCAGGCCGCGGACTGCGGGTACACGCCAGGCCAGGTCCACGACCGGATCCAGGACGGCCGCTGGGAGCGGATCCGCTACGGGCAGTACGCCGAGGCGGTGGATCTGAGCCACCTCAGTCCCTGGGATCAGCAGGGCGTGAAGCACCGGCGACTCGTCCACGCGGTGATGAACTCGATGCGCCCGGGCACCGTTGCCGTGAGCCACCAGTCGGCGCTCGCGCTGCACGGCGTACCGCTGTGGGGACCGGATCTGGCCGAGGTCCAAGTCAGCCGTCTGGACAAGCATCGCGGTGGCCGGATCGCCGGCGTACGCCACCATCGCGGCAAGCTGACCTCGGCCGACCTGACCGCGCTCGGTGGTCTGACCGTGACCACGGTGCCGCGCGCCCTGTTCGAAATGGCCTGTACGTCGTCCTTCGAGGCGGCCGTGATCAGCGCAGACGCCGTACGGCGTGATCATCCGATCAGCCCGGATGACCTGCAGCGCCTATTGGCAGCGACCGAGTTCTGGCCGGGGAGCGCACGGGCGAGAGCCGCCCTGGGCTTCAGTGATCCGTTGTCCGAATCTGTCGGGGAGTCGCGGTTACGAGTGCTCATGCAGACCCACGGGCTTCCGGTGCCGGTGCTCCAGGTGGTGTTCACCGATGACGCCGGCTTCGTTGCCCGCGTCGATTTCTACTTCCCCGACCAGCGGACCATTGTCGAGTTCGACGGGCTGGTCAAGTACGCCGGTGACACGCGCGAGAGCCTGATCCGGGAGAAGGTCCGGGAAGACCGCCTGCGCGCGCTCGGCCTGCAGGTCGTACGCGTCATCTGGACCGACCTCGATCACCCCGGCCGGGTCGTCGCCCGCATCCGCCAAGCCTTCGCCCGCGCCTGAGCTTGCCCGCGCCTGAGCTTGCCCGCGCCTGAGCTTGCCCTCTGAGCTGGAGGGTTGCCCACTGAGAATCTGAGGGGGGCAACCCTCCAACTGAGGGGATGCCCACTGAGTTGGAGGGTTCGCCCGGCGGACCGTGCGGCGGCTGGGCGACCGGCGGACCGTGCGGCTGGGCGAGCGGCGGACCGTGCGGCTGGGCGAGCGGCGGACCGTGCGGCTGGGCGAGCGGCGGACCGTGCGGTGGCTGGACCGGGTGGTCGAGCAGGTCGGAGCGGCCGGACGACCCCGACCGGCGGCCGGGCGGGGGCGGGGTGGGGTGGGTTAGCGGGCTCGGCGTTGGAGGCGGTCTACGTCCAGGAGGACTACCGAGCGGGGTTCGAGGCGGACCCAGCCTCGGGAGGCGAAGTCGGCGAGGGCCTTGTTGACCGTTTCGCGGGAGGCGCCGACGAGTTGGGCGAGTTCCTCCTGGGTGAGGTCGTGGTGGACGTGGACGCCGTCGTCGGCGGTGCGGCCGAAGCGGCTGGCCAGGTCGAGGAGGGCCTTGGCGACCCGGCCCGGTACGTCGGAGAACACCAGGTCGGCGACGACGTCGGAGACCTTGCGCAGCCGGGAGGCGAGCTGGAGGAGCAGGCCGCGAGCCACCTCGGGGCGGCCGGCCAGCCAGCGGAGCAGCTCGTCGTGGGTCAGCGACATCAGCGTGGCGTCGGTGACGGCGGTGACGGTCGCGGACCGCGGTCCCGGGTCGAACAGGGACAGCTCGCCGAACATCTGTCCCGGGCCGAGGACGGCGATCAGGTTCTCCCGGCCGTCGGCGGAGGTACGGCCGAGCTTGACCTTTCCCTCCACCACGACGAACAGCCGATCACCGGAATCGCCCTCGTGGAACAGCACCTGGCCGCGGCGCAGCCGGCTCTCGGTCATCGAGGAGGCCAGTGCGTCGGCCGCCTCGTCGTCGAGCTGACTGAACAGCGGTGCCTGTCGGAGCACTGCGGCATCCACTTTGGGCCTCCTAGGACCTTCGACCACGACTGCGGGCGGGGGATCGTACCCGTCCGGCACCGGGTCGTTCACACCCGGTTGCCCCAAAACCGTAGCCCCTCCGGTGTCGGCGCCGCCACGTAGGCTGGCCTCCATGCCATCCCAGCGTGTCGCGGACCCTCTTCCCGGGCCCGTCTCAGTGGTGCCCCTGAAGCTGCCCCGCAAGGCCCCGGTCTTCGTCGACGAGACGCCGACCCAGCTGGTCCGGCGGGCCCGGAAGATGCACAAGGTGCTCACCGAGACGTATCCGGACGCTCACTGCGAGCTGGACTTCACCAGCCCGCTCGAGTTGCTGGTGGCCACCATCCTGTCGGCCCAGACCACCGACGTGACGGTGAACAGGGTGACCCCGACCCTGTTCGCGAAGTATCCGACCGCGAGTGCGTACGCCGAGGCCGACAGGGAGGAGATGGAGGCGATCCTGAAGCCGACCGGCTTCTTCCGGGCCAAGACCAACAGCGTGATCAAGCTCGGCCAGGCCCTCGTCGACGAGTACGACGGGGTCGTGCCGAACAAGCTGGAGGAGCTGGTCAAGCTCCCCGGCACCGGCCGCAAGACCGCGAACGTCGTCCTCGGCAACGCCTTCGGCATCCCGGGCATCACGGTCGACACACACTTCGGCCGGCTGGTCCGGCGGTTCGGCTGGACCACCGAGGAGGACCCGGTCAAGGTCGAGCACCTCATCGGTGCGCTGTTCCCGAAGAAGGACTGGACGATGCTGTCGCACCGGCTGATCTTCCACGGCCGCCGTCGCTGTCACGCCAAGAAGCCGGCCTGTGGCGCGTGTCCGGTGGCCCAGTGGTGCGCGTCGTACGGCACCGGCCCGACCGACCCCGAGGCCGCCGCGAAGCTGGTGAAGGTCCCGGCGTGAAGTTCCGTACGGCGCTGTGCACGATCAGCTGGCTCGTCGCCGGACTGGTCCTGGCGTCGTGTGGATCCGAACAGCCCGGCCAGAGCACGGCGACCACCGGGACAACGGTTGCCGGAGCGGACAAGCTGGCCGCCTGCCCGTCGACCCCGTCGAGACCACCGGTCACCAACGGCCTGCCCGACGTCAGCCTGCCCTGTCTGGGCAACGGACCGGACATCCGGCTCGCGGATCTGCGCGGTCCGCTCGTCGTCAACGTGTGGGCCCAGTGGTGCGGCCCTTGCCGCGACGAAGCGCCGTACCTGGCGAAGCTGGCGAAGTCGGGCAAGGTGCGGATGCTGGGGATCGACTACGCCGACCCGAGGCCGGAGCTCGCGGTGCGGTTCGCGACCGACGAAGGTCTCGCCTACCCGCACCTGGTCGATCAGGACAAGGCGATCCAGGGGCCGTTGAAGGTGGGCGGGCCGCCGTTGACGGCGTTCGTGGACGCCGACGGCGCCGTCTTCGTGCACCGCGGTGTGCTGACCTCGCAAGCGCAACTCGACCAGCTGGTGAAGGACAAGCTGGGGGTAACGCTGTGACGTTCGACGGTGTGGAGATCCCGGAGTGGCTGAAGCAGCTGGCGAAGGCGTCCGAGGAGGTTGATCCGAACCAGCTGTCGCGGTTCCTGCCGCCCGACGACCCGTCCGTGCGGCAGTCCGCCGTACTGATCTTGCTTGCCGATGGCAACGACGGGCCGGAGGTGCTGCTGACCGAGCGGGCCTGGACGTTGCGCAAGCACGCCGGGCAGATGGCGTTCCCGGGCGGAGGAGTTGATCCGGAGGACGGCACTGGCGACGAGGGTCTGGTTCGGACCGCGTTGCGTGAGGCCGAGGAGGAGACCGGGCTCGATCCGGCGGGCGTCGTACCGTTCGCGGTCTGGCCGGCGCTGTGGGTGCCGGTCAGCAACTTCGGCGTGTCGCCGGTGCTGGCGTGGTGGCGGGAGCCGTCGCCGGTCGCGGTGGTCGACCCGGCGGAGGTCGCCTCGGTGCACACCGTGTCCGTACGCGCCCTGGCCGCCCCGGCGAACCGGATCAGCTGCCTGCACCCGTCCGGATTCAGCGGGCCGGCGTTCACCATCGGCGATCTCTACATCTGGGGCTTCACCGCCGGCTTGCTGGACAAAATGCTTGTGCTCGGCGGATGGGCGCGCGACTGGGACCCCTCGATCGTCGTACCGTTGCCCGACCGACTGGTCGAGGCGGCCTGGCGGAACGAGGGACGGCGGCCGGAGGACGTGCGGCGGCTGACCGCCATCGAGCACGACCTGGGCCACCGGGAACGGGACGAGTCGGAAGGTGTGGAGTGAGCAAGCTCGACTGGGCGCTCGTGATCGTCACCTTGCTGGTGGCCATCTCGGGGTACATCGAGGGGTTCGTCCTGGGCGCCTGTGCCACCATCGGCCTGCTCGGCGGTGCCGCCATCGGGGTCTGGGGCGTGCCGCGGGTGCTGGACAACTTCTCGCCGAGCGTGTCGGTGTCGTTCGCCGCCCTGGTGCTCGTGGTCCTGCTGGCCTCGATCGGCCGGACGTTGGGCGCCGTCGTCGGGTCCAGAGTCAGGAACAAGCTGTCTTGGCGGCCGGTGAAATTCCTCGACGCCCTCGGTGGCGCCGCGCTGGCGGCGGTCTCGGTGCTCATCGTGTCCTGGGTGCTCGGCGTCGCGGTGAGCGGTGCGCGGATCCCGAGCGTGACCTCGGCGGTGCGCGGCTCCCAGGTGCTGGCGAAGGTCGACGAGGTGCTGCCGAGCAGCGCCGACCGGGCGCTGCAGTCGTTCAACGATGTGGTCAACACCGACCTGTTCCCGCGCTTCCTCGACCCGTTCGTGCCGGAGCGGATCCGCGAGACGCAGCCGCCGGACAGCGCGATCGCCCGGCAGCCGCTGGTCCGGACGGCGTACACGCGGATCGCGAAGGTCACCGGGGTGGCCAGCTGCTCGCGCGGTCTCGAGGGCAGTGGGTTCGTCTACGCACCGCAGCGGGTGATGACGAACGCGCACGTGGTCGCGGGCGTGAGCTCGCCGCAGGTCGAGGTCAACGGGAAGAAGTACGACGCGACCGTCGTCCTGTTCGATCCCGAGGTCGACATCGCCGTGCTGTACGTGCCCAAGCTGACCGAGAAGCCGCTGGACTTCGACTTCACCGGTAAGGCCGACGACCCGAGCGTCGTCCTCGGCTACCCGGAGAACGGCCCGTTCGACTCCGAGCCGGCCCGGATCCGGTCCGAGGAACGGCTCCGCGGTCCGGACATCTACGGCGACCGTACGGTCACGCGCGAGGCCTTCTCGATCTGGGCCTCGGTCCGCCCCGGCAACTCCGGCGGCCCGCTGCTGTCGTCCAAGGGCACTGTGTACGGCGTGGTCTTCGCCGCCTCGGTCGAGGACAACCGCACCGGCTACGTCCTCACCGCCGAACAGGTCTCCGACGACGCCAAGGACGGCTCCACCGCAACCCAGGAAGTCTCCACCCAGTCCTGCACCTAGGTGGTGGTCCTGGTCGATGAGTGCCTCCAGCAACCAAAACCCGCCGCCGCGTGTTCTACGGTCCGACTGACCGCAGCCAGTCCACCACCAGGTTGTTGAACAGGACTGGCGCCTCCTCGTGGGGGAAATGGCCGGCCGGGGTGATGAGTTCGTGGCGGAGGGGAGCCGTGACCAGATCCGGCGGGGTGGTCGCGGTGGGGGAGACGGCCGAGTCCTGAGCCCCGTGGATCTGCAGTACGGGTACGGCGATCGGCGTACGCATCGTGGCTGAGTACTTGCGGCCGTCGGGGCGGAGCCGTGACCGGGCGAACCACCGGTGGTACTCGAGTGCGCAGTGTGGAGCCGGCCAGACCTGCAGCGCCGAGCGATAGCGGCGGGACGCCTCGGCGTCCGGGAACATACCGCCCGGGGCGGACCAGGCACGCAGGAGGCCTTCGATGTGGGCGCCGTCGTTGGCCAGGAGCCGGCGCTCCGGGAGGATCGGCAGCTGGAACCACGCGGTGCGGGTCAGCGCCTTGGTCTGACCGGAGCGGGCCAGCAGCAACGGATGTGGTGCCGAGACAGCCGCCAGCCCGCGGACCTGCCGGGGTGCGAGTACGGCGGCCGACCAGCCGATGAATCCGCCCCAGCCGTGCCCGACCACGACGGCATCCGCGGCGCCCAGCGATCGGACCACTCCAGAGACGTCAGCGGCCGCCGTGTAGGGGTCGTAACCGCGGGGCGTCTTGTCGCTGGCGCCGTACCCGCGCAGATCCATGGCAACGGCGCGGTAGCCGGCCGCGGCGACCACCGGCAGCTGGTGCCGCCAGGCCCACCAGAACTCGGGGAAGCCGTGCAGGAAGAGGACGAGCGGATCGTCCGCGGCGCCGCACTCGGCGACGTGGAAGCGTGCCCCGTTGGCCGCCACCAACGAGTGTGACCAGGGCCCGTCGACCAGCAGGTCGACGACGCCCGCCGGGCTCAGCGCCGTACGCCCGAGGCGGGCCCGGCCTCGATGGCGTCCTCCTGGTCGCCCTTGCCGATCGCCTTGAGCGCCTCGACGGACTCCTTCGAGGTCTCGATCGTGCGCTCCGGGCCCTTCGCGCCGCGCAGCGCCCGCCTCCCGATGAACACCAGCACCGCCGCGATCAGCAGGTAGACCCCGGACACGATCAGGAACGCGATGGCCGGGTGCAGCCCGGCCGCGGTGAGCCCGAACGCCGCGGCGATCGACAGCAGGATGATCACCAGCAGGACCAGGAAGGCCGCCCCGGCGAACATCCCGGCTCCGGTCCCGGCGGCGATGGCCGTTTTCTTCAGCTCGGTCTTGGCGAGCTCTACCTCACCGCGGACCAGATTGGACAGGTCCTTGCTGGCATTCGCGACGAGCTGGCCGACCGTGGGCTCGTCCCCGTTCTGCCCCATCGACATGGCACTCCTTCCACACGTCCGTCCCCCGACACTACCGCCGCGGCTCCCCAACCCCCTGCATCTGGCTAATCGGCGTACGCGCGGTTCCGGCGAGCCAGCAGCAGTGTGGCGATCAGCGCGGCGAGCACCGAAGCGATCAGGACGGCGGCCTTGGCGCGTTCCACCTGCGCGACGTCGCCTTCGAACGCCAGTTGTGCGATCAGCAGCGCGACCGTGAACCCGATGCCGGCCAGCACCGACACCGCGCCGACATCACGCCAGGCGAGGTCGGAGTTCAGCTCCGCCCGGGTGAAGCGCGCGGTCAGCCACGACCCGCCGAACACCCCGATCGTCTTGCCGAACAACAGCCCCGCGACCACGCCGATCGCGACCGGGTCGGTCAGCATCGCCCGTACGGCGTTCCCGCCCAGCGTCACGCCCGCCGCGAACAAGGCGAACAGCGGTACGGCGACACCCGCGGACCACGGCCGGAGCCGGTGCTCGATCCGCTCGGCCGGCGCGTGCTCCTCACCGGGATCGGCGACCACCCGGGTCACCAGGCCGAGCGCGACCCCGGCGATCGTCGGGTGGATCCCCGACTCGTACATGAACCACCACGCACCGATGGCGACCGGGATGTACAGGAACGGCGTACGCACGCGGCGATGCTGCAGGAGGTACCAGACCGCGATCAGCGCGACCGCGGCGAGCAGCGGGAGCAGGTGGAAGCCATGCGAGAAGAACACCGCGATCACCAGGATGGCGCCGAAGTCGTCGACCACGGCCAGCGTGAGCAGGAACGCCCGCAGCGCGCTCGGCAGCGACGACCCGACGATCGCCAGTACGGCGAGCGCGAACGCGATGTCCGTCGCTGTCGGCACCGCCCACCCGTGCGGCCGTCCGTGACGGGCGGTCAGGTTCACCACCAGATAGATGATTGCCGGGAGCACCATTCCGGCGATCGCCGCGACCACTGGCACGACCGCCTCGGTCAGCTTCGACAGCGTGCCGACCACGAGCTCACGCTTCAGCTCGACGCCGGCCAGGTAGAAGAACAACGTCAGTGCGCCGTCCGAAGCCCAGCCCTCGAGTGTGAGCGGCCCGAGCTGGGTGGCACGCAGATGCTCGTAAGCGTCCTGCCACGGAGAGTTGGCCCAGGCCAGCGCGACCGCAGCCGCAGCGAGCAACAGCAGCCCACCCGTCGTCTCGGCCCGCAGCGTGTCGGCGAGGAAGGCGCGCTCGCGGCCGAGGATCCGGGGAAACGCACGCTTCTTCTGCCTGATCCGAGGGTGCTGACTCATGATCAGGTAGTCCAGACGCGGGGGTCCGGGCCCTTGGGGACGATGCCGGTGGGATTGATGGTGTCGTGGGTGACGTAGTAGTGCCGCTTGATCTGGTCGAAGTCGACGGTCTCGCCGAAGCACGGGAGCTGATAGAGGCGGCGGGCATAGGCCCACAGATGCGGGAACTCGGTCAGCTTCTGCCGGTTGCACTTGAAGTGATTGTGGTAGACGGCGTCGAAGCGGACCAGGGTGGTGAAGAGCCGGATGTCGACCTCGCGCAGCGTGTCACCCAGCAGGTACGCGCGGTCGGCCAGCCGTTCCTCGAGGACGTCGAGGCGCTCGAACAGAGCGTCGTACGACTCCTCGTAGGCCTCCTGGGTGGTCGCGAAGCCGCAGCGGTAGACGCCGTTGTTCACGTCCCGGTAGATGTCCTCGATCAACGTGTCCATCTCGGCCCGGTCGGCCGGGATCAGCTGCGGCGCGTCGGGGCGGTGGAACTCGGCCCACTCGGTCGACAGGTCGAGGGTGATCTGCGGGTAGTCGTTCGTGACCACCAGCCCGGTCAGCGTGTCGACGATCGCGGGCACCGTGACGCGTCCCTCGTACGACGCGTCCGTACGGCGGTATGCCTCGGACAGGAACTCGATCCCGAGCACCGGGTCGCGACCGTCCGGGTCCAAGCTGAATCGCCAGCCGCGCTCGTCGCGGATCGGGTCGACGATCGCCAGACCGATCGCGTCCTCCAGCCCGAGCAGCCGGCGCACGATGACCGAGCGGTGCGCCCACGGGCAGGCCAGGCTGACCACCAACCGGTACCGGCCTGGCTCGACCGGCCAATGGCCCCGATCGTCCGGGCCCTCGCCGGGACCTGACCGCGAGTCGCGGGTGATCCGGCCGGTGAATCGGTTGCCCTGCCGCTTCCATTCGCCCGTCGGTGAGCTCTCCTGCACGAACTGTCCGCGAGTCATAGCGGTAAAACTACCCCCGGCCGAGATTGTGGGAGCTTACTGGCCGTGAGGTGACGGCAGCCGTTACAGTCAGGCTGACAAGGTACTTCGGAACAGTGGTGTTCCGGCGGCCACACAGCACGGAGAAGATCAGGAGTACGACCGCGGCTCGCGTCCCCCGGCAACCGGTTTGCCGGGCACATTCCCAGGGATACTGACTTCATGGCCCGCCCACGGAACAACCCAGGCGATCTCGCCGAGCTCCCCACAGAGCTGCGGACCGATCGGCCGAAGGGTGACCAGATCCGCGAGATTCTGGAGAACCTCACCCGCTCGCTGACGGTCGGCACCGTGCTGCCGTCGGAGCGGGTCCTGGCCGAGCGCTTCGGCGTGGCCCGGATGACCGTGCGGCAGGAAGTGGACCGGGTGGTGGCCGAGGGTCTGGCCGCTCGTCGCCCCGGCGGCGGCACGTTCGTCGCCGAGCCCCGGCCGTCGCGGATGCTCGCGTCGTCGTTCAGCCAGGACATGATCCAGCGCGGCATCAAGCCCGGCGCGAAGGTGCTCGAGCGCCGCGTCGGCGCGGCCGACGAGGACCTGGCCCGCGAGCTGGAGGAGCCGGTCGGCACCCCGGTGTTCCACCTGGTCCGGCTGCGCACCGCCGACGGCGAGCCGATGGCGATCGAGCGCACCTCGCTGTCCCTGAACCGCTACCCCGGCCTCGACGAGGTCGACTTCACCGAGAACTCGCTGTACACCGAGCTGTCCTCGCGCTGGGGCGTCACCCTGGGAATGGTCTCCGCCTCGATCGTCGCCGCCCCACCCGAGCCCGGCGACGCCGAGCTGCTGGAGATCGACTCCACCACCCCCTGCCTGATCATCACCTCGGCCCCCCGCACCGCCTCCGGCGAGGTCATCGAATTCGGCCGCTCCATCTACCGCTCCGACCGCTACGACATAACCGTCGCCTACCGAGCCACGTAAAGTACTGGGTTCTATCCCACGCGTGCTACGCAAGCACTCCTTCGTCGCACCCGCTACGCGCGCGCTCCCACCCACCCCGGGCCGGCGCATACCCGCGAGACGACCGCCGTCACGCCGGCCACCAGCTACCCGTGGGACCGGGGTGGTTTTTACCCCCGAATCGGGGGAGAAATCCTCCCCAGTCCATCGTGAATTCATAGCTCGGGGAGCTGTCATGCGCGAGATGAGCTAGACGTTCAGGCTGCGGAGGACGTTTGGGGGTTCGCCGCGGTCGACCAAACGGGTGACGATCTCCACGGTGAGGGCTTGGAGGAGTAGGGCGCCGGCCATGGTTGAGGTGGCTCCGGTGCGTTCGGGGCTGCCGGGGACTTCGATGAGGGCGTCGCCGGGGACGCCGCAGTTGTCGATCACCACGTCGGCGGTTTCGAACAAGCGCTGACCACCGGGTGCTCGGGAGGTTGTCGACGTACTGTGCGCCATCGAGGTCAGCGCGATCACCTGGGCACCCCGCTTGCGGGCGCCGAGGGCGAACTCGACGGGTACTGCGTTCCGCCCCGAGTTCGACGCGATCAGTACGACGTCGCCCGCGGCGATCCCGTTGGTCTCCAGCAGTACGTCGGCCAGCCCGGGCAGCCGCTCGAGCAGCGAACTCTTCTGCAACCCCTCGTGCAGCATCAGCCCGGGTTCGAGCACCGCGCGTACGTCGGCCAGCCCGCCGGCGCGCCCGTACAACTCCTCGGCGAGCGTATGACTGTGTCCCGTGCCGAACACCCAGAACTGCTTCCCGGCGGCCAGCGCGTCCACCACCAGCGCGGCCGCCACCCGGATCGCCCCGAGTTGCGTCTCCGCCGCCCGCTGCGCAACCTCCAACGCCTGCTGCAAGTACCCCTCGGCCCCAGCCATGGCGCCGAACCTACCGCCCTGCCGACGCCACCGGCGAGCACCCGGCTAGACCACTACGCCGATCGCCGTGCGGTGATGGGCGGGGTGGTCCACCTCATCCACGAGCGCGATCGCGAGGTCGGCGTACGAGATCAGCCCGCCGGCATCCCCCGGTACGACGCGGTAGCCGCCGGACCGCGTCGGGTCGGCATGGTTGAAGTCGCCGGCCGGTGCCACGGACACCCAATCGAGCGTCGACGCCGCAAAGGTGTCCACTGCCGCCTGATGAGCGAGGTAGAAGGACCGGTACTCCTGCGGATACCCAGGCCCGTCCATCAGCAGCGTCCCGTCCGCGGTGGGGAGAATCGAGGCCAGACCCACCCAAATCAGGCGCCTGACACCAGCCTTCTCCAGCCCGTCGACGAGAGCCCGAGACGCCGCCGGAAAGAACAGGCCCGGCTCGGTGCCACCGTCGTACACAGCCGCGATCACAGCGTCGTGGTCCAAGGCCAAGTCGGCGATCCGCTCCGCATCCGTCACGTCACCCGTCACCATGTCGGCTTCCGGCGTACGCGCGGCAGACGTCACCTCATGGCCGCGCCGCCGCGCCTCCTCCACCGCCGCCCGGCCGGCGCGCCCGCGGGCACCGATGACCAGAATCTTGCTCACTGCAACCTCCTCGAATCGCTGATGCGGCGACAGTAGAAGGCAGGCTGGTTACCGATTGGATACCGTGAAAGCCATGGAGGCCTTGCGGACGGATATGTTCGAGGAGATCTGCCCGTCGACTCTGCTGCCGTTCCGGATCGGCGGGGACAAGTGGGCCGGGCTGGTGATCCGCTGCCTCGAGGATGGGCCGCGGCGGTTCTCCGAGCTGCGGGTGCCGTTGGCGCGGGTCAGTCCGAAGGTACTCACGCAGTCGCTGCGCGCCCTGGAGCGGGACGGTTTCGTACGCCGTACCGAGCACACCGAGCCGGTACGACGCGTGACGTACGAGCTCACCGACCTCGGCCGGAGCCTGCTCGAGCCGATGCGGGTGGTCTGCGAGTGGACCGCGGAGCACTGGGACGAGCTGCTCGACGCGCGGGAATCGTAGGACTTGCCAACGGATAGACTACGGACTGTGGACGACCAGACGCCGAGTGTCTTGACGCAGTTGCCGAGTTGGTTGCTGACGCAGAGCGCAACACAGGCGCACCGGGTCATCAGCGAGACGTTCGCCGCGGGCGGCGCGCGGGCCTACCATTTCCGGTTGCTGGCGACGCTGGTCGAGTTCGGCCCGGCCAGCCAGGCGGCGCTCGGCCGGCGCAGCTCCATCGACCGCAGCGATGTGGTTGCCGCCCTCAACGAACTGGCCGCCGACGCGTACGTCGAGCGGACGCCGGACCCGGACGACGGACGCCGCAACATCATCCGGATCACCACGGCGGGCCGCCGGCACTACAGGCGCCTGACCACCCTGGTCACCAGGGCTCAGGACGAGATCTTCGCCCCGCTCTCACCCACCGACCGCACCCGCCTGGTGACGCTCCTCGGCCGCCTCCTGAACCACCACCAGGCCGAGTGACCTACCAGGTCGGGAGCTGGGACCGGGCCGCCTTCTGAGTCCGCCGTACGCGGTACTCGCGGGCGTGCACCCGGCGCCGGGCGGCGCGGGAGATCTTCCGCGACTCTCCCTCGGAAGCAGTCGGCTCGGAGAGCTGGGGGTTAGGCTGCGTCGGATTCACGACCACTCCGATGCGCGGGCCATGGGAAAGGTTCCCACCGGCCCGTCCAACCCGGAATTGGTCCTGTTCGGCGCAGATCGAGGGCTGCTCGGCGATACGCCGGTTCCCGTGCCGGGGTCTGCGTTGGTAGAAAGGTAACCGGCGCTCCAGCGCGCCGAAAGCCAGCGAGGAGGAGTCGTCGACGTGACGAATGCAGAGTCACCCCAGTCCGAGACCGCCCAGTCGGAGGCGTTGTCGAACCTGATGCACGAGGAGCGCAGGTTCGAGCCACCGGCCGAGCTGGCCGCGAACGCGAACCTCAAGGCCGATGCCTACGAGCGCGCCGCCGCCGACTTCGAGGGGTTCTGGGCCGAGCAGGCCAAGCGGCTGACCTGGGCCACCGAACCGACCGAGACGCTGGACTGGAGCAACCCGCCGTTCGCCAAGTGGTACGCCGACGGCAAGCTGAACGCGGCGTACAACTGCGTCGACCGGCACGTCGAGAACGGTCTGGGCGACAAGGTCGCCTACTACTTCGAGGGCGAGCCCGGTGACACCCGCGAGATCACCTACGCCCAGCTCAAGGATCAGGTCAGCCAGGCCGCGAACGCGCTGCTCGAGCTGAACGTCCAGGCCGGCGAGATCGTCGCCATCTACATGCCGATGATCCCCGAGACGGTCGTGGCGATGCTCGCCTGCGCCCGGATCGGCGCCCCGCACACGGTCGTCTTCGGCGGCTTCTCCTCCGAGGCGCTGAAGGACCGGATCCTCGACTGCGACGCGCGTGTCGTGATCACCTCCGACGGCGGCTACCGCCGGGGCGCGGCTGCGGCGCTCAAGCCCGCGGTGGACGCCGCGCTGGTGGACTGCCCGCGCGTCCGCAACGTGCTCGTGGTGAAGCGCACCGGCCAGGACACGAACATCGTCGAGGGCCGCGACCTGTGGTGGGAGGACTTCGTCGGCAAGCAGTCGACCGAGCACACGCCCGAGGCCTTCGACTCCGAGCACCCGCTCTACGTGATGTACACGTCCGGCAGCACGGGCAAGCCGAAGGGCATCCTGCACACGACCGGCGGTTACCTGGTCGGTACGTCGTACACCCAGTGGGGCGTGTTCGACCTCAAGCCGGACACCGACGTCTACTGGACCGCCGCCGACATCGGCTGGGTCACCGGCCACAGCTACATCGTGTACGGCGCTCTCGCGAACGCGACCACCTCCGTGCTGTACGAAGGCACCCCGGACACTCCGCACCAGGGCCGCTGGTGGGAGATCATCCAGAAGTACAAGGTCTCGATCCTGTACTGCGCGCCGACCGCGATCCGCACCTTCATGAAGTGGGGCGCCGACATCCCGGCGAAGTTCGACCTGACCTCGCTGCGGGTGATCGGGTCGGTCGGCGAGCCGATCAACCCGGAGGCCTACGTCTGGTACCGCGAGCACATCGGCGGGAACAACGCGCCGGTCGTGGACACCTGGTGGCAGACCGAGACCGGGATGCACATGATCTCGCCGCTGCCGGGCGTGACCGCGGGCAAGCCGGGCGCCGCGATGAAGGCGATCCCGGGTGTGAGCGTGGACGTCGTCGATGACGCGGGCAAGCCGGTGCCGGACGGTTCCGGTGGCTACCTGGTCATCACCAAGCCGTGGCCGGCCATGCTGCGCACGCTGTGGGGCGACGACCAGCGATTCGTCGACACCTACTGGTCCCGCTGGGATGGCATGTACTTCGCCGGTGACGGTGCGAAGAAGGACGAGGACGGCGACCTGTGGCTCCTCGGCCGGGTCGACGACGTGATGAACGTGTCCGGCCACCGGCTCTCCACCACCGAGATCGAGTCCGCGCTCGTGTCGCACCCGAAGGTCGCCGAGGCCGCCGTCGTCGGCGCAACCGACCCGACCACCGGCCAGGCGATCGCCGCCTTCGTCATCCTGCGCTCCGAGGCCGGCGACGGCGGTCCTGACGTCGTCCAGGAACTCCGCAACCACGTCGCCAAGGAGATCGGCCCGATCGCCAAGCCCCGCCAGATCATGGTCGTCGCCGAACTCCCGAAGACCCGGTCCGGCAAGATCATGCGCCGCCTCCTCCGCGACGTCGCCGAGAACCGCGAGGTCGGCGACGTCACCACCCTCGCCGACTCCACCGTCATGGATCTCATCAGAACCAACCTGGAATCCGGCAAATCCGACGAGGAGTGACCTACCAACAGAAACCCCCGGCTCCGGCCGGGGGTTTCTGTTGTTCCATCCCACGCGCGCTCCAGCAGGCACTCCTTCGTCGCGCCCGCTCCCGCCCAACCGTATCCGCGCGCTAACGCGCTTCATCGACCGCAGTGTGGTCCCGGGGGTGATGGTGTTTCAGCCTCACGGGGTCGGTGTGGGTCTGCCGCCCGCGTGGTTTCGGGCGGCTAGACCTGGCCGGCCTTCTCCAGGGCGGTGCAGCAGGTGTTTACCAGCAAGCGCGTGACGTTGTACGGGTCGATGTTGGCGTTCGGGCGACGGTCTTCGATGTAGCCCTTCTTGTCGACCTCTACCTGCCAGGGGATGCGGACCGAGGCGCCGCGGTCGGAGACGCCGTAGCTGTAGACGTCGTGCGGGGCGGTCTCGTGGGCGCCGGTGAGGCGTTCCTCGATGCCGTCGCCGTAGCCGGCGATGTGTTCCTCGACCTTGCCGGGGGCACCGAGGGACTCGCACGCGGTGATGATCGCGTCGTAGCCCTCGCGCATCGCCTTGGTGGAGAAGTTGGTGTGCGCGCCGGCGCCATTCCAGTCGCCCTTGGCAGGCTTGGCGTCCAGGGTCGCGGCGACGTCGTACTCCTCGGCGATCCGGTAGAGCAGCCAGCGCGCCACCCACAGGTGGTCGGCGACCTCGACCGAGCCGGCCGGGCCGATCTGGAACTCCCACTGGCCGGGCATGACCTCGGCGTTGATGCCGGAGATCTTCAGGCCCGCGTCGATACAGGCGTCCAGGTGCTTCTCGACGATCTCGCGGCCGAAGACCTCGTCGGCGCCGACACCGCAGTAGTACGGGCCCTGCGGGGCGGGGAAGCCGACGGCCGGGAAGCCGAGCGGGCGGCCCTCCTGGAAGAAGGTGTATTCCTGCTCGATGCCGAACCAGGACTCCTGCTCGGCGAACTGTTCGGCGATCGGGAGGAGCTTGGCCCGGTTGTTGCTCGGGTGCGGCGTGCCGTCGACCAGGTAGACCTCACACAGCACCAGCTTGTGATCGCCGCCGCGGATCGGGTCGGGGCAGGAGAAGACCGGCTTGAGCACGCAGTCCGAGTTGTCGCCGGGCGCCTGGTTGGTGCTCGAACCGTCGAAGCCCCATTCCGGCAGCTCCGCGCCGTCGGCGAGGATCCGCGTCTTCGAGCGCAGCCGCGCGCTCGGCTCGGTACCGTCGATCCAGATGTACTCGGCTTTGTAGGTCACGTCTGCCCCTTCGTCGCGGCCGTTCCCTCAGGTGTCCCTGCAACGGCCGCCACTGACATTGTCAATCGGTCATTTCGGTCCTGTTGCTCGTTTGTGACGGCCGTGTTAACCGGCCTGTGACCTAGAGTTCCGTCGCGTGACGACGACGGTGCTGGCGATCATCCACGCGGGACTCGCGGCGGCCTGGGTCGGCGGGATGGCGTACTCGCTGTTCGTCGTCCAGCCCAAGCTCAAGCGGTACTTCGGCCCCGATCAGGACGGCCGTGAGGCGCTGACCACAGTGATTGCCTCAGGCAACCGCTGGAAGGTCGTCGGCCTGATCGCGGCGATCACCGGCACCGGCCTCGGACTTCTCGCGATCACCCACGCGCACTGGTGGATCCACGCGCTGAAGGGATTCCTGTTGCTCTGCGCAACCGGCATCTTCTGGTACGTCTCCTGGCGGCACTGGCCGAGCCGGGTGTTCGCCACCGCGGCCGAGCTCCCGGCGCTGCAACGCCGGCTGATCCTGCTCGCGAGCACCATGCTCGGGCTGACCGGACTCGCGTTCGCGCTCGGCGTTCTCGCCGTACAGCTCTGAGAGGTTGGTCACTCAGGCGAGCATTGTGGTCACTCATCGCCACAAATACATTGGAAGCGAATGTATCTCCGGAGAGGAGCGACCATGTGTGGCATCACCTTGTCGAGAACCGCTGATAGATCTCAGATTTCGGGTGCTCTATCTGAGATATGTTCTGAGGCTGGTGCTACTAGCCCGGATCTTTCATCAGTCTGGTGAGCTCGGCGGGGCGGGCGTTGGAGTCGCGCGTTGGGTCTGATTCTTGCAGTTGGGTGTGACAGTTTGCCGG